>CAYJOR010000030.1:0-30448 GCA_964371865.1 uncultured Desulfovibrionaceae bacterium | reverse complement strand
CAAACTCTCCCCCTTCCTTCCAAAAAACTTTTCAATATACCGCATTTAGTTTGGTTATTAAGCAAAGTTTGTACATGCGGTGGGGAAATAATTGCACAAAAAAGTTTAGTCTACACATTAAAAAGAGAATTTAGTTAACGTCGAATTTTAGGAAAAAACTCTTTTTTGAAAAACGTGGTTTCCCCCTTTCTAAAAAAAAATGACTACGCTTTTCTCTCTCTTTGTTTTCCATTGATTTCTTCAATTCTTAGAATAAGAACACAAGTACCCTTTATCATTTGAGGATTTGCAGGTACATCACAGCTTGCTTTGTATTTGTAAGCTATCATATCAAGAGCACGTTGTTTTATGTTTTCATCTTCTTCAATTGTTATTACGCCTTTTCCTACTACGCTTCTATAGGCGGTTGTTGCTTCTTCGGGAAGAATTTCAACATCACAAGTTGCGCAAAAGCCTACAGATGGGTTTTCTCTTATAAGATCTATTTTATGCCCTTCATGAGCACAGTGGATATATATTTTTCCATCTTCATAAGCAAAGTTGAAAGGAAGAACGTAAGGTGCGTTTTTATCATTAAAAGCAAGAGTTATTTCATTTGCTTGGTTAAGTACTAAATCGAAAAATTCTTGAGTATTACGCTCTCTTTTTGCAAGTCTCATAAATTATTTACCTTCTTTGTTGGTTATTAGATTTGTGATGTAGTTAAAAATCTCGCCTAAAATTACAGTTATTATTGCGCCTAAAGCTACAGGAAAGAAAGGATAAAGATATCCAAGTTCTTGCACCACGCTTCCGCCAAGTGCCGCTATAAGAGCAGTTGCACCGCCGGGAGGGTGAAGAGTGTTTGTTACTATCATAGCAACAAGTGCTGTAGCAACGCTGATTCCTATGGAAACTGGAGTTGCTTCACCAAAAAGGAAAAAGCAAGAAATGCCTATAATTGCAGAGATTGTATGCCCAAATATAACGTTTTTTGACTGCCCTATTGGACTATGAGGAATTGTAAAGATAATTACGGTTGTCGCTCCAAAAGGTGCAAGTAGAATAGTGTAGTTATAGCTTGCTTGAACAAAAGTATCTATATAAGCAATAAGACTAATAGTGAGACATGCAAAAAACCACATAAAAAGCAGTCTAAACCTTGCAAGCTTCATTACTTTTAAATGGAGTAAGAATTTATGTATGAATATTTTCATAAGTATTCCTCACAAAATTACTATTTATAATAATAAGTTATAGTTTTTTAACTTTTTCATTTCTTCTCATAAAACCTTTTATAATTCTTCTACGAAAAAAACTGTAACATATATTACAAAATAAACTCTTTTTTTCTTTAGCTCTAACTAAGCAACATTCTATCAGAAAGTGCTTCTTTTTGCGTAGCTGAGTAGAAATCCATTAGTTTTGAAACTGTCATTTCTTCTCTTTCTTTGCCTTTTAAATCAAGTATTATCTTGCCCTTATTCATCATAATTGTACGAGTGCCACTTGTAAGGGCATCTTGAATATTATGAGTAATCATCATTGCAGTAAGCTTGTGCTTTGCAATAATTTCTTTTGTTATCCGCATAACTTTTTCAGCTGTAGCAGGGTCAAGAGCGGCTGTATGCTCATCAAGTAAAAGGAGCTTCGGCGGAACCAGAGTTCCCATTAATAGGGTCAATGCTTGTCTTTGTCCACCTGAAAGCAAACCTACTTTTGTATGAATTCTATCTTCAAGCCCCATTTCAAACTCTGCAAGTGCGCTTTTAAAAAATTCACGTTCGTTACTATGAATTGCGAGTTTAAGCCCTTTACGTTTACTTCTTGAATACGCAAGTGCAAGATTTTCTTCGATTGTTAGGCTTGGTGCAGTGCCCATCATAGGATCTTGAAAAAGTCTTCCAATATATGCAGAACGCTTATGTTCGCGCTCATATGTAATATTTTTTCCTTCTAAGATAATAGAACCACCGTCCGACCAAAAAAATCCGGATATCGCATTAAAAAGAGTAGATTTTCCTGCTCCATTAGACCCGATGACACATACAAATTCTTCTTTTTCAACTTCTAATTCCAACTTATTGAGGGCAATATGTTGTGTTGGGCTATTTGGTGAAAACACTTTGGTAAGGTTAGAGATTTTTAGCATCTTCAAGCCCCTTTTGTTTAATTCTTTGTAGTCGTAAATATGCTTTAATTGCAGGAAGAGCAAGCGCAATTGCCACAATCGCAGCGGAAACCAGTTTAAGATAGTATGCCGGAAATAAACTAGATTTTAGTGCAAGCGCAATTATCAAACGGTACACAACAGAACCAAGAGCAGCTGTGATTAAACCATACGTCACCCCCTTAATTCCGAATATCATTTCACCTATAATAACAGACGCAAGCCCTACAGCAATAATCCCAATACCAGAGCTGATGTCCGCAAAACCTTGGTATTGAGCCAATAAAGCTCCCGATAAAGCAATACAACCATTTCCAAGCGCAAGAGCAAGAATTTTAGTTGAGTCTACATCAATTGAAGATGCACGAACCATCGCTTCATTGTCGCCAGTAGCTCTGATACAAAGACCTATATGTGTCTTAAAGAAATATGCAAGCACTACTATTACAAGTACACAGAAACCAAAGGAAATCGTAAACTTAACAACTTCTTTACTCAAAAATGGTAGAAGGTCAAAAGCTATTCTGAAAAGAGTATCCATTCCAACAAGTGCAATATTAGAACGAGAACCCATTATTGCTAAATTTATAGAATAAAGTCCACTCAAGGTAAGAATGCCCGCTAGAATTGGATGTATTCTAAGTTTTGTTTGCAAAAATCCTGTCACACTTCCGCCCACAAACCCGGCGAGCATACCAAAGAAAATTCCAAGAAAAGGACTGCCCATTGCTGTGAACGCTGCCGATGTTGCAAGTCCAAATGTAAACGTTCCCTCTGCAGATAAATCCGGTACGTTTAGTATTCTGAATGCGATATAAATTCCTATCGCCAGTAAAGCGTATATCAATCCTAGCTGGAATGATCCTAGTAGCAATGTCATTAATTATATCCTTAATTTGATTTTGTTTTTTCTATTTTTTCTATTTTTCTTTTTTTGCCTTCGGCGACCAAGAGAACTTTTCCCACGGGAATGATTCCCGTAGGGAAAGTCCCTTTGGAAACCTCATTTCTTTCTGACTTGTTCTAGGGCACGTCATTCCAATTCATGTGTATAAAGTATGTTTCAAAAATTGACATATTTTTACTTTTCTAAAATATTGATTTATTAACAATTGTTTTTTAAGGAAAGGGGGAGTTTGAGGGGGAAAAACTCATTTTTTTCAAAAGGGAACTTTTCCCACAATGTTGTTTTACCCCTCAAGAAGTTATATTTCAACTAGGGTGTATTTCTAAATTCAGAGATTTTGTGGAATTTTCAATTTAAAGTGAGTTTTTATGACGTGCAGTGTGTCAAAATATACATAAACGGAATAAAAAATCATCTTTAAAGCAGAAAAACCGCAAAAGAATGAATTTAGAAACATACCCTCACTACTTATCTTCTATAACGATAAGCCCTTCAATATCTGTAGGAATTGCAACGCCAATCGCATCAGCAGTAGTTTTATTGATAATAATATCGGTAGCCGGTACTACTTGAGATGGAATATCTTCAATTTTTTTACCGTTAATATATTCAATCGCCATATCAGCAACAATTTCACCGATTCTTACATCGCTGATAGCTTTTGTTGCTAATCCACCTGCTTCAACAGTCACATTTGAGGTGCAATATGTTGGAATTTTAGCATCTCTTGTAACTTCGCCTACAAGGCTCATAGCACTTTGAATAACGGAATCGTTAGGAATAAATACGGCGTCAACACTATCTACAAGGCTTTGAGCTGCTTGCTGAACTTCTGCTGAATTGGTTACAATTGCTTCTTTGTAGTCAATTCCAATAGAGTCAAGATATTCTTTTACTTGCTCAATTGTAGTCACTGCGTTAATTTCGCTTGTTGTATAGAGGAGTCCATAAGATTTTAATCCTGGAGTAATTTGTTCAGCAAGGTCAAAAATCAATTTTACAGGAATTGCATTTGATGCGCCTGTAGCGTTTTTATCAGGCTTTTGCATATCGCTGATGATACGAGCCCCAATTGGATTCGATACTGAGATAAAGAAAACAGGTATATCACTATCTAAATTCACCATTGCTTGAGCTGATGGTGTTGCGATTGCTACTATAAAATCATGCCCTTCATCTACCATGCTTTGACAAATACTATTAAGGTTAGTTGCATCGCCTTGAGCACTTTTGAAATCAAAGGTCATTTTGCTTTCGTCATAACCTTGTGAGCGCATTTGATTAATAAAACCTTCACGCATATCAGTAAACGCGCCATTTTCAATAAATTGAACAATACCAACACTGATTTGTTTTGCTGAAACATCTTGAATACTTACTAACGTAAATAATAGAAAAACCGATAAAATTCTTAAAAGCTTCATGTCTACTCTCTCCAAGGTTATTAAGGATTATTATTGACAAGCCTGTGACTTGTAAATTGGTACAGTTGCTCCGCCATAAGGCATTACAATTACAGATTTTCCTGTAAAATCAACATCTTTAAATAATTCATCAGCTGATTGATATCCTTTAATATTCAAATCTGCTAAAGTTTCTTTTGGAAGTGTTGACATTACAAGAGCTTGTGCTTTATTAAGCCTTTCACAAAGAGCATAAAAAACATAGCCCGAAATTGTAAAATTCGCTCTTAAATCAGCATCTAGAGTCTTAGTTTTTAGCGACTTAGCCCAATCAAAGAAGTCCGGAGCTCCGCCACCTTCAATACATTCAGCGAAAAAAATCATAGTTCCGCCATCTTTTACAGCTTCTGCCATATTGAAAATTGTTTTAGAGCCTTGATATAAATTCATATCTTTAGGATAACCACCACAACTTCCTATAACAATATCAGCTTTTTCACTTATAAGACGGCCATTAATTTCATTTGTGATTTCACAACTTTTTTCCCATGCAGTCTTCCAGTTACCGCACACAAGCTTCGCTTGATTGCCATCTTTATTCATAACAATGTTAATCCCGAAAACCGGATTTACCATTGCTACAGCTTCATTCATATCAACTTGAATAGGGTTTGTTTCGAGAAGCCCCATACCTACAAGTTCAGTCGAGCGTTCTTCGGTTGGGTGCATTGCAAGTAGATGATTTTTCAAGATTGTTTCTTCACCTGCAACGCCGGGAAGTATGCTTTTTCTTCCGCCACCATAACCAGCAAGTACGTGATGAACTGTTGAGCCTATGATAATAACTTTTCTGTCAACAACAAGAGGATTTACATACATTGGAGTACCGTAACTCGTTGTCCCTAAATACTTTAATTCTCCACGATAATCATGAGGAACTACTTTTACCCTCTCATAAACCCAGTCGGTAACATTTCGACGATCTTCTTCTTCTGTTTGAGGACGATGTGTGCCAAGTGAAAGGAGAATTGCAATATTCTCAAAAGGAACTTCACATTCTTCATTCAAAAACTCTACAAGTTCCTTACATACTTTATCTTGTTTTGACCAAAGTCTTGTAACATCGCTCAAAACAATAGTTACTAAATCGTCCTTAGCAACAAGATTAGATAAGGCAGGAGAATCAATAGTATTTGTTTCAACTTCACTTCTGAATGTCGCTTTTAAATCACTAATCCCTTCTGCTTCCACCGGTTCAAGCACCGTGATTGAGCTTGCGTTGTCAATTGACACGTCAATGCTTGTATTTCCGTATTTCATCTTATAAACTGGCATAGTTTTCCCCTACAATTAAGTATAGGTGAGAGTACAACTATATGATATCTTTGTCAAACACTTGAGGAGTTATTTACAAAAATGTCAATCTAATTTATGATTTCTTGAGGGGGAAAACCACGTTTTTTCTTAAAAAACGAGGTTTTCCCCCTCAAACTCCCCTTTCCTTAAAAAATAATTATTACTAGGGTGTGTTTCTAAATTAAGAGATTTTGTATTTTTGACAAGGAAAAGTGAATTTTTATGAAAGGAGTTTATCAAAACATAAACGACTTGAATAAAAAATCACTTTCAAATCTAATACGATAAGTGTCAAAATGCAAAAGGGTGAATTTAGAAACACACCCTAGTCATCCTTGTAATATATCTTATACCCATAAATTGAGATGACGTGTTAAAAATTAGAGTGCAGACTTTCTAGATTTTTGGGATTACAAGTCATAAGATAACTCATAATGCAAGCGCCGGCAGCCTTAGTTTCTTGAACTTCTTGCAGTCGGTTTAGCGTAATTCCGCCAATAGCAAAGACTTCTTTCTCACTGACAGATACAACATCTTTCAAAAAGTCTAAACCTCTACCCTCAAGCCCTTTTTTACAATCTGTCGACCATATATGCCCTGCTATAAGCCAGTCTGCATTTGAGGAATTCGCCTCTTTTGCCTCTTCTACACTATGAATTGAAAGTCCGCCCCTCTTTAGCATATTTTTTTGAGAAAAAGGAAGTTGACATGATAAATCTAGTTTTTCAGCAAGGTTTGCATGCCCATTCAGAACTAGTTGAACGTCAAATTTATTCGTAATTTCAAGAACTTTTAAAGCAAGTTCTTCATATTCCAAAGAGTTCAAATCTTTTTCTCGGAGGATTATTGCTCTTGGTTTTATCTTTGCAATTCTTTCTATACGCAAAAGAAAATCCTCATTACAAAGTTTTCTATGCGTAACACAAATAATATTTGACACTTTTTCTCCTAGGGTGCGCGTCTAAATATTTATATAATCTGCCATAACTGGCTGTAAGCCCATATTTTTTATTGCAATAATAACTTCTTCAGTAGAACGTGAATCTGCTATTTCAAATTGCGCATCACCATGTCTATCATCATTTTCTTCGTGCGCTCCTACACCTGTTGACACGCTCGCAGATATCTTTGTAGCCGCCATTTGAATCACATTATCTCTAAATTTAGCACTTTCACGAGTTGATATCGTAAGCGCAGCAAAAGGCATAAAGATTCTATACGCGCAAATCACTTGAAATAGTTGTTTTTCATAAACATCTTTCGGATTTATACTCTTATCACCTTGTGTTGGGCATAAGCGAGGACATGAGAAAGTTATTTCTGCATGCGGATATTTTCTCTGAACAAGATACGCATGTAATCCAGTAGCATAGACATCTTTTCTAAAGTCATCAAGACCAAGTAAAGCTGCAAAACCTACACCACGCATACCGCCTTTCATTGCACGTTCTTGTGCGCAAAATCTATAAGGATATATCCTTTTATGTCCACCTTTATGAACTTTTTCATATGTTTCAGGATTATAGGTCTCTTGAAATACAGTGACATAGTCTACGCCACATTTACGAAGATACTTATAATCATCAATATTTACAGGGTAGATTTCTACTCCGATCTGTTTAAAATACTTAGTTGCAAGCTTGCATGCTTCGCCAATATATTCGACAGGAGAATGAACTTTGCTTTCGCCAGTAAGAATTAAAATATCCTGTAAACCAGTTTTAGCGAGCTCTTGCATTTCCCTTTCAATTTCTTCCATATTAAGCTTTACTCGACTAATTGAATTAGTGCAATTAAATCCGCAATATACACAATGGTTTTCACAGAAATTTGCAAGATAAAGAGGGGCAAAGATAGTTACAGAATTGCCAAAATATTTTTTTCTTAAACTGAGAGCTTTTTGTGCCATCTGTTCTAGATATTCACCAGCTGCTTTTGAAAGAAGAACTCCAAAATCTTCAGGAGTTAGGAAGTCTTTTTCAAGCACTTCTTCAACATCACTTGAAGTATAAATATCAGAATTATACTCGCTACGTTCTAAAAGCACACGATCCATTATTGAATTATCTTCTAAGATATCCATACCTTTGAGATATTTCATGTGAGACTCAATCATTACTACTCCAAAAATCCGGTAAGTGGAGAAGAGGCATCTGCGGTACTGCGAACTCTTCCAAGCCCTGAAAGGTAAGCTTCACGTCCTGCAATAATTGCATTTTTAAATGCTTTTGCCATCATAGGAACATCACCTGCTGTTGCAATTGCAGTATTTACCATGCAAGCCGCCGCGCCCATTTCCATAGCTTCGCAGGCATGTGAAGGACGACCGATTCCTGCATCTACAATAATAGGAAGGTCAATTTCGTCTATCAAAATCTTGATAAAATCTCGTGTGCACAAGCCCTTATTAGTGCCAATTGGCGCACCTAAAGGCATAATGCAAGCTGCACCTGCATTCACCATATCACGAGCAACGTTCAAATCAGGATACATATAAGGCATTACAACAAAACCTTCTTTCGCTAATATTTCAGTAGCTTTTATGGTCTCATGATTATCTGGCAAGAGGTATTTTGAATCTCTGATTACTTCAATCTTAATGAAGTCACCGCAGCCACATTCACGAGCAAGCCTTGCAATACGAACTGCTTCTTCTGCATTTCTTGCGCCTGATGTATTTGGCAAAAGTGTAACATTTTTAGGGATATAATCTAAAATATTTGCAATTCCGCCCTCATTTGCTCGACGAAGTGCAAGAGTAATTATCTGTGCATCAGCGTGTTCAATTGAGGCTTGCACAAGTTCTAATGAAAACTTTCCAGACCCTAATATAAATCTAGAACTAAATTCGTGTCCGTTTAAAATCAAATTATCTTCTGTGTTATCCATTTATATATCCTTAATTATTCTACAATTATGCTTCATCTTGCTCTAAAATCAGTCGGAGTGCCATGGTTGCTTGATGTGCTGCACATACCATAACGCGTGGAGCGATAAGCCCTAAAGTGTCCGCCACGTCATTTGATTCGTCACCACAAATATATAATCTATCAAAGGCTTTACGTGTAACTATTGTATTTGCGGAGTCATAACCTGCCATACCATTGCCTGACACAATTTTTGTGTGTGGAAGTTCAACCAAAATTGTTTCTATAAGCATTGCTTTTTGCTCTGCTCCATCAAAGGCTTCGCAAACTATTGAACAGTCTTTAAAAATTTCTGCTGAGTTATCAGCTGTAAGTTTTTTTGTATGAATTTCATATGTTATATATGGATTAATCATCTTTAACTGTTTTAAAATAGCTTCTGTTTTATAGCTGCCTATATCACAAATTCCATAGTGTTGGCGATGTAAATTAGAAATATTAACCTCATCAAAATCTACTAAAATCAAGTGCCCTACACCAACTCTTGCCAGGGCTAAAGCAATATGAGAGCCAAGACCGCCAAGACCCGCTATCCCAACACAAGCCGATTCTATCTTCGTTTGATTTTTTTTTCCATGTCTATACACAAGAGCAGTGTTCAAATCTTCTTGATTTATAAGCAGAGAATTTTCTTTGTTATTTTCACAACCTTTCACTAACCACCTCCAACAAAAGCAACAATTTCAATTAAATCGTCTTTCTGCAAAGTTATCTCTGAAAAATTTGCACGTTTCACAATTTTCCCATTAACTTCAACAGCAACTCTGTCAGATCTATGATTTAGCTCTTTGAGTAAGTGTTCTACAGTCATTAAATTTTTATATATATAATCTTTACCATTTACTTTCAAGTTAATTTCCTCTTTCAGTTATTCATAACTATCTCATCTTTAGGTGCTAAGTGTATACTAGTTCGTCATTAAAACGCAAGAGTTTAATCCAGCCAAATATCTATAAATTATTCTATATTGAATAGGCTGTGTTTCTAAATTCAAAAATTTTGCTGAATTTTCACGAAAAAGTGTTTTTTATGAAGTGCGGCGTATTAAAACGGACATAAATTGAATAAAAAAATCACCTTTGAACCAGAAAAAACACAAAAAAAATGAATTTAGAAAGATACCCTAAGTTAGCTTTAGTCGAGTAAACAATCGCAGTCAAGCATAAGAATACAAGTTTATTTTAAATTATTTTTTATTAACTATAATTATCATTATAAAACCCTGTTTTACTAGTAATAAAGAGATTTTTTGAAGATTTTACATGAAAAAATGAACATAAAAAAATCTTGACTTCAAAATAAATTTATGGCAAATTATACACTAAGAATTATTACGATGGAGTTACTTATGTTTAAAAGTCTTTTAAACTCGTACCAATATAGAATTTTCTTCTTTCTTTTTGCATTTCTAAGCGTTTCTTTCTTGACGCTTACATTTCTTGGCAAAGAACTTTTGGCGGATATGTCAGAAAACGAAAGAGGGAACTTTTTAGTATCATTCACTAAGGTTTTAGACTCCGAACTTCCTAGCGGAGGTTACGATGAAATTCTTGAAAACTTAGGTCTTGTAGATGCAACTCGCGAAGAAAAAATCAAAGCTTTAGGTGATTATCTAAGACCTTACTCTGATAGAGTCAGTACTCTGGCATCAGGGCTTGGCGTAGGTTACTATAGCAATGAATTAGATGCTATTTTAACTTATGGTCCTTCATCATCTTATCAACATCTTGTTGGTGTGAGCATTAATGCTGACCACCCTGGTAGAGAAGTTATGGAAACTAACACCCTCATTGTAAATAAAGGTGCAATGGTGCGTGGTGAAATTCTAAACGCAATGCTTCCTATTGAACGCGAAGGGAAAGTTATCGGCTATATTTGGGCAAACCAACTAGCTCAAAAACTTGATGAAGAGTTTGAAAATACCGTACAAAAAATTACTTTAATTCTAGGACTTTGCTTCTTGGCAATCTCATTCTTGCTTGCCCTTTTAGCTGTTCTTTTCCTTAAAGACGTTGGTAAACTTGTTACCGGTGTTGAAAGTATCCGTAAAGGCACATCAAATCATATCGAACCATTCAACGGAAAACTTGGTGAAGTTGCACAAAGTATCAACTCTATGACCGACCAAATTGCAAGAGCAAATGCTGACTCAGCTAGAGCTATGCTCACCTTGCAAAATATTCTCGATAACGTTGATGTTGGTATTTTCATCTACGATACAAAGAAAAAAGAAATTGTTTATGCAAACAAATATACCCAATCAAAACTCGGACTTGCCGGAATTTTAGGTGAAACATTCGCTCAAACATTCTATGGTATAAATAATTTCTCACAATGCCCTTGCTTTGATGAGCTTGGTCAACCAAATTACGATATCCATCGTAGAGAGTTCTACATAGGTGATATTGAAAAAAATGTTACTATTATTGAAAGATTAATTACATGGCATGATGGAAGATTGTTATTAATGTTAGTTGTTTCAAACATCACTACTAATCTAAGAGACGAAAATGTATAAATTTAGGCTTAATAAAAACGTGCTATATCGCATAATTTGCGCATTACTTGTTTTTACTCTGAGCTTAACTTTGAGTATCAGCAATTCAAGCCAAAATGCGAGTGCTGAAGTCTATGGTGCAAATAGCCAAAGCGTTAGAAAGCTCCTACAAGAAGAAAAAGAACTTCTTCGTGGGCACACTTTTACTGTTGGCTATAATGAAGACCATAAACCATTTCAGTATACTGACGAAAATGGTCAGGCTGCTGGTACTGTCGTTGCAATGCTTGACTCTCTTGCAGAGCAGTACGGATTTAATATTCAATATAAGCTCTACGACAATCAAAATGCCGTTAATGCAAATTATGATATTATTATTGCAACTCTTGCCAGCTTAGAGGCACTATCACTGAAATATGTGCCTACGATTTCTTATCATGATGAAAGGCTCATGATGGTTTTCAAAAAGCACCTAAGTATCAATGATATAAAAGATAAAGAGCATTCAATTGCTTTATTGGAATACCCACTTACATCAAAAGAACTACTCAAAGAATATCCAAAAGCTATATTTAGTTTCTATGAAGCTTCAAACGCTCTTTTAGAAGCTTATGACGAAAATATTATTGATGCTGCTTTATTTTCTCGTACCTTGATAGATGCGTCAATGTTTGGTCAAACTGCCTTTATTCGTGAATACTATAATGAACAAAATGTTGTGCTTGCCTCAGATATAGAAGTGCCGCAAAGATTCTTTATATCGGATGCTCTATCTAAGCAGTATCTGCCAATTTTCAACGCAATACTTTCTGAAATTAGCTACAGCACACTTTTATACGATGCTGAACCACATCTTGAAAAACTTCCTTTCTCAGCGCCGTCGTACTTTGCTTTAGAAAAAACTCTAATGATTGTTGCCCTTGTTTGTCTAGTAATAGTTGCGTTTTTCTTCGTTAGAAAATTCAAAAGAAAAAGTGAAGTGACAGAGGAAGAAAACATAGAGCAAGCTTATAGCGAATCTTCAATAATTCCATACCCTGTATTTTCTAGTGAAATTGAAAAAAAATTGCCTGAAATAAATCCCAACGAGTACGAACTAATTGGTTTGGATATCGACTTATTTAAACTTATCGTTTCCTATTACGGACATGAAATAGCTGAAAAACTTATTCATACAATGTCTGACCTATTAGAAAGTTTCTATGCTTCTGAAGATGTTCTAATTACTCGTTACAATAGCGACTATTTCTTGATTTTCAGAAAAAAAACTGATGAAGGTCAGGCAATTAAGAAATTTGTGGAAGAAGTTCTTACTCCTAGCTTTAAAGAAACTACCGGTCAGCATTATGCTGTAAGTTTCTCAGTGGGGACTTATATCGTAAAAGATACTAAAATTTCTCTCACAGATATGATTACTTTCAGTGAACTAGCTCGCAGACAAGGTAAGAATATTCATACAAGCACTTTCTACACCTTTGACGAAGTTCTCAGTAAACAGTATCACGACAAGCTGAATATAACATATCGAATGAACTCTGCACTTGAAAACAAAGAATTTGTGGTAGAATATCAACCTAAAATTGACTTGAAAAAGTTTAAAGTGACAGGCGCAGAAGCTCTTGTGCGTTGGTATCCTCCTGTTGGTGATAAAATCTATCCTATTGATTTTATACCTGTTTTTGAGAAAAACGGCTTCATTTCTAAACTTGATGTCTACGTATATTCAGAAGTATGTAAATTCATTCAAGAAAATAGAAAATTATGCGCTGAAATAAAAATTGCATGTAATCTCTCCCCAGTCACTTTAGCTAAAGCTGATATCGTTGATGAAATTGTTAATATAACAAAACAGCATAGTATAAATCCATCTAAAATTGAATTTGAAATTGTTGAAAGCGTTATTGATGATATTCCTTTATCAGAACTTATCAAAAAACTAAATGCTCTTAGACACTTTGGTTTCTCAATTGCCCTTGATGATTTTGGCGCAGGTGCTTCATCACTAAATAGGTTCGGCTTACTCCCTATCGATGTTGTTAAACTAGATAAAAAGTTTATCGACAATATAGAAAATGAAAGAATGGCTTATACTGTAAAAAACTTTATTTCAAGCACTCGCGAACTCAACTTGATTACTGTTGCTGAAGGTGTTGAAACAAAAGAACAAGTTCAATGGGTTAAAGAAGCTAATTGCGATATTGCTCAAGGCTTCCTCTTCTCAAGACCACAAACACAAGAAGACTTTATTGACACTCTAAGGGCTGACTTTTTATATCTACAATAATTGTCTGCAATTTGAATACTAAAAATAAAGCTTGTGTAACAAATCTATAAGAAACCGTAAAAATTTTACTACGGTTTCTTTTTTATATTGAATAATAATACTCTTTTTCTAGAAATAAAAAGGTAAATATGATACTTATTAGTGCATGTTTAATTGGTGCAAACTGCAGATATAATGCAACTTCTTCTTTAATAGAAGAACTAAAAACATTAGTTGATAAAAAACTAGCAATCCCAATTTGCCCTGAAACTTTAGGTGGGTTACCAATACCTCGTACACCATGTGAAATTCAAGTTATTAATAATAGTATTAAAGTTGTTACAAAAGATGGTAGTGATTATACATCAGAATTTCTTCTAGGCGCAAATAAAGCACTCGAAATAGCAGAAAAGCATAATATAACTACTGCCATTTTGAAGTCAAAAAGCCCATCGTGTGGTAGTGGTAAAATTTATGATGGAACTTTTACACGTACCTTGATTGACGGAGATGGAATAACAACGAAATTCTTTATGGAAAATAATATTAGAGTATTCGATGAAAATAATTACGTATTATCCGATATAATCTAGATAGTTTTTCTAAAAACTTTCAATACATACTGTAGTGAAGATATCTTGTTTTTTTTATAGATGTGTTGTACTATAAATATAGAAAGTATTCCTATTCATGTTTAGGGTATTATTTTTCTATAAAAATTCAGCAGCATAACTAAAGTAATAATTAACCTTATTTTATGGAGCATACAATGAAAAAATTCTCTACTTTATTACTCCTTTCTTCAATACTTTTTATTCACCCAGCTCTCTCAAATGCTAACGAAGAAGAAACTGTTACACCAGCCGTCTCAACTTCAGCAACCTTACTAGCTCCTCAAATGAATGTTCCCGGCACAGCACTTTCCGCTCCTACCACAAATGACACTATATCACTTTCAGAATTTACTCCAGATACTCAAAATGATTCAACAATTAAAACTTTAATCCAATCAAAAAGTCCGCTTGTTGCTGTGCGAGTTGAAACCATAATTGGTAAAGCTGCTAATTGGAAAACGCAAGAAGTAGATAGCGAAGCTTTAGGAGTTTTACGTATAGATTATAGCGGGAAAACCCTAAATCCAAATAATAATTTTTTCATGATTGACGTAAGAAACCCTACTGAGCTTGATCTAGTTCTTCAGGATAACGGTGCTTTACTTGACAAAAATACAAAATTACGTGTAATTTTCTTCCATCTTGACGGATCACGCACTTATTCACACGTTGTAAATGCCGGATAGCCTATCATACCCCCTGAAAAATCATCATACATGAAAAATATACTTTTATACCCTCTTTTTATTTTTATTTTATGCGCTTCGACCAGCTATGCAGATTCTGAAATTAATTTTTATTTAGGTTCTGCTTATATAGTAAATCCACTAGGTGAGGGTGAAGAAAGTAAGTATGCAAAAAATCCTTTGTTCCGCGAAGATGGTTTCGACTGCACAACTTATGTTGAAACCATTTTAGCGCAACATAAAACTTATAATTCTAGCTCTAACCAATCAGACGAAATTTTTTTTAGAAACCTTATGTCTATTCGCTATGTTGATGGAAAAATAGACTTCTTTTCGCGTGCGCATTTCATGGAATATCATTGGATTCCAAACGCTTTGAAATATAATTACATATCAGCATATCCCATTGAAAATTCAAAACAAAGTAAACTTAAAATAAATTTACAAAAATGGTTTTTAGATAATCAATTTATAGAAAATAAAGATAAAAATTATCAGATTGAAAGTAAAAAACAACCTGCGAAAATAAATGTATCGATTCCTTACATCCCTTGTGATTCTATTACAAAAGAATTTATTGAATCTTTACCTGATTTTATGCTTGTGTTTTTTCTAAGAAAACTCCCATCGCATAGCCTTCCTGGTCAATCTGAAGAAATTTCACTTGTAACTCACATGGGCATACTTCAAAATTCAGATCTCTATCATGCGAGTATTCTAACAAAGAAAGTCACAAAACAAAATTTCTTAGAATATTTAAAAAAGAATTCTTCATTATTAGGTGTAAGTTTTTATAATATTAATTAATTTTTCTTAAGAAAAACTTCTGTACTATTAACATTTTTTATATCATTATCCATTCAAAAAGATTACAGTATCATTATCTTTACAACTTTTAATAAATAAGTTACCTCTTTGTTCAGAGCATTTTTTATAATAAATAATGAAGTAGAAAATAAAATTTTTTAAAGTAAAACAAGAAAGAAGATTTTACATCATTAACTATTTTATAAATACTCAAAGGTGAATATTTTCAATCTTAATTATACCGTAGGAACACTGATGTCCAAAATTACCGATTTTACAAGTGGAAAAATATACTTTCCGCTAATTAAATTTACAATACCACTTATGCTCGCCATGTTCTTACAAATTACATATTCTGCTGTAGACCTTATGATTGTAGGCCAGTTTGCGACGTCAGCAGACGTATCAGGTGTTTCAACAGGTGGGCAAATTATGCAAACAGTCCAAGTTATGCTTATTGGATTTTCTGTAAGTGTAACAATTCTTATTGGACAAAAAATTGGTGAAAAAAGACTAGATTTAGCCGGTAAGGCTGTCGAAACAGCCATTTGTATATTTGCAAGTCTTGCGGTAATTTATTCTTTAATATTGCTTTCTTTTTCTCATGATATAGCTACAATTCTCAATGCACCTGACGAAGCTTTCAATCATACGGTAGATTATATTTCCACTTGTGCGCTTGGCGTAGTTTTTATAGTTTCCTATAATCTTATTGGTGCAGTTTTTCGTGGACTTGGCGATTCAAAAACTCCTCTTTTGACTGTCAGCATTGCGTGCGTATCTAACATTATCTTAGATCTTATAATGGTTGCTCATTTCGATATGGGAGCAAAAGGTGCTGCAATTGCAACTGTTTGCGCTCAAGCAATAAGTGTTATTCTTTCTCTTTTTATTATAAAAAAACGTGGTATTCCTTTTGAGTTTTCGCTTAAAAATATCCGATTTCATAAAGAAGAAACTAAAAGAATTTTTATGTATGGTGCGCCAATTGCTCTGCAAGATACACTTGTAAATATGACATTCCTTGTAGTTACTGGACTTGTTAATTCTCTTGGATTAATTGCCTCTGCGGGGCTTGGTACTGCCGGAAGGCTTATTGGATTTATTATGCTTTTACCGGCATCTTTTGCGCAAGCCACCTCAACTTTCACTGCTCAAAATTATGGCGCTTCTACTATGTATAGAGCAAAAACTGCATTGAAATATAGTATCTTAACTGCTCTTTCTGTCTCAAGTATAACTGGATATTTCTGCTTTTTCCATGGTGATATTTTATTGAGTCTATTTTCAAACGATCCCCTCGTTTTAGCTGCCGGATGGCTCTACCTTAAAGCTTTTTGTTTTGACTGTCTTTTCACATCTTTTCTCTTTAGTTTTTGCGGATTCTTTAATGGTTGTGGACGTACTACTTTTGTGATGCTTCAAGGAATTATCTGCGCTTTTGCTATTCGCGTTCCTTTTGCCTATTATATGAGCATACAAGAAAATCCATCTCTATTTGAAATTGGCTTAGCTACGCCTGCCTCAACTTTTGTTCAAGCTATTTTATGCCTTATCTACTACAGACTATTATCAAAACAACTTGTAGCAAGAGAACAAAGTATATAAATTATCCTTCTGTTTTTCTTTTATCTTCAAGCACTAAAAGAAAAACAGTACCCAGAATCATACAAGCACCTACCCAACCAAGAAGCGTGAATTTCTCATCCCAAAGATACCATGCTGCTAAAGTTGCTATTACAGGTTCTAAATTTGCTATTACTGCTGCCTTTGTTGCTTGCAAGCGTTTAATTCCTTCGCAATATGACCAATAAGCAAGATAACTACTGATGAAGCCTATACCTAAAATTGAAAGCCACGCTTTAGCTGATACATCAACTCCCAAGTTCGCAAATGGTAAAAGACAGGCTGCCGCTATAATTGAACCATAACCATAAAGCGCAAAAGGTGAATAAATTGTGAGATATTTTTTAGTTACCACATAATGAGTTGCGTAGAAAAATCCAGAAAGTAAACCAAAAATAATCCCGCTTAGAGGCACTCCAGCGCTTCCAGCTCCAGTAGAGCTTGAAAAACTAATTAAACTCACTCCTAACAATGCAATTAATATTGCTAAAAACGTAACCTTTGTAAGCACCACACCAAAAAATATCCGTGAAAATAATGCTACCCAAGCAGGCGCTGTATATAAAAGAACCGAAGCTAAAGCAACACCACCATCATTAATAGCATACTGATAAACCAAAAATAACGAAGCTATTGAAACAACTCCAAAGAATATAAATACTCCTAAATGCTTAATTGAGTGCACTCGTATATCTTTAATAAAACAAGCGTGCATAAGCATAAAAACACCGCATAACAAAGCACGCCAAAAAGCAACGTCAAGTGGTTCAGCTCCCGATGACATCGCAGCACGCCCTAATACACCTAAAAATCCCCAGCATAATGCTGCCATAAATATAAATAAGTAGCCTAGATAAACTTGCATTAGAGCCTCGATAAAATGACTTTATACCTTTCTAGCATAAGTAGAAATAAGAGTCAAAAGCATTTCTTTATTCTAACTCATCCGTATAAAGAAAGTATGTTTTCAAGATAAACAGACGTACATTTTTCTAAGATACTGATTTATGAATAATTATTTTTAAAGAAATAAGAAATTTGAAGTAGAAAACCTCATTTCTTTAAAAAAGAACAATATTTTCCTCCTTAATAAATCATAAATTGAAATCACGCATTTCAGAATCTGCATGATTTTATAATCACTTGACGTAATCTTTTATCTTTGCTAGAAACAATCTTCTTAAGCACTACAAGATAATATTCTAAATTTAATAAATTATTGTTTGATTATCCTATTTGATTATCCTAGAGGTTACAATGAAAAATATTTTAAAATCCTTACTTTTTGTCTTTGTTTCGTTTTATCTTACCGCGTGTACGATCGTTGATGCCGCTGTAGATGTTGCCCTATTACCTGTTGCAATTGTTGGCGCAACTGCAGGTGGTATTGCTGATTTAATTACTGACGATGATGACGACGATGACGACAATGATAGAGACGATCGTGACGATGACGACGATGATGACGATGACTAATCGTACAAAGTAAATTTTTTACAAAAAAGGGAGATTGCTACAAATAAACCAATCTCCCTTTTACTATTTTATCAAGTATACAAACTTAGGCAAACTTATCCACCAAATACACCAGTTGTGTTTAAAGCCGCTTCGAGTTCATCTGATTTAATACTTTCATCAACGTCATTAAGACTAATAGTTTGACTTTGTGGCTCTTCATCATCATTTGAAATTAGAATATCATAACCTGATATTTCTTCATTCGCAACAACTTCAAAAGTATAACCTTCAGTTTTAAGTGCTGAAAGATCAAGCGTATCTTCTTCTACATTGAAATCAACTGCAACGTCAACATCGCCATGAGCAAAGTCTTCAAGTTTCCAAATTAGATTATCGGCACCGTCGCCACCTTCAAGAGTGTCATTACAGCTTCCGCCAAGGAGCACATCTTCGTAAATACCACCGATGAGTCTATCATCTCCGGCACCACCACTAATAGTAGTTCCTTGTGAGAAGAATGTTTCACCCTCTGCTATATTTAGCACATCATTATCATTAGCGTAAAGTGTATCATCACCGTCAGTACCATTGACTATATTATTATCATCAACAGGATTTGCAGGGGGCATACTGCGTTCAGACATTAGTGAAAGTAGTTCACCCATATCAGATTCAAACCATGTGTTTTCGTATTCGATTGTTTGAGGATCTCCGTCAGCATCTTTTACTAGAATAGTAGTGGTTTTTGAGGTTTCGCCTGCCGATTGTTTTGTTTCAGCTAACCAGTCTACACCATTAGTACTTTTTAATGTTACATCACCAAAAGTTAATATTGTGCATCCTTCTAAAGTTTGGGCTTCAGCGCCACTCCATTCACTACCATTCCAAGTTGCTACTATTCCATTTACTGTAAATGATCCACCCATAGCATCCGCACCAAAATCAACACTAATAAGATTTTGTGTTGCTCTGCCAGACTCTTCTTCCACAATAGGACGTGCTTTGGAAGCTTCAGGTGTATCATCAACTACTGTAATATCTACTTTACCACTACTTACATCACCTTTCAAATCTTTGAATGTTATATCAAATGATGTTTGATGATTAGTTTCTCCAGCACCTGTTACAGGGGCAGTTAGAGTATAGTCATATTCAATTGCATAACCATCTTGTGCATTACCTATCACTGAAGTTATCTTAATATTTGCGCCATCCATAGAAGCAGATTTGTATACCCATGAATTTGCTTCTGCATCCCACTCTGCAATAACAACAGCTTCTCCATCCGCGCCTACAACTGTAATTTCATCTAAGCCATCTGCTGATTTTACTGAAATTTGACCTTTTGCAGTTTCAGTGTGAATAGCATCATCAAGTAATCCGGCTTCATACACTGTTACATCTGTGGTTTCTGTCATAAGAGCACCAAAGCCTTCTGTAGCCGGTTTAATTTCTATATATTGTGTATCGCTATCACCGTCATTATCAGTCGCTGAAAACTTTAGAACAACAGAGCTTGAAAACTCAGTAAACTGTTTAAATTCCCATTTACCAGTAGCTGAATCAAATTCAAGAGTGAAGTAATCCACTCCATTCATTGAAGCAGTAAAAGTAGAGCCGTCACGGCTAGCGCTAATCTTAATAGGGTCACCATCAATTTCAATGAAGTCATCAGTTCCATTTTTTGGAGGTCTAAGAACATCAACAGTAAATGACTTTAATCCATCTGCGCTTTGACCTTCCACATTGCCACTAATAGTTGCACTTTTTACACCTTCAACTTCTACTGCTTTAGAAGTTTGGCAAGTTAACGCGCTAACTGTTCCTGTTTCTACAGCTACGAAACTTCCCACTGTATACCTAGTTCCTCCATTTCCAAGTGTAATACCCCATATATTCCCTACCTCGTCAGCGCTGAGTATACGAGTAGTAATATAGTCATCGCCATTAAATATGTGATATTCAGTCTTATAGCTTGTAGTTATTGAAATTTCATTTTCAGTATAACTATTACCATCAGCAGTAAGAATTTCAACACCGTCATCTTTAATGTCAACATTTACTGTAACACTTACTGATTCACCACCGTCTTTAGCTTCTTTACCATCTTGAATTTCTATTGTGAAAGAATCTGCATTAGCTTGAGTTTCATCATTATTGCCTGCTTCACTATGATGGTAAGGGGTGACTTGAGTGTAGGTATATTCTAGTTTGTACTCGCCTGTTTCTGGATCAACAAGCTTTAGAGCACTAATACCTAGTTTACCATAGGTACTTTTTCCTATAGAGTCATTTACTTCAGCTACTTCAGCGCAAGAAAATGTTCCATCATCGTTTTGCGTAATTGAATATTCTTTGCCGGCTATTGTGATTTTACCACCAGCCATTGTTTCAGCAGAAGTAAAGGTAAGAGCTCCGTTTGCTGTACTAAGTAAATCAGAATCGTCAACGGCTATTTTAAGATTCTCGCTTTCGGTTGTAACACTTGGTTTATCGTTAGTACCTGTGATATTGACTGTAACTGTAACTTCATCAAAACCGCCTCTACCATCGGAAACAGTAACGTTATAAGCTCCAGTTAGAGTTTCATCTTTACCAAGTGAAGCAACAGCATCATTTAGTTCAAAAGTAAATGAACCGTCTCCATTACTTGTAAGTGAACCATAGTTATCTAAATTTGCGCCACCGGTTGTATCGCCACTGGTAATATCACCACCGGTTATATTGTAACTGAGCGTATCACCGTCTGAATCGCTTGCAGCTGTTGATTCTGTATCGCTTCTATTTCCTTCACTATCTGTAACACCAAGAATAATATCGTTAGCTGTCGGTGCAAGATTACCTGAAACTTCAATTACTTCACTATGAGTTGTTGAATCTCCATCCGAATCTGTAGCTATAAAATCAAGATTAACGCTACCAATATAGCCAGCATTAGGCGTAAATGTATATGAACCATTATCACCAAATTCTACACTACCATTAGTTACACTAACTACTGTACCGGCTTTCGGCATACCGTTTTCCAGTAAAACCTCTTTCCCTTCCAGAGTGAGACGTGTAATACCATCAGCACTTTCAAAGGTAATTGTTCCTTCTGCTTGCTCCATATTTGAGATTTCACTATCAAGTGTTGCACTAGCAGTTACGTCTGAATCGCCAATAGTTACAGTAACTCTAACTGTGCCCTCGTTACCCAGAGCATCCACCACAGGAACATCTACAGTAACAGTTGTTGCTGTATTTCCATTTCCAGTTGGATGAATATAAGGTGCTGTTTGTGTAAAGAGCAAATTACCATCTGCATCTACAGTGAATTTACCGTATGGGGTTTCGTTGCCGTCTTGACGTAGGATAAACTCTTCACCAAAAGAATATTTTGCATCAGCATCAAGTACAATACCATCAACTATTACATTTTCAGCAAAACTATTATCGTTGCTTGATACTGTGTTACCTTCTAAATCTGAACTTACTGTTGTATCAATATTTGTTGAATCTGAATCGCTTGTAGAGTTACCATCTTCATCGGTTACAGTTACATTGATTGATGGTTGAGTTTTTCCATCTGTAGGTGGGTCAAAAGTAATTGTTATTTTTCCATCTTCTGCAGGTGGGAATTTGTCTTTTAGATCGCCAACAGTTCCTGTAAATATTTCATTACCGCTTTGATCTTTTATTATGATATCATCGTCATCGGAAACATCTTTACCGAGAGTTATATCGGCTTCAATTTTTCCGTCATTGCCATCTAATTCTTCTTTAGATATAATATTATCGTCACCGTCAGTGGTGATTTCGACTTTAATGTCACCTTTACCGTCTTCTTTTGAGTCATTATTATCGCCGTAACTGAAATCTAGTGTTGCATCGAGTGAACCCGATGCAGTGCTACCATCACTATCTTTTACTGTTACATCTATAGAAAGCTGTGGAAGTTCTTGACCTTTGAAAGCTTCATCAGCAGTTTCATTTTTCTCAATTGTGATTGTATTATCATCAGGATTTACTGTAACTGTTCCGATTTCTTCACCATTGTACGAAAGAACACCATCTTCAAGCGTATAACCGCCATCGCTTGGCACTGTAAGAATTATACCATCGTTAGGAGCTTTTCCATCTCCGCCAAAATCTACAACATCATCAAGATCAAATGAGATACTTGGTGTGTTAGTATTGAGTTCAGGGAAATCATTATTTTCGTCGTTAAAGGTTGGTATGTCATCAACGATTGTTATTTCGATTGAACCGCTTGCATCATCGTCAGGATTACCATCACTATCTGAAACTTTAATATCAAAAATATCTTTAGGGGATTCGCTAGTTTCGTGAGTTACATTTTCTGTTTGAGTATAAATGTAATCAACAGTACCAGTTTCTTTATTATATGTCACAGTTAAAGATCCGAATTCACCCTCAAGTGAGTCAGAAGAAACTGAACATGAGCCATCAGGATTTACTGTAATTGTAATAGATTCACCATTTGGTGCAGTAATTGTTGCCGAAGTTTCACCATCACCCGGAGTAAAGATAAAACTACCTTCATGAGTGCGTGCGTTATCGTCAGCGTCAACGTCTGCATCGCGTGAATCATTTATATCATCGTAAGTTGTACCCTTTGAGCTACTTGTATTGCTATCGGTAAAATTTAATTCAGGAGCTAAGTCAACAGATGGTACAGGTGGAGTCGGAGTTGGTTCAGGTGTAGGAATTACTTCTGGCCTTGGCTGAGGAGTTGGTGCCGGCGGTATGGTAGGTAAAGTTGGTTCGGAAGGAGTTACTTCAAAATCATCCGGTCTTGTGTAAGGATCGGCTATTTCTTGATCTCTGTTAAAGCGACCACCACTTGTATTTACAGAGTTTCCGCCATCACCATTAGTGCCTTCTGCATCACTCAATTGCCCTTCCGCTTCATAACCTGATTCACCCATTGTGCCATCAAGTGAATCTGTACCGTCTGCAAGCATTTGAGCTTGTCTTGCTAGATTATTTCTATTGCTATAGAACTGCATATAGCCCATAGATGGCATGAGATCAGGGTCAAATGCTTCAAAGAAGTCAGCACCGGCAATTAAATCACCGTCTAGCATAAAGTCCGGTAGAAATTCTTCGTGATAGACAGCGTAAAAGTCATCCAGCACGATACTTGCACCTACTTCATCGAAATAAATTGTTAAAGTATCATCAACTTTTTCAAAAATAGCTTCATCAAGGAAGAAATTAAGTGTAAATCCGGTTATAGTATCGTTTATAAGAAGAACAATTTCTTCACCTTCGACAGGAGTATTTAATATTAAAGAAGACATATATATATACCTTTGTGTACCTTTTATTTATTATAAATCGTCAAACAAATTAATCCCACGACAATTTACTTTATATAGTTTTTATTTGTGTAATTATTTTGCGTAAACTTATCAACAGTGCACCGCAAAACCTGCTCTTATGAGAGCTCAAGCATGAAAAGCTTTATGAAGAGCATGTCTTAAAAAAACAAAGAATCTTTTGCATCTTCAATCCTGGCACAGCAAAAAAAGTGCTCAAGTTTATTATTTACAATAGCAAATCAATATGAAGTTATTCAAAACTCAAATCAAGAACAGACTATGTAACTATCATATAGGTATAAATCCAAATACGACAAATGTCAAGAATTATTAAGATAATCAAATTATTTATCAAAAACTATTATTCAAATTTAACTTGATAAGTATATGAATAAATTGCGAAAAGATGAATAGGTAAACCATACCATATATGGAAATAAAAGCATAAAAGCATTTTTTGAAATATCGTAAAACAGCTTTAAGTTATAAACTATCAATCCCCATAAAAGCACAATCCAGAAGAAAGAATAGAGTTGAATATCAAGACGATAAAAGAAGAAAATCCAACAGAAATTTACTATTAGCTGAAAGTAAAAAACTTGTAATGCTTTATTTTTTAATTCTTTATCTGCCCCTACTCGCACGATGAGAATTGAGGCTAAGCCCATAAGAAGGTAGACTAATGTCCATGCTAATTGAAAGAAAATCGAAGCTTGTTGTTTTGCTGGATTTACAGTTTGTGGAAAAAGATTATTTGTGTCAGTTGAAAATATACTGCCTACATGACCAATAAAAAGTGGTAAAAAAAACAAAATACCATATAAGACAATTTTACGGCGCATAAGAGCACCTCCTAACTAGATTATTCTACTTTAGCCCAAAAAATAACTTTGTATAGTATTTTACCTATTAGAGAGTTAGAGTTTTTTTAAAATAGATAATGCAATAGGGAAATTCAATTTTTTACGACAAACACGGAAGAGGATTTTTTTGTGCAAGAAGTGTAGTACAGCTACATTACTAAACAAAAAATTAATCTGGCGATGCCATGACATATATATGAGATTTTATAACATTAGCTATTTTTAAACATACCCTAGTATAATTAAAAAGTTATACTAAGAATTTTTACCCTCTATAAATATTCTCCGTTATTTATAGAAATAACTCCATTGTTGATACCAGTTATCATTATGACTAAGCTTATCGAAAGTTAGGCATGAATTAGAGCTTGTCAAGCTTTGACAAAAATTTTTATTCACGACAGGTGGTATTATTGTGTCTTTCATTCCGCTTGCATGGCGTTGAGGTATATCATTTATCAATTCAACTTTATCAATTGGATTTAGTGAACCATGTAAAGGACTTATCTTATGATGATCTGTCCATTTTTTATGATCTAGTAAGCCGGCTATAGTACCGAGAAAGACCACATCCTCTCGTTCTGCGCTTGCAAGCACAGCTACACCACCACCACCTGAATAGCCAATTATCGCAACATCTTTCGATTTATTTATTTTTTTTGCTTGATTTATTGCTTCATTTGTTGCTTCTATTACTTCAGGAGCAAGACGATGACTCGTCCAAAATTTTTTCTCGCACATATTTTTATCTATATCTTCAACGTACTGACACGGCCTAGCAAGATAAAGAATTGCGGCATCGTTTGGGTCATTTTTAGCAAGCGTTGGAGTTACATTATCTGTAGGGGTTGGATTCGTAGAAGGGCGATTCCTACTTAACCATGCAAGACCATCGCCTTCTATATATACATGTAATTTATCGCTATTATTGCGAGCAGGGCGCAACAATCCATAAAGAGTAAAAGTAGATGTATGAAATTTTTGAACTATAAATTCACTCTCCAGAACTTCATAAATTTCCTTTTGCCCTCGATAGGTATTATCTAGCGCACAAGAACTCAAAATTAGACAGCAACATAGTAGAATTATTTTCATTTTATTCTTTTCTGACTTATATTTATGGAATTATCGAACTGTTCATGGCTATCATCTTCTAATGGATAATCCTAACATATTGAATAATTTTATCTTCCATCTAGGTAGCTTTCACTACAGTCAAGCTAAATAAAAGATGATTCCGCTCCACAAAATGGACACTTTTCAAGTTCATCATTCGTTGGAAAACCACAGAACATACAGCAATATTTTGACCCATCTTCACAATCTTGTTTTTTTATTTCTTCTAGTTTTTCAACTTCTGCCGTATCTTTTTCTTCTGAAATAAGCAATTCGATAAATCTTCGTTCGTGGTCAGCCTCAATTGAGGAAATACGTTCAAAAAGTTCCGCGATTTCTTCTAATCCTTCTTCTCTTGCAGTTATTGCACATTCAGGATAGATAGTTTTCCATTCGTCATTTTCGTTGAATGCCGCTTCACGAAGATGAGCTGTTGTGCTTTGAGTAAGTGAATCACACATAAGGCTAAACCATACTTTTGCATGATTAAATTCATTTTTTGACATAAGATCAAAAAGTTCTGCTGCCTTAATATTTCCGTTTCTTCTTGCAATTTCTGCGTAAAACATATAGCGCACAATTGCTTCAGATTCACAAGAAAATGCTGTTCTAATATTTTTAGCTGTTTTTGTATTTTTTATATCCATAATAATAATTCCTTTATCACTTAAAACTCTCTAAACAGCACAACGCTGAGCTAGTTCTTTCGCTTTTTCTTTTGTTTCATGATAGCGCATCATTGCATCATCTGAACATTTTTTAACTTTTTCTTCAATTAAGTCATAATGTTTTAAAGCCATATCAATAGCTTCAGGACAAAGCTGATTACCATCTTTTAAACTTTCAAGAATCCCTTTTACTTTTTCAGGCGGGAATGGATCTTTATAGCTTCTTCTACCTAACAGAGCACTCATAACATCAGCAACAGCAACAATACGCTCTGCAATGCTTAAATCCTTTTCTGACAAACCGTTTGGATATCCTTTTCCATTCAATTTTTCATGGTGTCTTACTGCTATGTTATAGACTGTATCACTCACGCAACCTCTTAATATATGCTCTGTTAAGATTACATGATCTTTCATATATTTAAATTCTTGATCGGAAAGTGAACCATCTTTTTCAAGCACCATTGTAGATACAGAAACTTTACCTATATCATGCAATAAAGCGCCATAATAAACTTCTTCAATTTCAAAATCTGAAAAATTAAAGAGTTTTGCCAAAGTTACTGCAATTTCAACAGTTGCAATTGTGTGAGTCACTGTGTGTTCACTTTTAAAGTCAATAGAATGTGGTACTATATGAATAAAAGCTTCCAATTCGTCCTCTTCTTCAACTTTTGCAAGGTAAGACATAAGCTCGTCATGATAAGAGCCTCGAATCGCCTTTGTAAGAACTTCTTCTTCTCTTTCTAATTTTGTAAGCAGCTCTAAGTCCTCCTTACAAATAGTTGCGTTATTAAGAATAGTAAGAATCTTTTCTGGTGTGATTTGTGGATTACGCACAATAAGCATATCTATTTTATCCGCCAAAAAAAGACGCGATGCAAATGACATATACTTACAATCTGATTTGATTAATTCTTGATAGGGAAAGTGATGAAACAATAAACCATCTGTATATCTTTGAAAACATTTGTAATTATCAAAAAACATATAACTATAAATAGAGTGACGGATACTATTTTTTAGTTCAAATCTGAAGTGATCGGAGTGCTCGCATAAAGAGTCAAGGGTTTCAGTATTATACGCTCCAATGTCATGAAACATTGAAAGATAACATATTTTACTCAATTGGGCTTGAGTCAGGTTGTTATCAGATTTAAACATTTGGAGAACAATATATGCTACTCTATCGCCGTGATCCATAAGATGATAATCAAGAGTGTTAAAAACTCTTCTCATCATACGCGTAATGCTTTTGATATGTTTACTCATTTTGTAACCGTATTTTAAAATAGTTTTTCATTAAGAAAAATTACTAGTAGCTGTATCACAGAGGCTTCTATTAGTAAATAAAAAATATTCACTTTAAAATAAATTTATCAACTAAAAATGTGAATTTTTCTTATAAAATGTGTTTCTAAAGGTATTGAAATAAATGATGAGATTTTTTCAAAATTTTTCTTCACTTCTTTAAAAATCTTATAATAGTTACTTTAAAATCTATTGTAATTTATTAATTATCCGATATAAAACTTATGAGCGTTTGTGTACCTTTCTAAAACTTTTAAAATTATAAAACTATCTGTATCATTAAAAATTAAGGTGGAAATTATGTTTTCTATTGAAAAAAAGTTGAATTTACTTGTGGGAAGTCTTCTTCTTATACTTGCTGCAATTACAATTTTCATAAACTCGCTTTACTATCAAGACAGTATGAAAGACCAACTTATAAACCAACAACTTCCTCTTACATCTCAAGATATTGTAAATACAATTGACGACAAAGTTCTTGAAGCAAGCAGAGCTGTCAATCTCATTATCAAGAGCCCTACTCTTCAAAACTGGATAGCTGGTGGCGAACCAAATAGTGAACTTGAAACTATTTACACAATGCTTGAAAGTATACTCTCCTCCTATAATGTATTAGGTGCTAACTTTGTTTCAAACCAAACCAAACAATACACAGATTTAAACGGAACAAAGCGTGACTGGGCTTATCGTGTAAGCGAAAAAGACACTTGGTTTACAGGATTTAGAGACAGCGGTGTTGAGGGTAATGTTGTTGTTTATGTAAACGACCCTGTTTGGGGTTATAAAGCTTTCATCAATAGACGTGTTGAACATAATGGGAAGTTTGCCGGTTTACTTTCTGTTTCTATGGATATCCGAGATTTTGCCTCTGAACTAAGTTCACGAACAATAGGCGTTAATGGTAATACTTTCTGCGTTGACGAAAGCGGAATTATACGTATGCACGAAAATACTGCATTCGTTAATAAAAATATTGTAGAAGTTTATCCTCAATATAAAGACATATTCCCTAAAATGAAGAATAAATCTAAATATTCCAGCGAATTTGAGGGCAAGACAGATGATTCAAGCGATACACTCTACACATTAAGTACTCACATACCGTCACTTGGATTCTATCTTATTACCGAAGCTTCAGAAAATGAATTTATGGAAGATGTGAAGAGTGCTATCTTCGTGAGTATTGCAGTTTCTTTAGCATTAACAGCTATTTCTTTAGTTCTTGCATTCTTCTTTGTACGTAGTATTGTTTCACCTCTAAAAGAAACAGCTCAATACGCTCAAGCTGTAAGTAATGGCGAATTAGACAAGAAATTTGAGCTAGAACGTAATGATGAAATCGGTGTGCTTGCCGACGCTCTTCGTGTTATGGTTGTTGCCCTAAGACAAAAAATACAATTGGCCGAAGAAGCCGGTAGAAACGCTAATGAACAAATGCTCGCTTCTGAAAGTGCTCGTAAAGAAAGCGAACTACAACAAGAAAAAATTGTAAAAATCCTCGATTCTATCCTCTCTAGCACCCACGATGCCGCAAGTATTTCTCTTGCTCTAAACAATGCCGTACAAGAACTCAGTTCTGAAAACCAAAATATTACACTCGGCACCGAAGAGCAAATCACCCAAATGAGAAACACAAGCGAAGCTTTAAATATCATGGTGCAAACCTTCAATAAAATTATGCACCTCACCGAAGAAGCAGCTCAAAAAGAAGATAAAGCTCGTAACATTGCTCTTGATGGCGAAGGAAAAGTTCAAGCCGTTATATCAGCAAATGAGCGTGTTACTGAAAATGCTAACGTCATGCGTTCTGCCATGAATGAACTACACGAACAAACAATCGGCATCAGTAAAATCGTTGATACTATTACAGATATCGCCGATCAAACTAACCTGCTTGCCCTAAACGCCGCTATTGAAGCCGCAAGAGCAGGTGAAAGTGGACGTGGTTTTGCCGTTGTTGCCGATGAAGTACGTAAACTTGCCGAAAAAACTATGCTTGCAACAAAAGACGTTGCTCTTGCAATTGCCAAAGTTCAGCAAGCCTCCGCTGAAAATGATAAAAATATGACCAAAACTTACGACGCTGTAAGCAATGCTACCGCACTTGCAAGTGAAGCCGGTGAAGCTCTACACAGTATTGTTTCTCTTGCTAAAGATAATGCAGAACAAGTGCGTACCATAGCTGAATCAATCTCTGATTTATCCACCGATAGCTCAAATATATCAAAAGCTCTAGAAGCTGTTGAAAGCATCACTGAGCAAACAGCAGACGCTATCACAACTTCCTCAAATATCACAAGTAAACTAATGCAAGAAGCCGAAAACCTAGACTCTATCATCGCAAATCTTGAGCAAACATCAGCTCATAGATAGGCTTTAATATTATGATTTCTTGGGGGGGGGGGGGGGGGGGGGGGGGGGGGGGTGGTGGGGGGGGGGGGGTTGGAGAGGCGCCGGCGCCCCACCAAAA
>CAYJOR010000029.1:0-32627 GCA_964371865.1 uncultured Desulfovibrionaceae bacterium | reverse complement strand
AGCAATATTTTTCAAACGGAAATTTTACACCTGCCCCACTCTTTGAGGAAGAGCCCTTATTGCATTTTCCTTTGAGGGAGAGCCCGTTTAAATAAATGTTTTTAAGGGAAGGAGTACTTGAGGGGGAAACTCGTTTTCTAAAAAAATGTAGTATTCCCCTCAAAAGTTCTCTTTTTATTGTTAGATGTTATAAATATTAGCTTTGTTTGCCCTTGGTCGACAAAAAGCTATAAGTGTTACATCTTCTTCTTTTGCTCGAAGATAGGAATTGCTCGTTACAGCTGAATGACTAACTATTGTAGTAAATCCGGCTCTTCTTATTTTGGCATAGAGTGAGGCTGTAATTCTTGCTGTGATAAAAATAAAGTAATCAGAAAGGTTTATATTATTTATAACGGCATAGCCTTTAAGTCTGTCAACGCAATTATGACGACCTATATCTTCTACAAAGTGCAATTCTTTAGTTTGAGGATTGAATAAAGCTGCTTTGTGAAAACAACCTGTACCTTCCCATAAACCGCTATGCTCTAAAAATCTACCCATTGTCGATAGATATTCAGAGGGTAAAACTTCAACTTTTTCTTTGTTTTCTTTTATTTCAGAATCTTTTGCAATTAGGTTAAGAGTATAATGCTTATCGTTTGATGAAATTTCATAAGTGAAATTGGCATCATAACAAGGTAAGCAATCAAGAATTGTATGCCCTATAACAAGTTCTTCTACTTTAGAAGGAAATGCTAAAATTGTTTTAGTGTCTTGAAATACAGTTTCATTATATTTGCAATTATATGAAAAAGTATAGGTTTCTTCATTACTTATAATATCTGAAATCGTATCTATATTTCCGCTGTTGTATTGTTGAAGTTCACAATTTAAAAAGAAGTTTTTATCGTCTAAAATCATAGAGATAATGCTCCTATTTGTTATTAACTAAGTACATTACTGCTTGTTAATATTAGTTTAGAGGTTAGTCATGAAATGGAAAATCATCTGGATCGCTAAAGTAGAGAGAGTGTGAAAGTGGATTTGTATCAGCATCGGTACTTCTGTAACTTCTGAATTGCTTTTCAATAAATTCTTCTACTTCCTGCCATGCTTGTTTTGACTCCGGAAGGAATGGAACGAGTTGGAATACGTGAAACATTCCTTCATAACGCGTTAGATTGACCGTAACACCATCATTTACAGCTTTTTCAGTAAGAAGAACGGAATCATCTTCAAGAATTTCGTGAGTTCCTACTTGAATAAGCATAGGAGGGAAATCTTTGAAATTTGCAAAATATGGTGAAAGGTATGGATCATCTAGTGGAGTATCTCCTGCATAATCGAAAACTGAAGATTTATTTTCTGCAAAAGGATTTACATCATTTCTTTCACCGAAAATAGGGTCGCTTTCAAAATTTCTTTGGTGCGCATCAAGAGAGCATGACATATCAGTCCATGGGGACATTAAAACTAATGCTTTAGGAAGTTCTTTATCCATATCACGAAGCTTAAGAGTCATAGCCAGGGCAAGGTTTCCGCCGGCACTATCACCAACAACAATAATATCTTTAGGGGCATAGCCGAGGCTAAGAGCGTATTCCCAAGTTTTAAGTGCATCTTCTAATGCCGCAGGGAAAACGTTATCAGGCGCTACTCGGTAGTCAACAGATAACACGTTCACAGGAGCAAGCTTTGTATATTTTATGGCTACATCACGGTATGGGTCGATAAGACTGAGAATATATGCTCCACCATGGAATTGAATGATGAGTTTTTCTCTTTTCTCTTCTGGTTTGGTAAGGTATTCAAGCGGGAGTCCATCAAGGGAAATTTTTTCTAGATTATAGCCATTAGGTGCATTCCAACGGCTATTTTGAAAAATATTTTGCGCATGAAGAAAAAGTTTATCGCCTTCCATAAGATTTGTATGCATAAGAATATCCAATGAATCACGTACAATGGTTGAGGTTATACTTGGTCTAGTAACTGTTTTTGAAGAACTGCAGCCGGAAGTGGCTAAAATTAAAGGTGTTAGTAGTGAAAATAAAAGAAAATTTTTTCCTATCATACTGAGCCTCCAAAAAAGATTTTAAAGTGTTTACCTAATAAGAAGTGCCAAAATTTGTTCAGATGTAAACTTATGCTTCTCTTTGAGAATATTTACAGCGCCATGCTCGATGAATTCATCAGGAAGTGCAACTCTATCAATAGAGAGTTTCTGAATTTGCTTTGAATCAGAATAATACTCGATAATTGCAGAACTAAATCCACCCACAAGAGTATTTTCTTCAACAATTATGATATGTTCATACTTTTGTGCAATTTCATCAAGTTGAGTTAGAGGAAGAGGTTTCACCCATCTAGCATTGAAAATAGGGGTAAGAATTTGATTCTTTACATAAAAATCAGCTGATGCTTTTAAAGAAATATCTACACCCGCACCAATAGCTATTATGCAAGATTTTTCATTCTTTGAAGAATTATCTTGAATTTCAGGATAGATAAATTCACCTAAGCCTTCTTCAAGAACTGTATAATCGTGCAACTTTGGAAGAGCGTAAGGTGCTTTACCTCTAGGATATCTTAAAGCAATTGGGGCGTTTATAGCGAGTGCTGTAGCTAAACAGTCAGCAATTTCTGTTGGATTTGCAGGAACAATAATTCTCATGTTTGGGATAGTTCGTAAAAAGCTAAGGTCGAACACACCATGATGTGTAGGACCGTCTTCACCCACTAAACCGGCTCTATCAATACAAAATATTACATGTAGATTTTGTAAACATACATCATGTATTATTTGATCATAAGCACGCTGCAAGAAAGTTGAATACATTGCAATAACAGGCTTAAATCCTTCACTTGCAAGACCGGCAGCAAAGGTGACAGCATGCTGCTCACAAATACCAACATCAATACAACGCTCAGGATAAGTACAAGAAAACTCTGAAAGTCCGGTACCTTGAAGCATTGCAGCTGTGATAGCAATAATTTTTTCATCTTTAGCCGCAAGATCTACAATTGCTTTTGAAAGTGCATCTGTAGCAGAAGAAGTCGGGGTATTTGATTTAGATTTATGCACTATCCCTGTAGTCGGGTCAAATGGTGAAACTCCATGAAAAATAGATGGATTTACTTCAGCAGGAGTATATCCTTTTCCTTTCTTTGTTTTTAGATGTAACAATATTGGTTGATTGAGTTTTTGTGCTGAAATTGCTGTTTTTAAATGCTGAATAATTTGATCGGTATTATGTCCGTCAACAGGTCCAATATAGTTAAAGTCGAAGGCTTCAAATAATGAACCCGGAGTAAAAAATACTTTAAATGATTGCTCACCTTTTTTGAAAAAATTAAGAAGCTTTCTTCCAAATGATAAGTGATTATAGCAGAAATCTCGGATAGCTTTTTTTATTCTAAGTACCCAATTTTTAGAAAGATTTGAAGATACAAACTCAGAAAATGCTCCAACGTTAGGCGAAATAGACATATTATTGTCATTCAGTATAACGATAAGTTGTTTTCCAAGTTCACCGGCTTGATTCAAAGCTTCAAAAGCCATTCCGCCGGTAAGAGAACCATCGCCGATAACAGCAATTACATGGTTATCTTTATCCATTAAATCGCGCGCATAGGCTTTACCTAATGCCGCAGAAATAGAAGTGGAAGCGTGGCCTGCTATGAAATGGTCATAAGGGCTTTCACTTGGTTTTGTGAAACCTGAAATTCCTTTATAAGTGCGTAGGGTATGGAAAGAATCGCGTCTATCGGTAAGAATTTTCCACGCATAGGCTTGATGTCCCACGTCCCAGATAATTTTATCTTCACTTGGATTGAATACAGATAGAAGTGCAATTGTTAGTTCTACAGTGCCAAGAGATGGGGCAAGATGACCGCCATTTTTAGCAACTGTTTGAATGATTTTTTCACGTACTTCTGTAGCAAGTATTTTTTTGTCGGCTGATGATAAATTTTTAATACCGTGGGGGAAGGCGCAATCTTCCAATAATGTGGGCATAGCGAAACCTATTTTGTCCTTTTTGCAAGAGATTGTGTGAGCTGTAACAATAAGTTTATAGCTTGTGTATCCTCATTTGTAAAGTCTTGCCAACTTAAAAGTATTTCTTTTGTTTTTTCAATATTTTTTATGGCTTCTTCACGTGCTTTTTCAAGACCTAATAGCGTTACCCAAGTAGTTTTATCTGCAAGTAGATCAGAACCTTGAGGTTTACCCATTTCTTTAGTGTCACCCACTACATCGAGAATATCGTCTGTTATCTGGAATGCAAGTCCAAAATGAGTTCCAAATGCCTTACATTCGTCATAAAATTTGGTGTCAGTATTATAAATAAGAGGGGAGATACAACAGGATGCGAGTAATAAATCACCTGTTTTGCGTGCATTCATTTGAATAAGATTTTCAAGATTATCTTTCTGAATTGCTTGAGTTGAACTTTTTTCCATCGCCATATCAAGTACTTGACCGGCTATCATACCTTTTGAACCGGCGCACATACTAAGAAGTCTTAACCCCATAAGAACGTTTTCAGCAGGAAAATTAGCTTTAGTAAAGACTGTAAAAGCATCTGTCAGAAGTGCATCACCTGTCAATATGGCTGTAGCCTCATCAAAAGCTTTGTGACAAGTTGGTTTTCCACGGCGTAAATCATCGTTATCCATAGCCGGTAAGTCGTCATGAATAAGTGAATAGGTGTGAATCATTTCTAAAGCAGCGGCGCAAGGCATGATGTCATCTTGATTATATGTCTTAGAAGTGTATTGAGCTGATAATTCCGCAAATAAAAGGCAGAGCATAGGTCGAATACGTTTACCCCCGGCAAGCAGAGTATAATTTAAAGATTGAATAAAAGAAGTGTTGTCTATTAAAGAATGTTGTAAGGGATAGATATTTTTGAGATATTCTTCAATTGACGAAACTAAGTCTTCTCTATAGTTTTCACTATTATTCATAATTTCCTTCCTTTATTTCTTATCTTTTTTAGCTATGTTTTTAAATTCATTCTTTTGCGTTTTTTTGCCTAAAAGATGATTTATTCGCTTACCTTGAAATCTTTCAATTCGTTATCTTGTAAAATTTTAATTTCATGTTGTGCGCTTTCTATAAGAATTTGAGATGCTTTAGCATGTTCAATTCCTTCTTTATAGAGCGTTAAACTTTCTTGCAAAGGAACGTTCCCTTTCTCAAGAGCTTCAATAATTTCTTGAAGGCGTTCAATTCTTTCTTCAAAAGTTTTTTCTTCTTTTTTCTTTGCTGACATTGTGTTAAATCCTATTTTTTGATAAATAAGTGGAATTAAAAGTATACCCTAATTATTTTTTTAGAAAAGGGGAAGCATGAGGGGGGAACTCATTTTTATGAAAAAAATATATTTTCCCCTCAACAAATAATAATTCAATCACTCTATTTTTCACTTGCAAGTTTTGGAAGAAGTGGAAACGCATCAATAGCTATTCCTTGAAGAGCTAGTCCAAAATGTAAATGAGGGCCTGTAACGCGTCCTGTAGCACCGATTTTTCCTATTGTTTGCCCAGCTTTTACAATGTCGCCTTCCTTTACGTTACGAGCGGAAAGATGCGCATAAGAGGAAATAACTCCTTGTCCGTGGTCGATATAGATAACATTTCCTGAATAATAGAAGTCATCAGAAACAATAACTTTCCCGTCAGCAAATGCGTAAGTAGCAACGCCTGTAGCTCCACGGAAATCTACAGCACGATGAACGGATTGAAGTTTTCCATTGTATACACGCTGAACTCCGTATTCAGAAGTTACAATTCCTTTTGCAGGGCGGGTGTAATCGCCTGTAAGTTCATTTTTCATGGTGTAAGTTGCAAATGCTTTTGAACTTTTTGCTCTATCTTTTTTTATTTTAGCGTCGAGCTCAGCAGGGTGCTGAATAAATTGAGGTTCTACTGTAAGAGTACTTTTACGCCAGTTTACCTTTGTTGGTTTAATAACTTTTGTTACAGTTTCATTGCCGAAGTGAATCTTTAAGGTTTGATCTTTCGTCGCATCATAAGGCATTGGAATAAGGATAGACGCTGATTGAAAATCGCCCTCGTCTTTGAGGTATAATTTCCTGTTCATATCAATCCATGAAAAAGATACATGCTTGTATTCTTTTGGGATATTCGGAATACTTATTTCAATAGCTGAACCTTGATTCGCTGTAGTAGGCACAATAACTTCTGGTGCTGCAAAGGCAAAAGATGTTGAAACTACAAGCATAATTGCTAGTATTATTGATGAGAGAAAACTTTTTTTCATGAGTTAGAATCCTTATTGATTTGTTGAACTTTTTGAGCTTCAAGAATAGTTTTACCATCTTTGAATTCAAGAATAATTTGTGTATTATTTTCTATAGTTTGTGATGAACGAATGAGTTCTTTATTTCCTTTTTCATCTTTTTTATGAACAAGAGCATATCCCTTTTCAAGCGGCATATAAGGATTATGCGCCGATAAAAGAGATGTTGCATTCTCAAGCTGAGATTTTTTTTCGTAAAGATTTCTTTCGAGTAGAGGAAGAAATTTTTGCAGTTGATACTGAAAAGCTCTTTCTTTATCTTTTATAAATCGAGCACTTGCATGAAGTCTTTGAAGTTTTATCAAAAGATTTTCAGCTTGCATTGAAAGTCTTTTTTCAGGCGAAAGAAGATTTAAATTTCGTAGCGCAATTTGTAACTGATTTGATTTATAACTGATTTGTGCATCTATAAGCTCATTGAGGTTTTCTTCAATCTCATCGAGATATTGCACATAAATCTGTTTTTCTTTCCAAAGGTGGCTTACCACATGCGAAGGAGTTGCGGCTGACTTATCCGCTACAAAATCTGAAATACTGACATCTACTTGGTGACCAATCCCCGTAATTACAGGGATTTCTGATTCAAAAATAGAACGTGCAACTTCTTCTTCATTGAAAGCCCACAAATCTTCAAGTGAACCACCACCTCGAATTAAAACTATAACTTCTGCCCAGTTATCTTCATGTACTTTTTTGAATGCTTTGGTAATAGACATTACCGCTTCTGAACCTTGCACGGCTACAGGGTAAATTCTTAAAGATGAAGATAATCCGTATTGCTTTGAAATTCTGCAAAAGTCATGAATAACAGCGCCTTGAGGAGATGTTAAAATTGCGACTTTTTTTGGATTTTTTGGGAGTTCTTTTTTATGTTCTTGATTAAACCAACCAAGAGCATAAAGTTTTTTCTTCAATGCTTCAAATGCTTTATGGAGATTTCCTTTTCCGATTTCTTCAGCTCTGTCAATGATAAATTGATACGCTCCACGAGGAGGATAGACATTTAAAGAACCAGCAAAAAGCATTTCCATTCCTTGTTCCAAATTGTGAGCAAGCGATGGAATAGGTTCATCAAAGACCTCACCCGTGATAGGGTCAAAGGTGAGGTCTTTTTGTTGATTTTTATACCAAACACAAGGCAAAAGAGCATTTTCATCTTTCAAAGAAAAATAAATATGTCCTGAACCAGCACGGCTAAGATTTGTTACTTCGCCTTTTACCCAGACATAAGGGAAAGAGCTTTCAAGCGTTCTTTTAATAACCTGCGTGAGTTCTGACACCGAGTGAATGCGTGGGGAAGACATTATTTCCAACAATCCATAACGCTATCGTAATAAGCGGCGAAATTAGATGTGAAAGTATCTGCTTCAAGTGATTGCTTTTCGTTTGTTTTACGATTTTTTACTTCAATAGCATTCTTAGCAAGATTTTTTGAGCCAATGATGATTTGAACAGGAATACCAATTAAATCAGCATCTTTGAATTTGATACCAGCACGTTCTTTTCTTTCATCATAAAGAACTTCATAGCCTTGAGATTGAAGATGTGCATAAATTTCTTCTGCTTTTGCATTAACTTCTTCATTTTCGATATCAAGATTTAGGAGTGCAATTTGGAAAGGCGCAAGAGGTGGAGGGAATACAATTCCGCCCTCGTCATTATTTTGTTCAATACAAGCTGCAACAACACGAGATACACCAATTCCATAACAGCCCATAATCATATGGTTTTCTTTGCCGTTTTCGTCGATGAATTTAGCGTTCATTTTTTCGCTGTACTTTGTGCCGAGCTTGAAAATATGCCCAACTTCAATACCTTTTTCTAAACGGATAGGAGCACCACATTTAGGGCAAGGGTCATTTTCTTCTATAAGTCGTAAATCAGAATATTTTATGATTGAACAATCTCTTACAAGGTCAACATTTTGGTAGTGAGTATCTGCTTTATTCGCGCCTACAACATAACCTGTTTTAAGCATAAGTTCATTATCTGCATATACTGGAATTGAAAGTCCAACAGGCCCTGCAAAGCCAACTTTAGCTTTAGTTGCTTCTTCAACTTCAGCAGGGAAAGCCATACGAACTTCTTTTGCATCAAGCATGTTTTTCACTTTGATGATGTTCATTTCTCTATCACCACGCACAAGCACAGCAACAGGTTTTTCATCAGCAACAATAATTAATGTCTTGATAGTTTTTGCAGATTCAACTTTCATAAGAGCACAAATTTCTTCAATTGTGTGTGCATTAGGAGTATCTACCTCTTCAAAAGCCGGGCAAGTTTCTTTAGTTTGTTCACCACTAAAGATAACTTGTGAACGCTCAGTATTCGACGCCCACTGACACGCAGGGTGTGCTGTACATGATGCGATAGTGTCTTCACCAGTTTGAGCAAGAACCATAAATTCGTGTGAGAATGAACCACCGATCGAGCCTGAATCCGCTTCAACCATACGATAGTTCAAAGCCATATTTGTGAAAATTGCATTATAAGCTGAGCGCATTTTTCCATAAGAAATATCAGCAGCGGCATCATCTTTATCGAATGAATACGCATCTTTCATTAAGAATTCACGTCCACGCATTAAACCGAAACGTGGGCGAATTTCATCTCTAAATTTTGTTTGAATTTGGTAGAAGTTCACAGGAAGTTGTTTATATGAACGGATTTCATGACGAATTAAATCAGTCATAACTTCTTCGTGAGTAGGCCCTAAGCAGAAATCTCTATCGTGTCTATCTTTGAAACGAAGGAGTTCTTTTCCGTAATATTGCCAACGCTCTGATTCAATCCATAAATCCGCAGGTTGCACGGTAGGAAGAAAAACTTCAAGTGCATCTTCATTATTCATTTCTTGGCGTACAATTTGAGCCGCTTTATTAAGGGTGCGAAGACCAAGCGGTAACCAAGAATAAATTCCTGATGTAAGCTTACGAATCATACCCGCACGCAATAAAAGTTTATGACTGATTACTTCCGCATCATTTGGAGCTTCTTTCAAAGTTGGAACATAGTAATTACTAAAACGCATGACCTTTCCTCTATTTATTGTATTCTTTTATAATGTTATCCACTTCTTTTACGAAAACATCAAATAATTCGCTTTCTGGCAAGCTATGGATAACTTTACCTTTTTTAAATATTAAACCTTTGTTTTTACCGCCGGCAATCCCGATATCCGCTTCTTTTGCCTCTCCGGGACCGTTCACAACACATCCCATAACCGCAATCTTTAAAGGTATGGGACAATTTCTATACAATTTTTCTACTTTTTCTGCAAGTCCAATCAAATCCACTTCCGTACGACCGCAAGTAGGGCATGAAATAATTTGTGCTCCTTTTTCTCTAAGTTCCAAAGCTTTCAAGATTTCATACGCAACTTTCACTTCTTCAACAGGGTCAGCCGTGAGTGAAACTCTCATAGTATCGCCAATCCCTTGTGCAAGAAGGCTTCCAAGCCCAACCGCAGAGTAGACAGTACCTCTAAATTTAGTTCCCGCTTCAGTTACACCAATATGTAAAGGGTGATTTGTCTGCGTGCTGATTTGAGTATATGCCTTCATAGTTTCAACAACTGAACTTGACTTTAATGAGATTTTTATATTTTCAAAATTTCTTTTTTCAAGCAATCTCACATGATATAACGCACTCTCAACCAAAGCCTCAGGGCAAGGATGGCCATATTTCTCAAGAATAGATTTTTCTATAGACCCGCTATTCACCCCAACTCTAATAACTGCATTATGAGCCTTAGCGCAATCTGCTACAGTATCAATATGTTTATCATCGCCAATATTTCCAGGATTAATTCTTAACCCAGAAAAACCGGCTTCAAGTGCCTTAATCGCAAGTCTATAATCAAAATGAATATCCGCTATCAAAGGAACAGGAGAAAAATCATTTATCTCCTTTAAAACTTTTGACGCTCTATCATCAGGAACAGCAAGTCTTACAATCTCACAGCCCTCATCAGCAAGTTCTTGTATCTGTTTACAGCTCGCCTCAACATCATGCGTCTTCGTATTAAGCATGCTCTGAACCCTTACAGGATTCCCAGCACCAAGTTCCAAAACTTTATCTTTATGTGTTAGTTTTATTGTATTTGTCATTATTATATTACTTTTTTTCTTTTTTCTTTTTTTGCCTTCGGCGACCAAAGGAAATAATTTCCTTTGGAAACCTTATTTCCTTTTTTTTCGAGGAACGAAAAAAAAGAATAATAGTTTTCAAAAAGAATTACGCTCTTTGTCGTCAAAAATAAATATTTCAAACAAAAATTTATATGTGAAGTAGGATAGCTCAAATTTTTGGTAAGGTCAAAAAAATAAATGTTTCAAAAAATATATAAAAGAGAACTTTATATTGAAAGGTAAAACTTCGCCTCATCGCCACGATTAAACTTAAAAACTCACCACATATTTAAATGCGATGAGAATTAAAAAGTTTTGTAAGGAAGGGGAGAGCTCGAGAGGGGAAACCTCAACTTTTTCAAAAGTTGTGGTTTCCTCTCTCGAAAAAAACAACTATCTACTTATTAAAAGAGCGTTTGAATAGATCTGAGATTGCTTGCTTTCCGTTGTCGTTTAGGAAGCGAGTTCCTGTAGCTGAGAAATGGGAGTTTTGAATAACGGGATTTTCTTCTTTTACGAAGGCTTCCTTATCCCATCTGAACCAAGCATTTTTGTCTTGATCGAAAACGAGTAGAGGCTTGTTGCATATTTTAGCGTATTCAGCGCCCCAACCTGTTCCACCTTTTACGGTGTCATCTTCTTGGATAGTACCTACAACTATGACTTCTTCACCGCTGGAGATTTGCCAACATATGGATTGAAGAACTTTGCGGAATAGTGGAGCACGAGAGTATTCACGCTTCATTATTTTAGCAACATAGGTGATGCTTACATCTTTCATTGCAAGTTCTTCACCTGTAAGGTAGCGAAGACCACGAGTTCTTTCGCTTAAGTGCCCATCAAAAGTGAAGTTTACTTCTTCAACACCATATGCTTCGGCTTGTTCGCCGAAAAATTGTTCAGTGCCTGCTGCACCGCCACTGTATATAATTGATTTTTCAGGACTTAGCATTTTAGCTCCCTCTGTATCTATATAATTAATATGTTTTTATGTGAAAAAAAGATATTCAAGATTTTTCTTTCTGTCAAAAGGAAAATATAAGTATTAATCTTTTTCTTCGGTTTTTGTTTTCTGATATTCGGCTATAACTTTTTCGCTCACTGGTTGTGGAGCTTCTTCATAGTGGTCAAACTCAAGAGTAAAGAGACCTTGGCCACCTGTCATTGAGCGTAAATCAGGAGCATAACGTAATACTTCTGACATTGGAATATGAGCTTTAATCTCAGTAATTCCGGCTACAGAATCAGAACCTAAGATTTTACCACGACGTGATGATAAATCACCGATGATGTCGCCCATGTAAGCATCAGGTACAGAAATTGTAATCAGTGCAATAGGTTCTAATAGAACTACTTTCAATGATTCCATAGCTTTCTTGAATGCAATATTACCTGCAAGTTTGAAAGCCATTTCTGATGAGTCAACATCGTGATAAGAACCATCATAAAGGCGAACTTTGAAATCTACTACAGGATAGCCAGCTAAGAAACCGCGTTTTGCTGATTCTTGAATTCCTTTGTCGATAGCAGGAATGTAAGTACGTGGAATTGCACCGCCTACGATAGCATCTTCAAATTCATATCCGCCACCACGTGGAAGAGCTGACATTTCGATGAAACAATCACCGAATTGACCACGTCCACCGGATTGCTTTTTATGACGACCTTGAACCTGAACACTGCCTCGTACAGCTTCACGATAAGGAATTTTAGGAGTTTTAAGAAGAATTTCAATCTTTCCACGACGTTTTGCTTTCTCAACTGATAATTCAATGTGGAGTTGTCCCATACCTGAAAGTAGAGTGTCACCAGTTTCTTCATCACGTTCGAGTTTAAGAGTGATATCTTCATCAAGAAGTTTTTGAATTGCACTGTATACTTTATCTTCTTCGCCTTTTTCCTTAGCTGCAAGAGCATAAGTAATCATTTGAGTTGGAAGAATTGGGCAAGCAAGAGCAAAAGGTGATTTTTCATCAGCAAGTGTTTCACCTGTATGAGTATTTTTCAACTTTGCAACAGCAACAATTGCACCCGGATAAAGTGTATCTTTACAAGGAGTTTGTGATTTTCCGTTGATATATGAAAGGCTTGTGAAACGTTCATTTTCTTCAGTTTGAATATTTTTAAGGTTAGAATCTGAAGAAAGAGTACCGGAAAGAACTCTTACGATGGAAAGTTGACCGGCAAATGGATCTGCAATTGTTTTAATAACAAAGCATGATGCAGGCGCTTCTGGTGAAGATTCACGTTCTTCTGCTTCTTCGCTTAAGAATGGAGCGCGTTCTTTTGGTGAAGGAAGGAATTTCTCAATACCATCTAAGAGTTCGTATCCACCTTTATTTTCAATTGCTGAACCTATAAATATAGGTAGTAATTCACCATTCATTACGCCGATGCGCAAACCTTTTTTAATATCAGCATCATCAAGAATACCTTCTTCAAGATATTTTTCCATAAGCTCTTCGTCTGTTTCAGCGATATTTTCACGATTTGTATCACGAATAAGAATAGCTTCGTCTTCTAAGTCAGCAGGGATTGGTTTTTCACTAACACCATCTTCATTATAGTAGAAAGCTTTTTGATTACATGTATCTATATAACCAACAAATTTTTCATCTTCAATAATTGGCATTTGGAGGATAACCGGTCTTGCGCCAAGTGACACGCTTATTCCTTGAATAGCAGCATCAAAATCAGCTCTATCTCTGTCTAACTTATTGACAAAAGCAATTGCCGGTAGTTGTTGAGCACGCACTGCATTCCAAATCTTTTTTGTAAGAGGGCGCACGCCGTCAACGGCATCTAAGGTGAGGATTACGCTGTCAACACCTTGTAATAAGTATTCGATATCACCACTAAAGTTATTATCGCCGGGTATATCAATTAAAAAATGACGATTTTTATTATAAAGCCAACTTGTGAATCCTGGTTGAATAGAGGCACCCCTCTTTACTTCTTCCGGTTCGTAATCTAGGTTGGTTGTTCCTGCTTCTATAGCACCGAGTCGATCAATGGACTTTGTATTGTAGAGGAGCATTTCAGCCAGAGAGGTTTTTCCACATCCTCCGGTTCCAACGAGCGCGAATGTTCTTTGCATTTCCCAAGTGTTCGACATAAACCCATCCTTCACATTTTTAAAGTGTTTAAAAAGTATATGGTCAACAAACATTATTAAAGCAAAAGAAAAACTGAACAGATATAATTCTAACTGTTAGTTATAATATGACATAATTTTTAATCTTTGGGAAGTCATTTTTTTGTTTATTTAAAATTATCTTTAATTTTCGCTTTTTTAGCTGAAAAATAGCTAAATTTTTATGAAAACTGTTTATTATAGATAATTTAAAGGTTTCTTTATTTAGTGAAATTAGTAGTTTATGGTATATTTTTGTCGCTAACTTGACAAATTTGATGAATAGACCTACTATACACCAAACAAATTACTTTAAAACAATTATTTTTTAATGGATTTTAAGGAAACTTCTATATTATGGCGAAATATCAAATAGTTATTATAAAAGATAAAACAGGCAACTCTCGCACAATACATATGCGAAGTGGCTTTTTTTTCTGTTGTATTCTCCTTTTGGGAGCTTTAATCGCGGGGAACGTCTACTCTTTACAGTCAATCCGTGAAAATATAGCTCTTAAAGATTACATTAGTGAAATGGATGCGCAGCTTGATGAAAGACAAAGTCAGCTTTTAGCAATGGCATCTGATGTGATAAGTATTCAAGATAGCTTATCACGTATTCAGCAGTTCAACTCTAAACTCAGCGTTATGGCTGATATCACTCCTGAAGAAGTTGCTGAAAACGTTGGTGGTGCTTCATTTGAAGACTTGTCAATGGGAAACCTTCCTTTACACAGACAAGAGCTTGCATCTAGAAAAATACGTTCGTATTTGGAAGAACTTTCAATGGCAGCGAAACTTGAAGAAGTTCGTCAGCAAGAAATTCTTCTTACAATGCGTGAAACTGAAAATGTTCTTGCATCAAAACCATCAATTATCCCTACAGAAGGCTTTATTACTTCAAGGTTTGGAAGACGTAAAAATCCTTTTGGTAGAGCAACAAATGAATTTCATAAAGGTTTAGATATTGCTGCGCCTCGTGGAACTCCTATTGTTTCGCCGGCAAACGGAACTGTTACTAAAATTTCAACTACTGGTGCTTATGGTAAAGCTGTTGAAGTAAGCCATGGTAATGGAATTGTTACTAAATACGCTCATATGCATGAAATAAAAGTAGAAAAAGGTCAAAAACTTAAGCGTTATGATTTAATCGGAACAGTTGGTTCAACCGGTAGAAGCACAGGACCTCACCTACACTATGAAGTACGCTTAAATGGTGTAGCGACTGACCCTGAACTTTACGTTTATAACGACGAGGGCTTATAATCTTTATGGAAAATCTTCTTATTTTAGACAGAGGATTCGTATATTTTTTCAATAATATTTGGCGAAATGGAGTGTTTGACTCTGTTTTGCCAATCTTTTCTGAGACAAGCTACCTTGTTGTGCCCTTATTGCTTTTTTTAGCGGGATACCTCTTCAACTTTATGCGAAAAGGCTACGAAATTATTAAATTTTGGGCACTCTTTGTATTTTTGGGTGTAGGTATCGGAATTAATAATATTATCTCTGATATTATTAAAGCAATTGCAGATAGACCTCGCCCACTTCAATATCTTGAAAATATTTACTACATGGAAGGTAGTACGTGGATGATAACACTAGCTGAGAACTTAGCTCCTAGTGGTGGTTCTGCATTTTTATCATCACACGCATCTAACTCAATGGTAGTAGCAACCGGATTTTATCTTTTTTTTGGAAAGCGTTTTCCGGCGCTATTTTTGTTACCATTACTTGTAGGTTGGTCAAGAATGTATCTTGGCAAGCATCACCTTTCAGATGTGCTTGCCGGTTGGATTCTTGGATTTATCGTTACAGTTTTATTTTATAACTTCCTAAAAAAACATTTTCCTAAAGCTTTTCAATCTTAACAGAGCAAGCTTTATATTCTGCTGTTTTGCTTATTGGGTCGAATGCCGGATTAGTAAGCCAGTTTGCATTGTTTTCACGGAAGTGGAAAGCCATCCACACAGTACCTTGCTGCATATCATCAGTGACTTTTGCTATTACTTCAACAGATCCACGACGTGAAGAAACTCTAATAACTTCACCGTCTTTAATCTGTAGATTTTCTGCGTCCTGTGTTGAGATATCAGCAGTTTCATGACTCAAGAGGGTGTTTAATCCTTCACATCTACCTGTTTGTGTGCGTGTATGGTAATGATATAGACGTCGCCCTGTGCTAAGTACAAAAGGATATTCTTCATCAGCTACTTCTGCCGGTGGTGTCCATTGTACCGGAATAAATAAACCTTTTCCACGAACGAAATTCCCATCATTATGAAGAACTTTTGTACCTTCATGCTCAGTATTCGGGCATGGCCATTGTAAACCATCGTTTTCAATGCGATTATATTTTATTCCTGCAAGGTTGTCTGCGAGAAGAGAAATTTCATTATCCCAAATTTCTTGAGCTGAACTTGATTCCCACTCATGCCCCATTTTTTTCGCTAGTTCTTTGAAAATCCACCAGTTAGGTTGTGATATTCCGGGTGCTTTGCTTGCAGTACGAACACGATTTACACGTCTTTCACTGTTTGTAAATGTGCCATCGTTTTCACTCCAAGCTTGAGCTGGAAGGATAACGTCAGCAAATTTTGTTGTTTCATTCGGGAAAATATCCTGTACTACAAGAAATTCTGCTGATGAAAGGCAATGTTCTATATGACGAATATCAGGTTCAGTGTTAGCAATATTTTCACCAAATATATAAAATGCTCTGATTTTTTTAGTTGCTAAACCGTCAAGCATGTCAGGCATCATCAATCCATTTTTTGCTGGTAAGTCTTTAACATTCCAGAATTTTTCAAACTTTTCACGAGCAGTTTTATCTTCAACTTTACCATAACCGGCAAAGATGTTTGGTAGAGCTCCCATGTCGCAAGCGCCTTGAACATTGTTCTGACCACGTAAAGGGTTTACTCCACCAAATGTTTTACCAACATTTCCAAGAAGCATTTGTAAAGATGCAATAGCGTATACGTTATGAACACCACAAGTATGTTCTGTGATTCCAAGTGTATAGCCAATCATAGCAGGTTTTGCACTTGCCATGGTTCTAGCTACTTCTCTTATAACATTAGCTTTAATTCCACAGATTTTTTCTGCTTTTTCAGGGCTATATTCAGATACGTTTATTTTAAGTTTATCAAAATCCTCTGTATGATTTTCAATATATTCTTCATCATAAAGATTTTCATTGATAATTACGTGCATAAGTGCATTAAGAAGAGCAATATCGCTACCAACTTTAATTTGAAGGTGTTGTTCTGCAACTTTTGCAATTCCTGTTCTACGAGGGTCAACAACAACTAATTTACATCCTTTTCTCACACCTTGTTTGAGAAATGCACCTATAACAGGATGCGCCTCAGTAATGTTTGAACCAATGAGTAAGACCATTTTTGCATTTTTAAATTCAGCAATGCTGTTTGTCATCGCACCTGAACCGAAAGTTGTAGCCAGACCGGCCACAGTTGGAGCATGTCATGTTCGCGCGCAGTTATCAATATTATTGGTCTTGAGAACAGAGCGGAAAAGCTTTTGCATTTGATAGCTGTCTTCGTTAATACTACGTGAACATGAAACACCGGCAAGAGCATCAGCTCCGTAATTATTTATGATATCAGTAAATTTATTGGCTATAAGCTCAAGAGCTTCGTCCCAGCTTGCTTCTTTAAAGTTACCATCTTCTTGACGGATAAGCGGAGTTGTTAGTCTTTCCTTGCTATAGATAAAGTCGTAACCAAATCTACCTTTTACACATAATAAACCTTTATTTGGTTCAGCGTTTTCAACTCCATTAACTTCAACTATACGTCCGTCTTTAACAATAAGTTCTTGCTGACAACCTGTTCCACAATATGGGCAAGTTGTTCTAATTTTAGTAATTTCATCATCTTTTGAAAGAAGACCATAAGATTTTTTAGAAGAAAGTGCACCCGTTGGACAAGCTTGTAAACATTCACCACAGTGAGTGCAAAGATCATAATCTACTAAGGGATACCAAGTATCTTTCTCAACTCTACGACCAAACTGATAAGGAATTGCAGTATTTACTTGAATAGCATCACACACAGAACCACATCTTCCGCATTGAATACAGCGTGAAAAATCACGAGTAATCATAGGGTAGTCATTATCTAAAATGAAGTCATTATCTTGAGGTTCAATACTTGCAATATTAACTTCGTATTTTAGAGCCAGATCTTGTAGTTCACAGTTTTCATCTTTTGGGCAAGCGTATTCACGAAGAGGCATTTTCATTGAAGAAATATGATATGGCGAATCTGACTTAGCTCTGCCACGCAAGAAGCAATCGTGTCTACCTTCTGCAATTAAGTCTGAAAGAATTTCTCTACGTAAGTCTGTAAGTTCTTGACTCTCAGTAGTAATTTGCATTCCTTCAATTGCAAAAGTGGAACAAGCCGGAAGAAAATTATCGTATCCTTCTACACCAACAGAGCAAATTCTGCACACATTACCATGACCCGATTTTTGTAAATAACAAAGAGTTGGAATTTGAATTTCTACTTTCTTTGCAACATCAACGATGGTTTCACCATGAACAAACTCTACTTTCTTACCATTAATATATATATGTGACATAAAATCCTCTTAATTTATGATGCAATCATGATAATTCTAAAACAACGAAGACAGCGTGAAGCTTCAAGTCTAGCTTCTGCTTCACTGGATGATAATTCAACTTCGTCAAAGCCTTTTAATCTTTCACTGACTTCCAATACAGGAGTTGACATAGTTTCGCGCAAGTCAACCGGCGGTTTGCACTCTGATGGATCTAGAATACTTACTTTATGGAGAGCATGTTCAAGCATTGATTGGGCATCCACGCTAAGAGTCGACTGCAATTCTTTATCAATATATTCTGCGCTTCTTTTTCCTGCGGCTAAAGCTGCTATAAGAGAGCTTGGCCCTGTAGCACAATCGCCACCACCAAAAAGAGGAAGAGGAGTTTCAGCAGAAAGTTTTCCTGTTATTGAATCTGCACTGAGATTGTTATACTTATCAAGGAAGTTTTCTTTTTCTAAACCATTGAGAATATAAGCTACATCGGTTTTTTGCCCGATAGCAGAAATAATTACATCGCACTCGAAAACAAAGGTTTCGCCTTCGATAGGTACTGGTGCTCTACGTCCGGAAGAATCCGGTTCACCAAGTGCCATTTTTTGACAAAGTAAACCTTTAACTACACCATTTTCATGAATAATTTTTTGAGGAGCTATCAAGAAGTTGAAATGTACTCCTTCAAGCTTTGCTTCATGAATTTCAAATTTATCAGCAGGCATTTCTTCTTCGGTGCGACGATAAATGATATGTACATCTTCAAAACCATGGCGTCGAGCAGTTCTTACGCAGTCCATAGCCACGTTGCCGCCGCCAATAACAAGGACTCGATTTCCTGAAATAATTTTATTTCCTCTTGCAGCTTCACTTAAGTAATCAATACCACCGACTAAACCGCTCGTGCATTCATCTTCGCCCTCACAACGTAATGAGGAAACTTTTGGTGCGCCAGAAGCGATAAAAACAGCACCGAAGCCTTTTTGTTTTAAATCGTCAATTGATAAATCTTTTCCAATATCAATACTATATAATATTTCTACGCCAAGAGCTTGAACTCTAGCAACTTCTTCCATAAGGATATCTTCGGGAAGTCTATAATCAGGTATGCCGTATTTTGCCATACCGCCGGATTTTTCTTGCTTTTCAAAAATAGTTACACAATAACCTTGTTGAGCTAAGAAATAAGCGCATGAAAGACCAGCAGGGCCAGCACCAACAACAGCGATTTTAAAGTCTTTTTTTTGTTTTTTTTCTACTGTAGTATAAGAAGCTTGTAAGCTTCTATCGAAAAGATAACGCTTTAGATTTCTTATTGCTATAGCTTCACCGTTTTCTTTTCTTTTACAGGCGGTTTCGCAAGGTCTTTCGCAGACTCTTCCAATTGTACCGGCAAGAATGCAGTTTTGCATAACAACTTCAAGCCCCTTTTTAAATTCTCCAATTCGTACCTTTTCAATATAATTTGGAATATTTACATGAGCAGGGCAGGCGTTTAGACAAGGCGCACTTACCAAAGATGTATAGCTTTTTCTTTCAACTCTACGAGCTTTTAATAGTTGAGGTGCATTTTCTATTACATCTATAAGAGCTTTTGGTGTTGTTTGTCCTATATCGCAACGTGCGCTCGAAATAATTTTTTTTGCTGTATTTAGAAGAAAATCTAAATCGTTTACTGAACTAATACCATCGCAAAGAGAATTTAATCTTTTAGATAGTTTTTTTAATCCATTTCTACAAGGGAAACACTGTCCGCAAGATTCTTCAAATCCTTTTTCAATGTAAGAACGCAACATATCAAGAATGTCTGTATCTTCATTGATTGTAATTCCGCCATAACCGATTAGAGCTTTAAACTCTATAGGAGGTTTGTCTCCAAGCCAAGTGTCTAACTTTTGAAAGTATCCATGATCAGAGTTTAAAGACATAAAAATTCCTCTAAGTATATGTTATGATAATTTTTTTAAAAAAACAACTAAGTTTATACGATATTTGCAGACATCATAGTATATCAAGTAAAAAAAAACAAGAGATGAAATTCTGATATTTAGGAAGTAATTTTTCTTTCATAGAAAGTTGTTTGAGAAGGGCTAAATTATTAGAAGTTAATACTTGCAAAATATACTATAAAAAATGAAATAAAATTAACATTAAATTTAATGAAATTTAAACTTGACGTCTGCTAAAAGTAAGGATATAACACAAAGTTCATTATGGATAAATGAATGAGCAGTATTTAAATAGCATTTAAAAACAAAGCGTACATTCATTAAATGTACAATATATTTAAGGAGTTATTCATGAAACGTACCTATCAACCAAGTAAAATTAGAAGAAAAAGAACCCATGGTTTCCGTGAACGTATGAGTTCACCAAACGGTCGTGCTATCATTGCTCGTCGCCGTGCTAAAGGTCGCAAACGTTTAGCTGCATAGGCATGAAGCCCTTTTCTTACGTATAAAGACAAAAGATTTCTCAAGCCTTACCTCAATGATTAATTTTTTATGATAGAATTAACTTGATATAGTTTAATTGATATATTCAAGGAATAATCATACAGGTTGGAATAGGGAAAGTCTTTTGTCGTATATGTGCTTTAATAAGGATAGATCATGAGTGCAGATTGGGGAAAAGAAAAAAGAATACTCAAAAGAGCTGATTTTTCTTTATGCTATAATAATGGATATAAAATACATTCACGACACTTTCTTGCTTTTATCAGAGAAATAGGAGACGAAGTTCAAACTCGTGTTGGGCTTGCTGTTACGAAAAAAATCGGTAATGCAGTTACAAGAAATAGAATGAAACGACTATTGCGTGAATATTTAAGGCTAAATCAGCATACTCTCCCAAAATCAGCAGATGTTGTGATAACACCGAAAAAACACATAAGAGTTCACACTCTCACATATACAGAAGTAGAAGAAGAGCTTAATAAACTTTTTACAAAACCACATGAATAGTCTACGGCTTATTGTCAAACAGTGTGTTCTGTTACCTATAAAATTTTATAAAAAATGTATTTCACCATTTCTTCCGAATGTGTGTCGTTACTATCCTTCTTGCTCGAATTATGCAATAGAAGCGATTGAAGTGCACGGTGTTATATATGGTTTATATCTTACTGTACGTCGCCTATTAAGATGTAATGCCCTTTTTGAAGGTGGTTTTGACCCTGTTCCACCCAAGAAAAAATAGCATTTTAACATAATTAGCACTATAACTTACAGTGTTTATTGTACACGAAAACACCGTCTAGCATAAGCCTTTTATCAACACGCTTAAAGGAATATGTATGGAAACGAAACGTGTATTAATTGCAACAGCTTTATGCTTAGCCATACTTATTGGCTGGACTGAACTCTCAAATTATATGGGCTGGACTCCAACGCCACCTGTTGCAACTGAACAAACAACATCTGTAGAAACTGCACCGGCTATTGCACAACCTGAAAATCTAATGCCTGCTGCTGCTCAATTTGCTCCACAAGAAGGGAAAGAAATTGTAATCGATACTCCACTTTACACCGCAGTACTTAACTCAAGTGGACCAGTTCTTACATCTTTCAAATTAAAAAAATATTCGTCTGAACTTAGCTCAGATATTCCGGTTGAACTTATTTCTCCACAGGCAGGCCTTGTTTCTCCTATGGGGATTTTGTATAATGGGCAACCTAGCTGGCATGATGGCGAATGGGCAACTTCTGCAAGTGATGCCACTCTAACAGCTGGTCAAGACGCAAGTTTAGAGTTTGTTGGTACTCTTAATGGCGTAAGTTTTAAACGTATTCTTACTTTTAATGCAGATACTTACCTAATTGGCGAAAAATTAGAAATTCTCTCTCCAAAAGCAATGAACGCAAGATTTTCTTACACTCTTGCAACTTCATCACTCGCAAGCCCAGACAATAGTTACGATACAATGAAAATTGTGTACTATAACGAGGGACTTGAAGAAAACCTTGATGTAGATGAACTTACCGAAGACGGTATGCTTGAAAGTGGTCCACTTAGTTGGGCCGGTTTAGCAAGCAACTACTTTTTAGCAGCTGTAGCGCCGGTAACTGATACTCCTGCAACTTTAAAAGGTCGTATTCAAGATAATATCTGGCGTGTTGCTTTAGAAGAAAATGATATTGCTCTTGGCGCAAATCAAACAACTGTAATTGATACTTTCTGGTGGTTTGGACCAAAAGAAATTTCACTTCTTGATCAAGCTCCAAGAAATTTAAGTGAAGCTACAGATATGGGTATGTTCGATATTCTCGCTCGTCCTATGCTTTGGCTTATGACATTCCTCTATGGCTTTATTGCTAACTGGGGTGTTGCTATTATTATCTTGACAATTCTTATTAAAATCCTTTTCTGGCCACTCACAAAATCAAGCTTTACATCAATGGAAAAAATGAAGCGCATTCAACCAATGGTGAAAGAATTGCAAGCGAAATACGGTGATGATAAGCAAGCAATGAGCCAAGAAATGATGCAACTTTATAAAACCTACGGTGTAAATCCATTAGGTGGTTGTTTGCCTATTTTAGTTCAAATTCCTGTATTCTTTGCTTTATATCAAGCATTATTACAATCAATTGAACTTCGTCACTCAGCATTTATTTCTTACTTACCATTTACAGACATCATTTGGTTAGCTGACCTTTCAGCAAAAGATCCTTTATATATCACACCAATAGTAATGGGTGGAACAATGCTTCTTCAGCAGCTTCTCACACCTAGTATGGGTGATCCAATGCAAAGAAAAATGATGCTCTTTATGCCAGTTATCTTTACATTTATGTTCCTTAACTTCCCGTCAGGACTTGTTCTTTACTGGCTTATGAGTAACGTAATCTCAATTATCCAACAATGGTTTACACTACGCAAAATTAAATAACCAACTAAAAGGATAAGTAATATGAGTGATTTTAAAGAATTTCAAGGCAAAACACTTGATGATGCAATCTATAATGCTTGCGATTACTTCAATACTGAACGTGAAAAATTAGAAATTGAAATCCTTGAAGATGCTAAATCTGGCGTATTTGGCTTTATTGGAGCTAGAAAAGCAAGAATTAGCGCGCGTAAAGTTACACTATCAAATATAACTGAAAAAACCTTCCGTAGTAGCTTGGAGTCTAAACCAACAACTCCACCAGCAACTTTAAGTGAAAAACCTTCACAGGAAGCAAAACCGCAAGCTAAAAAAGAATCCTCTCAACCAAAGAAGGAAGCGGTTCAGCCTAAAAAAGAAGCTCCACAACTTAAGAAAGAAGAGAAAGTTGTTGAAAAACAAGAAGAAAAAACTGTTGAGAAAAAAGTAGAAAAGAAAGCTTTTGAAAAGAAAGAAGATAGAAAACAGTCTTCTAAAGCTCCTAGAAATAACGAGCAAAAACGTGAAAGACCAGCTCCCAAAGCTGAACAAAATCACAATCCAAAAGAAGATTCTGCCGATAACGAAAGATTCTCTCTTGCAAATATAGACGAAAATCTTCTTCTTGAAACAGGAAAAACAGTTCTTTCTACCCTTTGTAATCCAATTGCAGACTCTTTAGAAATTGATGCTTCCATTAAAAATGATAGACTCTGTATGGCAATAAATGCAGAAGATTCAGGTCTTCTCATTGGTAAAGAGGGGCAAACACTTGCTTCTATTGAATATCTTGCAGCACGAATCATCAGTAAAGCTGTAAATTCACATGTAAGAGTTCAAATTGAAGTTGGTGATTACCGTTCTCGTCAAGATAACAGACTAAATGAATTTGCTCTTATTCTTGCAGATAGAGTTCGTACCAGCGGAAAATCTTCATCTACAAGACCATTGTCAGCATATCAAAGACGTATAGTTCATCTTGCGCTTCAAGAAATGCCTGATATCCAAACTCGTTCAGTTGGCGAAGGTGCGCTTAAACGTGTTATCATTAGCCGAGTGAAACAAGACAGACGCTCATAGGAGTAACTATGTCCGATACTAATAAAATATATAAAAACGATATAAAAGCAGGTACATACGGAATAGCACACGAGGGCTATCCAATGTTAATACTTCTTGCTTTATCAACTATAGTTTTTGCATTAATTGATTGGGAATTTTTGGCCGTTATCTTTCTAGGATTATTTTTCTTTACATTACATTTTTTCAGAGACCCTGAAAGAGTAACTTCTACCGATGAGAATATTGCAATTTCACCGGCAGATGGAAAAATTATCCGTATTGAAGATCGCGTAGACCCAATTGATGGCGAAACAAAAACTTGTATTTCAGTTTTCATGAACGTTTTTTCAGTGCATGTAAACAGAGCTCCTGTAAGCGGTGTTGTAAAGAAAATCGTTTATTTTCCTGGATTATTCTTGAATGCAGCTCTTGATAAAGCAAGTACAGATAATGAACGTTGCGCATATCAAATGGTTGATGAAAACAATAACCCTTGGACATTCGTACAAATTTCAGGCTTAATCGCAAGAAGAATTGTATGTAAAGTTCAAGAAAATACACTCCTTGACCGTGGCGCAAGATTCGGTATGATTAGATTTGGTTCAAGAGTTGACTTATATATCCCTAAAGATTATACTTCTTCTGTAAAAATAGGCGAACAAGTATACGCGGGTGAAACAATTCTTGCTAAACTAAAAGACTAATTATTCTAAACATAAAATATAGGGAGCGATATATGAGCGATTTACAAATTCCTAGTGAAAAAAAACCACTGAGAAAGAGAGCAATTTATATCCTCCCTAATTTATTTACATCAGCTTCACTTTTTCTTGGCTTTTTGTGTATGACACTTTCTTTTGAAGGCTATCACGCACAAGCGGCTCTTTGTATTTTCTTCTCTGCTTTTATGGACGGATTAGATGGAAAAGTTGCTCGTTTAACCGGCACTTCAAGTGAATTTGGTGTACAGTATGACTCTTTGGCGGACTTAGTTGCATTTGGTGCGGCTCCTGCAGTTTTAGTGTGGTCGTGGCATTTGCAAGCTTATGGAAGACTTGGAATAGGGGTTGCTTTCCTTGTTATGGCCTGTGCAGCACTAAGGCTTGCTAGATTTAATGTTGCAGCATCATCTACTCACTCACAAAATAGATTCTTTATAGGACTTCCAAGCCCGGCTGCAGGCTGTACTTTAGCCGGATTTGTTCTATTTATAAGTCATGCTCCAGAGAGTTTAGGTGTAAATATTCCACTTCTTACGCTTTTTATATCTACTTTGGTAGCCTTGCTAATGGTGAGTAGAGTACGTTATTATTCTTTCAAAGAAATTGATTGGGCAAAGAAGCATCCATTTAGAACAATGGTAAGCCTGTTTCTTGTGTTTATTGCAGTCTTTTCAAGACCAGATATTTTTATCTTCCTAATTATGTTTGTTTATATAATTATAGGAATTTGTTATACTTATGTTTATGTTCCACTAAGAGCGCGTAAAGTTATAAAAACAACACAAGATTAAATATAAAAGCTTATTTCTGATGAAGAGATAAGCTTTTTTCTATGGGATTTATAGTTACTATTAGAGTAAGTTAGGGAGTTCTCGTAGTAGCGATTTTATGTATTTTTGACCTTCCGGTGTGCCAAAGCCAAAAGTAAGAGCAATAAGTATTCCGGTAAACAGATATTCTTTTTTGCTACCTGTTGAAAAAAGGTTCAGAGTGATTTTTCTTTTCCAGCCAAATGTTGGATAGAGAGGAACTCCGCTTACAGTGAGCATATCACCTAAAATATGGATTAATCCTCCAACAAAAAGAATCAAAAGAGATTCACTTCCGTAGTTGCGTATGGCTCTAAAAGCAGAAGAACCTATTAAATCGCTACTAAATATACTTTTAGCAATGTCATTCCAAATTTCAGGATAAAGTACCATAATCCAAGATACGAAAAGCCCTATAGCATAAAATCCCCAAAAATGTGAAGCTTTTCTATGGACTTTATTAAATCGAGCTTGCCTGTTTTTCCCAGTTCCTGCGTAAGCGTGATCAATCATATCAGGAAGAACAGCTCCCACAAGTAAAGGTGGTAACATATCGGGCGGTAAACTAAGAGCAAACCATGCCGCACCTGCCATGGCTTGATGGGAAACCCATTTCATTGAAAAGTCCTTTATTATAACATGTTTACAGGGTCGATATCTAGAAGAAAACGTACATCTTTCAGTATGTTATTTTCTTGTTTTGTTATTTGGAGTGAATGGAATAATTGACGAATATCTTTCCAGTCACCAGATTTAATAAGAGCTTGATAACGTTTAACATTTTGAATAATTGCAATTGGTGACGCTACTGGACCAAGTAAACGTACATTAAAATCTTTCGACTTTTGTTTTAAATGATTAGTAATTTGATTAAGTGCTTCTGAAAAATTTTCCATCTGCATAGGAAAAGATATACGTATAAGAGCTAATTTTATGAATGGTGGGTATTGTCTTTTTTTTCTTAGAGCAATTTCATATTCATAAAATTTTTCGTAATCATGATTTTGTACATATTGCCAACAGTAATGACTTGTATCGCGAGTTTGTATAAGAACTCTTCCATTTTCAAGTTCACGACCAGCCCTGCCGGCGGACTGAACTAAAAGTTGAAAAGTTCGTTCTGGAGCACGATAATCAGGAAAATTAAGTGTAAGGTCGGCATCTGCAACTATAGCTAGAGATACATGTGGAAAATGGTGCCCCTTAGAAAGCATTTGTGTGCCAACTAAAATTGAAGCTTCTTTACGTGAAAACTTTGCAAGAATTTCTTCCATACTTCCATGTCGACGTGTACTATCTCTATCTAATCTAAGGATTTTTTTATCGAATCCGTGTTCTTGCATAAAAGATGAAAGTTGTTCTTCTAGTTTTTCAGTTCCATCACCTAGTGGTAAATAGTGCAAACCTTTACACTTTGTACAAGGAGATGGAAAAAATCTCGTGTAATTACAATAATGACAAGTAAGCATATTGCGTTTTTTATGGTAGGTCATGGCTATTGAACAATGAGGGCAGCGTTGTACTTCCTTGCAATCAAGACAGTACATAATTGGAGAATAACCTCTTCTATTTAAAAGAATAACTGCTTGTTCATCTTTTTCTATACACTCTTTTAATGCGTTAAGACTGTAAGCCGTGAGAAGTTCGTGCTTTGATGATTGTGAAATATCAACAAGTTCGATTTGTGGAAGATTACCGCCCCCAACTCTAGCTGGTAAGGAATCGCATGGGATTTGCCCTTCTTGTACAGCATAAAAAGTTTTAATGTCAGGAGTAGCAGATCCAATAATCATCAAAGATTTATGATAGATAGCTCGATGCCATGCAATTTCTTTTGCATGATAAAAAAACTTTTCATCTTGCTTGTAGGAGCTATCGTGTTCTTCATCTAAAACAATCAGTCCAACATCAAATTTAACAGCATGAAAAAGAGCAGAGCGTGTACCAATGATAATACAAGCTTGTTCTTCATTAGCTATCTCTTTATAATTTTTAGCTCTTTTTTGAGGGGTTTGATAGCCATGAGAAAAATGTATTTTTACATTTGGAAGGAATTTTTCTACATCTTTTTTTAATTTTAATGCTAGAGCAACTTCTGGTGCAAGAAAAAATACACTTTTACTTCTTAATAAAGTTTGTCTTGCAAGTTCTAGGTATACGGCTGTTTTACCAGAACCTGTTATTCCATATAGAAGACGAAGTTCAGGTTTTTCTTTTTCTAAAACTTCAGTTCCAAGAGTTATTGCTTTTTGCTGTTCATTAGAAAATTCAAAAATTGGTTTAGATTCGATTAGAGTTGTCTCTAAAAGAGCAAGCAGTTTTTCTTCTTCCTGCTCTTCTGCATCTTCGCAAGGAACAATATTTATCATGCCTAACTTTGTAAGAGTAGAAAGTGGTGCTAGTGAAGTTGCGCCAAGGTTTTGTTGTAATCTTTTACGAGTACAATCTCCATTAGCATATAAATACTCTAATATTTCTCGTTGCTTGTGTGCAGTAGGACGAATATTCCAAGGTGGATCCATTCCAAGTCGGCACATTTCATGTTCAGCATTTTCTTGTTGTAACTCAATAAGTTCAACTTCATTAGAGTTTATATATTTTTCAAACAACATGCTGGCTTCTGATTGAGAATATGACTTTAAAGATTTGAATGTATGATTTACAGGTCTAGCGTTGTCTTTATATTCTTTTAATCTAAGTTTTGCTGTGGTTCTAAGAGCTTGTGGTAAAATGTTAGCAAAAATTTGTGCTTTATTTTGAGCTTGTCTTACAGAAAGGCTTTCTACGAGATCTACAATTTCTTTATTTATGAGAGGATTTTTTTCAAGTAACCATACAATTTCTTTAATGGATACATTTTCACCAAGACCGTGATTTTCCATTAAATCTACAATTATACCAACACGAAGAGCGCCATTACCCAAAGGAATGGCGACTCGTAAACCTTTTTTTAATATGTCTTCAGAGATATAAGATGGAATTGCATACGTCAATTCACTGTAAGGAGGCGATAAAAGTGCAACCTTGCAATACATTTTAAACCGCTGCATTTAAAAGCATGTTATCTCTGTGAATTACTTCAGGATAGTGCGCATTTCCTAAAATTGCAGCTACTTCAAATCTTTTCTTTCCAGCAATTTTTTTCATGTCGTCACTTGAATAGTTTATAAGCCCTACAGCAAATGAATTGTTAGAGTAGATAACTCTTACTAAATCACCTTCTTTGAAGTCGCCCTCAATTTTGGTGATGCCTGCCGGCAAAAGAGATTTTCCTTTTTCAAGCAAGGCATTAGCTGCGCCTTCATCAACAAAAATACTTCCTGTAGGAGCAGTTTTATATGCTAACCAATATTTTTTACGTGATATCTGTTTATCGGAAGGAGCAATCCAAGTTCCTAATTGTTCACCTGCAAGAGCCTTTAATATAATATCTTTTTCTTTTCCAGGTAAAATATAAGTTGGTACGCTAATTTGTGCTGCGCGTCGAGCTGAAAGAAGCTTTGAGTGCATGCCTCCGGTTCCAACGCTTGTTTTTCCGCCACAAAGTGCATCAATATCAAGGTGTTCTATCTCAGAAATACAGTGCATAATTGGAATTATTTCATCTTCTGGACAGTCAAGTGGATTTTTAGAAAGAACGCCTGCTGTAGAAGTGAGATTAATGGAAAGCGAGCCCTCTACAGCATTTAAAATATAAGATGCAAGAGCGTCGTTATCACCAAATTTTAATTCATGAACAGCGACAGTGTCATTTTCATTAACAATTGGAATTACCTTCATATCAAGTAATTTTGTTAACGTATTTCGAGCGTTAAGAAATCGTTCACGGTTTTTGAAGTCATCGCGAGTTAGAAGAACTTGCGCTGATAATAGTGAATGTTTAGCAAACATTTCATCATAAACATGTACAAGTTTACCTTGACCAATTGCAGCAGCAGCTTGCTTTCCTGAGAGTCCTTCAAGAAAGCTTTCGTCAGTATCAAAGCCACGCAAAGCTGCTCTTCCGGCAGCAACTGCACCTGATGAAACAAAAACTACTCTTTTTCCAGATTTTACAAGCGTTGAAATTTGTTCAACAATATTCTCTAAGACTGGAAAATTTAATCCATCTTTGTTTGTTAAAACTGCTGAACCAACTTTAATCACAATTGTGCGTGCATTTAATAAACACTCTTCTTTTTCTTTTTGCCAAATTTCCATAGTATTAACTTACTTCTTTTCTTCTACGCTATAGTTTTCTGGTGTAATATCATAAATCACAGGGTCATGCTCTTTTGTAGTGCCTTGTTCTGGATTTGAAGTATCGCTTGAACTTGATTGATTATTTTCATTGTCAGTGTATGTATAGTGAACTGACCTAAACTGTTGAAAATTATTTTCATATGGATTCTCTTGATACTGCGCACGAGCCTTTTCAAATTCTTTCATTTTTTTTCGTACTCTATACCAAATATAGAGTACAAGTGCAACGATAAGAGGGAAAAGAGCAATAAAAAGGTAAAAGCCTGCTACAAGTAAACCGACAAGGATTATAATAAGCAAAATTGTTTGCCAAATAGAACCGGAATTTCTATAAACTATCATTTTAGATCTCTTTTTTTATTGAATTTTATTATCTTGTGCTGAAGTCACAAGTGTTTCAGTGTTTCTAGTTTCAAAGTTATCTTTATAGAATAAGCTAGTATTCTCTATAAGAGGTTTTAGCTGTAATTCTCTAAACTTTCTAGCTGCTTGTTGTGGATTTTCAGCAGAGCAAATAGCGGACACAACAGCTATTCCGTCAACTCCTGCTCTATACACTTCCTCAGCATTATTTTCAGTAATTCCGCCAATTGCTACTATTGATTTTGTTGTGGAAAAGCGTGCCCTTGCTATTGCCCCAACACCTAGTACAGGAGCCGGATTTTCCTTGGTTGTAGTCGGAAAAATCGGGCCTAAACCTATGTAGTCAATATCGAAATCACTTGATTCATCTAACTGAGAAAAATTATTTACTGTAAGACCAACTATACACTTATTTCCAAGAAGTTGACGCACATCATACGGGTGCATATCTTTTTGACCAACATGAATCCCGTCTGCCATGGTTGCTGCCATAACATCAACTCTATCATTAATTATTAGAGGGACTTGAAAATCGTTTAGCGCAGACTTCATTGCTCTTGCCAGATCAACAAAATCACGAGTTGAAATATTTTTTTCACGCAATTGCACAATGGTAACACCACCTTGAACAGCTTGAAGAGTAACATCTATAAGTTCTCTTCCACGACAAAGTCCTGTATCTGTTACCAAATAAAGCGAATAATCTGCGGCTGAACGCAAAATCATAAAAATCTCCTCACATAATCCATAGATACAGTATAAACACACTTTAGTTATCTGTCAAAGATTGATTTTCATTTGTGTGCTTTAAGGCAAGTTATTTCAATTCAACTGTATAAAACACGTTATGAAGGAAAAAAATCATACATTGCCCTAAAGATATTTATAATTGTGTCGATGAGCCTACTAGAAGGCTATTATTAAAGTAAAAAAATGGAGTTGTTATGTCAATTTCAGCACTAGATAATCAATATTCACTTGGAAGAGGCGTCTTTTCTCCTCCAGTTCTTCCTGTGCGTACAATTAAAGAAAATGAAATTCCTTTTAGTATGCCCGCGACTGATAGTAGTCAAGCGTCCAATATTACAGAGAAAAATTCAAATTATATACAGCAAAAGGGAACTGACTCTACAGGGATTATTTTATCAGAAGAAATGAAAGCGTTTTTAGCGGAGTTGCCTGAAAATAAAGCTAAAAATTCTAAATTTACTGCAATGCCAAATCAGTCAAATTCTCTTCCGGATACCTATAGTAGAGGGTTTGAAAAAAGTAATTCTTCTAAAGTAGCAGAATTTACAGAAAAAACAACATTAGGAAATGATTTGTCGGCTCAACCTATTCTTAATACAGTAGGTTTAATGATGAATGTTAACCCTACTTTACAACAAGAGGGCGCAATTGGAGTAACGCAATCTCAAGCGCAAAGTGCGAACTATATCCCATTTGCAGAAAGCTCGATAGCACTCCAACCTATTGACAATGCAGAATCATTTCAACAGGCAAGATACAGAGATAATGCACATAAATCTTATCAAAGAATGCAAAATATAGCTTAATAATATTTTTTGGTGAAAACGTGAGGGAAACTATAGAATTTGATTTGTAGTTTTCCTCTTTATTTTTAAACAGCTCGAATTTGATTCAATAAAAAATCCTTGCAATGAAAAAAGAAGTCATTTATAGTTACTACGACATGAATTTTTGAGGTTTATTTAGTTGAATATTATCAATAAGTTTGGAATTTGGGCCTTGTTTTGCTTGCGTTCGTGTATGCTTATCACAAAAGTAAATAAACTTTGCTCCAAGACGTTTCATCAAATATACATAATAGGCTCACAGTCACTGTTTTTAATATGTTTAATCAGCTTATTTACAGGTCTTGTGCTCGGTCTACAATCTTACTATGCAATGAGCTTGTTTGGAGCTGAAGCGATGCTTGGTTCTTTGCTTTCGCTGTCACTTATACGTGAACTTGCACCTACTCTTACCGCTATAATGCTAGCCGGTAGAGCCGGATCTGCAATGACAGCAGAAATCGGTGTAATGCGTATTTCTGATCAAGTTGATGCTCTTGAAGTAATGGACATTAACCCACTTGGATATTTGGTAACACCTAGGGTGTTGGCATCTATAGTTGTTTTCCCTTTTTTGACGGCAATTTTTAATGTAGTTGGACTCTTTGGTGGATATCTTTCTGCATGTGTGCTTTTGCCACTGAATGAAGGAACATATTTTGCCGGTATTGAGTCATCTGTTCGTATGAATGATGTAACAAGCACATTTATTAAGGCATTCGTTTTTGGCTTGATAGTAGTTTTTGTTTCTTGTTATCAGGGCTATAATGTACATATGAGAAAAGATAGCAAAGGCCCACAAGCTGTTGGAAATGCAACAACTTCTGCTGTTGT
>CAYJOR010000028.1:0-33373 GCA_964371865.1 uncultured Desulfovibrionaceae bacterium | reverse complement strand
AGATTTTTCCAAACTTTGTTTGAAAAAATGGTTCTGAGCGTTAAGGAAACGCTGGTTAAAGCATAAAAAATTTTCCCCCCAAGAAAATAAATCAGTGCTTCAAAATATAACAAAGGATTTTTATGAAATGTCGTAGATGTCAAGTGGAAGCCATAATAGATTTGCCTTCACATAATTTTGCCTTTTGCAAGGATTGCTTTTTGCAGTTTTTTACAAAGCAAGTTCAAAAAGGAATTGAAGCTTATAATTTAATTCAAGAAGGTGAAAGAGTTTTAGTGGCACTTTCCGGGGGGAAAGATAGCTTAGCTTTAATCTTGGTGCTTTCCGAACTTGGTTATGATGTCACAGGTTTTCATATTGATCTTGCAATTGGAGAATCTTCCCAAAAAGCCAGAGCTGTTTGTGAGCGATTTTGCCAAAAGCATAATATCAAACTGATTGTTAAAGAAATGTCTAAAGAAGGCTTGGCCATTCCCTTAGTCAAAAAAGCTCTTTCTCGTCCTATTTGTTCGGTTTGCGGTAAAATTAAACGCTATTATTTTAACCAAACTGCCATTGAATACGGCTTTGACAGTTTGGCAACAGGACATAATTTAGATGATGAAGTTGCCAGATTAACCAGCAATACCTTGCGTTGGGATAGAGCTTATCTTAGTGATCAAGGCCCCATATTGCCGGACGAAAAAGGATTTAAAAAGAAGATAAAACCTTTGTGGAGATTAACCGAATACGAAACCGCGCACTATGCCTTTTTAAAAGATATTGAAAATCATTACGCCCCTTGTCCATACAGTGGAGGTGCTTCTTTTTCCGTATTAAAAGGGCTTTGGATTGATTTGGAAGCCGCCATGCCCGGTCGTAAAATTGATTTTTATCAAAGCTTTTTAGAAAAAGGCAAAGAGGCTTTTCAAAATATTATGCCCAAGAAAGAAGAAAAATTAAATCCTTGTCCCAAATGTCAATATCCAACCTCTTCAGGTGATTTATGCGGTATTTGTCGAATCAGGGCAGCTGTAATGGAAAGGGTAGAAATACAATCAGATTAATCTAGTCAAAACTTTTATGTAAGCAAAAGTTTTGCACAGCACAGAGTTAACCTGAGTTCACTTCAGGCGTCCACCACGTGATTCCGGATTGAGGGGGAAAACCGCGTTTTTTTGAAAAAAACGAGGTTTTCCCCCTCAAACTCCCCCTTTCCTTAAAAAACATTTGTTTGGACGACGCTATTTAGAGCACTTTTAAAAATAGATAATTGAATGGAAAAGTTCAAAAATTATTTTTAAAAGTGCTCTAAATTAAGATCTCTGTATAGTATTGAAGATTTTATTGAGAAAAGTTAATAACTTTCTTTTTAATTTAGTGCTAATTTCTAACTTATTGATATTTCAGTGAATGGTTTTTAAGGAAGGGGGAGAGCCCGAGAGGGGAAAACCCCGTTTTTGACACAAAAAAGTGGTTTCCCCCTCTCGAAAATAATTATGCAGAACTCTTAAAATTCTCGACTCTTTTCATAATTCAAAGGAGACCTAAATGATAATAAAATCAATACAATTAGATTCTTTAGAAGTGCCATGCTATGAGCTTGATGAGGCAACATCTTCACTTGATATTGCAAAACAATTAGTGGATGAGGGAAGATTTCCTGAGTGGTCTTCAGTGATTGTTGGTAGACAAACCGCAGGCAGAGGACAGATGAGGCACGAGTGGCATTCGCCAAGCGGTAATATGTACGCTGCACTGAGACTCCCTATGGATGGAATATTTAATTCACATGCAGCTGCACCGATACTTGGTGGAATAATTGTAGAAAATTTGAAAAAAAATTTAAATTTTCCAAAAAAAAATAAAAAAAATGATTTTTGCCTTAAATGGACAAATGACATTCTTATAACTAGTTGTAATAATTACTATAAAATAGGTGGCATATTGCTAGAGGAAAAGAATAATTCACTTTTTGCAGGAATAGGTATAAATGTAAATTCATCACCTCAATTTATTATCAAAAATACTGATACCACCTTATCTGCAAGTCATTTATGTGAACATTTTTGTATGGAAAATTATATACTTCATGACCTTTGGTCAACACTTGTGTATTATATTTATCTGTGTTACAAGGAAAGTGATTTGAGATTATTACAAAAATGTAGTGAAGAAATTTCGGATTTTACATTTGTTGAAAAGGACTATGAAGTCCAAAAACTGGCTTTAGAGCGTACAAACAAGTACTTAGCATTTACTAATGAAGAAATTCAAGTGGTAGATGCCCTTACCTTTGAGGATTTTGATTATGATTCTGAGGGTGAACAAATTTGTACATATAGAGGAAAATTGAGAGAAATTTCCTTAAAAAAAGAAAGTTTGGGCGGATTGGTTGTTGATACAAATGTTGGCAGAAGAACATTTTTAAACGGAAGGATTAGGACTATCGTTTAGAAGGATTTTGAAACACTTATTTTTTATAAGGAAATTTGAGAGGTGGAAAAAACTATGTCGGGAAAAAGTTTTCAGGATATACTAGCTAAGCTTGAGGGGAAACGTATACTTGTTGCCAACCGTGGTATTCCTGCAAGACGAATCTGTAGAGCAATTAAAGAAAGATGTAATGCTATTGCTGTTATGACAGCAACAGATGTTGATAAAACATCTCCAGCAGCTTCATCCGCTGATGAATTACTCCTACTTGGCAGTGATCCGAACGCATATTTGGATATTGATCTTATCATCGCAAGAGCAAAAGAAGAAGATATCGTCGCAATTCACCCTGGTTGGGGCTTTGCTTCAGAAGACGATGCTTTTCCGCGAAAGTGTAAGGAAGCCGGAATTATATTTATCGGATCATCAGCAGAGGCAATGAACCTATTAGGAAATAAGGTTCAAGCAAGAAGACTTGCACAAGAACTTGGCGTACCAGTTGTTCCTGGTTCAGAAGGTGCTGTTGATATTCCCGAAGCTCGTAGACTTATCAAAGAAATGGGCTTACCGGTTATGCTTAAAGCTGAAGGCGGCGGTGGCGGTCGTGGTATTTTTGCTATCACGAACGAAGACGAGCTTGAAGATGCGTTTGTAAAAGCTTCAACTATGGCTGAAGCTGCTTTTGGTAACCCTAGACTATTTGTTGAAAAATACCTCCAAAGTGTAAGACATATCGAAATCCAAGTTATCGCAGATAAACATGGTAATGTTTTCGCTTTCGATGAACGTGATTGCTCAGTTCAACGTAATCACCAAAAACTTATCGAAATTACTCCGTCACCTTGGGCGGGTATTACACCTGAATTACGTGAAAATCTTAAAGAATATTCACGTAAACTTGTAAAACACGTAGGCTATGATTCTTTAGCTACTGTTGAATTCCTTGTAACAGAAGAAGGAACTCCGTATCTTATCGAAGTAAACACACGTTTACAAGTAGAGCACGGTATTACTGAATGTCGTTACGGAATTGACTTGGTTGAAACTCAAATTGCTGTTGCGTTTGGTTATGAAATACCGTTCACAAATGAAAATACAAAACCATCACAATTTGCAATGCAATTACGTATCAACTGTGAAGATCCACAAAAGAACTTTACACCAAATCCGGGCACAGTAATTCGTTATGTATCACCTGGTGGTCTTGGTGTTCGTTTGGATTCTAACCTTTCTGCTGGTTACGAATTCCCTTCTAACTACGACTCAGCCGGTGCGCTCCTTATCGCGTACGGTTCAGCTTGGGATAAAGTTTGCGGTGTTATGGAACGTGCTTTAGATGAGTACACCATTACTGGGTTCAAAACTACAATTCCATTCTATAAACATGTTCTTCTAAATAAAGACTTCTTGAACGCTAATTTTGATACTAACTTTATCCGTAACACTCCGGATTTGTTAGAATACAATGATTTAGCTCCTGAAGGTGAAAGACTTTCTCGTCTTGTAGCTGAAATTTCAGCTCGCGGACACAACCCATTTGTTCAATTAGGCGAATACAGAACCGAAACAACTCCTCGTCTTCCTGATTACAACCCTGTAATTCCAGCTATCTCAACACAAGAGCTTATCCAAGCAAACCCATATCCAAAAGGTGATAGAGGGGCTCTTCTTGATTTTGTTAGAGATACAAATAAAATCCACTTCACTGAAACAACTCCGCGTGATATGACCCAGTCAAACAACGGTAACCGTTTCAGATTAGCTGAAGATAGACTTATCGGACCTTATCTTGATAATGCAAATCTATTCTCTATAGAAAATGGTGGTGGAGCTCACTTCCACGTGAATATGATGGCAAATATGACCTATCCTTTCACAGAAGCTGACGAATGGAATGCGTTTGCGCCTAAGACATTGAAACAATTACTTGTTCGTTCAACAAACGTACTTGGTTACAGTCCACAGCCTAAAAACCTTATGCACAAAACAGCTGAAATGATTTGTGATCACTATGATGTTATGCGTTGCTTCGACTTCCTAAACGATATCGATAATATGGCGCCTTTAGCAGAAGTTGTGCTTAACCGTAGAGACGTTATCTTTGAACCAACTCTTTCTATTTCTGTAGCACAAGGTTTTGATATTAATCACTATCTTGGTGTTACCGAGTACATTTTGGGTGTAGTTGCTAAAACTTTAGGAATAAGTACTCAAAAAGCAAGCAAAGAAATCATTCTTGGATTGAAAGACATGGCGGGTATTTGCTCACCACGTTTCATGAGAGACCTAGTTTCTGCGCTTAGAAAACAATATCCTGACCTTGTTCTTCACTACCACAGACACTATACCGATGGATTATTCGTTCCTGCGGTGGGTGCTGCGGCTCAAGCCGGCTGTCATATTGTTGATGCGGCTTTGGGTGCTGGTGTTCGTTCGTACGGTCAAGGCGATATCCAATCAACTGCGGCTTATATCAAAGATGAGTTTGGAATTGATAACTTATTAAATAATGACGCTATCAATAAAGCAAACTTCGTTCTCAAACAAGTAATGCCATACTATGATAGATATTCATCACCTTACTTCCAAGGTACTGACTATAATGTAGTTAGTCATGCAATGCCTGGTGGCGCAACATCATCATCTCAAGAAGGCGCAATGAAGCAAGGGTATATTCACTTACTTCCTGCTATGCTTGAATATCTTGCAGCTGCAAGACAAATTGTTCGCTATCACGACGTAACACCTGGTTCACAAATTACTTGGAATACATCATTCCTTGCAATAACAGGTGCTTATAAACGTGGCGGTGAAGAAGAGGTACGTAACCTTCTTGAAATTATTAAAGAAGTTGCTGCAACTGATGAAAGCGCACACAGCGCACAACTCAAAAAAGATAGACTCCTTATCTACCAAGATTGTAACGATGCGTTCAGAAATCTTATTCTTGGTAAATTCGGTAAGCTACCACTTGGCTTCCCGGCTGATTGGGTATATCAATCTGCATTCGGCGCAACATATAAAGAAGCTTTGAAAGAGCGTACAACTGCATCTCCACTTGTACAATTAAAAGATATTGATATTGATGCAGAAGTAGCAACACTTGAAAATATTCTTGGTAGAAAAGCATCAGAGGAAGAAATTGTAATCTACCTCAACCATCCTGGTGATGCTGTAAAAACTATCCAATTTGTTCAAAAATTTGGTGATCCTAACTACTTACCGTTAGACGTGTGGTTTGAAGGTTTACCAAGAGACAAAACTCTAACATTTACCGATTCAGCTAATAAACCGCATCAAATGACAATTCATAGTATACGTAAAAATGCTGAAAGCGGAATGTCAATAGTACGTTATACCTACGATTCAGAGTTCTTAACTCATGAAGTGAAGGTATCAGAAGGCGCATCATCTGCACGTAAAGGGCAGGAGATGGCTGATAGTTCAAATCCTAACCACGTAGCGGCACCAAGTAACGGTGACCTATGGGTTGTGTATGTAAAGCCGGGTGATATAGTTGAAGCGGGGCAAGAACTTTTCAACATCGCTATTATGAAGCAAGAAAAAGCAGTTCTTGCACCATGTAGCGGTATTGTGAAGCGTGTTGTAAAAAATGCAAACTATAAGCATACACGTAAAATGGTTCCTGTGAAAGAAGGCGAGCTTATTGTAGAACTTGCACCAACACCACGTTTGTGTGCAAATGAAGATTGTCAAAAACCTCTTCAACTTTCTATGAAATTCTGTCCTTTCTGTGGTGAACAAGTTTCAGAACAAGAAGTGGACGCTTAAAAAGTATACGCATTCACGGCCTTATTAATTACCAGATTTATGTCTAAGATATTCGTTTATTCTAATAACTGTTTTGGAGGCATTCAATGGCGAAGGCGCAACAAACATCTCTTGGCTCTGTAGAAGAATTGAAACAAAAATTAATTCTTACAGGTGCAGAAATCAAAGCGATTGGCGAAGAAGCTGAAATTTTGGTGGGTGGTAAAAACTATAATACCGCTCTAATACATGAAGTACAAAATGTACAAACACCTCAATTTCGTGCAATATCATCTATCTGCTTTCATAAACTTCTGGATGAAGCAAAGGTTAATGCTGCTTTAATCCGTTCAATTATTGAACGTGAATATAGCAGAATTGATTGGAACGATCCGGAAATTAACAAAGATTCTGAATTCTTACAAAAACTTGTGAGAACATTCGCTAAGGAGATCCGCACAGCGGACGAAGAAGTAAAGGGTGCAAAAAAAATTCCTTTACGTATGTTTGTAAACAACGTCGTTGAAGGCTTTGCAACTTCGCAAGAAGTAATTGATCAACTTCGTAAACGCTCGGTATTAGTTCAATCAGCAATTCTTTCTGTTGACATGCCAAAAGTTGTGGAAGATGCAGTTAAAAGCGCGTATCTAGAAATCTGTAAAGAGGCCGGAGAAGCAGCGGACGTTCCAGTAGCTGTTCGTTCATCTGCTGCTGGTGAAGACTCCCGTAAAAAAGCATTTGCCGGATTACAGGATACCTACCTTAATATGGTAGGCCCTGAAAAAGTAGCTCTTGCTTACCATTGGGACTGTGCATCAGCGTATAACCTCCGTTCAATGACTTATCGCCGTGAAGCAATTCGTGACGGTATAACAAAATCTGAAGAAACCGGTGATATTGAAATTGCATTGCTCGCAAAAAAAGAGTGGGCAATTGAAAACACCTCTTTATCTGTGTGTATGATGCGCATGATTAATCCTGTTATCGCAGGTACTGCATTCAGTGCGGATACTGCAACAGGTTGCCGTGGTACACAAAGAAAAGATTTAGTAAGTATAGATGCCTCTTATGGTCTTGGTGAAGCCATCGTTGGTGGTATGGTAACTCCTGATAAATTCTACGTTTTCCAAAGAGATGACGGGAATGAAGTTGTTATTAGAAACCTAGGCCATAAAGGCATGAAAATAGTTTATGATGAAAAACTAGGTGGAACAAAGAAAGTAAATGTTCCATTGAGTGAAATTTACAAATGGGCTCTTACAATTCCGCAAGCAGAACAAATTGCACGTTGCGTTCGTACAATTACTGATGCGTATGGCGGAATGATCATGGATACAGAATTCTGTATTGATGGAAAAGGTCAACTTTGGTTTGTTCAAGCACGTCCTGAAACTCGTTGGAATGAAGAGTTTGAATTGCATCCGGATACAATTTTCATGCGTCGTCTTGAAGTAGATCCTCAAGCTCTTGCAACTGCGGAAGTATTACTTGAAGGTAATGGAGCTTCACGTGGTGCGGGTCAAGGTAAGGTAAAATACCTTCGTTCAGCGCTTGAACTTAACAAAATTAATAAAGGTGATATCCTCGCTGCAGAACGTACCGATCCTGATATGGTTCCTGGTATGCGTGTAGCATCAGCTATTTTGGCTGACGTTGGCGGCGATACATCTCACGCAGCTATTACATCTCGTGAACTTGGTATTCCGGCTGTTATTGGTATTCAAAGAGCGGAAGCAATTCGCGCTCTTGATGGTCAAGATGTAACTGTAGACGGAACAAGCGGTACTGTATATCGTGGTCTTCTCCCTCTCTTTGATGTGGGTGGTGAGATGGATCTTGCACAGTTGCCACAAACCAAAACTAAAGTTGGTCTTGTTCTTGCGGATGTAAACCAATCTCTATTCCTTTCACGTTTACGTAACGTTGAAGATTTTGAAGTTGGCTTGCTACGTGCTGAGTTTATGCTTGGCAATATCAGTGTGCACCCAAAAGCTCTTGAAGCTTATGATAACGGTACTCTCCAACAACATGTTGATAACAAGCATGCTGAACTTGAACAAAAACTTTCAGCAGCAGTTCGTGAACAGTTAGCGGCAGGGCTTATATCACTTGATATTAAAATCCGTGAATATGTTGGTTCAATCACAGGTTTAGCGTATGAAATTGAGCAACTTGTAAAAACAGAAGTAAGCGGTGCTGAAAATGTTCTTGCTCAGCAAAGACAATTACGTGAACTTGAACATAAACTCAACGAACACATGGACTACGCTTCTAAGCACTTAGACGCACTACGCACAACAACAAAATTAAACAAACATATCCGTTATATTTACGGATTTGAAGAAGAACTTCCATTCCTACCAAATACAGAAGAAGGCAATGCACGCAGAAAAGTTATTGAGCGCGAAATTGCAATCATTACACAAAGAAATGAAGAAAATCCTGTAGTTGGTCAAGTTATCCGTCAGATTAAAGCTCTTCGTCGTGAAGTTGCTATGAAAGGCGGCATGATGCACGAAATGGATGAACTTCGTGCTACACCTGAAAAAATTTCAGAAATCATTAAATCTCGTGGTTTCAGAAATGGTAAAGAACACTATATCCAAACTCTTTCACAAAGCTTGGCATTATTTGCAATGGCATTCTACGGAAAACCAATTGTTTATCGTACAACCGACTTCAAATCTAACGAATACCGTAACCTACTTGGTGGTAACTTATTTGAAGCTTTTGAAGATAACCCAATGCTTGGCTGGCGTGGTGTTTCAAGACAAATTCACGATTGGGAAATCGAAGCATTCAAGCTTGCTCGTGGCGTATACGGCGGTTCAAACCTCCAAATGATGCTTCCATTCGTTCGTAGCATTGAAGAAGCACGCTCAATGAAGCTTTATCTAAGTTCAGTGCACAACCTTGTGAGCGGCGAAGATGGATTGAAGATTATTCAAATGTCAGAAATTCCATCAAACGCTATCTTAGCACGTCAATTCATTCAAGAATTTGATGGATTCTCCATCGGTTCTAACGATATGACTCAAATGGTACTTGCAACTGACCGTGATAACGCTGCGCTTTCACATATCTATGATGAAGAAGATCCTGCTGTTGTGTGGGCAATCCTTTGTACTATCTTCACAGGACAAAAATTCGGTAAGAAAGTTGGATTCTGTGGTCAAGGTGTCTCTAACTCATTGATTATACGCGGACTTGTTGGTATTGCCGGTATCGTATCTGCATCTGTTGTGCCGGATACTTACTATCAAACAAAGTTTGATATGGCAGAAGTTGAAGCTCTGAACCTTCAAGCTAAAGATCTTGGTAACTGGCTTATCACTCGTCATACAGCACGTCTCCGTAAAATTATGGAAGAAAATGCTTATGATCATATCTTGAAGAAGTACACAACTCCTCAAGATCTGCGTGAATGGTATGAAGGTGAATCTGCAAGACTTCACGAAGAATTGCGCAAAGCTTTATCAACTCCAAAAGAAACAGACGCTCGTAACGAAGTTGCTAAATTCAGAGCTACCTTCCATAAAGCTGCAATTTATGCTTCTTGGGACTGGAATGAAACCGTTGAAGATGCCCTACATCAGTCAGGTTTCAAAAACTTTGAAGAGCAAGAAAAAGCACTCGAAGAACAAAGAACAAAATCTTGGTAGAGTGAATTAAGAAGAATGCCTTCGGCGACCAAAGGGGATAATTCCCGTGGGAAAAGTTCCCTTGGAAACCTTATTTCTTTCCCGATTCGTTCCTCATCGGAAAAGTAATACAAGTTTACAAAAAAATTACTCCTTTATCCTCAAAATATAGAAATCTTCCTTAGCCTTGATGGGATAAGTGAGTAATAATGAATAATCAATCTTCCTTTAAATTTGTGACCCAGATTTAAAGGAAGATTTTTTTAAAGAGATGCCTTCGGCGACCAAGGGAACTTTTCCCACGGGGATAATCCCCTTTGGAAACTTGTTTATCGTCAAAGTATAGAAATCTTTCTTAGCCTTGATGGAGGAGGTGAGTTTGAGGAGGAAAAACTCAATGTGGGAAAAGTTCCCTTTTCAAAAAAAATGCGGTTTTCCCCCTCAAGAAATCTGACATTAAAATAGCACTCCATTAACTTTACAGATGCTAAAAGATATCGTATAGTATAGTTGATAATAAAGAATAATTAGGTGGATATATGATTAAAAAAATTGTTACATCATTCATATTGACTTCATTGATATATACAAATTCATTTGCACAAGATGTGAATATTTACGCAGAAGAAAACAGGGGCGATAGCCTTGTAATGGCTTCTATAGGTGAACCATCAAATCTTATTGGCATACTTTCAACTGATTCTTCATCACATGAAATTTCGGCTTTTCTATTTATTTCTCCTTTGAAATATGATGAAAATCTTGAGATAGTCCCTTTTGCCGCAAAAAGCTTTGAAGTGCTTGACGGTGGAAAACATCTTAAATTTGAATTGAGAGATGATATTCTCTGGCAAGATGGAACTCCGCTTACAGCTGATGATGTAACATTTACATATAATCTGATTGTTGATCCCAAAACTCCAACTGCTTACGCGGCGGATTTTCAGAGTATTAAAGAGTATAAACAAACTGGAAAATATACTTTTGAAGTTTTTTATGATAAAGTATATGCGCGTACACTCACTTCTTGGATGCAAGATATTTTACCAAAACATATTTTAGAAAATCAAGATATTACAAGAACTGATTTTGCAAGAAATCCAATAGGAGCAGGGCCTTTTAAACTCGCAGATTGGCAAGCAGGTAGCAGGCTTATTCTTGAATCTAATCCAACATATTTTGAAGGAAAACCACCTTTAAATAGTATTGTATATCGTATTATTCCAGATAGTTCTACAATTTTTCTCGAAGCAAGGAATAAGGCTATAGATTTTCTTTCTCCAACACCTCAACAATATTTAAAGCAAACAAAAACAAGCTACTGGGAAGAAAATTGGAATAAATTTAAATACCTTTCTTTTGGTTATACTTATATGGGCTTTAATCTTGAAAGCGAAATGTTTAAAGATAAAAAAGTACGTCAAGCTTTATCGTATGGTATTGATAGAACTGCGATAATTAAAAGCGTTTTATTAGGGCTTGGTGAGCCTACGGTTGGTCCTTACAAGCCGGGAACTTGGGTATATAATAATGAATTGACTCCATATGAATATAATATAGAAAAAGCTAAGTCATTATTAGCAGAAGCCGGTTGGTTGCCAAACAGTAAAGGAGTTCTTGAAAAAGATGGAAAGCCTTTCACTTTTACAGTCTTGACAAACCAAGGAAATGATTTGAGAATTAAAACAGCTACAGTTATGCAAGCTTATTATAAAATGCTTGGGATTGAAATGAAAATAAGAACTGTAGAATGGTCAGCCTTCATTAAAGAGTTTGTTGACACAGGTGAGTTTGACGCTCTTATTCTCGGTTGGAATATTCTTCAAGATCCTGATGTTTATGATGTGTGGCACTCTTCTAAATCTCACGAGGGTGGATTGAACTTTATTAAATATCTCAATCCTGAAGTGGATAATCTTTTAGTAGAAGCACGCTCAACCCTCAACCAAGAAGATAGAAAAGTATTTTACGATAAATTCCAAACAATTTTACATGAAGATCAGCCTTATTTATTCCTATACGTGCCTTACTCATTACCAATGGTACAGAAACGTTTTCATAATGTGAAGCCATCAATTTCAGGTATCACTTACAATCTTGATAAATGGTATGTACCTAAAAACCTACAACTCTATAAGTAGAAATTATGTCAAACCTTCACGAAATAGAAACACCGCATGTTCAGAATCATGGCTTGAGTGAGACAGATACTGTAAGCAATGAGATGCTAAGTAAGCGAATTCACCCATCTTTGCCAATGCCTGATGAAATAACTCAAGCTTTATCCGGTAAAAATCCGAATGCTAATCTTGATTTAGTTGAAAGAGCATACAGATACGCAGAAGCAGCTCACGCTGGGCAACTACGACATTCTGGCGATCCTTACCTTATGCACCCTGCATCTGTTGCACTTATTCTTGCTGAACTTGGCTTTGATGAATGTGCTGTTTCAGCCGGACTTTTGCACGATACAGTTGAAGATACAGAAGCTTATATTGAAGAACTAGATACAGAATTTGGCGAAGAAGTTGCTGATATTGTTGACGGTGTAACAAAAATTTCTGTTATGTCTTTCGATACTAAAGAAGAGCAACAGGCTGAAAACATTCGTAAAATGATTCTTGCTATGAGTCATGATATTCGAGTTCCTATAGTAAAGCTTGCTGACCGTATGCACAATATGCGTACACTAGATTTCAAAAAACCGCATAAACAAATAGCAATATCCCAAGAAACAATGGATATTTATGCGCCGCTTGCAAACAGACTTGGTCTGCATCGTTTTAAACTCGAACTCGAAGATTTGAGCTTTAAATATCTTTATCCTGACGCTTGGGAAATGATATCTGATTGGCTTGAAGAAAATCAGATGGAAGAGCGTCAACTTATCACAAAAGTTATAAATCATCTTAATGCAATACTTAAAGAAAATGAGATTTCAGGTAGAGTTTTTGGTCGTATAAAGCACAAATACAGTATCTACAAAAAAATGACCGAGCAAAAAACAACGCTCGATGAAATGCACGATATTATTGCTTTCCGTGTAATAGTAAATGATGTTCGTGATTGTTACGCTGTTCTTGGTTTTGTGCACGCACTCTGGAAACCGATTCCGGGGAGATTTAAAGATTATATTTCTGTTCCAAAAGCAAACGGCTATCAATCTTTGCACTCAACAGTTATTGGCCCTGAGGGCGAAAGACTCGAGGTGCAAATTAGAACAGAAGAAATGCACGCACTTGCTGAACACGGTGTTGCCTCACACTGGCTCTATAAGGAACGAAATCGCAGTATTCAAGAAGTTCCTCAATTTCAGTGGCTTAGAGATTTGCTCGATAGACAAAAAGATGAAGCAGATTCTAAAGAATTCATGCACTCACTCAAACTCGACTTGTTTAAAGATGAAGTTTATGTATTTACGCCTAAGGGAAAAGTTATTGAGTTGCCGGAAGGTTCAACTTCAATTGACTTCGCCTATCTTATTCATAGCGATATAGGGCATCACTGTGTAGGCGCTAAAATAAATGGTAAACTTACACCCCTATCTACTGTTCTTAAAAGTGGTGATACTATTGATATCATTACAGATAAAAACAGAAACCCAAGTAGAGATTGGCTAAAATTTGTTAAAACTTCAAAAGCTCGTTCGCGTATTCAGCACTACTTAAATACAAAAGAAAGAGCAGCTTCTCTTGCGCTAGGTAAAGAAATTCTTGAAAAAGAGGGTAGAAAACTTGGTGTAAACCTCAATAAAGCAATTAAAGATGGCTCATTTGCGTTGCTAATTGATGAATTTTCAGTTGCTACAATTGATGATTTAATTATATCTGTGGGGTATACTCGCGTAACTCCTCGTAAAGTTCTCAATAAATATCTTGAAGTCACCGGAAAAATTACTAAAGAAGTTGATCCGAAAGATATAGAGCATAAAGAAAAGAACTCTTATAAAGAAACTTCTGAAGCAGCGAGCGCAAAAAAAGGTATTGTTATTCAGGGGCAAAGCGACTTTCTTGTTCGTTATGCTCAGTGTTGTTCACCACTTCCAGGTGACTCGGTTATCGGCTTTATCAGTAGAGGACGTGGCGTAGTTGTTCATACAAGTACTTGTCCACATATTCAAGAACTTGAGGCTGATAGGCTTATAAGCGTTGCATGGAGTAATGATGAAAGCTCACCAAAACCTTTCCCAGCTCGTATTCATGCTCACTGTAAAAATGAAAAAGGTACGCTTGCTGCGATCGCCACAGTACTTATGAATCAAAATATCAATATTGATACTCTTAGCGTTGTTTCTAATATTGACGGTACTTCTGATATTGATATGACAATTGAAGTCCTTGATACTGCACATCTTTATCAAACACTTGGAAAGATTAGACAACTTACACAAGTTAATGAAGCGACAAGATATTCAGATATTCAATAATCTACATCAATATAAAACAATAAAAATTAAGCTTTCTTTGAATAAATTTAAGGGAAGCTTTTTTAATATATTTTTCGATATTGTATAAGAAAAGCTCCTTACTTTGATGCAGCATACAACAAAGTAAGGAGTTCGATAGGAGGGCAGCTTATGTTCTGCTCTAGCAATGTAAATATTAAATAATTTCAATCGTTTCGCTAATGTCAAGTCGTGACTTAGGGAGAGACGCATTGAAGTCATCGTCAGCATGGTAACCTAGGGCAACAATTACTAGTGAGCTATATCCTTTTTCTGTAAGGCCTAGTTCTTTATCAAGAATTTTTGCATTGAACCCTTCCATAGGAACAGCATCTATACCAAGTGCAGCAACGCCAAGTAAAAATGAACCAAGATTTAAATAGACTTGATTTTGAATCCAGTTTGATAAATCATTAAATTCATTTTTATGTAAATCTACGAAATATTTTCTTCCATTGTGAGTTTCAATTTTTTGTTGTTCATTGGAGTATCTACCGTCGGAATTTTCTTTTTCAGTAATGCGAGATAAGTAATCTTCTGAAATACCATTTTTACATGCAAATACAACAACATGAGATGCTTGTATTATTTTATGTTCATTAAAAATGAAAAAGCCTTGAGTAGCTTTAGTAATTCGTTTCTTCCCAACATCATCATTTGCTATAATAAAATGCCAAGGTTGAATATTTGTAGAAGAAGCTGAAAACTTTAGAAGGTTTATAATTTTTTCTTGATCCTCAGAAGCAATCTTCTTGCTTGGATTAAATTTCTTTGTTGTGTATCTAGTTGATAATATAGTCATTAAATCCATAAAAACTCCTTTTTACAGTTGTGACCAACTCAAGCAAATCGAGAGAATATTCTGAATTATAATATGAAATAGAAATAAGAGTTAATCTTTTATAATAAAAATGTTATTGGGATATGTTTCTAACTAATTGTTGCTTTAGAAGGTTTATTCTGTTTGTTCACATCTAATACGCCTAATCAATACAAGTATTACATAAAAATAAAAAAAATCATTTAATCTAGGGTGTATTTCTAAGTTAAGAAATTTTGTAGAATTTTCAGTAAAAAGAAATTTTTTCTGAAGAGCAGTGTAGTAAAATATGTAGAAATTGAATAAGAAATAATCTTTAAGATATAAAAACGCAAAAAAATTAATTTAGAGATATACCCTAGAAACAGAATGAAATAATACCTAAATAGAGTTATTACCTATTAAGTATATAATTACGCATAAAAGATATTTTGTCAAGCAAGCCTTTTGTAACTAAATGTCAAAGTTATAAAAATAATTTTTATTATAAAATAAACTTATTGACTAGTGTTGAGAATTGATTTAGCATGAATATATGTATTATTAAAACGTCAAAAATACAAAAAGTATTATAATGTTTCTAGATGTGCAATATGTTTATAAAAGTTGATTTTACATAAATAAATATAATGAGAAATTAGTGAATTGTATGACATATACTTTTGTTTCTAAAAAAAATATCCTTATAAGTGCGTTTTTAGCATTTTTTATCTTACTATTTTCTTTCCCGCAAGTAGGATATACGCATCTTAAGAAAATTAAGATAGGCGTTTATCTATTAAAAAATTACTATGAATTGTCTGAAGATCAAATGCTTCAAGGCGTAGCCTTTGAGTATTTAAATCACCTTGAAAAGTATACTGATTTTGAATTTGAATATGTTATCACAGAAAAATCAAAACTTAGCAAAATGTTAGAAGATGGTGAGGTCGACCTGATTGATAATATAGTGAAATCTTCTACGCTTGAGGATAAGTATACTTATTCACTTTATCCAACAGGGAGAACGACTCTTTCCATTAATACTCTTAGAAATAACAAGAAGTATAACTATAATGAATTATTTTCTTTAAATGGCATTTTTATAGGTTTAGTTCCGCATGGTAATACTGAGAATTTCTTGCTAGATTTTTCTCGAAAAAATGGTTTATCATACTTTTCTAAGAAATATGATACTATTCAGGAATTAGAAGAGGCATTAATCGGAAATGAAGTAGATGCAATCATAAAAGAAAGTATTGCTATTGAACCTTTTGAAAAGCAAATTGCAATAATTGAAGAAGATGATTATTACCTCGTAACTACTAAAGATAAAAATGATTTAATGCTTGAAGTGAATCAAGCACAAGCTTTACTAAACCAAAACGAACCTGATTTATATGAAAATCTATACAAATCTACTTTTCTTGAAGAATCGCCTACCTCAGATTTTACTTATTCTGAGCAGAAATACATTGAAGATTTAAAACGTTTAAGAGTTGTTTATCTTAAGCATACAAGTCCTTTTGCTTTCTTCAATGAAGCAACACAAGCCGCTGAAGGAATAAATATAAAAATTTGGGAAAACATCTCAAAACAAACTGATATAAAATATACTCTTATAGGAGTGGATACTTTTGATGAAGCTTGTAAACTTCTAAGAGACAGTAAAGCTGATATAGTTTTAGGTGTGCCTGAACATACTAAAAACTATACAGATAAAAATCTTATACTTTCTGATACCCTTCTTAAGGTTCCTCTTGCAGTTGTAGGATTTGAACACGCAATATTACCGAATGATATTTTTGCAATCAGTTCAGAGTCTTCAACAACAATAAAATACTTAAAAACAAACTTCCCTAATAACACAATTAAGTATTATGATACAGTAGACGAATCTTTTGAAGCTGTAAGAAACGGTGAAGCAGGTTTTACTGTTGATAATCTTTATTCAACTTCTTATTATCTACAAAATAAAAAATATAGTAATTTAAGTATTGCAGTTGTTGCAATGGCTAATGAAAGCTTTGCTTTAGCTATGTCAAATAACAGTGAACATATGCTTCTTGAAGTGTTGAATAAAGCTATTCAGAACTTTAATGCTCAAGATAATGAATCACTTTTCTTGGCGCATACATTACAAAATTCAAATAAATCTGATTTTGATAGATTCTTAGAAAGATATCAAATTCATTTCTTTATGGCTGCAATTGTTTTTATTATGTTATTCTGCCTATTTTTAGGGTATCTTCTGTATATTCAGATGAAAAATAAGAAGAAAATTTGGGAGTTAGCTTATATTGACCAACTTACAGGTCTCCCGAATTTTAATAAATTTAAGATTGATGCTCAAAACCTAATTGATTTAAATTCAGATACAAAATATGTTCTATTAAAATTCGATGTTAACAAATTCAACCTTATAAATGAAACAAAAGGTTTTGCCGAAGGTGATAGAATTATTCGCACAGTTGGCGATATTTTTACGAATATATTAAATCCTAAAACCGATATTATATCAAGAATTTCAGCGGATAACTTTATCGTTTTGATGGCAATAGACAGCGATTTTTCTAAATATGATATGGCTGAAATCTATTATCAACCATTCCGTGAAGAAATTTTTAAACGTGCAGGTTATAAACTTCAATTCTCAATAGGGCGTTATTTCTTGAATAAAGAAGATAGCGACATTAAAGAAATTTATGAAAAAGTAAACAGTGCTCATGCACTCGCAAAAATAAATTCTGCAATCTCACCTGTATATGATTATGATGATGAAATTAAGAAAAATGCACTTCGCCAAAGAGATATTGAGAATAAAATGGAAAGTGCACTTGAAAATAATGAGTTCACCATTTATCTACAGCCAAAATATTCTCTAGAAACTGCATGTATTGTTGGCGCAGAAGCTCTTGTACGTTGGAATGAGGGGCAAAAAACTGATATAATATACCCATCTGAATTTATTCCTTTATTTGAGAAAAATGGCTTTATTACAAAGCTCGACTTCTACATGTTTAAAAAAGCTTGTGAACTTATTCAGCTCTGGATTGAAAGAGGTAAAGAACCTGTTACAATTTCTATTAACTTCTCAAGACTTCACCTGAATAACCCTCACTTTGTTGAAGAAATCAATGTTATTGCAAATTCTTACGGAGTACCTAAAAAATACCTAGAAATTGAATTGACTGAATCCACAATGTTAGATAATGAAGATCTTCTAGAAGACCTCCTCAATAAATTGCATGATTCAGGTTTTACTCTTTCTATGGATGACTTTGGAACTGGCTACTCTTCACTTGGACTTCTTAAAAATCTCCCTGTTGACGTTATTAAAATTGATAGATCTTTCTTCACAAATAACCGTTATAAAACACGTGCAAAAACTGTTCTTAAGAGTATTATCAACATGGCGAAAGGTTTGAATATTCATACAGTCGCAGAGGGTGTTGAAGAACAAGAACATGTTGATTTCCTACGTGAAATCGGCTGTGAACAGGTTCAAGGTTATTTCTACGCAAAGCCAATGCCAGCGAAAGATTTTATCCATATGCCAACTGAATTTTCTTCTGAGCAACATATTATGCAAGAAAGTATCAATTATGATTCAATTGGTAATATTCAACTTGGGCGTGAACAGCTTGGCTTGACAGTTCCGGTTGACGTTTATCGCTTATTTGAACTTTCAGTTAGAGAAGCACTTGTCCAACTTTACGGTGAAGGAGAAATGGAAGAAGCTTTAAGACTGGCAGGTAGAATTGCCGGTACAGCTTTCACAAATAAATTTTTAGATGTGAGTTTGCCATTTGATAAGTATGTAAAGCAGCTTACTGATAAATTTATAGAATTACAAATTGGTATTCTTTCAATAGAAAGTTTTGATGAAAAAACCGGTAAAGTTGTGCTGACCGTGGCCGCAGATTTAGATTGCTCAGGACTTGAAGATTTAAATAAAACAGTATGTCTTTATGATGAAGGTTTTATAGCAGCTGTTCTTTCAATCTATACGAATAAGTTTTACTCTGCTAACGAAATTGACTGTTGGGCAACAGGTGCAAAAATTTGTAGATTTGAAGCAAAACCACAATAATAAGTCTTTCTTTATACTTGGTTTTATTCAATTTTTATACTTATAAGGAAGATGTTTATGAGTACAAATAATTTTTTTTTTGATTGGATAGAAGAATCTAATAATATCGTATTCTTTGGCGGAGCCGGTGTTTCTACTGAAAGTGGTATACCTGACTTTAGAAGTGTGGACGGTTTATATAATCAAAAATATAAATATCCTCCTGAAACTATAATTTCTCATAGTTTTTTCAAAAAGAATCCAGAGGAATTCTATCGTTTTTATCGTGATAAACTTATTCATAGCGCAGAACCAAATATAACTCATTTTGCTCTTGCTAAGCTAGAAAAAGCGGGGAAACTAAAAGCAGTTGTGACACAAAATATTGATGGCTTGCATCAGTCAGGTGGAAGTGAAAAGGTTCTTGAGTTACACGGTTCTATTCTTAGAAATTACTGCATGAAGTGTAATAAAAATTATAGTTTAGATGATGTAAAAAAACAAAATGGCATTCCTTATTGCTCCTGTAAAGGGATGATCCGCCCTGATGTTGTGCTTTATGAAGAAATGCTTGATGATAGCGTTGTTCAAGCGTCTGTAAAAGCAATAGAAGAAGCTGATATGCTTATTGTAGGCGGAACATCACTTGTTGTATATCCTGCAGCAGGACTTATTAATCATTATAGAGGGAAGAAGCTTGTTCTTATTAATAAATCTGAAACAGCTTACGATTCAAAAGCTGATCTTGTTATTAATGAGCCATTAGGAAAAATATTTTCTAAAATATAAATAAAAACTTTGCATAGTTATTGAGTTCTTATAAAGTTAATTCATGATTATCTTTCCTGATAACAATAGAATTAGTAGTGTATACTTCTAAATAGCTTTTAAAGAAGAGAGGGAGAACTTGTCTCCCTCTTGAAAGTAAATATACTTGTACGACTATTCGTAGTGACCTGTTTCGATATCTTCTGGATTGATGATATGTGGCACCATACGGATAAGCACGCCCTTAGGACCTACCTCAGTAAATGATTTTATTCCGTTTGAATACATATTAGTCATAATTTTAGACCAATAAACAGAGGAAACAACTTGTTTTTTCATAAGTTCTAGCATTCTTCCGCCCTCTGTAACAGCTTCTGCAGTAACGTTAGCGTAGATAGGAGCAATAGGATTATTCCAGTCTACTTTAGCAAGTTCTTGTGAAAATTCTTTATTTATTTCAGCCATAAGCGGAGTATGGAAAGCACCGCTCACTGCTAATGGAATTGCTTTTGATTTTTGTGGTTTTAATCTTTCAGCAAGTTCTTCAACAGCTTCACGATGTCCACTAATAGCAAATTGTTTTGGAGTATTGTAGTTTGCAATGCGAACAATTTTACCTAGCTCTTTTGAAATTTGTTCTGCAACCGGCTCAATTTCTTCAGCTGTAAGGCGAAGAACAACATACATTGTGCCTTCTTTATTTGGATCTGCTGAGTTCATTAGTTGACCACGTATTGAAACGAGTTTCAAAGTGTCATCAATCGAAATTGTTTTTGAAGCAGCAAGAGCAGTAAATTCTCCTAAGCTATGTCCAGCAAAAGCTAAAGGAGTGATTTTATTCATATTTTCAAGCCAAAGTGCAAGATTTGTTACTGTGAGAGCAGGTTGAAGATTGGCAGTGTTTGCCATAAGAGTTTCGTCATTACTTTCCCAATAGATTTCACGAAGAGGTAGTGATGAGTATTTTTCAGCTTTTTTCCAGAGGTCCATTGCATAAGAATTTTTTTCAGCTAAATCTTTTCCCATTTTAAGTGTTTGAGAGCCTTGACCGGGGAAGAGTATTGCAGTTTGTCTTGTCATAACCTTGTAATCCTTAAAATTATTTTAAAATGTCGCTATTAATTGTAGTTGAGTGAAGAAATTTTCAAAAGTCTATCCCATTGGTGATGAGATTCTATATATCTGAAAGTTCCTGTTTTAGCGCGAATAACCATTGAATGTGTTACAGCACCTTTTTTTGAATAGTTTACACCACGGAGCAAATCACCACCGGAAATACCGGTTGCAGCAAAGAAAGCGTCATCACCTTTAATAAAGGTATCGACAGAAAGAATTTCTCTCATATCAATTCCGGCACTTTCAATTGCTTCTTTTTCTACATAAGATTGTGGATCTAATCTTGCAAGTATTTGTCCGCCCATACCTTTTACGGCGCAAGCAGAAATTACACCCTCAGGTGAACCTCCTGTTCCCATCATAACATCAACATCAGTAGTTGGGTCGCAAACCATAAGGGAGCCGGCAACATCTCCGTCTGTGTGAAGAAGAATACGCGCTCCCGCTGATCTGATTTCAGAAATAAGTTTTTGATGACGAGGTTTATCAAGAACGAAAACAACTAAGTCATTGATTTCTTTGCCTACTGCTTTTGCAACTTTTATAAGATTGTCTTTTACAGGAGCATCAAGATCCACAACATTTTTAGCTTCGTGTCCAACAACTAATTTTTGCATATAGTAGCTAGGTCCTGGAGAATACATTTTACCCGCAGGACAAGCACCAATAACAGAAATTGCATTAGGGCGACCATAAGCGAGTAGACTTGTTCCTTCAACAGGGTCAACAGCAATATCAAGTGCCGGACCAAAACCATTACCAACTTTTTCACCATTGAAAAGCATTGGAGCGTCGTCTTTTTCGCCTTCACCGATAATGATTGTACCTGCTATATCTAATGAGTTGAAGGAGAGTCTCATAGAGTCAACAGCTGCGCCGTCACCGGCTTCTTTTTCACCACGTCCAAGCCATCTTGCTGATGAAAGTGCTGCTGTTTCTGTTACTCTTACTAAGTCAAAACCTATATTTCTTTCAGGTGTTTGCATTTATATTTCTCCATTCAAATTCAAATTGTTCTTTGATATTGTATTTTATTATTCTATTCAATATTATTCTTCAATCACTTTTATTTCTTCAACCGGTTTTGCGTCAATAACTTTTACGCCAAATTCAGTTGCTTCTGCAGGTGGATTGTAAAAAAGAACCATAAAAGGTACCATTCCGTTTGGCAGTACATTTGAGTTATTTGCTAAGATATCTATAGAATTAGAAAGAGCTTGATCTAACTCTGCTTCGCCTAGCACTTGCAGTTGGAATAATGAAGCTGATGTTCCTGCAAGTTGGGATTTACTTACTATTGGAGCTCCCGCTTTATCATAGAGAGTTGCTTCTACTTTAATGAGTTCACGTGGAGCATCGAAATTGTTTATAACCTGCGCTTCAATTACAGAAATTTTACCAATTTTCTCATTAGTGATATTATACTGACGTACATTTTTAATCTCTATGAGGTGAACTCTATCAATCTGCATAATTTCTTGAGCAGGAATGTTTTGATTTGGGTAGAGGTAGTCTGTAATAATTTTTTCAACTGGAGCTAGCAAGTCGGTATACTTCCATAGGGCGAAAGAACCGCCACCAATGAGTAGAACTAGTATAAAGAAAATTAAAAGACCTTTCTTCGATTTTTTAGGTTTCTCAGAAGTTTCTTTCTTTGATTCTGAGCTTTTTGATGAGCCAAAGCCATCGAATTCTATACTTTCTTTATTTTCTTCAGGTTCGTCTTCTCCTAGCTTAAATACATTTTTACATACTGAACAGCGAAGTTTTGAACCTGGTTTAGCTCTTTCAGAAGGTAAATTATAGGTAGTACTACAGTGAGAGCAGGTAACTTGCATAGATCCCCCTAAGTAATTATTTCATAAATTGCAGGTAGTGAGCGATATTTTTCAGCATAATCCATTCCGTAACCAACAATAAAACCTTGTGAAAGAGTAAAGCCTATAAAATCAACTTTAACTTCAACTTCACGGCGTTCGTGTTTATCAACCATTGATGCTATACGAATAGATTTTGCTCCGCGTTTTTTGAATTCTTCACGTAAAAACGCCATACTGTGACCTGAATCAACGATATCTTCGATGATAAGCACATCACGTCCTTCAAGATTAATCTTGGTATCAGTTGTGAGTATTACGTTTCCGCTTGAACTTGTGGAATTTCCATAAGATGAAAGTTTAATAAAGTCGATTTCAAAATCAACGTCAACTTCTCTCATGATGTCAGCAAAGAAGAAGAGCGCACCTTTAAGAACACATAAAGCAACTGGCTTTTGGCATTCTTTACTTTCGTTTGTGCATTCTTCCATTGAATAACAAAGGTTTAGTTCTTTTGTTATTTCTAAAATCTTTTGCTGTATTTCTTGAGCACTAAAAAGTACTCGCATATTTGCTTCGGGCATACTGTCTCCTGGAGGATATTCTAAACTAATCCATATTATCTAAGCTCGTAAAAAAAATCAAGTCTTATTAGGGGGTGTTTGTAAATTAATTCTTTCGTTTTTTTGAACAATGTGAAAGAAATTTATTATCATTATATATTTTTTAATTATTCAATAGAATGTATATATAGACTATTTACAAATCATAATCTATGTATTATAGTTTTTTGAGCAAAGGAGTTCTTATGTGACAAATATTTGGATGGATACGTGGTATCATCATATGGCTTCGTGACTTGATTTTAAAACCTTTTAAATAGAAAATTTAGGGTCATACATGGCGTTTTTTTCTGAAGATTTAAGTTTTACAGCTGTTTGTAAAAACACTATATTTGGCGTGAAGGTGCTTGTTGGTGAATGGCGATGGCTTATAAAAGATTTTATGTTTAACCTCAAAATTAAACAATTAAATAAAAAATTAGCTACCGCATCTGATAGGCAAGAAATTCAACATGAAATTGCTACACTCACCATTAAACACCAGAGCTTTCGAGATTTTCAAATCTCTGACAGAGTTAAAAACATATAAATAAAGAGGATTATATGCAAGTTGTTATAGCATCAGACCATGCAGGATTAGAATACAAAGAAATGATACTTCTTCATTTGCAAAAAAAAGGGCATATCGTTGAAGATTTCGGTCCTTATAGCAAAGATTCATTCGATTATCCTGACTCTGCACATAAAGTTGCTAAGAAAGTTTCTGAAGACCCTAATACTTATGGAATTTTGATTTGTGGAACTGGAATTGGAATGTCTATAGCAGCAAACCGCCATCCTAACATTCGTGCGTCTCTTTGCACTAGTGAGTTCCAAGCCCGCGCTACTCGTGAACATAACGACGCAAATATTCTTTGCCTTGGTACAAGAGTGACAGGTGAGGGGATTGCGTTATCAATCGTCGATGAATTTTTCGCTACAGAATTTGAAGGTGGAAGACATATCAGACGTGTAGAGAAAATTGAGCTCGACTATAAAGGATAGATATGAAAAATCTTATCAAGCTTTTATTTTCATTTATGCTTGTTATCGGGTTTAGTTCAAGTGCTTTAGCAAAAGAAATACCTTCGATTACAGCAAGCGATTTACTTACTGTATTAAATGAAAATAAAGGAAAGGTTATAGTTCTAAACTTCTTCGCTACTTGGTGCCCGCCTTGTAAAGAAGAAATTCCGGATATCGTAGCAGTTCGTAAAGAACTAAAAGAAGAAGATGTTCTTATTATAGGACTATCGGTTGATGAAGATGTTGCTCCTCTTGAATCATTTGCTGAAGAACATAAGATAAATTATCCTGTATATCATGCAAATAACGATATAGCTTTTGCGTATCGTATTTCTGCAATACCGCATAATATTGTCTACGATAAAAACCTTAAGGTTACTCTAAATTATCCTGGTTTAATCACCGGAGAAGAACTTAAAGAAGCAATTGAAAAAGCTTTATAATGTTTATAAAGTAAACTTAGAAACATAATCTAGAATGTGTTAGTTTGATATTTGTCAGCTAACACATTTTTTTATCCAATTTTATTATCTCTGCATAATTATTTTCAAAAGGGGGATTTTGAGGGTGAAAAGCTCATTATTCAAAAAAATGTTCTTTTCCTTTTCAAGAAATCATAAACTAAAATAAGGTAAAACACACCCTAGTTAATAGATAATAATTATTGACTCAAAAGTACTTCTTTGTTATCCTCTTTTTAGGTGGATATGAACTGTATTTAATCCTTTCAAAGGAGGGGATTATGTCTTATATATCTAGTATACTAAAGAAAATGCTAATTGTGTTACCTTTTTTCGTGGCGGATTATGCTTTTGCAGAAAATAATATACAAAAAGATTTATATGACTCATCAAATGCGTACCTTTTCGGAGCTACTTACTATTTTGATGATAATTTACAGCGTGGCTTTTATCTAGGTTTTAATGAGTCAAAAATAAAAACTGAAAATAGATTAAAGTCTGATAGACTTCTTTATTCACTTGGCTCAGAAAGCAATATCATTCTTGACAATAATCTTTACTTAAAAAGTCAAATTTCACTGAGTGGTACTGATAAGCAAATGAGTGAATTAAATAGTGGAACTTCTGAAAATGATAAGAAGAGCTATACAATTTATTCTGGTGTATCCGCGGGTTATATCAGTAAACTAGATTCTAATACTGTTATTGTTCCGGAAATTGGTATATCGTATCTCCAGACTTCAAATTTACAAGCAAATTTCTTTTTTATAGAAAATCCCGGTTATGCAGAAAGCGTAGGAAAATCGTACTATGGTGCAATGTATGCAAGTTTAATGGTAAATTTGCAAGGGAGTTTTTTACTTGAAGATAATTCGTTTATCCAACCAAGTATTGGAGTAGGTTTTAGACGTAATATTAGTGGTAGTGAAGTTGCTAAACCTCTAAATATTGCTAGAGATAATTCACGTTTAGATATAAGTGATGAAAATAGAATACTTCTACAAACAGGAATTACGTGGAGTGATGAAAACTCGAGTGTGGATCTTCACTATAATGGAGAATACGGAAATGAGAAAAAATTTCATGCCGGCGAGATAAAAATTAAATATAAATTTTAAAAAATATAAACCAATGTGCCAAGTGGCACATTGCCAAAAGAAATGTTTTAGTATACAGTCTTTTTAAGGGTTTGCTAATTCACATCGTGTGAATTTTATCTCCTATAAGTTGCTGTTTTTTTATAGAGAATACTCTTGCTGAAAAGTGAGAGTATTCTCTTTTTTTTTGCTAATTACTATATTTACTTCATCTTTATGTATTTCTCTAAGAAAAGAGCTCTGCATAATTATTTTCGAGAGGGGGAAACCACGTTTTTGAGTCAAAAACGGTGTTTCCCCCTCTCGAGCTCTCCCCCTTCCTTAAAAACCATTTACTGGAATATCAACAAGTTAGAAAGTAACCCTAAAGTAAAAAGAAAATTATTAGCTTTTCTCAGTAAAATTTCAGTAATTATGTAGAGGTCTTAAGAAAAGACTTCTGGACAATTATTGAGCTATACATAAAGTAAATTCTAAATTCTGTTTTAAATAAAAAATTCTATTGACAAAATTTTTGTTAGTTACTATAGTCTCGTGGGTTATACATTGCTAACTCTATATCAACTAAACAGGAATCATAATGCCAAATAATCTAACAAAAGCAAACTTAAATACTGATTATACAATTAAATCAATCAACACTCGTGGCGATGATGAAATGAAAGCGTTTCTATTTACTCTTGGATGTTATGAAGGGCAAAGTATTTCTGTAGTTTCAATTCTCCATAAAAACTATGTTATTAATGTAAAAAATGCAAAATATAGCATTGACGAAGATTTAGCCTCAGCAATTGAGATATAAATTTTAGCCTTATTTTTTTTATTCTAAGAGTTTGAATTACAAAACAGTTTTTTATTTATATGCTAAAGTTAGCTTGATAAGAGTAACTGTTCAAAATAAAAAAAGATTTTATAAAACATAAGGAGAGAGTATGAAAATAGCTCTAACAGGTAACCCAAATAGTGGGAAAACCACACTTTTTAATGCAATTACCGGTAAAATTGAAAAAGTCGGTAACTGGGCGGGTGTAACCGTTGACAAGAAAGAAGGCAATATTAAGAAAAATTTGTATTCTGGAAGTGAAAACTTAATCGCAGTTGATTTACCGGGTGCATATTCAATGTCACCATTTACCTCAGAAGAAAACATCACACGTAATTTTGTAAAGAGTGAAAGCCCTGATGTAATTATCAATATCGTTGATGCTACAAGTATTAACCGTTCACTTTTCTTTACAACTCAATTGCTTGAAGTTGGTATTCCGGTTGTAGTAGCTTTGAATAAATCAGACTTGAATGCTAAGAAAGGTATTTCGATTGATGTTGCTGCTCTTTCAAAAGCATTAGGCTGTCCAGTTATTTCTACAGTATCAACCTCTTCTTCTGATAATGGACACAAAGAATTAATCGAAACAGCTATTTCATTAGCAGGTAAAGGGCAAACAGCTCCTTTCGTGCAAGATGCAAACGTAACATCAGAAGAAGCGGTTAAAGCTTCTGATATAAAACGTTACGATTTTGTAAATAATCTTGTTGCTGGCGTTGAAAAGCGTAAAGAAGAAAAAGCTTCAAGCTCAATCCAAAATACTCTTGACAGTATCGTTGCTCATAAATGGTTAGGTATTCCAATTTTTGCAGCGGTTATGTGGACAGTATTCTACATTTCACAAACAACTTTAGGTACTTTTATTGCTGACTGGATGGTTGGCTATATAGACATGTTCTATGAATGGTGTGCCGGACTTTTAGGCGAAGACGTATCACCACTCCTAAGTGCGCTCTTGCTTGATGGTGTTATTGGTGGTGTTGGAGCAGTTGTTGGTTTCTTACCGCTTATCATGGTAATGTTCTTCTTGCTTGCACTTTTAGAAGATTGTGGTTATATGGCTCGTGTAGCTGTTGTTATGGATAGATTCCTTAAAGTTGTTGGTTTATCAGGTAAATCAATTATTCCAATGGTAATTGGAACAGGTTGTGCAATTCCTGGTGTTATGGCAACAAGAACAATCAGAAACGAGCGCCAACGCAGAACTACAGCAATGCTTACACCTTTTATGCCTTGTGGTGCTAAACTTCCTGTTATTGCACTCTTCTCTGGTGTATTCTTTGCGGACGCAGCTTGGGTTGGAACTACAATGTACTTTGCAGGTGGTTTACTTATCATTTTAGGTGCATATCTTATTAAACAAATTACCGGTGAAAAATATGCTCGTTCATTCTTTATTATGGAGCTTCCAGATTATCAGTTCCCTAGTATTGCAAGAGCAACATTATCAATGTTATCACGCGGTAAAGCATTTATCATTAAAGCGGCAACAGTTATTTTGATTTGTAACGCTGCAGTTCAAATTATGCAAACATTTGATTTGAGCTTCAATGTTGTAGCAGAAGGCGCAGAAGCAACAAGTATTCTTGCATCTATCTCAAGCCCATTTGCAATTTTACTTCTTCCTTTAGGATTTGGCGTATGGCAACTTGCTGCTGCGGCAATTACAGGATTTATTGCAAAAGAAAACGTTGTTGGCACATTAGCGGTTGTATACGGAATCACTAATTTTATTGATACTGAAGAACTTGCGCTTGTAAGCGGAGCAGGATCAGTAGCAGAAATAATGGGTATGACTTCTGTAGCAGCTCTTGCGTATCTAATGTTCAACCTTTTCACTCCTCCTTGCTTTGCAGCGATTGGTGCGATGAATGCAGAAATGGAAAATAGAAAATGGTTATGGGCTGGTATTGCTCTTCAATTTGGAACAGGCTTTGCTGTAGCGTTCTTTGTGTATCAAATTGGTACATTTGTAACTACAGGCGTATTAGGCTCAGCTTTTGTACCGGGACTTATCGCAGTTGGTATAATGCTTGCTGTATTAGTTCAATTAGTAAGAAAAGGGAATGCGGAATCTGAAGCGAAACGTAATCTTGCAACAGCTAACTAAGTTATTGAATGCAGATACAACGTTTGATTTAGCTTTCACATAAAGTTTGAAAATCCCTTACTTGAATGAGTAAGGGATTTTTTTATAAGGAGTTTTTATGAAAGATGCGATTGTATTAGGAATTATAGTATTAATTCTTTTTCTTGCAATTAGATATGTTGTTAATCAAAAGAAAAAAGGTGTGAAATGTATAGGGTGTGCAAGCGCAGATGCTTGCTCTAAAAAAGATTTAAAACAAGGCTGTGGTGGTTCTTGTGGCTGCAATGATAAGTAGTTTATAATTTATAACGGGATTATGTGGCAGGAATTCCAGAATTTATTTTTCTGAAAATATTTTCTCATTAAAAACAAGTGAGAAATATAGTAAAAAAAGATAAACTTATTATAAAAAAAACTTGACAACTCTTTAGCTTGTGCGTATGTTGTCTTTTGTTATGAATGCAGGAGCGTGGCTCAGGGGTAGAGCACTTCCTTGACACGGAAGGGGTCAGCAGTTCAAATCTGCTCGTTCCTACCAATGCTGATACGGGAGAAGCTTGCTTCTCCTTTTTTTATTTATATACTTTATACTTTGGAGTTTTGCATGTTGCTTGACGGCGTAGTTGTTGAAGGTAATGAATTTGAAAAAATCGAAGATGTGCTAAAAGCAGGTCTTTCCGGTAAAAAAATGAAAGGCGTACTCGCAGTTCGTATTAATAATGGTACCTGTGAAGAACTTTATGATGTTTCAAGCCCTATTCCTACAGGAACAACGGCTATAGAAACTATTACCGCTGATTCTAAAGAAGGTCTTGATATCCTTCGCCATTCAACTGCACACATTATGGCATATGCAGTGCAAAAACTATTTAAAGATGTGAAGGTTACTATTGGTCCTTCAATCGAAAATGGTTTTTACTACGACTTCGACGTGCCTAAAGCTTTCTCTTTAGAAGATTTAGAGTCAATTGAAAAAGAAATGCAGGCTATTATTCGAGCAAACATTCCTTTTGAGCGTTCTATTATATCAAAAGAAGAAGCGATTAAACTTTTCACTTCAATGAATGAAGATTATAAAGTTGAAATTATCAACGATTTAGATGTTGATACAGTTTCTCTTTATAAATGTGGCGATTTCTTAGATCTTTGCCGCGGGCCTCACCTCCCATCAACATCATTTGTTCAATCATACAAGCTTATGAGTGTAGCAGGTGCATACTGGAGAGGTAATTCCGATAATAAAATGCTTTCACGTATTTACGGAACTGCTTTCGCTAACGATAAAGAATTAAAAGCATATCTAAATCGCCTAGAAGAAGCAAAAAAACGCGACCATAGAAAACTTGGTAAGGAATTGAATTTATTTTCATTCTCTGAAGATTTTGCACCAGGTATGGTTTTCTGGCAGCCAAAAGGTATGTTAGTTCGCACAATTATTGAAGATTTCTTGCGTAAAGAACATATGAAGCGTAACTATGAACTAGTTCAAGGGCCGCAAATACTGCGCCGCGAGCTTTGGGAAACATCAGGTCACTACGCTAACTATCGTGAAAATATGTACTTCACTGAAATTCATGATGATGTGAAAAACACAGTCGACGTTCATGGCGTAAAACCAATGAACTGCGTTGGTCATATGATTATCTATAACCAACAAACTAAATCTTACAGGGACTTACCAAAGCGCTATTTTGAATTAGGCGTTGTTCACAGGCATGAAAAATCAGGTGCGCTCCATGGTTTGCTACGTGTAAGACAGTTTACTCAAGATGATGCGCATATTATCTGTATGCCTGAACAGCTTGAAGAAGAAATTTTTGGCGTAATGAAGCTTTCTGATGATCTAATGAAGCTTTTTGGTTTTAATTACAGAATCGTAATTTCAACCCGTCCGGAAAAATCAATCGGCTCTGATGAGGCTTGGGATATTGCAACAAATGCACTTATCAATGCGGTAGAGAATAAAGAACTTCCTTACTCAATCAATGAGGGTGATGGCGCATTCTATGGTCCTAAGATTGACATTAAAGTAACTGATGCAATTGGTCGTGAATGGCAACTATCTACAATTCAAGTAGATTTCACCTTGCCGGAACGCTTCGACCTCAATTATGTTGGTGCCGATAATGAAAAACATCGTCCAGTAATGGTTCACCGTGCAATAGTGGGCTCACTAGAGCGTTTTATCGGTGTGCTAATAGAGCATTATGCTGGCGCACTTCCAACTTGGTTGGCTCCGGTGCAAGCGAGAATTTTAACAATAACCGATGCGCACAATGAGTACGCAAAAGAAGTACAAAGCTATTTACAAACGCAAGGTTTACGTGTAGAATTAGATACACGTAATGAAAAGCTCGGTTATAAAGTACGTGAAGCTCAAATGGAAAAAGTTCCCTATATGCTAGTCATTGGGGATAAAGAAATGGAAGAAAAAGGCGTTAATGTACGTCCGCGTGTAGGTGAAAACCTCGGTTTCTATACTCAAGAAGCTTTTGCGGAATTCTTAATCGCTGAATGTGTTGAACCTTTTAAGAATGGAGGAATGAGTTATCGCTTCGCCTAATCTAAAATCAAGAAAAGATGTCCCACAAGATGGGGTACGCCGTAACGATCAAATTCGTGCACGTGAATTGCGTGTTATTGGTGCAGACGGAGAACAGTTAGGAATTTTAACTCGTCAAGATGCTTTGCAAACTGCAAAAGAACAAGGCTTTGATTTAGTTGAAGTTTCCCCTAATGCTGAACCACCTGTATGCCGCATCATGGACTATGGTAAATTTAAGTACGAACAACAAAAGAAAAAGCAAGAAGCTAAGAAAAATCAAACAGTTGTTCAGATTAAAGAGATTAAAGTTCGCCCTAAAACGGATGATCACGATTACGAAACAAAAGTTCGTCACATTCGTCGTTTTCTTGAAGCAGGTGATAGATGTAAAGTCTCTGTATTCTTTAGAGGTCGTGAGATAGTGCATAAAGACCGTGGTGAAACAATCCTCGATAGAATCATCGAAGATACAAAAGATATCGGTAAAGTAGAACAAGAAGCTCGTGCAGAAGGCAGAGTTTTACAAATGCTACTTGTACCACTCGTAAAGAAATAGATTTCTTTTGTCTCCAACAAGCCTTTCTTTTGCCTTCGACTGTTTCTTTTGTCTTCGACGACCAAAGGGAATGATTCCCTTTGGAAACCCCACTTCTTTCTCACTCGTTCCTCGATAGAAAGTAATGAGTCGTTCCAAAAAAATATTCACTTAACGTTGAAGTAAAGAAAACCGTTCGTAGAGAAAATAAATTCTAAGATATAATTTAAATAATTAGTCCTTTCATTAATTGTGATGTTAATAGAAGGACTAATTTTTATTTAATTTACTTGCATTAGTCAGTTTTAAGTAGATTCTTTAATTTGATGATAATGAAAATAATTTTTTTTAAAACTATTTTCATTTTCCGTGAGATACGTGAAAAAGAAAAGGAATTTACATGGGGAATCATTCACCTTGGTCGTCAAAGGCAAAAAAATCCTTCTCAATAAAATTTGACAAATTACTAAAAGAAGTGTAAAAGACTAGGTTCTATTTAATAATAAATTAGGGTGTAAAAATGATAGATATAGATAGCCAGATAAAGCTTATTAAACGTGGTGTTGCAGACTTCATCAATGAAGAAGATTTGAGAAAAAAATTAGCAAAAGGCAAACCCTTACGCGTTAAAGTTGGATTCGATCCAACAGCACCTGACTTGCACTTGGGGCATACAGTTGTAATGCATAAAATGCGTCATTTTCAAGAGTTAGGCCATCAAGTTATCTTCTTGATTGGTGACTTTACAGGTTTGATTGGCGATCCATCAGGTCGTTCAGAAACACGCCCTGCTCTTACACCTGAACAAGTAGCTCAAAATGCTGAAACATATAAAAAACAGCTATTTAAGATATTAGATCCGGAAAAAACAATAGTTGAGTTCAACTCTCGTTGGCTAGGTGCTTTATCATCGTACGATATGATTAGACTCGCTTCACGTTGTACTCTTGCAAGAATGCTTGAGCGTGATGACTTTACAAAAAGATTTAAAGAAGAACGTCCAATTTCAATCCACGAATTGTTTTACCCGCTTTGTCAAGCGTATGATTCAGTTGCACTTGAAGCTGATGTTGAAATGGGCGGAACAGATCAAAGATTTAACTTACTTATGGGACGTCAACTTCAAACAGCATATAATCAAGAAGCGCAATGTGTTATTACAATGCCACTTCTTGAAGGTCTTGATGGCGTAAGAAAAATGTCAAAATCTTACGGAAATTACATAGGAATTGACGAAACACCTAGTGATCAATTCGGTAAAACTATGTCAATTTCAGATGAATTGATGTGGCGTTATTTTGAACTTCTATCAAGCAAAAGCTTAGAAGAAATTGCTGAAATGAAATCAG
>CAYJOR010000027.1:0-33915 GCA_964371865.1 uncultured Desulfovibrionaceae bacterium | reverse complement strand
AAGAAAAGGTACATATTTCATAAGAAGATATGTACCTTTTTTTAGGAAGGAGATCCTTTTATCTATGTTTAATCTTTCGATTTAACATTCAGCATACTTTCTCAAAAAAATTATTTTGCATACTCTATAAATAGGGGAATATTAAAAAATGTTTTTTTAAGGAAAGGGGGAGTTTGAGGGGGAAAACCTAGTTTTTCTCAAAAAAAACCGGGGGTTCCCCCCCCCAATAAATCTTTACCTATCCAAAACTATCTTGACCTGTTGTTTCTAGAACAGATCTCCAAAGGTCGGACTGCATTGAAAGTACTCGTCTATGTTTTGTTACAAGTTCTAGTGGAACGTGTACGTATTGATCCATAATACGAGAAACAACCATACCTGTTCTTCCGCTCATAGCTGCGTGAACTGCGTGCTGACCGAGGATTTTACAATAAACTCTGTCATTTGCATTTGCATGACCGGAACGAATAATATAGCTTGGATCTATGTATTTGAATCCATAAGGAATATCTTTACTCTTTAGATTTTCTGAAATTCTTTTTTTCAAGAACTTACAGATATCTCCAAGATTTTTATTCCCAGAAGCATCAGTTTCGTCAGATTGCTGAGGAAGTAGATTTTGCCCCGCTCCCTCAGCTACAGAAAGAAGCACATGACCCGATTTCACAAGCTTTCTTTCTATCTGAGCAAGTAAGCCATTTTCACCCTCTAGGATAAGTTCCATCTCAGGAATCAAGCAAAAATCAACGCCAATAAGGGATACACTTGCTTGAGCCGCTATAAATCCGGAATCTCTGCCCATCAATTTGACCATACCAATACCATTAATAACACTCATGGCCTCGGTATGGGCACATTGCAATGACTCACTTGCCTTTGCTACTGCAGTTTCAAATCCAAATGATTTTGGTACCATATTGATATCATTATCAATTGTTTTAGGAACACCAATTACGCTTATTCTTGATTTTCTTGCTTGCACTTCGTCATAAATACTTTTGGCGGCTTTCATTGTGCCGTCTCCACCTATTACGAACAAGCATGAAATATTCATTCTCTCAAGCGAATCTACAATAGCCTCAGAGCTTTGTGGACCTCTACTTGTACCAAGCACAGTACCACCGAACAAATGAATACTCTCACAATTATCACTTGTTAGCTCTTCAAAATTATAACCATACTCCGGAAGAAAGCCTTTTAATCCATAGCGAATACCTAGAACGCTATTCACTCCATAGATTTTTGTAGCTGTTCTTACAATAGCTTGAATAACATCATTAATTCCTGGGCAAAGTCCGCCACAAGTAACTATTGCGCATTTTGTTTTAGCAGGATCGAAATAGATGTTTTTTCTAGGCCCTGCCAATTCAAAGCAATAATTCTCTTCTTCTTGTTCCGATGTCATTGAAGCCGTGAAAGATTCACTTCCAAGAGTTATTTCTGTAAATTGATTATCTACTAAAGGGAAGTAAGTCAGCTTCGATTGAAGCTTTGCCTCCCCTATAGAAGATATATTTGTACAATTATTTACCATAGAATAATTCCGGTAAGAATAGGCATGTTGATGGGAATACAATAATCAATGCTAAGCAGATAAACATACTAAACACGAATGGTAGTGCTGCCACAAAAACCTTCTCACTCGGCACTTTTGATATCGAGTTTGCAACAAAGAGGTTAACTCCTAGTGGCGGTGTGATAAATCCTACTGCTAAGTTAATAATCATAATGATACCAAAATGTACGGGATCAATTCCAAGTTCAACAACTAAAGGCATAAGAATTGGAGCAAGCAAAACAATCGCCGCTACTGTTTCCATAACCATACCAATGAATAATAAGAATAAATTGATTATCAACAAAAGAAGCAATGGGTTATCAGTTACTGACTGCAAAGCACGTGCCATTTTTGTAGGTACACCTAAAAGAGAAATTACCTGACTAAATACTGCTGCCATACCAACAATCAACATAAGAGGAACAATTGTTACAGCACCTGCGCGTAAAAGTCTTGGAATATCTTTGAAGCCGAATTCTTTATAGAGGAAAAGCCCCACGATGATTGCATATAAACAAGCAACCGCCGCTGATTCTGTTGGAGTAAAGATACCGCCGTAAATACCACCCATGATAATTACAGGTACAAGCAATGCCCAAACTGATTTTCTAAACGCAACGCCAAGAGGTTCTCTATCAGTCGCATTTGTATTACCTTTCCAGCCGTTTTTCTTAGAAATAAAGTAAGCTGGAATAGCAAGACTTAATGCTACCATGATTCCAGGAACAATACCGGCAAGGAAGAGTCTACCAATTGAAGTATCAGTTGCAACACCATAAACAACCATTGGGTTACTTGGAGGAATAATAACTGATAAACAACCGGCACATGCACATACAGCGGCAGCGAAGTCTTTTTTATAATTATGTTTTTCCATTGCAGGAACCATAATACTACCAATCGCCGCCACTGTAGCTGGAGATGAACCACTCAAATCAGCAAAGAAAGTACTTGCCAAAACAGTAGTCATAGCATAGCCGCCCGGCATTGAACCAAGCATAGCATCTGCTAGTTTTAATAGATATTTAGCAATTCCACCATGCGCCATAATTTGACCCGCTAAAACAAAGAAAGGAACTGCCAAAAGTGTGAATGAATCCAAACCTTGAAACGCCGCTAAAGATGCTAGCGATAAAGGAAACATTCCGGTAAGTAAAATATAAAGAGTCGCTGATAAGCCTGCCGCAACCGCGATAGGAACTCTCATTAAAAGAAATATACCAAATCCACCGAATAAATATAAAGCTTCCATAAATTCCTTCCTTATAATGAGCCGTCTAAGTCTACTTCAGTAGATGCGTGCGAGTTTGTTGGTACCGGATTAGGATAATATTTTATATCTTCCATAATACTCTGAATAATTCTAAAAATTGCTATGAAGAATCCAATTCCTACTATAGAACTAAACATCCACATCGGCAAATACATTGCCGGAGTTAGCTTATTTAACATTATTTGTTGTTGTACTAACTGATAACAACTAAGAGTCATAAGCACGCACATAAGCATAAAAAGTAAGTTCGATACAAGAGTTACTGCAAAATTCAATTTCGGTGAAATTGTTGAAGGTAGCACGTCACAAATAATATGACAGCGCTTTTTCACAGCATAAGGAACTCCAAGATAGATAATTGCTATAAGTGTATAACGTGCAATTTCTTCTGAATATTGACCTGAATTATTTAATACGTATCTTCTGAAAACTTCAACCAAAACATTTATTATAAGAAGCGATAACAAAGTAAGGATTATCGATTCCTCAAAATATTCATCTAAATAGGAAAAAAACTTCTTCATAAAAACCTCATTTATTTTTTTCTTTATGCCTTCGGCGACCAAAGGGGATAATCCCCTTTGGAAACCCTATTTATTTTTTCCTCATTCCTCGGAAAAAATGAAATAGCTTTTCAAAATAATTCTTCCCCTTATCCCCAAAGTAAGTAAACTTTTTTATGTAAAATAGAGAAAGAACTTGTTCTATATTCGAGAGAGGGAAAAGTTCCCTTTCAAAAGTTGTGTTTTTCCCTCTCCCCCAGTAAATAATCTACTTCAAAGCAGTTTGAAGTTTTTCAAGCCATTCTTTTCCTACTTTTTCAGTATTTTTTTCACGTACAGGCAGTAATAATGCTTCCCATACTTTGAACTGTTCAGCATTAGGAGTATAGATTTCTACACCCGCTTCTGTAAGGTCTTTAATTCTTTCTTCTTCAAGTTGTTTGAATACTTGGTTACCGTGTTGGATTGCTTCAAAAAGAGCATCGTCAACGATTACACGAGCCCATTCTGGAAGGCTTTGATACCATTGTTCATTCACATACATTGTTGAGAAGAATGTGTTATAACGAATACGAGCAATTGATTCAACTACTTCGTGGTGTTTCATATCATACATAAGATCAACAGGAAGACCTTCACCGTCGATTGTACCTTGCTGTAACGCTGTATAAACTTCACCAAAAGCCATAGTTACAGGATTTGCACCCATTGCAGAAATACATTCTCTTTCAATTTGAGAAGCTGTACTACGGATTTTTTTACCCTCTAATTGTTCAGGTTTTGTAAGATCTTCAAAGTTTACACCCATATCACGATATTGGAATGGCATAATACCCACAAATCTAATTCCTTTTTGAAGCATTGGAGCATTTAATTCTTCAAATAATTCGCCACCAATACGACCATTTTCACCTTTATAGAATAACTTCATTTGATCGTGCATATTATTCACAACATAAGGAAGTTCTAAAGCTTCAAGTTTTGGGTTTACTGTAGTGAGATTTGATGAAGAACCGCTACCCATTTGGATAATTCCAAGCATAGCTTTTTCTGCTAACTCATTACAAGAACCAAGAACAGCACCAGGATAAAGTTCTACAAGAATACGACCATCACTTTTAGCTTCAACAACTTCTTTAAATTTAATCCACGGCTCTTGTTGTGCACCTACGGCTCCATTTGATTGAGCAGCTTTAATTGTAATTTCAGGTGCTGCAAACGCTACACTTGAAAGACCTAAAATACATAATGTTGTAAACAAAAACTTTTTCATAAGATCTCCAACTTATTTTTTAAGGACTATTCCTTTTATTTACGTTCCAAAACATTTTTACTTGCTGTTACAATATCTTCTATGGTCAAGCCCAATAATTTTTCTAGGTATGGGCGTTTACCAACTTCGCTAAATCTACCACGCACGCCAACTCTATAAAGAGGGGCAGGTGCATTTTCACAGAGAAGCTCAGCTATTGCACTTCCTAAACCGTTTGTGACACTATGGTTTTCACAAGTGACAACAGCTTTAGTTTTTGCAACAGATTTTAATACGGTTTCGCTGTCGAGTGGTTGCCATGTATGTAAATCAATAACTTCTGCGCTTATGCCTTGTTCTGCAAGAACTTTTGCCGCTTCAAGTGCTTGATTTACCATGATACCACTTGCAATAAGTGTGATATCATTTCCTTCGGTCAAAACATTTGCTTTACCGAGTTTGATATCAATTTCTGGGCGATTTGCATAAATACTATCTGCTTTTTTACGTAATAATCTAATGTATACAGGATCTGGTGATTCAATAATTTGTGGTATAAGAGCTTTGAGCATAACACCGTCAGTCGGTTCAACACAAATCATATTAGGAAGAACGCGCATAAGGCTCATATCTTCTAAAGGAGTATGTGTTCCACCATTCGCTTCTGCCGTAACGCCCGGATCAAACCCTACAATACAGACTTTCAACTTTGCATAAGCTATTGAAACTGTTACTTGATCATAACAACGTCTACTTGCAAAAGGACCAAATGAATTAATAAATGGAACCTTTCCGCAAGTTGCAAGACCAGCAGCAACACCTGCCATGTTTGCTTCTGCAATACCTACGTTTATATGACGTGTAGGATATTCTTTTTTATATTTAAGTGTGCCGCATGCAGTTGCAAGATCGGCATCGATCACGACAATATTTTCGTTTTCTTTACTCAATTCTATAAGTGAATCGCAATAAATAGCTCTCATTTCTTTATCTTCAAGCATCGTACACCTCATTTTGTATCTCTTGTACACATTTTTCAAATGCCTCTTGTGATACAGGCATATTATGATTGCTCAATATACCTTCCGCCATGCTTACCCCTTTACCTTTTACGGTGAGCATATGAATAAGGGTTGGTCTACCCTTTACATGTTTGGCGTACTGAAAAGCTTTATTTAATTCTTGGAAATTATGCCCGTCAACAGTGATTGTTGCAAAGCCAAAACCTTGCCATCTTTTTTCAGCATCACGAATAGACATTACATTATCTGTATAGTCGTCTAATTGCATACCGTTATCGTCTAAGATAACAACAAGATTATCCAATCTTTGTTGAGCCGCAGTCATGCAAGCTTCCCAAATTTGACCTTCTTGAGATTCCCCATCGCCAATAATGCAATAGGTTCTATAGTCTTTTTTATCTATTTTAGCAGCAATTGCCATACCAACAGCCGCTGATAAACCTTGACCTAATGAACCGGCTGTCATATCAATTCCCGGAGTCAAAACTCTATCGCAGTGACTTGGTAAGCGAGTTCCGCTTTGATTGAGAGTTTTTAGTTCTTCGTAAGGAAAATAACCTTTCATAGCAAGCACACCATAAAGAGCCGGTCCGCTATGACCTTTTGAAAGAACAAATCTATCCCTATCAGCCCAAAGAGGATTTTTAGGATCAGTTTTCATTTCTTTATAGTAGAGATACACCAAACTTTCAGCAATCGAAAGCGATCCCCCTATATGCCCAACACCAAAAGCAGACATAGCCGTCAACATAGCTATACGCACTTCTTTTGCTAAACCTTGCAGTTTTTCAACTTCACTTTTATTTAGCATTTAACCCTCCTCAAGCACCAAAATTTTATAAACAATTAAGACCTGTCTCTAAGTTAAAACTTGAATTTGATAATCTTTATAATCTGGAAAATCCAAAATAAAAATTAATTTAGAAACAGATCCAAGTTATGTTGTTGTTTGCATTATAGCAAATCTTATGCCATACACTCCAAATCTGCTTGTTTACATGATATTTTAACATAATATTCTTTTTGCAAAGCTTTATTTGCAATGAAAGAGCATTAGATTTGCAAATTTGCAAACCAATAAAGATTTCAAATATACAATTTGCCTTTTTAATTGCAATATTGCAAAGCTTGAAATATTTTATGAAATTGCATAAATATTTTACAATAAATTACAAATAGTTACACATGGCATAAGATTTGCTATAACAATACAAATTTCATGGAGGATTATATTATGAATAAAATTTCTCGTGTATTATGTGCTATGTTAGCATGTATTATGTTTTCACCATTAACAGCAACTATTGCTAAGGCTGAACCTGAACTTCTTATCAAAGCCGGACACGCTGCACCACCATCTGATAACCAAAGTACACCGTGGGTACGTTTCAAAGAATATGTAGAAAAAGAAAGTAACGGTCGCATCGGCGTTGAAATTTACGGTAGTGCAAGCATGGGTGACTGTCTTGCAACTGCTGAAAAAGTACAAATGGGTATTTTACAAATGCACGCAGGTTCAACATCAAACCTAACAGCTATTATACCTGAATGGCAAGTATTTGAATTACCATATCTAGTTATGAATACTCTTGATAATAAAAAGCTCTTTTATAATGAAGACGGAACAGCTCTTGAAGGGCCTGTATACGAAAAAATGAATGCTCTCATGGAACAAAAAGGATTAAAAATGGTTTGGGTTTCACCTGTAACCTTCCGTTCAATGGGTATTACAAGAGAAAATGCACACTTGCCTAGTCAATTAGAAGGCATGAAAATTCGTATAACTGCTTCTCCAATCGAAAGAGAAATGGTAAAAGCTTTCGGTATGAACCCAACTACTATGGCTTTTGGTGAAGTTTACACAGGTTTACAACTTGGCACTATCGACGGTTTAGGTCTTGGTGTTAATAGCATGTATGCAAACAAATACAATGAAGTTCTTTCATCAATTATCCGTAATAAATTCAATGCGTTCTTCATGGTTGCATCAATAAATAAAGCTTATTACGAAAATCTTCCTGATTGGGCAAAACCAATTGTAGAGCAAGGTTTTAAAGAAGCTGTTATTTATGCAAACGCTCAGTGGGACGTTATTGAAGAAGGTGGAGCTCAAAAATTCATCGCTGAAGGTATTGATGTTCATCAGCCAACTGAACCTGAATGGCAAGAATGGTTCTCACTTGCAAAACCGGTATACGACGAATTCAGTTCAAAACTCGATGCTACTTGGGTTAAAACTGTTAGAGATCGTTTAGAAAAATAGAAAAATGAATGAAGAGTGTCTCCGACGGCTCAAGGGAATAATTCCCTTGAGAATCCCCATTTCTTTCCGACTCGTACCTCGTCGGAAAGGAATGAGGCACTCTAAAACAATTATTTCCTTTTACGTCAAGGTACTGAAATTTTTTTTATAGTTTGAGGATATAATGAATAATAATCAAGGTATTGTTTTTAATATACAAAAATACTCGATTCACGATGGACCGGGTATTCGTACTCTTGTATTTCTAAAGGGTTGCCCTCTTAAATGTGCTTGGTGTTCAAATCCTGAATCTCAAGCATATCAACCTGAGATTGCATATAAGCAAAGTTCTTGTTTATCATGTAAAAAATGTGTTGAAGTTTGCCCTGTTAGGGCTTTATCTTTTTATGAAAATAAAGTTCATATTAATAGAGCAAAATGTAATCTGTGCAAAAAATGCGTTGAAATTTGCGCACCAAATGCTCTTGTTTGCTATGGAGACATAATGACTGTAAACGAAGTCATTGATAAGGTTGAACAAGATAATATTTTTTATGCTCGCTCCGGTGGTGGAATAACTCTATCAGGAGGCGAGCCTCTTTTTCAATCAGAATTTGCAATTGCACTTTTGAAAGAAGCTTACGAGAGAAGAATTAATCGTGCAATAGAAACCTGCGGATACACTTCTCAAGATGTTCTATTGGAAGCTTGCAATTTTGCAAATTATGTGTTATTTGACATAAAACATTCAAATTCTGATATTCATAAACAGTTCACATCTGTAGATAATACTCAAATTCTTTCAAATTTAGAAGCGTTACGTAATAATTTTCCAAAACTTAAAATTCATATAAGAACACCACTTATTCCATCAGTAAATGATTCAGAAAAAGTAATTTCAGAAATAGCACAAATTGCTAAAAATATAAATGCTTGTAATTTTGAACTGCTTCCGTACCACAAAGCAGGAACTATAAAATACAGCTATTTAGATAAAGATTACACCCTAAAACAAGACAATATAGAAGAAGAAAAGATTATACAATTAAAAAATTTGGCAAAAGAAGTATTTAGCTCGTAATCCGAAACTAAACAAAACGAGAAAACTATGACCGATAGAATCGCATTTCTTATTGATCAAAACATGCAACAACCTGTACATCTTAGTATTTACAGGGCAAAATATTTTACTCTTTCAATGAAAGAAACCGTAGGTGAACCCTTAGTCTTACGCTGGGCTAAAGCAATGGTTGCAGTTATGGAAAACATTCCAATAACAATTTTACCACAAGAACTTATTGTCGGCAGACTTTCAGGTGCTGGAAAATACGGTATTTTTTATCCAGAACTAGATGCTAGCCTTTTTGCAAATCAAGAACTTGAAAAAAGTTTTGAAGGTGCTGAGCACTTACCTTATTCAAAAGAAGATTATACTGTAATTATGGAAGAAATTCTCCCATTTTGGAAAGGAAATACATTTAGAGAGGAATTTTATCCTCAACTTCCCAAGGCTACAAAAAAAATAATGTTTGCTGATAATGAAAACTCTGAACCACGCTTTATCATTTCAGAAACAGCAACAATTCGTCACTCACTTCAATGGGTTTTAGATTACAAAAAAATTCTAGAAATTGGTTTTGTCGGGATTGAGAAAGATGCACAAGAACATCTTGAAAAACTATCTAAAGACTCTAATAATATAGATGAAAATAATAAAATAAAATTTTATCAGAGTATAATTATACTTTGTCAAGGTATAAAAACTTTTGCAGAACGGCATGCAGAAAAAGCACTTGAACTTGCAAAAAATTCTAACGATATCAATAGACAAAAAGAACTTCAAGCAATTGCAAAACGCTGTAGTCATGTGCCATATCACCCAGCACGTAATTTTATAGAAGCTGTGCAAGCTCAATGGTTTGCACAATTAATTTCAAGAATTGAACAAAGTCACGGTGGGCATATCAGCAATGGCAGAGTGGATCAATTTTTATATCCATTTTACACAAAAGATAAAACAGAAAATGATCTCACTGATGAACAAACAAAAGAAATTCTTCAATGTTTGTGGCTAAATATAGCTCAATGTGTACGCTTAAATCCAACTCCAGTTGGAAGTAAAATGTATCAAGATCATTTACATTGGGAGTTTACAACTATTGCAGGTCAACTTTCAGATGGCTCTGATGCAACTAATAAACTTACAAATTTAGTTCTAGACTCTGTTCTAGATTTTCCTTTAGATTTTCCATGGTTAGGTATTCGTATACATAAAAATTCTCCAAAAGTTTTTTTAGAATATCTCTGTGAAAAACTTGTAAATTCTCATAAATCTCCTGTATTTTTAAACGATGAAGAAATTATTCCATTACTGATAAAACGTGGAGGAAGTCTAGAAGAAGCTCTTGATTACTGCGGAAGCGGTTTTTCAGAAGCAAGAATGATAAATAAAGACACATACTTCACAGGCACAACTTGGATAAATCTTCTTGCCGTTTTAGAAATGGCTCTCTATAATGGTGCAACTTCAGCCTCAAAGATGGAAATAGTTGGACTAACGACTGGAAATTATGATGAATTTAATACGTTTAGTCAATTATGGGAAAGCTTATTACTTCAATTGAACTTTCTACTTAGCAAGGTTGCAGAACAACAAGATTTAGCTGATAGCATACGTAAAAACTATTTTTCAGCTCCTTATCTTTCCTCTTTACATGACTTGGCTATGAGAGACGGAAAAGATGTTACTCTCGGTGGTTTTTCAGAATTGCAAAGTGGTGGCAATATCGGGGCTATAGGATTTGCTAATCTTATCGACTCGTTAGCAGCTATACAAGAACTTGTTTTTGAAAAGAAAAAATATACTCTTTCTCAATTGTTAGATGTTGTACGAAATAACTTTGAAAATAATGAAAGTATTCGTGAAGAATGTTTGCAAGTTTGCAAATTTGGAACAGTTAATGAAAGAACTGACAAACTTGCTTATGCTCTTGATTCTGCCATGGTGAATTTTTGTCAAAGCCATAAAGATAGAAATGGAAAAAATCCTATGTTATTTTACGTACCTGTAGCTGCTCACTTAGCAATGGGTAGAGTAACAGGAGCTACTCCCGACGGAAGATTGGCAGGTCAAGCTTTCAATTATGGTTTTTCGCCAGTAAAGCAAGAAGACTTTCCAATACCAAGCCTTGTGCTAACATCTTTAAAAAATAGTAAAGATAATAGTCTCATGGCGCGCGGTGCAAGAGTTCTTTACCTTGATTTACCTACATATATTTATAAAACATCTACTGGCAAATCAGCCCTTTATAAAATTTTACAAACTTGGTGCAAACAAAAACACTGGTTCTTACAGCTACATTTTTGTGATGAGCATAATCATCACAATAGTGTTTTTCCCTCCATGCAAAAACATGGATTAAATACAAATTATCTTAGAGCCTTATAGGGGGTCATTTTGTTAAAGTATCCATCACTCACACATATCCCCCTGCAACATTTAGAGCAAATCCTCGACTCTATTTTTTATGGATTTTTAGTTATTGACAGTAAAGGTATAATCCTTACAGCTAATTACAGCGCAAGAACAATCTATGAAGCGGACTCTACCCTTATTAAAGGAATGCCACTTTCAGATATCCTTCCTGATGAATGGGTTGAAGTAAAGCGCGTTCTTGCTTCTGGCCAAGCACATCATAGTCTTTATGCAAATAATGATGATGAAGATACGTTTATTTATCGTATCCCTATTGTGCATAGTTTTGAAACAATTGGTGCTCTTTGTATTATTCAAGATTTTTCTATGCACGAAAATATACTGAAAAAACTCAGTTATTTTTCTGCCCTTGATACTGAATACACTACTGTGCTTGAGCAAAGTAACGATGCTTTCATAATTATTGATTCTTCAGGTATAGTTACTCGAGTAAATAGCGTATACGAGAAAATGGCTTTAGTTGGAAGTCAGGCTCTTATTGGTAGACATATTGATAAGTTACGTCGTGATCCAGCAAAGCTATTATCCTCTTTAAAAGAAGTGTTACAAACTCAGAGTAAAGTTACAAATCAAATTTCTGATGAAAATACAAACTTTATTAGGACATCTGCTCTTCCTATTTTTGATAAAAAAGGTAATTTATCCAACATTATAGGTATTGTACATAAGTCGTCGTTTCAAAAAAATGATAATTTTACTCCTCATCAAGAAATCTTCAATGTCAAACAAGATAATGCAGAAATCCCACCCCCTCTCTCTCTAGATGAAACTGACCACGAAATAGCTGATATATGTAAAGAAATGGGTTTTATCATTCAAAGTAAATCCATGTGTATGCTCGTTCGTCAAGCAATTAAGGTCAGTCAAGTCAATAGCGCGGTATTACTGCAAGGTGAGTCAGGCGTTGGTAAAAGTATGCTTGCATCTATAATCCACTCGCAAAGCCCTAGAAAGGATAAACCTTTTGTTGTTATAAACTGCGGAGCCATACCAGAAGCTCTTATGGAAAGTGAACTTTTTGGATATGAAAAAGGTGCTTTTACAGGGGCATCTCAACAAGGAAAAATAGGACTTATAGAATCCGCTCAAAATGGTACTGTTTTCTTTGATGAAATTGGAGAACTAAAACTTCAATTACAAGTAAAACTTCTTGAAGTTATTGAATTAAAATCATTTGTTAGAGTTGGCGGAACAAAAAGAATTTCTGTAGATATAAGAATAATTGCTGCTACAAACAGAAATCTTGAAGAAGATATAGAAACTGGCCTATTCAGAAAAGATTTATTTTATAGATTAAATGTAATTCCTCTAAATATTCCACCATTGCGAGAACGCAAAGAAGATGTTAGAGCTATGACTTATGATATTTTACGAAAGAGTAATGTTCGTTTAGGTCAAAATAAAAAAATAGATTCTCAGGTTTTACATTGGCTTATACAGTACTCTTTTCCAGGTAACACTCGTGAACTTGTAAATATCATGGAGTGGATGCTTGTTATGTCGGAAGGTGAAAATATTACCTTAAAAGATTTACCTCTCGCTATACAACCTAGCTTAGAATCACTTCGCAAAGAAGAATTTTATCAAGAAAATCAAATAGAAAGCAACATTGCAAGGTCTGATAGTTTTCAGCAGACAAGAGAAACTCTTTCACCACTAGAAGATGATATCTTAGAGCTATTTGATTCAAAAAAATTCTTACCTCTTAAGGAAGCTAGCCAAAAGCTTGAAGCTATCTACATAAGAAAAGTGATAGATTCTCATAATACCTTACAAGATGCTGCTGTAACTCTAAATGTACACTTTTCTACTCTCTGGCGAAAAATGACTCAATATGGAATAAGTGCACAAGAAAAAAATGACGTTTAAAGGAGATAAAAATGATAAACAACAATCAAATTAAACTCTTTTTAGGCGGCATACAGCACTTCAGTTTATCTGAAGGAAATGGCGTAAGAACAAGTATTTACGTTAAGGGATGCCCCTTACGTTGTGCTTGGTGTTGTAATCCTGAACTACATAAAACAAATGCAGACTTAATGTATATTTCTGATAAATGTATAGGACACGAAAAATGTGGAAAATGTCTTAAATCTTGTCCTCATGATGCTATATATGCCACAAAAAACAATACAATCGGCATAGATAGAGAACTTTGCAATGGTTGCGGAAAATGTTTTAATGTCTGTCCAGCTCAAGCGCTTTTTGGAATCGGGAGTAATTACACTCCTGCTGAATGTATTGAAATTGTCAATAAAGACAGAGACTTCATTGATGGAGTCACAATAAGCGGCGGTGAACCTTTTATGCGTCCAAATGCTACTCTTGCGCTTGTTGACGCTCTTATTGAAGAAAATATTCCTGTCGCAATTTCAACATCGGGATTCTTCGATTTAGATAACCCTTCTGTTATTGCAATTTTGCAAAAAATAGATACTCTCTATTACGACATAAAACATTTTGACGCAATTAAACATAAAAATGGCACAGGGTTAGATAACACTCGTATACTCTCAAACTTCACAAACACGCTAAATAAATTTCCCGATTTAGAATGCAAAAGTCAGACAGTTATCATTCCAGGCTATAACGATGATCAAACAAGTTTACAAGAACTCGCTCTTTTCCTTTCTCGAAACAACGTAAAAGAGCATACTATATTCTTTTATCATTCAAATGGAGAAGAAAAATATACTCAACTCGGTAGACCATGTCTCTATTCCGATACAAAATCTAATATTAATCGACCTATTGAGTACTATCAAGAAATATTTAGTAACTATTCTATAGCACTTAACTTTCAGTAACATTGCAAATTTGCAATCATAATACTAGCTCCCCTTTAGAACTGCACTAAGAAAGAGTCATTTTTTAGCGTGCAGTTCTTTTTTTTATTTTTAAAACATTTTTACTGATTGAAATTATTGATTATTTACATCATGGCACAATCTATGCTTACACCAGATACATACAAACTGTAAATAATTTTGGAGGCTTTCTATTATGAGAGACGGATGTATATGTAGCGGACAAGAAGAATATATTTTGTCCAACATTAAAGGAAACGAAGATATTTATAAGAAAAAACATCCACGCCTTTACAAGCTTACTGAAGTGTTTGATGGCAAACGCCCATTTATAGATGTTCAACGTGCAGTGCTTTTTACTGAATCTATGAAAGAAACCGAAGGTGAACTTTTAGTTTTACGTTTTGCAAAAGCTTTAAAACATATTGCTGAAAATATTGATGTTTATATTGATGATAATCAACTTATTGTTGGACGTTGTGGAAAACAAGGTTCACGATATGGTCTTCTCTACCCTGAACTTGATGGAGACTATCAAGCAGAAGCAATGAAAGAACTTCCTGGGCATGAAGCTGCACCTTTTGAAGTTTTAGAAGAAGATGCTAAATTAGTTGAAGAAATCATTTCTCCTTATTGGAAAGGAAAAACTTTTCACGAAGAACTAAATAAAAGCATGAGCAAAGAATCTCATCGTCTCGCTTATGATGATGCAGGTGGATATCTTTCACGTTATATTTGTTGTGAAACTGCTTCAAATCGTTCAAGCTTACAATGGTGTGTTGATTACGAACGACTCCTTAAATTAGGTTTTGGCGGAATAAAAAAAGAAGCTCAAGACCGCATTGATGCTCTAGATCCTGATAATCCTTATCAACAATGTCATGACAGACCATTCCTCGAAGCTATGGTTTTAGTGAGTGAAGGAATAATCACCTGGGCAAAAAGACATGCAGCTTTAGCTCGTGAACTTGCTGAAAAAGAGAGCGATCTCTTCCGCAAAAAAGAACTTCTTCTTATTGCAGAAAATTGTGAGTATGTACCTGAAAATCCTCCTCGTACTTTCCACGAAGCTCTTCAATCTCATTGGTTTGCTCAAGCATTTGCACGACTAGAACAAAAAATCAGTGCTAATCCAACTAACGGAAGAATGGATCAGCTATTTATATCCTATTATAGAGCTGATATTGAAAAAGGAATCTTGAATAAAGACAAAGCAATAGAATTATTCCATTGTATGTGGGTAAACATGGCTCAGTGTCTTGATCTTGCAATTACACCATACAATAAAGCAACTCACGAAGGTTATTCTCACTGGGAAGCAGTTACGGTTGGCGGGCAAACTATAGATGGGCGTGATGCAACCAACGAATTAACCTATCTTATTATGCAATCAAAAAAAGAATGTCCTCTTCACTATCCAGATTTAGCAGCGCGTATTCATACAAGAGCACCAGCTAAATATCTTTATGAAGTAGCCGAAATGATTAAGCAAGGTTGTGGTTTCCCTAAACTTCTCAACGATGAAGAAATTATCCCTCTTCATCTTGCTAAGGGTGCTCCTTTAGCTGACGCTTATGATTATGTTGCCTCCGGTTGCGCTGAAATCCGTATGCCTAAGGTTGATACCTATACAAGCGGTCATGCTCAAATGAACTTTGCCGCTGCTGTTGAACTTGTACTCTATAATGGACGTATGAAAAAATACGGTGATGAACTTCTTACCGTTGAAACTGGTGACCCGCGCTCTTTCACTACATTTGATGAGTTTTGGAATGCGTATGCAACTCAACAAAAATATCTAATGAGGCACGCATTTTTCCAACAATATCATATTATTAAAACACGAGCAAAACACTTTGCAACTCCTGTTTCAGATGCTCTTCACATCCTTGCTACAAAAGAATGCGTTGACCTTCATCAAGATCACAGTTACGAAGGTGGTCTAAACCTTGGTTATTTTGAGTGTCTAGGTTACAGTACAACTATCGATTCTTTATCCGCTGTAAAAAAAGTAGTTTATGAAGAGCATAAAATCAGCATGAACGAACTTATTGACGCTCTTGAAGCAAACTTTGAAGGTAAAGAAGAAATTCATAACCTCCTTATAAATGCTCCTCGTTATGGTAACGATAATGAATACGCTGATGAAATTGGATTGAGAATCGATACCTTAGCCCAAGAATTCAGCAAAAAATATGCTCCAACACTTGGAATTCGTTGTGATTTCAGAATGGTGCCTTTCACATCTCACGTTCCATTTGGTCGTGTAGTATCTGCTACTCCAAACGGTCGTTATGCTTGGACTCCGCTTTCTGACGGCTCTTCTGCTTCTCACGGTGCAGATATGAACGGGCCTACCGCAATTTTAATGTCTAACTTCAATTCTAAAAACTATTCTATGAGTCAAAGAGCTGCACGCTTACTTAATATTAAATTCACCCCATCTTGTCTTGAAGGCGAAGAAGGAACTGCAAAACTTGTTGATTTGATAAGATCGTTTGTTGATTTACGTCTCTGGCACATTCAGTTCAACGTTATCAACCGTGAAACCCTTATAAAAGCACAAGAAGAGCCTGAAAATTACAAAGGTCTGATTGTAAGAATCGCCGGTTACAGCGCATACTTCACCGAGCTTTCTAAGGATTTACAGAACGATTTAATCTCTCGCACTCAGCATACTACGATATAGTTTTTCTTGAGAGGGAGAAACCATACTTTTGTGAACAAAAAGATAAGGTTTCCCCCTCTCAAACTCTCCCCCTTCCTTCAAAAAAACTTTTTAATTTCACCGCATATAATTCTGTGGTGATTTTTAGTTTAAAAGTGGCGGTGAGTTGTAATTTCTTCTTATATTTCCTTTAAAAAACAAAGGTATTTTCTAGGGTGTATTTTTTAAATTATTTAAAAAAATACTCATAACTCATAAATATAATACATTTTTTTTATTAAATATAACTTAAGTAAAACTTTAAAATTACCCTAATTATTTTTTAAGGAAGGAGGAGAACTCGAGAGGAGGAAAACTCGTTTTTTTGAAAAAAACATGCTTTCCACCTCTCTAAAAAAATAAAACTCTTAATCTAAAGCCTCGATTTTTATAATAACAGGTCTTAGTCCATCGTTACAGGATGCAATAGCTATGCCTTTATGTTTAGGATCTATCCAGTTATGTGTGTACCATTCTTCTACTCCGTGAGAAAGAGCAAACACATATTGATAAATAGCTTTCCACGCTTCATCACAAAAACCTTCCGGTTTCCTAAAGGTATCTGTAAAAAATACTTGCCCTTCGTGCATTGCGGTACAAGCGATTAAACCTTTTGCTCCATATTGTTCCATAAGGTCTTTTTGTATCGTAGTTTTGAGGATTGTAATCTTGCAATTTTTAAGCATAATTTTTCCTTTATTTATACTTTAGAAAATAACCGCAGATTCCGAACTTCTAGAGGTTGAGTCTTCAGGAAAGTATTTTTCAACTACTGATTTTAATTTATCAAAGTATTCAGGTTCGAGTTTATCGTCTGGCATTTTGTATTCACGATTCAGATATCCGTATTTTTGCTCGCCCATTTTATGATAAGCCAGTAATTCATACTTCTTAGCACCTATTTCTTTAGCAAATTTCGCTATACTTTCAACAACTTCAACACTATCATTAAAATTTGGAATTATTGGAGTTCTGATATGAACCGGTAGAGATGGAAATTTTTCTCGTACTTTTCTAATATTATTCATTATAATGGTACAATCTTGTCCAGTTCCTTCTTTGTGTTTTTCACTGTCTGTGTGTTTGATATCATAAAGCAGGTAGTCTAATAATTCAGCGGCTTTTAGAAGATTTTCTTCTTTTACGAAACCACAAGTTTCAATAGCTGTGTGTATTGCTCTTTTCTCAGCTTCTTTTAAGAGCGACATCAAAAATTCAAATTGAGAAAAAACCTCTCCTCCGCTCAAGGTCATTCCACCACCGGAGCGAGCATAAAAAGCTGAATCCTGTTCTACTTTATCTAGAACTTCCTTTGCTGTCATAGAAGAGCCATACATTATTACTGCTTTACTTGGACATATTTTTGTGCAAGCTCCGCATTGAACGCATTTTTCTCTATCTATAGATATTCCCTCTGATGTGATTTCTAATGCCTTATTCAAACAAGCAGTTACACAACGAGCACAGAGTAAGCACTTAGATTTATTGTATCCTAGCTCAAGTTTCAAAGATTGAGATTCCGGATTACAGCACCACGCACAAGAAAGAGGGCAACCCTTTAGAAAAACAAGGGTACGAATACCGGGGCCATCGTGCACTGAGTATGCTTGCATATTAAAAATTATACCTGTATCTCTTGTTGTAATCATTTTGACCTCTTTTTATTCTAAGTTTTATGTCCTCTACACTTAAATTGTAGCAAGTTATATGCCAAGGATTGCAACATTGCAAACTTGCAAATAAATCATTTAGACTAACTACAAAACCTTTTAAAAGTAGAAAAACAACAAAAGCATGAACTTCTTTTGTTGTTTTTCTTTAGATAGTGTTGTTAAAATCTCCGTTCCAGTTGTCTCTGTGTCAGATTTCAACTGCTTTTTCAGTTATTTATGCTTTTATAAACTCCTTCAAAGCTCTTTTATCTTCCTAGACATAGTGCGGAAATTTATATTTTGGCAACACTATCTAGCTTATGTTTAGAAATACACTCTAACGTAATCAAACATAAATTTCATAGTATTTTTTATAATCTAAGCTTTTACAGTTTCTTCGTTTTCAACGCATGCTGCACCAACATAAGGAGCGTTGATAAAGCCAAGAACTTTCAATAGAATAAGAGGTACAACCGCTGATGCAACGAAAATCCAGAATGTCGGATAACCCTCAATAGCCGCAAATGGAAGTCCAAAATAAAGGATTGGTGTTGCAGCTGTAAGATAAATCCATGTGCTCATACCAGCTTCTTCAGCAAGAGTTGTTTGAAATTCAGGGTCAACAATACGGATAAGAAGTAAGCCGGTAGCTGTTGTTCCTGTACACATACCAAAAGTGTATAAAGCTCTTTCAAAACCTAGCTCAGGGCAACGACGACCAAACCACATAACGTTGAAAGCTGTAAATGCTGTTCCTATTCCAACAACAATAAGAATTGGAACAAGCATACTTTGAATAGCTTTAAACTGAATGCTCATAAACACGCTTGCAGTCATAAAGTCAACGCACAAGCCTGTAAGACGACGAACTGTTGCACCATCAAAAATTGAATCGAGATTAAGTTTTGAGCAAGTTGAACGAATAACTTTTGCAATAATCCAACCCCAGAAGAAGATAAATCCAATACCAATAGGAGCAATTACCGGTGGCATTGTTCTCATCCAGAAAATAGCAAAGAAATATGCTGCAAGGTAAATACAGAAGATCATAGCTAAGTGATACGCAAAAGTATCTATATTAGCTGAGTGAGTTACACAGTGAGCCGCAGACTGTGTTCTATCATCTACCATACCTTTAATGAAATCGTTTGGTAATTCACGGCATGTATTAACTGTTCCCCAACCATTACGCAGACCGTAACGAGCAAGAGGTATACCAACAAGTGTTGCAGAGAAAAAGCCTAATGCTGAGAATGTAAGACCAATATTTACTGCATTTTGAATAGCATAAGGTGCACTCTCCCAAATAGTACCATAAGAAATTGTTTGCCCTGGACCTTGTGAGAAACCAGTTCCGAAAAGATAACCAATAATACTATCAGCACCGGTATGATCAAAATCTTGCCAAAATGAGAATATTGAATACCCAAGAATTGATTGCAATGAGTAGGTCATAACAAAAATCAATGAAATCCAAACACTCCCACGCCATACAACTTTAGAGTGATCAGCAGAGCTTTTAGTTTTTGCACTTCCAAGCAAACCAATTGCAACAAAGCTAATCGCAAAAAGATGAAAAACTATAGTACCAAAACAAGAAGGAGTTAAAGCAACCCAACTATCAGCATTTGGAACTACTAATATGCCAAGGTTAATACAAATAAAACCAAGTACACCAGCTATAATACTACTTGGTATAAGTAATTGCTGAAAAAGCTTTACCTTGCTTCTAAGAAAAACCCCAAGCAAAATAAATAGCGATACGTACCCTAAGCCAACTAAATAAGGAAAAAAACTTCCAACCATAATATAACTCCTTTTTGCATTCTATGTTTCCTAAAGAGCAAAAATTATTCCTTATTTTATTTTATGTTGTATAATCAAGTAAGTAGAGATAAAACTAGCAATACCAAATTGAATTATTTTCTAAGTTATTGCGTAATTGAAAGATTTTATTGAACTTTTTCTTGCAGTTTTGCAAAACATAAGCAGTTCATATATTTTTGAGGGAAAGAAACAAGTTCTATTGAACACATATATCTCAATAAGTCAAATATATTATTGCGTTTTTATATCAGATTGCATCTTTGCAAAGAAAGTAAAATAAATTAAAATAGTTAAATTTCAAAGTATAAATTTACCCTTTGATTTCAATATATTACATTCTTATTAGTTTTAATACCTAATTGGCATAGTCCTTGCTATACTCAAAACATAAAAGTAAGTGCTCATAGATTTTATAGATTATATTCATGAGCATATTAAATATACACTTCAAACTATAACTTATTTATTAAGGAAATTTTATGTCTATTACATTAACTCCTCAAGAAGAGCTTATTATTAGTGGAAAGGGCGAAGATGATATGCTTCTCTCTGATGACACCAAAAGAGACAGACCAAGAATTCATAGTATATTGAAAACTTTCCGTCTAGATACCCCTCGTATGGCAATCGACAGAGCTTTACTTTTTACTGAATCTTATAGTAAAACGGAAGGTCAACCTGTTACATTGCGTTGGGGTAAAGCTATTCGCCACGTTTTGGAAAATTTACCCGTTGCAATTATGGATAATGAATTGATTGTAGGCAGGGGCGGACCGGAAGGTCGTTATGGTATTCTCTATCCTGAACTTCGCTGTAATTGGCTTGAGCAAACTCTTGAAGCTTTTGATTCAGGAAAAAAACTTGCCTATGCCCTTACAAATGAAGAAGCTGATTCTATCAGAAACACTATTCTTCCGTATTGGAAAGGTCGTACAATGGTAGATGCTCAAGAGGCTCTACTCCCTGATGAAACAAAAAGAATTCTTTATTCTGATGAATATCATACTCCTATGTTTATTATAAACGAAACTTCCACTGAAAGACATATCTTACAGTGGGTTTTAGATTATGAAAAAGTTCTTAAGTATGGTATTGAAGATTTAAGAAATAAAGCCCAAGCTCGCTTAGATTCTCTTGATCCTTCTTCAGCAAAAAATGGACACGATAAACGTGCTTTCTTACTTTCTACTCTTGAAGTTTGTGCCGGTATTGAAGCCTTTTCAAATCGATATGCAGAAAAAGCTCGTGAGATGGCAGAAAAAACTTCTGACCCCGCTCGTAAAGCAGAACTTCTACAAATTGCTGAAAACTGTAGTCAAGTTCCTATGAAACCGGCTAGAAATTTATGGGAAGCTGTTCAATCTCAATGGTTTATCCAATTAGCATTTAGAATGGAAGTTTTCGCCTCCGGTGGAGTTGGGCAAGGACGTATCGATCAATATTTCTATCCATATTACAAAAAAGATATTGAATCTGGCATCATAGATGACAACAGAACCTTAGAATTATTAGAATGCTTATGGTTTAAACTTGCTGAATCTATGACGATGCGCCCAGCTTTCATTGCACCTCATAGGCAAGGTAACTCGCATTACGAAGCTGCAACAATTGGCGGTCTTTTAGCTGATGGCAGAGATGCAACAAATGAACTCACTTATTTGATATTAAAATCAAAAAGAGATTTTCCTTTAGATTACCCTGATTTATCAGTACGTATTCACACTCTTTCGCCAGATTTACTCCTCAATGGAGTTTGCGAAGTTGCAAAGCAAGGAACAGGCTTCCCAAAATTATTTAATGATGAAGTTCTTGTCCCTTATTATATGGAAAGAGGTGTAGCAAAACACGAAGCCCGTTGTTATAATGTTTCAGGTTGTACTGAAATTCGCCTTCCAAATCGTGATGCCTACATTAGCGGACACTGTGCATTAAATGCTGGTGCTGTGCTTGAAATGACCCTTTCTCGCGGTGCTTTAAGTCAAAAAAACAATGAAATTTTCGGAATTGATAGTGGAGACCCATCTACTTTTGAAACTTACGAAGATTTTTGGAATGCTTTCAAGGAACAATTCAAATATTTTTCAAATCAAGTTTTCATGCAAAATCAGATTTTTGATAGCATGAAAACCGGTTATCTTGCATCGCCTGTAATGTCAATGTTGCATGACCAATGCTTTGAGCAGTGCAAAGATATTCATCGACCTGATTTAGAAAATGTTGTTCAAATCGGTTTCTGGGAACCTACAGGATTTGGTACAATAACTGACTCCCTCACCGCTATTAAAAAGCTTGTTTTTGAAGATAAACTCTTCACAATGAAACAACTTATTACAGCTTTGAAAAACAATTTTGAAGGTTATCAAGATGTTTATCACTACTGCATAAACGCACCTAAATACGGTAATAACGATCCTTACGCCGATGAAGTTGGGTTAGAGCTTGAAAACTTTTATCGCTCACTTTCTGAATCTTATAAAACTCTAAGTGGTGGACGACTAGAGGTTCGTTATGTACCTGTAACTGCACATGTTCCTTCAGGTAGAGTTGTTGGGGCTACTCCAAACGGCAGACTTGCAAAAGAACCACTCTCAGAAGGAATTGGACCTCAACAAGGTTTTGATGTCAAAGGGCCTACAGCATTAACAAATTCTGTTGCTAATACACAGAAATGCTTGAGTGATTTAGGAGCGGCTCGTCTATTCAATATGAAACTTAGCCCTCAATGCGTAGCAGGTAAAGCAGGAACTCAAGCTTTATCAGCGATTATTAGATCTTGGTGCGATTTGAAATTATGGCATATTCAATTCAGCATTATCAATAATCAGACGCTACGAGCAGCACAAAAAGATCCTCAAAAATATCGAAATCTTATTGTAAGGGTTGCTGGGTATAGTGCTTATTTCACAGATTTATCTGAAGATTTACAAGAAGAAATTGCACGCCGTACTGAACATATGTTTTAGATTATAAATTCTAGAATTTTTTCAAAAACACCAATCCCCTATAAATAAGAAAGCTTTAATAGTAACTATCACTGCTTTCCTATTTTATTTATAATGATTTTAGATACATCAATTCAATTATCTTTTGTTTAGGGCATTTTAAATAAATGAAAGGGAAAAACACATAACATTTTAAAAGCATGTGTTTCCATTTCAAATAAAATTATTACACTTAAAAGTTTAGGGTGTGTTTCCAAACTTAGAAACACACCCTTATTAATATGAATACGAAAAAGTATTAGAACACTTTTAAAAATGCTCTAGCTTGAAGCAACAACAACTCTGTCTACACCAAGAATTTCTCTAGCCACTTTTACTATTTTCGGCATAATAGAGATATCAAGTTGCACATCACCCATTGGGACTTCTTTATCTAAGAAAATATATTTTTGAGTTCCGAGTCTATGATACGGTAGCATTTCGTATTTTACATTCGGAAATTCTTTTATAAAATTACAGATATCTCTAATATCGTCTTCTGTATTATTGAACCCAGGAATAATTGGTGTTCTACAAAGAATTTCTTTTTCTGGATGCTTTTTTGCAAGGTTAGCAAAATTTTCTAAAATTCTTTCATTGCCGGCATGTGTAAATTCTTTATGTTTTTCTGAATTTATATGTTTGATATCAAAAATAACATAATTCAGAAATTCAGAAGCTTGATTCATGTTTTCCCAAGGAACCATACCACAAGTTTCAATACAAGTTTTAATTCTACGTTTTCTCGCTTCTCGTAGTAATGAGAGTGAGAAATCTTTTTGGAAAAGTGGTTCACCGCCGGAGAGAGTCATCCCCCCACCTGAACGTGAATAGAAAAGCATATCTTGTTCAACTGATTTAAGAACATCATCAACTGTTTTTTCTTGCCCGTATACAAGAAGACCTTGAGATGGACAAACTTCAGCACATGGTTTTGCACAAGTATCACAGTGAGTTCTATCTAATTCTAAAAAGTCATCATCATTTTTCTTTAGTGACTGATGAGGGCATACAGAAATACAATGCTTACATTTCGCTACAGTTTGGCAACGTCCTTCATTATATGCGAGTTCCGGTGCTAGTTTTTGAGATTCAGGATTTGAACACCATGCACAACCAAGTGAACAACCTTTAAGAAAAACTATCGTACGAATACCCGGTCCATCATGCACAGAATATTTTTGCACATTGAATACTTGACCTTTTTGCTTTTTATCTAATAATGAGGACATAAACTTTAGCTCCTTGTGAGAATTTTTCTTTTTTGCGTGAAGAGAATGACTCTTTTCCAAATTCCTTAAAAAACAATTAGGGTATATTTAAAATTTAATGATTTATTCACGAGGATATCTTTCTAACTAACTTCCTTCAAGCGAATATATAAACTTTAACCACACCCTGATTGTTTTTTAAGGAAAGGTGGAGTTTGAGGGGAAAACCTCATTTTTCTAAAAAACATGGTTTCCCCCTCAATAATTACACTAAACTATATTGATTCGTGTTCGGTACGAGCGATAAGATCGTCTTGTAGATCCGGAGAAAGATCAACGAAGTATGCAGAGTAACCAGCAATACGAACGATGAGGTTTCTGTATTTTTCAGGATCAGCTTTTGCAGCAACAAGAGTTGATTTATTGATAACGTTGAACTGTACGTGCCAGATTTTGAGATCGCAGAATGTACGGATGAATGATACCAATTTATCAGTTCCTTGCTCACCTTCAAGACATTTAGGAGTGAATTTGATGTTGAGCATACGAGCTGCACGGTCACGTAAACCGTAGTTTTTAGTATTGTAGTTTGAGAGCAAGATAGCTGTTGGACCATTTGAGTCAGCACCGTGAGAAGCTGATGAACCATCTGAAAGTGGTGTAAATTCTTTACGTCCGTTAGGAAGAGCTGAAACTACTTTACCAAATGGTACGTGTGAAGTAAATGGTACGTAACGAACATCGTTGTGCATACCTAATTCTTTAGAGTATTTAGCACCGTATTCTACTGAAATTTTATCAATAGCACGACCGATGTTATCAGCATATTCTTCATTATTTCCGTAGCATGGAGCTGTGCGTAATAATGCAGCTACATCTTCATATCCTTCAAAGTTAGCATCAACAGCATCTATTATTTGAGAAATAGTTAGTTTTTTGTCTTCAAATACGAGTTTTTTGATAGCTGAAAGCGAATCAACTACAGTACCAAGACCCATATATTCAAAGTAACCTAAGTTGATACCTTCAGGGATTTGTGGTTGGTGTAAGTCGATACAATGTTTCATACAAAGGTCGTGCATTGCTGAACCCATTGGTTGAGCAAAACAGGTTGCACGTACATTGTTGATGATATATTGTTGAACAAATGCAGTACGTAAGAATAATAAATGTTGTTCTACATAAGCATTCCAGAATTGATCCCAAGATGTGAATTTTGTAGGATCACCTGTTTTTAGTCCAAGGTCAGCATCGCCGTATTTTTTCATTTTACCGTTACGAAGAACCATTTCAACAGCAGCTGCGAAGTTTACATACGCACCACCTGAAGTATAGGTATCTTTGTTAGGCATACGAGCTTCAGTACAACCTGATACTGCGTAATCTAAAGCCTCAGCAAAGCTTGCGCCTTTTGATACGTAAAGAGGTACTACTTCTTCATCGTTGATAAGTTTCGGGAAACCTGTACCGTCTTTGATTGTTTCAGCAACATCATAGAGGTAAGAATCTGAACAGCGGCTGTGAATACGAGCTGCTAAGTCAGGATAGTGAAGTGGGAATTCACGTTTAGATTTAAGGATAAGGTGAGTCAATTCGTTACATGCGTCATAACCTTCAGGTGTTTGACCACCAACTGTTACAGCTTCCCAGTGAGCATAACCTTCGTTGAATGCACCACCTGTAGGAGAGATGTACATATCAATAAATTCAGCCATACCAACCCACATACATTCGAGGAGTTCGATAGCGCTTTCTTCTGTGATTTTACCCGCTTCCATATCTTTTTCATAATAAGGGAAGAAGTATTGGTCCATACGACCGTTAGAAATTGTTGTGCCTGTTTTTTGTTCGATACGTGAGAACATTTGGCAGAACCATTGTGATTGACATGCTTCCCAGAAGTCACGAGCTGGTTCACCAGGAACATGTTCAGCATTTTCAGCCATACGGATTAATTCTGCTTTACGAGCTGGATTTGTTTCAACAGCAGCCATTTCACGTGCTTTTACAGCGTGGCGTTTTGCCCATAGAACTATAGCTTCACAAACTATTATGATACCTTCTAAGAATGGTTTTTTCTCAACAGCATCAGCTGGGCTTAATGGATCTAAAGCAGCTAATTTTTCTTGCGCTTCACGTTTGATATCGTTGAAACCTCTTTTGAGGATTTTTTCGTAATCGTGAACCCATTGAATTGATGAACGGAATGATGCAGTTTCGTTTACAATGTAACGTGAAATCAAACCATCAGGATCATCGTATGTTAATTTGTGTACTTCTGGTGGAAGAGCAGCGTTTAGTTTTTCGTGAAAGGTTTTACCTTTCCAGAAAGGAGCAATTTCTTCAACTACGCGTTTTGCGTCAGCTTCTGAAATTGTAGCAGGAGAAGTTTTTCTGCTTGGCAATTCTTTTACTGCGATATCAAGGAAGTCACCGTCTAATTCAGGATAAAGAATACCGTAACGACCTGTGTCAGTTCCTGCACGTCCTAATAAAAGTTGGTCTTCTTGAACGTAAACTGTCATGTTTTCTGCGATATGATAAAGAGCTTTTGCCCATCTTAGACAAAGCATTTCACCTTCGGTTTCTTTCATTGATTCTGTAAAATAAAGTGCTCTTTCGATATCAATTTGAGGTTTTGTACCACCAAATTTATCAAGCATACGGAAAACGCGTTGGTGAGTTGCGCGAAAACGATCTTCTTTACCTTCAATGTTGTCCATTAGACGTTGTTCTTGGATTGACATACAATCACATGCTAATTGAGCCATAACCATTCTCCTAAAAATATAATTATTTTTTTGTTTTATTATCTAATTCTAGAATATTTGCTTTATTATGAAGTTTATTCTAGTTTCGTTGCCTTCACTGGTTTCTATATAGCACCAAGTGTGCCAATTTATTTTTTTATAATAATTATAATATATTACCACTTGTTCTTTTTTTAACTATCTATTTACCTGTTGTAAAAACCCCGAAAAGTCTTATTTTTGCAACATTCCATAGAAAGACCCTAAAAAGTGATAATCTCATGTTGCATAAATAAGACTATTCTCTTTTAAGATCTTTTAATTATAGCTGACTTATCTAATATTATAGCTATTTATTAGGTTTTTAAGTAAAGAGAGTGTTTAAGTCTCAAATTTACAACATTAACTTTAAATTAGTATTTTAGCTTAATAAAATTAGATTTTATTTACTGATCAATAATTTTTTTTATAGAATTTTCCATTTGTGCTTTTTTGAACTATTTAGAAAGTATGATGAATGAATTTTCTATTTAAAAAATAATAAAACTTGTTTTAATAGAGAAAATAGAATACTTATACAGAATCTCAATTTCAAGGATAGGTTTATGAGCGCAAATAAAATTAAAGAAAACTTTATAAATATCCTAGATTCCCTCACTGATGGTATATTCATTAGTGATCATGAAGGTAAAGCCTTACACGTAAATAAAATGTATGAACAGCTCACAGGGATAGCTGGAAAAGATATATTAGGTAAAAATGTTCGAGATCTTGTTAGGTTGGGTTTTTTTGATAGTGTTGTAAATCCTGATGTTGTAAGAACACACAAAACTCAAACCTATGTTCAACAGCTAAAGAATGGTGAAAAACTTATCCTCTCTGGCTTACCTGTTTTTGATGCAGATGGCAATTTATGCCTTGTAGTCACTTTCGTAAGAAATATCACCATGATTAGTAATCTGACTGAGCAAGTTAGCGAACAAAAAAATCTTATATCCTATTATCATGAACAGCTTTCAGCAATTTCACAACAGAATAATGACTCAGCTAATATAATTTTTTCAAGCGAAGGTTCACTAAAAGTAAAAAAATATTTAGATCAAGTTGCAAAAACTGATGCAACAATTCTTTTACTCGGTCAAACCGGTGTCGGTAAAGATGTTTTTGCTAGATACACCCACTCGCAAAGCCTTAGAAAGGATAACCTCTTTTTAAAAGTAGACTGCGGTGTCATCTCAGAAACCTTAAACGAATCTGAAATGTTCGGTTATGTACAAGGCGCATTCACCGGTGCATCAAACAAAGGTAAGGCAGGTTATTTTGAACTTGCAGATAAAGGCACCGTGTTTCTTGATGAAATTGGTGAACTACCATTATCTATGCAAACAAGACTATTACGTATTCTTCAAGATGGTGAAATTATGCGTCTTGGTGACACCAAAGTGAGAAATGTTGATGTAAGAATTATCGCTGCAACGAATCGAAATCTTGAAGAGTGTGTTGAGCAAGGTTCATTTAGAAGTGATTTATTTTATCGTCTAAATGTTGCCTCTGTTATTATTCCAACATTAGCAGAGAGAAAAGATGCTATTATTCCTCTCGTGCAGCACTACTTAAGAATTTATTCAAGTAAGTATCATAAAAATATTACATTTATGGACTCTACCCTCGACCTTTTAGAAAACTATAGCTGGCCTGGAAATATCAGACAATTACAAAATATGATTCACTCACTTGTAATCACACAAGATAGTCCCCTTATAAAACCAAGCGATTTACCAAAACAACTCTACACACAAAACATTCAAGAAGAGAATTTTGACGAAATAACAGGTAGTAAAGGTTCATTAAAGGATATAATGGCTATAAAAGAAAAAGAATTTTTACAAAAAGCTATTGCTTATCATGGTTCAGTTCAAAAAGTTGCTGAAGTATTTCAAGTAAATAGAAGTACAATATTTAGAAAATTAAACAACTAGGGTATGTTTCTATTTAAAAAATCTTAGTTTAGTTCTGAATGTAGCGATTTATAAGCTTTTAATAAAACAGTTTACAAATACAGCCGAAAAGTATTTTGAAGTGCACTACAAAACAGCTTAGTTTAGTGCGCTTCAAATTTTCACCCTTTTTGTTCTTTTTTTCACTAAATAAAACTATTGCACATTTTTACATCTTATTAGGAATATAAAATTCTTATTTTGCATTATAACCTTATTTTATTTATTTTATATAGAATATTGGAGCCATATCTAAATAATACAAAACACTTATTGTTGCAAAAATACAACATTATTAAGATATTTCTAGAAAAATATTGCAAAAATGCGACTTTATATATTATCATGTGAATAAAATAACAAAGAAGACTGCTAAATAAGCTATTTTGCTATACAGAGAGTACTTATTAGAAATAAAACTCAATAGTTGCACACTTGCACCATTTAATGCTTTTAGAGAGATTAAACATAATAATTTACAATCTAAGTACCTGTTTTATCGCTATAATAGCTAATCAAGTATATTATTACTTTGGTATAGTTTGTGCAAAAAGGAACAATAAGAAAAAAATGTGGCTGAATTTATGGAGGAGATTTAGAGTATGAAAACTAAAACACCGTTTATAGTCATTGTTGTTGCTTTATTTGTTATGGCATACGGAGCAATAATAACAAGTGTGGAAGAAGTAGCACGTCCTTTCATTCTTAGAATTGGGCATCCAATGGCACCGGGTAATAACGTTACCGTTGGGTATGAAAAATTTAAAGAACTCGTTGAAAAGAAAAGCGATGGTAAAATCGAAATTCAAATTTTCGGTAATGCAATGCTTGGAAGCGATCGTGTAACAACTGAAGCAGCACAAGCCGGTACTTTTGATATGAGCTCTTCCTCAAGTCCAAACATGGCTTCTTTCCATAAAGCTTTTATGGCTTTAGATTTACCTTATATAACAAGTCCTAAATATCAAGATAATTTTTTTAAAGGACTTGATAGTGGTAAGCTTGGTGAATATTACAAAGAAGTTGCTGAAAGTATAGGGCTTGTGCCTGTAATGTATTCTCAATATGGTTACAGAAACTTTGTAACAACCAATAAACCTATTACTACTGTTCAAGATCTAAAAGGATTAAAAATTCGTACTACGGATTCTCCTATTGAAGTAGAAGTTGCAAAAAGCTTAGGTATGAACCCAACTCCTGTATCTTGGGGTGAAACTTATACAGCACTACAACAGGGTACTGTTGATGCCGAAGGTAACACCTACTCCCTTCTAAATGATGCAAAACATACTGAAGTTCTCAAATATGCTAATGATTCAGCACATAACTACTCAATGCACATCCTTTATATCAATAAAGACAAATGGTATAGCCTCACTCCTGAGCAAAAAGAAGTCATTTCAGAAGCTGCGCGTGAAGCAGTTGAATGGCAACGTGAAATATCAAAAGAGTTAGAAGCAAAAGCTGTTCAGGCGTTTGCAGATAGAAACATCACTATTACAAAACTTTCTGATGCTGAACGAAAAAAACTTTACGAAATGACTCAAAAAGTTCGTGACCAATACGCTGACGATTTAAGTGAAGCTATAGCTCTGATAAGTGCAACGCAAAAATAAATGTTGAAAATAATTCTTTGTAATCCCTAGACCTTAATATTATGAATAAGGAGTTTCTATGTCTCAGAATGAATGCTCAGGAAAGTATCTCGAAATAGAACATGATGATGATGGTTTTCAGCCTTCTGGTAGTTTTTTCTCATGGTTAGATAATAATTTTGAAAAGATTTTTCTTGTTATAGGCTTACTTTCAATAATCTTTTTTATATCATTACAAACATTTTATCGCTACGTTATCACTACTTTTACAGATACTGCTGGCGCAATGGTTTGGACTGAAGAAGTTTCCAGATACATATTTATCTGGATTTCATATCTCGCATTAAGCGTAAGTATAAAAAAACGTACTGCAATCAGAATTGATATTGTTTATAATGCCCTTTCTGATAGATGGCAACATATTTTCCTCGTTATTATGGATGTTTGCTTTGCTCTTCTTACAGTAATCATTATGTATACAGGTTGGTCACAAATCGAAAGACTTATGACTTATCCACAACTAACAACAGCTCTTCAAATTCCATTTTTAATTCCATACTTCATTCTCCCTTTTGGGTTTGGGTTAATGACTTTGAGAAACTTACAATGTTTGAAAAGCTCACTTAAAAAATGTAAAAAAGATGCACCTCTTGCAATCTTCTTGTGTATCGCAATTTGGGCGCCATTATACCCCGTTATTACAGCTCTCTATTTTCCAAGTATTCCTTATTGGTATGATTATATTGCTCCACTCCCTGTATTATTTGGTTATTTCTTAATTTTATGTCTTATTGGTGTACCTGTTGCTATTTCTCTTGGTTTATCTGCAATGGCAACAATTCTTGCAGCGGGAACACTTCCTATTCAATATGTTTCACAAGTAGCTTTCACATCTATTGATAGCTTCCCAATTATGGCAATCCCTTTCTTTATTGCGGCCGGCGTTTTCATGGGAGCCGGTGGACTTTCTGCAAGACTTCTTTCTTTTGCTGATGAAATGCTTGGTGGACTTCATGGTGGTATGGCATTAACTGCGGTTGCTACTTGTATGTTCTTCGGTGCAATTTCGGGTTCCGGTCCTGCTACTGTTGCTGCTATTGGTGCACTTACCATTCCTGCGATGGTTGAAAGAGGGTATGATAAATATTTTTCCGGTGCTTTAGTTGCTGCTGCAGGTTCAATAGGTGTTATGATTCCCCCATCAAATCCATTTGTTGTATACGGTGTTTCTGCACAGGTATCAATTGGTGATTTATTTATTGGCGGTATTGTTCCTGGTATTTCAACCGGTATTGTTCTTATGCTTTACGCTTATTTCTACTCTAAAAAACAAGGTTGGAAAGGCGAACAAAGAGAACGTTCCGCAGTGACTGTTGTTGCTGCTTTTTGGAAAGCAAAATGGGCTATGCTTGTTCCTGTAATCGTTCTTGGTGGTATCTACGGTGGTCTTATGACTCCAACAGAAGCTGCGGCGGTTGCTGCTCTCTACGGATTGATTGTTGGTTTATTCGTATACAAAGAATTAAATTTAAAAAGAGTTATCACTTCTTGTATTGAAGCAGCTGAAACTTCTGCAACTATTATTATTCTTATGGCGATGGCTACTATCTTCGGTAACATAATGACTATCGAAAACGTACCGGGTATTATTGCAAAAGGTATTTTAGATATCACAAACAATCCTATCTACATATTACTTCTTATAAACTTACTTCTTCTTATTGTTGGTATCTTTATGGAAGCATTAGCGGCGATTGTTATTCTTACTCCAATATTATTACCTGTTATTACAGGCGTAGGTGTATCACCATTGCACTTTGGTATCATCATGGTTATGAACCTTGCGATTGGATTTATTACTCCTCCTGTTGGTGTAAACCTATTCGTAGCATCATGTGTTGCAAAAGCAAGCTTAGCACCTCTTGCAAAGCACGTTGTACCTATGATTCTATTGATGATTGTTCTCTTATTAATATTCACATTTGTTCCTCAACTGTCATTATTCTTAATCTAAACTATAAAACATAAACAAAATAAAAGGATATGAAATGAAAATTATTGACTTTCGCTTTCGCCCAAACACTGAAGAAATCATTAATGGCATAAAAAACAGTGCTATGTTCAAAGCAGCTTGTGAAGCTATCGGCTTTGAAGCAAGAAAACCACAAGAACTTCCTGCTATCATGGAAAGGCTCGACAAATTAGGCGTTGACCTTGCAGTTATAACAGGTAGAGATGCTGAAACAACCTATGGTTCACCAACTAACAACGGTTCAGTTTTAGAATTCTGTCAACAACATCCTGATAGATTCGTAGGCTTCTGGGGTGTTGATCCTCATAAAAAAATGGCTGCTGTTCAAGAAGTTGTAAAAGCGTATGAAGTACATGGTATGAAAGGTATCGCTATCGACCCTTATCTAGCTCATATTCCTGCTAGTGAAGCTCGTTTTTATCCTATCTATACAAAATGTGCTGAATTAGATATTCCTGTTTTCATCACCATGGCACCTCCGCCACAAGTATCTGGTGCGCTTATGGAATACTGTAACCCTTGCCAGATTGATACTGTTGCAAGAGATTTTCCTGAACTTACTCTTATTATGTCTCACGGTGGCTATCCTTTTGTAAATGAAGCTGTATATGCTTGCCTTAGAAATGCAAATGTTTACATGGATTTTTCAGAATATGAAAGAGCACCTATGAAAGATGTATTTGTAGATGCAATGTCTGGTATTATTCAAGATAAAGTAGTATTTGCATCTGCTCATCCATTTATCGAAATTGAAGACGCTCTTGACGCTTACGCTAACTTTGACCTCACTGATGAAGTAAGAAAAAAAGTTATGTATGAAAACGCAGCGAGAATTTTAAAGCTCAATAAATAGAGTTTTATAAATACAATTTATTGAGGGGGGAAAGCATACTTTTTATGAACAATAAAGGTAAGCTTTCCCCCACCTCATTCTAGTTTGCAATTTTGGGGGAGGAAAAACCACAACTTTTGGCAAAAGTTGAGGTTTTCCCTCCCCCAAGCCCCCACCC
>CAYJOR010000026.1:0-35855 GCA_964371865.1 uncultured Desulfovibrionaceae bacterium | reverse complement strand
CTCTTATGCTATTTTTAGGAAAACAAGTCAAACAAATTTAGATGCGTTTGCCCTGGATAGCTCATTGTGCCGTCTTGCTTTTTTCTTTTTTGTATTGTAACTGTAGCCATAGTTATTCTCCAATACGGCCACTAGGTTCATCGCTTTTCACTCTTTGCTTGTCAAGGAAGGCTAAAAGATCTTGTTCAGCAACAAGTTTTCTTCCTCCAACTTTAATATAGCTTAGCATTTTTCCTTTAGTAAGTCTAGAAACAGATGAACGATTAATTCTAAGGATATCAGCTACTTCTTGAAATGTTAGTAAATTTTCTATTTTTGGTATATACGTCATATATCCTCCACATATTTTTTTATATGACACAAATTTATCATAACTAAAACCTAAAAGAGGCTAAAGGAGTTGCACCTTTATGAGTTCTTCACTCTTATACTCAGATGACCTTGAAGATTTACAACGGTTTCAAAACACAGTCGAAAATAGTAATCTTACAAAAGCTACTTTAGTTTACAACACGCTTACCCAAAGCTATTTTGGAACTCCATATTCTGTATCTATCTTTCAAAATTATCAAGATTGGAAAGAATTATATAATGCTGTCAAATCTGATTTTAATACTTTAATCGATGCTAAAGTATTTTCTCAACTTTTATTAGCTCTCCAAAAAAGAGCTGACCAAGAAGAAAGATTTTTTGACTTCCATACGTCAGACTTTGAAAGAGAATTATTCTATAAACTCGATGGTCGAGGCTACGTTAATATATGGCAATTTCTTTGTAAAAATTGTTATCTTGCAGAACCTCCTTCCGCAAAACCACCTTCCGCAAAACCTACAAGTAGAGATGAGTTACTCACATTTATAAAAACAGCTTTGCCTACAAAGTATCCACAAAATCAAGAGTATCTCGAAATCATTCTTGCTGCAATAAACTACAAACTTTCTTTAGAAAAGAATGTAAATCTTATTTCTAAAGCAGAGCTTGCAGATTATATCATTAATAATTTTGAAAGCACTAAAGAGCTTCGCACATTGGTTAGAGGTTATATAAAAAAAGAAAAAATTGTAATACATAATTTTTTGCCACTTAGTAAGCCGTTTGAAGAAGTAGTATTTTTCATTAAGCTCAATAGCGCATTTGAAGAAAACCTTAATCATCTCTATTCTGTATTGATAACACTTACAAACTTTAGAAAAAATAACACAAAAAAAGATTTAGCTGTCTACCAACAGTGCAAAATTTGTTGGCGCTATGTTCCTATAAGTTTTGCAGGAAATAAAAACAAAATTCTCTGTCATTTCCATAATTATAATGAAAAAAATGGTGACAGATTTCAAAAAGCTTACGAACGAGGAAACAAACTTCAAAAAGAAAGGTCAACTCCTCTTATTCAAACTAAGATTTTAGAGGATTACACTTTTTTAGAAATGCCGAGCAATGATGAATATGAAGCATTATTAAATTGGTATGATGAATTTTTGTCAGACCCTTGCACTGCAGAAAGAACTTTACCTTTTGAAACTACATGGGGAAACCTTGATGAATTGCTGGAGCATCTTCCTTATATTAAAAAATCGGCAGATGTAAAAAATGTAATTTTGGACTCACCTTTATCGCTTATCAAATTTCTTATGCCTGAAAATCCCGATGCTAATATAGAAGAGATTGCCCAACTTGAGTCTATGCACCGAATCTGGGAGAGGAACTTCTTTGTCTTTGCTCATGATTTAGATTGTGCTGAAAATACAATTCGTGAATACTATAGGATAAACAGAAAGATTTACTTCTTTGATTAGGGTAGGTTTCTAAATTCATTCTTTTGCGTTTTTTTGCCTAAAAATTCCATAAAATCTCTAATTTTGAAACATATCCAGTTTTTCTAAAAGTGCAACTCTGTTAGCCTCTATTCAATTTTAGCTATGTTATAACCGTTCTTATAAATGTGTAAGGACGGTTTTTTGTTATGCCATTACTTTTTAATATCAGGTCAATCCCAAAATACCCAAAGGGCGCACTTACGCAAACATTCGTTTGCAAGCACGCCAAGGGGAAAACCCCTTTGGAAACCCCTAAAAAAGGCAGAAAGGCAAAATGCAAAAGACATAAGGAGGTAAGCCAATGGCAGTTTTTCATAATCATATCAGCAAAGTTCAACGCAGTAATGGTCAAAATGCGATTGCTGCATCTGCATATATTGGAGCTCGTGCTTTAGAAATGCTTGATGGTACAACCGCTGATTATAGCAAGAAAAAAGGAGTTTGTGGAAATAGAATTATTGCGCCCTCCTTTTGCGAAAAGAAGAAAGATGTTTCTGCTCAATGGTTATGGCAGGAAGCAGAAAAAGCTGAAAAGAGGAAAAATTCAACAGTTGCACGTCGTGCAGATTTAGCTTTACCCACTGAATTTACAGAAGAAGAATGTTTTGCAGTTGGTTATCAATACGCTCAAGATATTGCTGATAGATATAATGTAGTTGTGGATATCAACTTTCACGATTTATCAACGAACAATCCGCACATTGATATGATGTGGACAACCAGAGTTTTTGATGGTGAATCCCTCAAAGAGAAAACCAGAATCCTTGATGACAAAGTAACAGGTCCAAAAGAAGTTCACTGGCTTCGTGAGCAATGGGCAAACAAAGTTAACGAAGTGCTAATCACATATGCGACCACTATCGATCATCGTTCTTACAAAGAGCAAGGCAGTGAAAAGCTTGCGACAAAACATCTTGGCAGAAAGATTTCAGCTCTTGAAAAAGCTGGCGTAGAAACTGAAATCGGAAATTATAACCGACAAGTTTCTGAATACAATAAGCTTATTGAGGAAAAAGAAAAGCTCGATACTGAAATAGTTCAATTAGAAAAAGAAATACAGGAGAATCAAAATGACAAATTTAGAGATATTACAGATGGAAAATCTACAATTGAAACAAGAGGTTCAGAATTTGAATCAAGAGGTAGCACAGATGAAAGAAGTGATAAAAGCGTTCTTGAAAGCCCATCACTCATATCTGCAAATGCCACAGCAGATAGAGGAATTTATGCTGAATATTCAGAAACAAATCAATCAGCAGCAGGAACAACTGAACGATACTTCACTCGAGATATACAACTTATTAGACCAAGTTTTGACTGGGCAAACAAAGCCACATCAAGAGAGCATGGCACTATTCTCTCAAGAACTTCAATTGATTCATCAACGCCTAAACGAGATAGTATGACAAATAAAAAAGAACTTACGGAACAAGAGGTACGTTCACGCTATATCACACCTGCTATTCAAAAAGCAGGTTGGAGCATTAATCAAATCCGTGAAAATTATGCTATCACTAAGGGACGCATTATTGCTCGTGGTGGCACTCCTACTCGTGAAAACGCAAAATTTGCCGATTATGTATTATTTTATAAATCTCATATTCCACTGGTGGTTGTAGAAGCAAAAGATAATAAACACTCTGTTACTGATGGAATGCAACAAGCCCTTGACTACGCTGAAAGTTTACAAGTCCCTTTCGTATTCACTTCTAACGGTGATGGTTTCACTTTTCACAACAGAAATTATACCGAAGGTGATAAAGAAGTTTTCATATCTCTTGACGACTTTCCTTCTCCTGAAGAGCTATGGAATTCTTATATGTATTAGTTTAGACCAAGTCGTACAGTGTTCGTTTACAAAACGATGATTCTCTGTTTATTGAGTTTGCAAAAACAATATATAAAACGGCACAACGCCAAGGAGAACCGTCATGAGCATTATGATACAAACAGTAGTAAAACACAAATGATATGTTTAATCCTGCAACAAAAAAGTGCTCTTGATATCCACAAGAGCACTTTTTTAGCAATTTATGTGTTTATTTTATTTATTTGTTACATATTTATTATGTAAATACTCTAATCTTTCATAGAGTTCACAGCCAAGGTCAAACTTTTCCTGTTTAAATTCTTTACCTTGTGCAAGTGCGTCTATTCCTGCTTTTACTTTTTCAGGTGAAGCTGGAAGCGTTGTAATACGCACATTTGTTGCATGTTTAATCGCATTGATAATAGCAACGTGAGCACAACTTTGGAAACCTTCAGCACAACCAGTTGAGCCATGAGGACCGTTTTTTCTAGGGGTTATGTGGAAATGTACTTTGATATCATCAGGAACATCAGAACAGCGCGCAACTCCAGCGCCGCGTAGTGTTTCGTGTTTTTGCATGTCTTCATAGTCTTCACTTAAAGCAAAGCCAACGCCATGCGCAAAACCGCCCCAAGCTTGCCCTAAGACAGCGTGTTCAGAACCTATTGTGCCAATATCTGCAACTATATTTCCATTTTCTACAGTTACTTTTCCGTTTTCAATGTTAACTGAGACTTCAACTACTGTAACAACATAGTTTTGAGCTACTTGCCCATAGCCGTGTCCAGTATCAGGATCTATGTCAGAAGATTGGTCTTCATAATGTCCATAGAAGCGAGTAGGCAAGCCTTCTGCTTCCATCTCTTCGTAGCTACGATAAGATCCATCTTCTTTTAGCATTGCTGCAAGCATTTGGTTTGCTGCATCAATTATAGCTAAACCGGCAACATGGTGCGAACGAGAGCCTGATGCAGAACCTGTGTCAGGACAAGTCGCAGAATCGTTCATAATAAGGTGGATTTGTTCTGGTTTAATATTAATCGCACGTAACGATTCATGAGTATGTGCCACAAGTCCAAAGTCCGCACCTTGACCAACGTCTGCCCAAGACGAATACACATTAATTCCATTGTCTTTGCGAATTTCTAAGTCAACCTTAGAACTATCAGGCACTTTTGAAACATGATAACCACCAAGAGCAATGCCAACACCGTACTTTATTTTATCATTAGTTTTTTCAGCAGCTCTTTTCTTACCTTCTTCATAGTAAGGGCGCGCTATATCCATCAATTTATCCATCACATAATCACGATATGGAACAGAAGTCGTTGATAAAGTACCTTCCTTTGCAAGGTTTTTATAGCGGAATTCAAAAGGATCCATATTCATTTTTTCAGCGAGCATTTCAATTATTTGTTCGCTCATCATATAGGTTTGCGGTGAACCGAAAGCTCTGTAAGCTGTACCAAAATTTGCGTTTGTAAAAGCAGTTCTTGTGAGAGCACGCATATTTGGAATATCGTAATAGTAACCAATAAAGCGCATAACCTTTGTAGTTAAAGCACCTGCCATTTCACTATACGCACCGTGATCAATACCTTGTAAGCAATCCATAGCAAGTAGTTTTCCGTTTTTATCACAGGCAAGGCGCGCGTTTGAGAATACAGGAGCACGTTTTCCTGTCATATGTTGATGCTCTTCATAGCTTAAATCAAGCGACACAGGAGCATCTAAAGCAAGTGCGCATACTGCAGTAAGTGCGTAGTTTGCTGGTGACATAGAATAACCAAAGCTACCGCCAGCAGGATTTCCAATTATACGTATGTTTTTTGCTTCTACGCCAATAGCTTCAGCCATTTGTCCTATGATACCAAAAATAAATTGTGTTTTACACTGAATAACAACACCATTTTCTTGCGGGTAAGCTTGCACAACATCCGGTTCAATAGGAAGATGTGGTTGTCTTGTTGTGCTAAATGCACCTTCTGCAACAACAACATCATCATTTTCAAATATAGTACGTGGATCTTCACCTTTATATAGAGGAAGTTCCATGTATATATTTTCAATGCCTTCGTGAATTTGTTCAGCGTCTTTTTTAGCGGCTTCTATGAAGTTGAGAATTGGTTTTTTTTGTGTATATTGCACTAAAACTTTTGCAGCGGCTGCTCTTGCTTCTTCACGTGAATTTGCAGCTACAACAGCAATAACATCGCCGTATCTAAAAACTTCTTTATCCGCAATAACAGGTCGTTCTTTACCGTGACAAAGGGAATGCACAACACCTTGTGCTGCGAAAAATCTATTTGTACCTTTTACGTCTTGTGCAGTGATAACCGCTTTTACCCCTGGCATTGTAAGGGCTTTTGATGTGTCTATACTGTTGATTGTAGCTCTGTGAGTTTTAGCAATAACAGGAGCTAAGTGGTAAGAGCCATTTGGCATTTTTGAAGCAATATCAGCGCCAAAGTCACAAGCGCCAAGCACTCGTGATAGGCCTTTTGGTTTTGTAAAAGCAGATCCATAAATCCTTCCATTTTCTTCTATAGAGGGAGAAATATCTTCTATCTTACTATCGCCACGCATTACAGCCGCCGCCGCCATAACTGCATCAATGATTGGTTTATAACCTGTACAACGGCAAATGTTGTTATTTTTTGTAAACCATTCACGCACTTCTTGGCGTGTAGGCTTAATATTATTTAGTAGTAAAGCTTTTGCTGAAAGAATAAAACCAGGCGAACAAAAACCACACTGAACAGCAGCATAGGTAAGAAACGCTTGTTGTAAAGGATGTAGTTCTTTTGCAGTGCCAACACCTTCGATAGTTTCAATTACAGAAAAATCTTCAATTGACTTCATCTTACGCAAACAAGCTCTTGTAAGTTTATTATTTAGAATTAAACTACAGGCTCCGCAATGCCCTGATCTACAAGCTACTTTTGTGCCTGTAAGACCTAGTTTACGCAAAACATCTACCAATAAATCTTCACTATTACATAAAACTTCACGCTCTACATTGTTAATAGTAAGAATAGCTCTTCTCATTACCATAAAAACTCCCTAAAAGGATTCAGCTAAAAATATTAAATATTTTAACATGTTATGAAAGCATATCAAATCTACTATAAAGCAAAACACATCTATGATTAACTGTTATTAGATTTGCTGAATAAACAACTCTGACTTTGCAAAAGAGGAGATATAATCATTCAAGTTAGTTAGTGCAAGTTTTTTCATGGCAGAGCTATCTAAAACGATTACATTAATGTTATTTGCATTAAGCATGAGAATATGCTCTTCTTCAATTGAACATGTAATAAGAATATCTGTTTTCTTTGCAAGAATAGTATCAATATTACAAGAAGAAACTGATGCAAAAACAGCCACATTTTCTACTCTTTCTTTTTTTCCATAGCTTGAAAAGTTCTCTAGTTTTAAAGTTGTTTCAAGTGTTTCTTTTATTTTTTCGATTGAAAGAGATTTTACAGTACCAAATCTACCATAACCTTTTTGATTTCTCTTTTCATGTAACGGATACACATCATTTTCAACTTCTTCGTAAGGATGAATTTCCCAAAGTTTAGCAACGCAAGCTTTTACTTGATGCTCAGGAATAATCATTTCAAATCTTTCTACATCAATCTTAGCTAACACCCCAACTTCACCTACATATGGGTCTGAGCCAGGCATAGTCATAAACCATTGGTGACCGTACATACAGTCAGAAACTTGAGAATAAGTTCCAATATATCCCGCGCCTTGTACTCCATCGTCTACGCCCATTTTTCCAAGTGCTTGATGAACTTTTTCAGTGTGCTTTTCTTCCATTTTAGGAATACAAGTAACTAACTTATAACAGTTTTCTTCAAAGGTGATTTTATCAATTTCAATATCTGCAAGCTTAAGACTTTTAGCAATCATGTGTTCATAACCATTTGACGATGTATCTAGATCTTCTTTGACAAGGTAGAGAGATATATCATTTTTGATAAGTTTACGAATAAGAGGATCTTTTGCAGATATTTGCATATTTGTATAGCAGACAATAAGATCTATAGAATCTTTTATCGCTTTTTCTATACATTCTTCAGTAAGTGCCTTAACTACTAAAGTATTATTACAGATAGCACCATCTTCGGATACAACAAGATTTTTACCTATTTCATCTTCCAGTACAACAGATACATATTGATCTATTTTTTTTGAAACTTCGCAAATTTTCATTTTAAACTCCTATTTGTTATTTATTTATAATATACATAGTGCATATTATTATTTCATATTATAAAATATATTTTCATAAAATTAAAAAAAATAAATTTTTATCCTTAAAAAGAGCACTTACTAGATAAGAATAAACATAACTGTATTTAAAATTAACTTATCTTTTTATTTCTGTCAAGTGAGAATCACTTCCATTCATTCTATTTTCTACTGATAAATCAAGTTTTTTTGATTATTAACTTTACTTTATAGCTTTTTATATAACAGATGAATAATACATTAAATCTTTCTAAGTTAGAAAATATTCAAGCTGGTGAAGCTAGAAATAAATAATAAAGATGTATTATTTCAAATAGTTAATAAACTGTTCTTTTGTAAGGAGTAAATTTTTTATGAATTGTTTAACTAATCAGTCAATAAATTAGAATAATATTTAAAAAAAAATCAATGATAACAATATATTGTATTTGTAGTTTGTTTTTTAGTGAATTTCTAATGTATTGTGAAATAAAGAATTAGCAAATAAATTAATTATGGTATATTAGCTAGTTGGAGAATTTCTATAAATTTATGAAAAATACTTTCAATATATAAAAATTCAATAAAATCAGTGATTAAGTAAAGATCATCTCTAAATGATCAAAAATAACATTTAGAGCTAAAAAATAAAAAGTCTGTTGACTCAATATGTTAGCTATGGTAGTTCTCAACTAAGTTCTTAAATTGTTTGTTTTTATAGTTTTAAAATTTAACAAAGTGTGTGTTGCAAATAAATTTTTTTACGACTTTATGTAACTAAAATAAATTTGAAATGTGCACGACAGGAGTTGATTATGAAGTTATATTTTTTTGAAGCCGGCATTTTAAAATCACAAAAACAATATTTTACCTTTGGTAGAGGAATAGGATCAGAATTTGATGTTCCTGTACCATTCTACTACATAGATCATCCTATGGGAAAAGTGCTTTTTGATACAGGTAATGCGTATGAAGTTATTGACAATAAAGAAGAGCACTGGGCCGGTATTGTAGGTGCCTATAATCCAGTAATGACAAAAGAACAGTATTGTGTTAACGCACTTAAAAACATAGGTGTTGAACCAGAAGATATTGACTATGTTATTCTATCACATCTTCACTTAGATCATGCAGGTTGTGTGGGACAATTCCCTAATGCAAAATATATTGTACAAAAAGATGAAATCCACTATGCTTACGTACCTAATTCCTTCATGAAAGCTGCTTACATTCGTAAAGATTTTGATAAAGATGTCAATTGGTTTTTCTTAAATGGCTGGGAAGACGATAATTTTGACCTCTTCGGTGATGGCTCTATTAAGACCGTTTTCACTCCTGGACATACTCCGGGTCATATGTCTTTACTTGTTGACTTACCTAAAACCGGTAAGTATTTGCTGACAGCTGATTCATGCTACACATCTGAAAACTTAAATGAAAATGTAATGTCTGGGCTTGCATGGAACTTTGGTGAAGCTGAAAGAACAATGCAACGTATTCATTACATCCGTGATGAACTAAAAGCAAAGGTTGTAGTAGGGCATGATCCTGTTGAGTGGAAACAATATAAACAAGCCCCTGAGTACTATGAATAGTATTTATAATTTCAATATATAGATTAAATTAAACTCGGAGATATTAATTATGGCAACTGAACTTTTTCGTTGTACTCCAAGAATTGTTTTTGGAAATGGTACAATTAAAACAATACACAATGAATTAACTGAACTAGGTAGTAACAATACATTTATTATAACAGATCCTGGTATTGTTAAGTCTGGCTTAGTAGATATTCTTGAAAATATTCTCAAAGAAAATGGTATTACTTTTACTCGCTATGATGAAGTTGAAGCAGATCCATCGTATGAAAATATAGAGAAAATCCTCGTACATTATAAAGCTTCAAAAGCTACCTCAATCATCGGTTTTGGTGGAGGTTCAGCGCAGGATGTTGCTAAGGGTGTTTCAATTGCTGCAACAAACGAAGGACCATTCAAGAAATATTTTGGTATCAATCTTATTCCAAATCCGGGTGCTCCTCTTATTCTTGTGCCAACAACAGCAGGTACTGGCAGTGAATCAACAACGGTTGCAATATTCTCGGACAATGAAGAAAAACTTAAAAAGGGTGTTGTAAGCTCATATTTGCTCCCAGCAGTTGCTCTTTTAGATCCTGAACTAACTCTCGGTGTTCCACCAGCAATTACAGCAGCTACAGGTATGGATGCGCTCATCCACGCTGTAGAAGCCTATACTTCAGTGAACGCAACTCCTATTACTGATATGTATGCTCTTGAAGCTATCAGAATAATTGTTGATAATTTACGCACTGCCTATGCTAACGGAAATAATTTAGAAGCTCGTAGCCAAATGCTACGCGGTTCTTTATTGGCAGGTATAGCCTTTGGTAATGCGGGTGTAACTGCTGTGCATGCTTTCGCTTATCCTATTGGTGCTGAATTCCATATTCCGCATGGTGTAGCAAATACAATTATGTTTATCCCTGTAATGGAATTCAATTATTTAGGCAATTTAGATCGATTTGCTAAATTAGCAGAACTATTTGGTGTGTGTCCTGATAAGAAGGATAAGCGTACTCTCGCATTAGAGGGCTTGGAAGCTATTCGTACTCTTGCTCTTGATCTTAATGTTCCACAAAACTTGCGTGAATATGGAGTAAAGAAAGAAGATGTTCCTGCTCTTTCTGAAGCGGTACTCTTAGTGACAAGGCTTCTTGCTAATAATCCAAGAAAAGTTAATTATAAAGACGCTGAAGCAATCTATACTAAAGCTTTATAAAGTTTAGAAACACACCCTAGTTATAGATATAATAATAAAAAAGGTAGTAATAATAGTGTTATTCTACCTTTTTTATTATGGTGTGTTTTTAAAAGTAGTTTTAAAATTAATCTAAGTTGCAAAACTCAAAAATATGTTGTTACTCTTTTAAAATTACAATGCCATGATTTATAAAAGAGAAAAAAATATCATGCGTTGACATTAAGTAATGTTTTACCTAGGCTATGTTTCTAAATTAATTCTTTTGCGTTTTTTCTGCCCCAAAGATAATTTTTTATTCAGCTTATGTATGTTTTTATACACTGCACTTCATAAAAAATCACTTTTGGTTGAAAATTCCACAAAATTTATTAATTTAGAAACACACCCCAGTCTGGCTTGGGTATGTCTCTAAATTGTTTTTTTCGTTAATTAAGTACGGAGTTACTATGTTTTATGGTTGGAAACTTGCGAGTTTAGGTCTTATTGGCAATTTCATTTTACAAGGCTCTATAATCTTTATGATGAACGCTTTTATAGATCCTTTAACTGCTGAACGTGGTTGAACACGTGCCGATATTAATCTTGGTATGTCTATTGCTTCCTTACTAGGTGCTTTGAGTATACCTATTTGGGCATGGTTAGTACAAAAAACAAGCATAAGATTTCTTATGACGTGTGGAGCTTTTATCGGAGGTATCTCCTTTATTATTTTGGCTCTTACGCAGAGTCTTACATATTTTTATATATTTTATACACTTGCATGGATTAGCGGTCAGTGTTTTGGTGGTCCTATCGCCAGTATGCTTGCTAACAACTGGTTTATCAAATTTCGTGGCAGAGCCTTTGGACTTACAAATATGGGAATTTCTTTTTCCGGTGTTTTTATGCCTTTTCTGATGCTTTTTCTTATAAATAGTTACGATGTAAGTACAGCTTGGCTTGGCTATGGAATATTTATCTTGGCATTTGTACCTATTTGTTGGATTATGATACGGGATAATCCGCATGAAATGGGTCTGTTTCCTGATAATGTACAACCAACTCTTTCGCAAGAACAAATAAGTGATGCAAAAAGGAGTGATATAAATATCCCTTGGTCTAAAGTTTTAAGGTCAAAGCATGCATACTATCTATCTTTTTTATTTGGTCTTACACTTATGACAAGCTCTGCTGTTGTAAGTCAGCTAAAGCCAAGAATGAGCGATGTGGGACTTGATTCATACAATGCAATGTTTTTTTCTTGTCTTACAGCTTTCTTTTTGGTAGTAGCAAAATATTACTGGGGAAAATTGACGGATAAGTATAATCCTGTAATTGTTACAAGAGTTTTGCTTATTGCAAATATTCTTTCTTTATTATTGATTTTTCTTCCACCAAGCCTACCAGCTCTTCTACTTTTTGCTTTTTGTTTCGGTATGACAGGTGGCGGGGCATGGGTACTTATGCCGGCAACGACCGCATTTTGTTACGGGCGTGAGAAATTTATGTTTTACTATAGAATGATTTCAATATTTATTTTTTTGAAATCAATAGGTTATGCCATTATAGCTTTTTCAAATCATATGACAGGCGGTTACGATTTAGCCTATATCATCTTTGTAATTGTGCTTATATTCTGTACTGGACTAAGCTTCATCATTCCTACAAAACCTATCGAAGAAAATTAGATAATTTCTTTCAATAGGTTGTAATTCTAAATTAAGATACTAGGTATTTTTTATAAGGAAAAGTGATTCAGCAACAAAAAAATGTACTCTAAGTCTTACATACACATAAAAATAAGTAAGACTTAGAGTGGATGGGGGAGAGTTTCTAATCTAATTATAGAATTATTTTATTTTTAAAGAAAAGTTCTAGAAAGTATCCCAAATTTTATATTTATCGGCAAGGTTGCCATTAGAATCAAATTCTAGCTCTCTAGGTTCTTCAACTAAGGTATAGCCTGGTTTGTCAATAATTTTATCAACAACTGCTTGAGAAACAAGAAGTTTTTCGAGTGTTAAGGTGTCTCGTATTCTACAGAATAAAGGATCTTCGTCGAAAGTATTTCCTTTCATAAGTGCCATACACATAGCGCCATAATCGTTTGGCATAATCGGTGGAATTGAAACATCTTTCACCGTAGCTGGGTCAGTAAGACCATTAAGGTAAGAAGTTTCTAGGTTAAGATTATCAAAGATTTTTTGTGTGATGTAGTCTGCAGCCCCCATACCATTTCCATTACCGTAAGCTTCTTTAGTAAGGTTTAGCACGCAAAGGCCACCCATTTTGATGTCGCCGGTTCTATTTGTTAGGTAACGACCAGTTATATTAGGGTCCATTCCAGGGCCTGAAATGTTTTTGCCCATATAGTCTACACTCAAGGCGTGCATTTCTTTTAAGGGTAAATCAGGCATACAGGTTTTTGCATATTGTAAAATTTCGGTATCTTTAGCCATAATATTTTCATGTGTAACACATTCAAGTAATGCTGTACCGTGTAAAGCATTTTCAACAATTGCTAGTGCGCCCACTAGGTGAGGCATTTTTTCTAAAATTACTTGAGACATTCCAACCATAATTCCTGGAAAGAAATCATAGCCGAGTCTATGGCAGGTTTCAGCACATATATGTTTTCCACAGCCAATAGTTAGCATTTTGCAGAAACCAGATTCATGCGGACCTGTGAAACCAGGGTGTGGTTTAATACGAGATAAGAAGAAAACGTTATCAGCAGCAAAACCGTGCTTATCAAAATAAGCATTGAGTTTTATACCCTTTACACCGGTATCGTATTGACCAACAACTGTAGCTTCCATATCAGACAAGATAGGGCAGCCTGCAATTTCTTCTGTAACACCAACAGATGCGAGTTGTCTTACTTGTCCTTCTGCTGTTGCACCGCCATGGCTTCCCATTGCCGGAAAGATAAATGGTTTCATACCCTTGTCTTTAAACCAATCCACAACTGCTCTTGAAATTTCAGAAAGGCTTGTAATACCGCGTGAACCAATGCCTATGCCAATGGTACCGCCTTTTTTAAGTTTTGATTCTATGCCAGAAGTTTCCATAGTTTTTCGTGTTTCAGAAACAACATCGTCAATAGAGTCTACAATGAATTCTCTTTTTACTTTAGCCAATTTCGGTAGTTTTGCATTTCTATAAATGTAGTCAATACCCATAGTAAAGAAATCCTCTAAAAATTGTAAAAGGTTGAAAAAACATTGTCTAAAACAAGACAATATTTTATTATTTGAAAATTAATTTTATAATATTGAAAAAAAAGATTGATGTCAATGAAGATTTTGTATAAAATAATAAATATTTCAAAAATAAATTTAATTTATTGCTGTTTATTTTTAAAAAAAATTTATTAATCAAATATGTTATGCTAAAAGATGCTTTAAAAAAATGCTCAAAATTAAAATTTAACCTTTATAAAATTTAACTAGGATTTTTTATGCTAACACCTAAAACATTTTTTTTGCTTCTCACTGTTGCTTTTATTTGGGGGGTAAATCCTCTTGTTAACAAGTTATTTCTTGAATATGGAACTTCAACAACATTTATGTCTATACGCTATACTTTAAGTGCTTTTACTCTTTTTTCCTATATGATGTATAAGAAAAGTTTTAAACTTCCTTCTTTAAATACTTTTTGTATTTATGCTTTGCTTGGTATTCTTGCAGTACCTTTAACAATGTACTGTTCTATTCAGGGACTGGTATATTCAACAGTGACAAAAGCTGCTTTGATTAATTCAATTTCGCCTATAATTATATCATTAGCTGCTTTTATTTTATTTAGAGAAAATCTTTATTTTTTACAGTGGGTTGGAATTATTCTTGTTTCGCTAAGCACTACATTTCTCGTAACAGATGGAATGTTATTAGAGCTATTTGCAATACAATATAATAAGGGTGATTTACTTTTTTTATTTGCTCAATTGAGCTGGGCTACATATACACTTGTTTCAAGTAGAATGCTTAAAAAAACATCTTTAATAGATATGGCATTTTGGGTTTCATTAGTAGGGGGTGGAGCGTCGCTTTTCGTAGGTTTTATAGATGAAACGCTTGCTATACCAACTATCAATATTCAATCTATTTTGATTCTTTGTTTTTCTACTTGGGTAAACTCAACACTTGCAATACTTATATGGAATTATGGCGTAAAGAATGCTGGCAGTCAAATATCTAGTATTTTTATAAATCTTTCTACAGTAATAGGTGTTTTTTGCGGAGTTTATTTTCTTGGAGAAGAGCTCACTCAAGCCGTAATATTTGGTTCATTAGGGATTATTTTGGGAGTTATCATGCTTACTCAATATAAATTTTTTCTTTGGATTTACCAAAAAAGTTTATTTTGGAATAATAAGAAATAATTTCATAATATGAAAACAAATTTAAGAAAAATAAAAATTTCTAATTTTATAACTATTCAATATATAATAAAAAAAATATATAATTTTGCAAGGGCTATTGTGTGAAAAAAATAACTTACTATAATGTTAAATTAATGCCATAAAATACTTGACAAATTTTTTATAAGCATATATTGTTTTTTAAAATATTTTTCAATTTATTTGAATTATTTCTATTTATATTGATTGAATTTTTTTTATTTTATCCATATAATGAAAGAATATTTCATATAATGAAAAAACACTTAACAACATGTTATAAGGAGAAGATGAGTATGAAGATTACTGACATCAAAACCTACTTGGTAGAAGCACATCGTAGAAACTGGGTTTTTGTTGAAGTAGAAACAGATGAGGGTATTACAGGTATTGGTGAAGCAACAATTGAACCATTTGAAAAAACAATGTGTACTCTCATTGAAGACTACAAAAGAACTGTAATTGGCTTAAATCCTTTAGCTATTGAATATTTATGGGAAGACCGTTACCGTGGGCAATTCTTACGTTCAGATCTTCTTGTAAACGTTGCTTTGAGTGCTATTGAAATTGCCTGCTGGGATATTAAAGGTAAGGTTCTTGGTGTTCCGTGTTATGAACTCTTCGGTGGCCCTTATCGTGAAACAGTACCAGCTTATGGTAACTACTGGTTCATGAAAACATCTTTAGGTGCTACAAGAATTTCTGAATATGCAGAAAGTGCAGCAAAAGCAGTTGAAAATGGTTTTACAGCATTGAAGTGGAGTCCATTTGGTTATGCTTCACACACAATGACAAGACAAGAAGAAAACGTTGCTGTTGAATGTGTTCGTAGAGTTCGCGAAGCTGTTGGCCCTGATGTAAAACTTATGGTTGACGCTCACGGTCGTTTTGATTTACCTCAAGCTAAAAGATTAGCACAAAGATTTGAAGAATTTGATCTTCTGTTTATGGAAGAACCACTACCACCTGAAAATCTCGATGCTTATGTTGAATTGAAAAAAGTTTCAAAAACACCTATTGCTACAGGTGAACGCTATGTTGCTCGTTTCCAATTCCGCGAATTGCTTGAGAAATACGCTTGTGACTACATCCAGCCTGATGCTATTTATACAGGTGGTATGAACGAACTACGTAAAATTGCTATGATGGCTGAAACTTACTATTGTCCAGTTATTCCACACAACTGTAACGGACCTGTTTGTACAGCAGCTTCTATTCATGCTTCTGCTTGTATGCCTAACTTCTTGTTATTAGAATATATTCCTGTTCCTGAACGTGAGGACGTGCTAGTTGAGCCATTAGTACTCAAAAATGGTGCGTTTGAACTACCTAAAAAACCTGGTTTAGGAATAGAATTGAATAAAGAAGTATTCAAGAACTATGTGTATAAACCACGCGATTTAGATCACTACACTGAAAAACGTGCTATTATTATGGACTAACTCCTTCCTATTGTTATGTAAGTGGTTTTTTTTGGACTCTAAATCACTTACATAACATAAAGAATACTTATATAAACAATATAAAAAAATACTATTTATATAACATGCAAAAATAAAATTAATAATTCTATTATTGAATTGGGGTGCTTATGAGTCAACAAAAAAACAAAGAAGATAAAATTGTTTTAGATTATTCTCTAGTAATTTGGCCTTCTATACTACTTCTTGCCTTTATTGCAATCTCTTTCTTTGTTCCAACAAGCATGGAACAATGGCTTAGCAAATCTATCAGAATTTTTGGTGAAAACACTGGTATATTCTATCAATTATCTATTGTTTTTGTTTTAGTTTCTGTTGTATTTTTTGCTTTCAGTAAATACGGTGATATACGATTTGGTGATGAAAAACCAGAATTTAGCACCTTTGACTGGGGTGCAATGATTTTCGTTACTTGTATGGCTGGTGGAACTATTTACTGGTCTGCTATGGAACCTTTAATGCACTTAAAAGAAGTGCCTTTTGCACATATTGCAGAAGATTCTAATGACGCAGCATTGTATGGTATGGCTTTTATGCTTCTTCGTCCTTGGTGGATTTGGGCACTTAACGTATTAGCAGCACTCCCAATTTGTTATATTATTTATATTAAACGTATTCCTCTTGCTAGATTTACAGAAATTTTATCTCCAGTTTTTGGCGAAAAAATATCTCGTGGTCCTATTGGTAAAATAGCAAATATTATCTTTATTCTCGCTATGATGATGTCGTACGCGGGTGGTATTGCAGTTTCTATTCCGATTGCGGCGGCTTGTGTATCTAAGGTTATTGGTATTGAGCATACTATGCTGGTGAACTTAGTTATTCTTGGTCTTTGTACTGTTCTCTATATTTGGAGTACATATATGGGGCTAAATGGTGGTATACGTGTTCTTTCTAAAATAAATGTATACCTTTGTTTATTTTTAGCAGGGTTTATTATAGTTTTTGGATCAACTATGTTTGTTTTAGAACACATGGCTTTTTCCATTGGTATTGCTTTTGATAACTTTTGGCTCTTTTTACTTGGAACAGATCCTTATTTTTCAGGGACATTTGATATAGATTGGTCACAATTCCAAATTTTATGGAACTACTCATCAGCACCACTTTTAGCAATGTTTATCGCTCGTGTTTCACGTGGTAGAACAGTTCGTGAAATCTTATTAGGTGGTATGCTCTGTGGTGTTGTTGGTCTTTATTTGAACTATGGTGTTGTTGGAAGTTATTCTCTTTACGTGCAAAATGCAGGTATTGTTGACTTAGAAACAATTATGAGAACTCAAAGTAAGGCAGCAGCTATGATTGCCTTAATAGAAACTCTACCGTTTTCTGACTTTATGATGTTGTTTGTATTCTTCTTTATTGCTATATTCTCAGCAACAACAATCGACTCATGCGCACTTGTAACCTCTTCAGCTTGCTGTACATACCTTCCAAAAGACGTTGATCCTCCTCGTTCTAACCGTCTTTACTGGGCTATAGTACAAGGTTCTATGGGGCTAGCCTATATGCTTATCGGTGGTCTTACCACGGCAAGAGTTCTTGGTTCTTACGCTGGCTTTATAATGGTCCCATTAGTCCTTATCGGTTACTGGGCTTGGTATAAATATGCGTTTGAATATAATAGGTTATATGCAAACCCAAAAGCTGTTCCATTTATAACTCCTGATTACTTAGCTAATGAAGCTGAAGCTGAAAAAGAAGTGAAAGCTTAATATAATAAATTCTTGGTTAGTGGTTTTCAAAATATTATAGCTAGCAGCTACAATTTATTGATCTAGAAACACCATCTAGCCAAGAATTTTTACTTTTAGTACGTGTATTTTAACTTTCACGAAAAAAACAAAGAATTAAAATTTAAATATATTTTTTCTTATGTTGCATTACAGGAAAAATATAAACCACTATTCATTACATTAACACTGTGGAGATTAAAATGAGTAAAAAAGTTGCCGTTACGCAAGAAGAGCTTTGCAAAGGCTGTTTACTTTGTACAACAGTTTGCCCTGTAGGAGCTCTTTTGCAAGTAAAACGCGTAAATTCAAAAGGGTATCAACTTATTGAGGTAGACAAAGAAAAATGTACTGGTTGTTCTTCTTGCTATCGCATATGTCCTGATTATGTTTTCAGTATTATAGAAGGAGTAGAATAATGGGTAAAATTCTTATGAAAGGCAATGAGGCTATTGCAGAGTCTGCTTTAAGAGCTGGTTGCAGATTTTATGCTGGTTACCCTATTACTCCTCAAAGTGAAATACTTGAATATATGGCAAAAAATATGCCGAAAACAGGTGGAACTTTCATACAAGGTGAATCGGAAGTTGCTAGTATTTCCATGTGTTGGGGAGCTGCAGCAACTGGTGTACGTACAATGACATCATCTTCTGGGCCTGGTTTTGACCTTAAGCAAGAAGGTATTGCTTATATTGCCTCTTATGATCTGCCTGCGGTTATTGTAAGTGTTATGCGTTATGGTATTGGCGGTGGTGATATCACTGCTGGGCAAGATTCTTACTTGCAAGCAACAAAGGGCGGTGGCAATGGTGATTATAGACTTATTGTTTATGCACCTAACTCTGTAGAAGAGTGTGCCCACATGACTTATAATGCTTTTGAAATTTCTGAAAAATATAGAAATCCAGTTCTTGTCTTAGCAGATGGAGCTGTTGGGCAAATGGTTGAACTTTGTTCTCTTCCCGAACCTATAGAACACAATCCAGATACTTATGATGAATGGATTATTAAGGGAAGAAAGAAAGAAGAAAAGAAAAATAAAGCAACAAATCTCAATTGGTATATGGGCGATAAAGCTTGGGCTGAGCACACAAAGAAGAAGCTATTAACTATTCGTGAAGAAGCTCAAGAATGGGAAAGCTTTATGGTGGATGATGCTGAACTTATTTTCGTTGCATACGGTGTTTCTTCACGTGTTTGTAAACAAGCCGTCAAAATGGCTAGAGAAGAAAATATAAAATTGGGTCTTATTAGACCAATCACTCTTTGGCCTTATCCAAAAAAAGCTTTTGAAAATATCAATTCAAATTGTAAAGGCTTCTTAGTTGTAGAAATGAGCATAATGGGGCAAATGCTGGAAGATGTTTATTCGGCTTCAAAGTATACAAAACCTGTGTATACTTACTGCACTGCAATTGATATTCCTATTGTGCACGATGTACTTGAAAGAGCAAAAGATATTCTGAATGGTGGCGTAGAAGCTGAGGAGGCGTTATAATGGCTAAAGATATTAAAAAACCAGAACTTATTCTAAAAGAAAGTGGCTATTGCGGTGGCTGCGGACATGGTATTATTCAGCGTCTTATAGCTGAGTGCCTTGAAGAGTTGTCTATTTCAGAAAAAACAATACAGGTTGTTGATATTGCGTGTTGTTTCTGGGCACTAGATGCTTTAAATATTGATGGTATAGCTGGTCCGCATGGTAGATGTGCAGCTGTTGCAACTGGCGTGAAAAAAGCACGCCCTAATGATATAGTCTATATTCATGCTGGTGATGGTGCTTCCTATACTATAGGCTTGGCTGAAACAATGCATGCGGCTATGCGCGATGTGCCTATTACTATGATCGTAGTAAATAATGGTATTTTTGGCATGACCGGAGGGCAAATGGCTCCAGCAACAACACCTATTGGCGATAAAACAACTTCCTCTATGAGTGGTCGTTCACAAGAAGTGCACGGCTCACCGGCTGATATATTACAAAGTATTGTTAATTTCGATACAGAATTTGTTGCTCGTGGTGCTCTTTATGATATAAAGCAAATAAATATAACAAAGAGATATATTAAAAAAGCATTGCAAAACCAAATAGATAACAAAGGTTTTTCTTTGGTTGAAATTCTTTCTCCTTGCCCTACTAACTGGGGCTTAACAGCTGTTGCAGGTATGGAAAAAACAAAGACAAGCATGACCGAAACTTTTCCTCTTAAAGTTTATACAGATAGACAAGCAACAAAGAATTAAAGGAGTAAGACGATGACAACAGAAATTATTTGTTCAGGTTTTGGTGGTCAAGGCGTACTCACCATTGGTATGATTCTTATAAATATGGGTGTTGATGCGGGAAAACAAGTTTTGTGGAGTCCATCTTACGGTTCTGAAATGCGTGGCGGCACTGCTAACTGTAATGTTGTTATCAGTGATGATGAAATAGGTAGTCCACTTGTGAGTTATCCTGATATTCTTCTAGCACTTAATGAACCATCCTTAGTAAAATTTCAAGATAAAGTAAAAAAAGGCGGTATTATTTTAGTAAATAGTAGCGTAGTACCTGAAAATTGGGAATATCCAAATGATGTTCGTGTTTTTGCTATTGATGCAACAGGTATAGCAAATGAATTAGAAAATAAACGTGGTGCCAACATGGTTATGCTTGGCGCTATCTCAAAAGTAGGCGAGCTTTTCCCATTAGATAAGGCTTTACTCTCACTTGAAAAATATTTCAGCAAAAAAGGAAAGTTTCCTTTAAACGAAGCTTGTCTTGATGCTGGTTATAACCGTGTATATAAATTAAAGTAAGGTGATTATATGGATATAAACAGACTTTTAAAACCCAAAAGAGTTGCTCTTGTTGGTGCTTCTGAAAAAGAAGGTTTTGCAAGTGACACTATTAAAAATATCTTGCAATACACAAAAAATATGGATTCGATGTATTTCGTCAATCCAAAGAGAGATACTGTCTTCGGGCGTAAATGTTATCCTTCTTTATCAGATATACCTGAACTTATTGATCTCGTTATTATTTGTACTCCACAGAAAGTTGTTAAAAGTATAATTGAAGAAGCCGGAAGAAATAACTGCGGTGGTGCAGTTGTTTTTGCTAGTGGATACAGCGAAACCGGCGAAGAAGGGGCAAAGTATCAAGAAGAATTAGTAACTGCTTGTAAAGAAAATAATATTGCAATGATGGGACCAAATTGTGCTGGCTTTGCTAACTATTCTGGCGATGTGTTTTCTTTTGCTTTTCTCAGTGAAAATCGTGATAGGTCCGGTAGTATCGGCATGATTTCTCAAAGCGGTCAAGTTTGTTTATCTGCGCTAGATAAGGCAGGGATGGGCTTTTCTTATATTATTTCATCTGGTAATAGTGCCTCTATAAGTACTGAAGAATATTTAGAATTTTTAGCAAAAGATGAAAACACTAAAGTAATAGCAGCTTATATAGAAGGTATACAAAACCCTGAATGCTTTACAAATGCGCTAAAGATTGCAGCTCAAAAGAAAAAGCCGGTTATTATTTTAAAAACCGGTAGAAGTACTAAGGCTGTTGCACTTGCTTCTTCACACACTGGAAGTATTGCAGGTTCTGACGCTGCTTTTTCAGCTGTTATGGTGAAATATGGCGCTATTAGAGTTGATGATATACAAGAATTACTTGGTACCGCACAAATGTTTTCACAGCTAACACTTGAACCTACACAAAACAAGTGGGCAGTTGTGAATGTTTCAGGTGGTGAAGCAGGTATTAGTGCTGATATTGCTTATTTAAAAAATATTGAACTTTCTGACATTTCAGAAGAAACAAAATCAGTTTTAAATTCCATTGTTCCTGACTATTGCACACCGAATAACCCTCTTGACCTTACAGCAACTTTAGCTTATATACCCGAACTTTTTGCAAAAGCTCTTTCTACATTAATAAAAGATAAAGACGTTGGCGGTCTAATTATTGGCTATACTATACCATCTCACATTATAGATCAAACTATTCCTTGTATGATTCAGGGCTTAGAACTTTTGAGAGCAGAAGGTTATAATAAACCAATACTTTGGCTTCCATTTGTTGAACATAGTCCAAATACTGAATGTTTGAAGAAACTTATGGATCTCAATATCCCTGTTTTATCTTCAGGGCTTAGTGGGGTTTCTTCAGTAAAGAAACTGGAAAATTTTGTATTTTTTGATAGAGAAGAATTGTCACAAAATCCAGATATTGCCAAGCCAACTAAAGAAAGTTTAGGTGCGGGCGTTGCTCTCTCTGAAAGAGAAAGTATGCACATGCTTAAAGATTACAAGGTTAAAGGAGTTAGTGTTGCTCGCCTAGCAAAATCTTTAGAAGAAGCTATGGATTTTGCAGATGATTTTGAATATCCACTAGTTATGAAAGTGAGTTCAGCACAAATCCTACACAAGTCTGATGTTGGAGGTGTAAAGCTTAATATTAAGAATAAAGATGAGGTAAAACAAGCTTATAATGAAATAATACACTCATGTACACAAGCATGCCCAAATGCAATTATTGATGGTGTTATTGTTAATACAATGTACCCTAAAGGTGTTGAGATGATTATAGGTATGAATAATGATGTTCAGTTTGGTCCTATGATGATGCTTGGTATGGGAGGGGTATTTGTTGAAGTATTCAAAGATATTGCGCTTGCACCTGCGCCACTTAGTTTGTCAGAGGCAAGAAGAATGCTTCAATCGCTAAAAGCATATACTTTGCTGACAGGGTATAGAGGTAGTGAACCTTGTGATATAGAAGCTCTTATAGAACTGTTATGTACGCTTTCGCATTTTGCAGCAGATAATAAAGACTGTATTAAAGAGTTTGACTTTAACCCTGTATTTGTCTATAACCAAGGAAAAGGAACAGCTATAGCCGATGCTTTAATTGTAAAGAATTAAGGTATTACTTTAACTACTTGCTTCTATTTACCTGTAATTTATAAATAATTCACTCTAAAATTTTCTTCTTAGTAGCATATTGACATTTAAATATCTATTATGTACAAAAAGAGAGCTTAAGGTGCGTCATATAATCATTCATTCTTGTTGTAACATTTTTTATTTACAAGAATCTAAAGTAAATGAGAATAACGTAAGCTAGAAGGCTCTCTTTTTTGTATACTTAAACTTGGAAAACAATATGATACTTTCGTCTTTGGATAAGCATCTTACTATACTTGATATATTAGCTGACAACCCAAAAGGTCTTACTCTTTCTGCTCTGAGTGGACTCACGGGGCAACCTATCAGCAGTCTTCATCATGCTTTGAGTACTTTTAAAGCTAAAGATTTTATTATACAAGACTCAGAAACCAAAAAATATTCCCTAGGTTATAAGTTTCTTCGTTTTGGTGGTGTCATGCTTAATAATTTAGACATCAGAAATATTGCTAGAGCTGAATTAGAACAATTAAATGAAATTACGGGTGAGATGGTATCTTTGTCGATTTTGTCTCAGGGCAATGTTGTTTATCTAGATAAGGTGCACAAAGCCTATACTTTATATCATGATATTGAAGTTGGTTATAGCTCACCAGCCTACTCTTCGACTAGTGGCAAAGCTTTATTGGCCGGCTTATCTGAGGAAGAACTATTGCAGTTATTTCCAAATCAAACCATAAACTTTCCTAAAAAAGATACACAAATCTCAATGCCTATTGAAGAACATCTTATTGAGGATAGAGATGAGCTTTTTTATGAGCTTAATCTTATACGTTCAAAAGGTTACTACTATGGTGAAGAATTGTACTATAGAGGAGTAAGGGCTATTGCTGCACCTGTGTTTATTGGAAAAAAAGTTGCTTGTGCCATTTGTGTAACAGGCTCTCGTTATTCTATGACAGCACAAAAAATTAATGAAATTGTTGTTCCAAATCTCTTAACAGCAACAAAAAAGATTTCCCAATTGCTTACACATTAGAGTATTTTTAAAAATGGTTAATGAAATAAAATTCCAAATTTTAAACATAGCACTCTCAGAATAATTTTTTGATTTTTCATAAAAAATTCTACCTTTTTATTGCATTAATTACTTGAAGTCTTCACCCAAAGTTAATATCACCCCATTGTAATTAAAAAATTTCACCTTGTCTGAGTCCACAGAAAAGAGCAATTAATGAAATATCATGTGTAATAGACCAGACTTAACCGTGCAAGACTGCTTAAAAACAGATGATTGTTCGATTAAGTCTGAACTACTATAAGTTATGCTACATTTAGGTAGTTAACTTTTTCTTACATAGCTATATTCTTCTATTTAGAAGAGCCTTCGCTTAGTCAAAATAGCCTCCAGTCTACCTCTTCATTGAGTGAAACGACAAATTCACTTTTTACAACAGAAATAGAAAAAAAGAACAGAAAACCTAACTACACTGAACTCAAAAAAGAAGATATGAAATACACTCCAAGAGAAAAAGGATTTAAGGGAAGAAATCCATTTAAGTAAACTCTATTGAGCCTCAATCCACTATAAACTTGCGTACAGTAAAAATAGACCTGTTATTTAAATTTACAACTATGAAAATTAGTTTTTATATGAATTAAATGTACATTGCATATCTATTGTATCTTTATAAGTTGACAAAATAGGCACAAAGTATTATATTCTAGTTACAAGAAGGAGAAATATCATGGCAACTGTAAATATACGTCTAGACGACGATCTAAAAAAAGATTTTGAAAACTTCTGTTCTGCTGTAGGTATGAATATGACAACAGCTTTCAGTATCTTTGCTAAAACTGTAGTTAAAGAACAACGTATTCCATTTGAAATTTCAACAGACCCGTTTTACAATCCCGCAAATATGAAACGCTTGAAAAGTGCTATTGCGGATATGGATAAAGGCAAAGCTTCTTTTCACGAACTTATTGAAGACTAGGTAGCCTAAAGGAAATCTAATGAAATTACTATGGCACGAAACTGCTTGGGAAGACTACCTTTATTGGCAAAGTCAAGATAAGAAAACATTGAAAAGAATTAATGCCCTTATCAAAGACATTCAAAGAAGCCCTTTTGATGGTATCGGTAAACCTGAACCATTAAGGCATGATTTAGCTGGTTGGTGGAGTCGTCGTATTGATGATGCTAATCGCATTGTTTATAGAATACATGAAAAAAATCTTGAAATTGTTCAATGTAGAACGTATTATGAAAAATAAGGCTGTCATAATAAAGAGAGATAAATTAATCTTATTCAAGCACAAAAAACTCATCTCATTTGTTCTAAAAAATATGGCCTAAAAATCGTTTCCCCATGACCCAAATATGACCCAAATTAAAATTCGCTATTCGTAAGTATTTGAAATAATACATCGCAATGCACGCTATGCACAAGATGAAAAAGCGATGAATTTAGTGTCGTGTTTTTTATATTGTTAAACTGCAATCCATTGATTTATAATACTATATTTAAATCAAATTAGTTATAAATTATTATCTAAATTGAGATATTCCGACTGCCTGTTAATCACTAGGTTGGCGGTTCAAGACCGTCTCGGGGAGCCACTTAAAAGAATAGCACTTATAGCAATATAAGTGCTTTTTTTTTATTCTTTTTTCTATAATGTTAATCAACCACTTACATGTAATAATGTGAGTGCTTTTTTCACGTTTAAATTGAAAAATCTACCTTTTATACTGCTTCTATACTACCTTTTCAAGTGACTAACTATTATACTAAGTGGATTTTAGGCATAAAAAAGCCTACATAAAAGTAGGCTATGTGTATTGGTTTATAGGGAAATTTTTTGTGCTTTTAGTATCCAAACTTCTAAAATAATTATCTGCTTTTTCATAACTCCCCCTATGCTTATATCTATGCTACATCTCATCTATGAGGCTCTTCAAGTCAATGCTCTATCAAAACAAAAGAAGAATAGGAACGTCATGCGTACTTTTTCAATCGCCTAAAGGCTCTCAAATAAAGATACTGTGTATCTAAGTCTTCGTAAGCCTCACCATGTTGACCTATCGTTCATTTGCCGATGATACAATGTTCTATAATACAAAGTTAAGTATAATACTTTGCATGAATATAGGAAAAGCAGTAAAATATTTTCGCACAGAAAAAGCTGAAAAGAGGAAAAACTCAACTGTTGCTCGTCGTGCAGATTTAGCATTATCAAGTGAATTTACAGAAGGATGTTTTGCAGTTGCCTATCAATATGCACAAGATATTGCAGATAGATACAAATCGGAAATTATAACCGACAAGTTTCTGAATACTATAAACTTATTGAGGAAAGGGGTTTTATGTAAATTATCAACCTATAGAACCCTTGAGAAACTATTAACGGAACAGACTGTGGTTGATTTTGCCATTGAACAGCATGCTTTTGGTCAAGTAAGGGTGAGCAGTGAGTTGTGAAAAAGTGGTGTTTTGTATCAGCATCAGGAGTGAGAAGTATTTGGCTTATACCTAAACTAAAGTTTAAGCAAATGTTGTGTTTTCTGATTTATATGTAGTAGTCCAGATTTAGCCGTACATGCCTGCTCAAAAAACAGATGATTGTTTGATTAAGTCTGAACTACTATAAGTTATGCTACATTTAGGTAGTTACCTTTTTCTTCCATAGCGATATTCTTCACTTGAGTATTTCTTTCTCACTTAGAATTCTTTCGTATATATTCATTTCAAATTCTTCATCTTCATCTGAATCTGGGAATAAAATAAATTCTGTTTTATAAGCTATACAAATCCTATCACCTACTTTACTTTCTAGTATTCCATTATCGTCATAGTTATTAATAAAAAATGTGCCTATATTTTCTAAACTTAGATATAAGCCATTACCGTGAACCCAGCCTTCACTTTTTCCACATGCCACTATTTGTGAAGGAGTACCGACTTCACGTTCATATCTTTCTGTTAATTCTTCTGCGTATTCACCTAATGCTGCTTCATTCATACGAGTTTGATCGAGAAACGGCAAATAAAGAAAAATAAACTTCGTACTTTCCTCCATCATTTGGATGGCAAGAGCAGGTCGTGTATCTTTAAGGTTTGTAGAAACTAAGAGATGTTCGCCTGGCTTTGTTTTATAAATGATATTCGCAGCCATTGATGGATCATCACTTTCAGGAAATTCATACACTGTAAAACTTACGTCTCCTCGTGTAGGAGAAATAAGGTAAGTTTCATCTCCTTCAATATTGAGCCTTGAAATTTCTCTTTTTCCTCTCGGATCTACATAGGAATACGCTTTTGAAAGAAGTGCTATATCGCCTTCACTTTTATATCCAATAAATTTCACTTTGAAAGGGTTGTCATATCCGCCATATTCAATAAAATGGTCGCTATATATATCATATATTTTCCAAACAGAAGTATCTGCCATTTTTACCAAGTAGAACCAATATCTATATGTCCCGTAACCAATTTGAGGGGCATGTTGTGTATGTGAAAAATCCTTTACTTCATTTACCGTGCACTGAATAATTTTATAATCAGAAAATTCTGTTTTGAGTGTTGGTGATATCTGCTCATAAAAATCTATTATATTTGGCTGAGATACAAACCATTCGTTAAGGTAAAGGCTGTGAGCCGCAATAGGTTCAGTTAAAGTTGTTATATCTTCAATTACAAACCCTGGGATATATGACTTACGTTCAATAGTTGCTTTTTCATTTTCAAAGGAGAAATTATGAAGTAGGTGAGAAAGAGTAGTAAGATTATTTGTAACTTTTGCGTTAAAATATTTTCGCACGGTTTGTTCTTCATCACTTTCGGCTACATCTTCATAAATTACAAATTGTGAATCATTAAAGACTGCTGTAGGAGTTTTTCCATTTGTAGGTGCAGGAAGATTTGCGCTCGCTATAGAGGCCATATTTCTTTCCATAAGTAGCATAAATCGCGAACTTGATAAACCTGATACTTCGTCAATTATTTTATGCTCAGAATACTCATAAAGTTTTTTATTAAATTCTTCCTCAGTCACTTTGTTAGCATTTATGAAGTAATTAATTTGATCATTTGAAGTTTCTTTTTTGAAATCAATTTCACGCACAAAACCTGAATACGTTAATTTCCATACTGTTTGTTCGCTATCTTTACCTTCATAGCCGGTAAAAAGATATGTATCTCCATAATAATCTGCATGAACAACATTATAATTTTCTTTTTCATATGCTGTTATATATGGTGTAAATTCAGCTAAACGGAGTAGTCTTCCATCTATATCAAAACCATAAATTTGCATGGCATTTGTGTAATCTTGAGTTTCTTCATCTACTCGCACAATAACAAGTTCAGGAATACCGTCACTATTGAAATCAATCAAACGAGTATAAAGCACACCAAAATTTTCATAATAAGGATTTTCTTTATCTATGTCATATTCTTTGAAATCCGCAGTACCATAGGCTGTGTTGTAATCCATAAGCAATGAGGTGTATAAACCATAATCTACTTTTTCTGCCTTTACTTGAGTAGCTAGTATAACAAGGTAAAAGATTAGCACAAAGTGAAATAATATATTTTTTTTCATAAATGACATATAACCTCCATATATAACAGCAATTATTAACATTGACTAGGACATATTTCTAAAGAATAGTAACATATCTATTTTACTTTATAGAACATAAAGTATGAGCTGAGGTTAGAAATAAAAATACTTCCTTCTCCATTAGCAAAACCAAACTCATATGCAGCATCACCAATTTTTATAAAAATTCCTCGTTCATTGCTTTCATCGAAATACCAAGTGTATTTGTGTTCACCACGAGGAAAATCTTTATTTTGTGGATTATTGTAAAGTAGTGTACCATTAGATAAAAATTCAAGTTGAATTTGCTCATTTTTAGGAAGAGCAAACTCATCATCTATCATTTGTGATTTGATAATCCACTTTCCTAAAAGTTCGATTTTTGTTTTTGTAACATACATTTCTTCGGTCATGATATCGTCAACAAGCCAAGTAAGAACTGATTCGGCAATCTTATTAGAAGATTCATTTTGAAAATTGCTTTCAATTGGTTTAAAAGCACTTTCTTCGTGTGCAGGACCGGCACTTTTACGAACTTTTATTGCGTGAGAATTCTTTTCATCTTCTTGCATAATAACGTCAAATCTGTTTGGCTCATAAGCGTTTTCACAATAGCTTGGGAAAGCATACCAAATTTCATCGAAGCCATTTTTATTTGAGTCTGCCATAAAAGTTTTATTCAAATATTCTTTAATAAGTGAATTTGAGCAGTCTTGAGTATAATTTTCTTGATGAAAAGCAACTTTTAGCTTACTTGTGTCAAGCCCATCATAGCTTCCGATATTATCAACATTATCAAAGCCATAGGCATTGATTGTTTTGCCTTCACCTTCTTTATTCACAGAAAAAAGCACTATGCGATTTTTTCCTTCAAAATAATATGCACCTAAGTATTCACCTTCATAAAATTCCTTCAAAGTTTTATCAGGAGTAACAGCTACGTTATCAGTTGAAATATAGGCTTGTCCGCCGTGATTTAGATAATATTTATCTGCATAGGCTCCATCTATAAGAAAGAGTCTATACCAAGTTGAACCGTCTTTAGCTTTTTCTAAATGTCCAACAACGTTTTCCCAAAATTCTGGAATTTTAGGCTGTGTTTCAGAGTTTACAGATTTATCATAGTAGATAGCAACATCGTCGGGAACAATAAGGTATTCTAGCATTTTATCTGCATAAATTCTTTCTGTAGCAAGTACATTTTGACTAAATGACAAGAATGAAAGCGCACAGAACAGAGCACAAATTGCTTTTTTATTTTTCATAGTGAACTCCTGATAATGCGTAGAAAGAAAATTATTTTTGCGCTGGATTTTGTGCACCAAAATCAGAAACAGCACCAAAAAGTTTTAGAGCATCAGCATAAGGATATTTATTTGCATACATGCTTACTTTTGAAGTGATTGTTCCTTGTTGATTTTGTCCTAACATTGCACGTAATTGGTTTGCAGGAGAATTAGGATCGTGATTTAGATCTTCTTCATAAGAAGCTGTAAGGAAATTTGCTGTATAATCAGCATTTAAGGCATTTGCTATAACAGACATGTCAGTTGGAGCAATATTATCTTGTGCGCTTGTGATTTCAATGTCGCCAAAACTATCAACTGACACAGGGAAGAGTGTTCCTTCATAAGTCATAAGTAGGTCGCCCTTTTTATTGAAAAGGAACATATTGTTATCAAGATTAATTTGACGATTTTTATCGTCGTGAGTAGTGTCAATACCAACCCAACTAAAGCCAAAGATATTGTTATGTATATTATAATCCATGCCTGAACGAGTTCTGAATGCGTAGCCTAAATCAGACATTTCTTTTGTTCTTGGCCATGTGAAGAGAATTGTATTATTCGTAAACTCTAAGAAACCACGTTTTGATGGGCTACCGCCACGCATTTCAATAGCGAATAAAGCATTGTTCACAAAAACGCAGTTTTCAATCTTTGTTTTGCCGTCTGATTGAATGTTAATACCCATATTATTTCCATTGAGGAAAAGACAGTTTTTAATTGTTAAATCGCCTTTATAACTACCTGCACCTGGCCCTGAAATAAGAGGCATTTTAGCATTTGGTATTGCGTTGCCACTTTTTTGTGGTGGGTGTAAAAGCATTCCGCCAAGCCCCTCAATAAGACCATCTTTTACGTGATAATTATTTGATTCGCCCTTATCAAAGAGTAAGCCATCAATTACTATATTACCCTGTGCAACATCTATACGAAGTAGAGGATGGTTGCCACCGCTTTTATTTGATTTATTGTGAGGTTGAATTTTTGTTTGATAGGTCAAAAAATCACGCTGTGCAAAGTCATTTGAATAGCCACCTTCAAGACTTACAGGTGTTTTCATTATGATATTACCTGTACTCATAAGTCCAAAGTAGTTTCCTTGAGCAATTTTAATAAGGCTACCTTCTTTAGCTACATTAACAGCTTTTTGAATGTTTTTGAATGGTGTTTGTGGCGATAATCCATCGTTGTTGTTTTTACCCACTTCACTTGAGACATAGTAAACTGTTTGATTAGAGTCGGTTTCATTTGTTGTGTTTGCAGTTTCAGTTGCATATGCGTGTGCGCCAATTAAAAACACTGTGAGAAAAAGGAAACTAATTAGCTTTTTCATATTTTCACCCTTCTGTTTAAATTTTAATACTATTGGAATTATATCTTAAGAATAAGAAGTGTCAATGTGACAAATGGCACATTTGTGAAGTTGTCAGCTATTAAAGTTTTTGTTCAGGTAAAGTCATGCCTTTAAAAATCTGATTAAACGAGTAATGAATTTAGAAACACACCCTAGTAAAAGCTTCATTAGTTTGAAGAAATGTGCTAATTGGCACATTGACCTCTTCTATTAAGTTATACTGTTAGTAGTGTTATATATGTATAAATAATCATATCATATCGTTTTTAAAATTTAATTTTTATTTTTTTTTGATAAATAATAAATTGCAGATACACCTTAAGGAGAAGACATCATGAAACAATCAGGCAATGCAATAACAAATTTGACGAACAGGTATAGGGCTGTTTTAAAGAAATGTCATTTATTAAACACTTTTGGCTCGCTTGCTGTGTGTGCTTCTCTTCTGCTTGGTGCTGTGTGCGGTGCTAGTGTGGCAGAGGCAGGGCTGTTGTATGATAATTATATGATACTTAGAGATCGTGTAGTGACGAACAGTAACTTATATTCATCTCAACCAATAAATGATTATGATGTTCCAGGTTTCGATATAACAATGACACCTATGTCCGTTACTCACGCTATACGATTTGCAGAAAATCAAACCTCACTTGATGCTGCTAATGGAAATTTTCTACTTAAAGATGATGGCACTTACTGGGTTATTTCAGTAGATACTAACGGTGTTCCAAGGGCAAATTCATACGGCTATAGAGGGCCAAATTTAAATGTATATGGTGAAGCTAACCCATTCAGTGGTAGTAGTAATCAAAAGGATGGTACTGGAGTTTTTGCATCTGGTAACTTAAATTTTGATATTTTCAATATTGATACTATCAGGTCTTCTAGAGGGACTCCCTTAGCTTTCGAAAACAGTGGAACTACAAATTACACAGGTGATGTTTTTAATAATGCGTATTATATTAGCGGTAAAGGCAATCCTAACTATGCACATGGTGGTGCTTTTTACAATGCGCGTACTTTAAACATTACAGACAGTAATTTTTTTGGTAACTCCATAGAGCGAAATAGGGGGTATCTGTATGTCCCTAGTGACTTTGAAGCAAATCTTATACCTCTTTATGGTGGTGCTATTTATAACAAAGGCAATATGTCAATAACTGACACCAATTTTGTAGATAACTACATCAGTAGTGATACTGCGCAACGCTCTAGTGATTCTTATTTGCGTGGGGCAGCTATTTATAACCACGCAGATGGTGTGATTAATCTAAATGCTAACAACAAAGATGTTCTATTTCAAGGCAATACAATAGCTACATATATTAACCGATCTGCAAGTACTTTTGACACACACCTATCGATGTATAGTGAAGCAATTTGGAATGATGGTGAAATGAACCTTTATTCTAATGGTGATAATGCTATTACTACTTATGATTCATTTAATGGAACAGGTACTTATAATCTATATGGTGATTTGCATTTTATAGGCGATAATGCAACTATGACAACTAACCCAACACTTGCAATTAAAAGTGCTAATTCAAAAATATCAACAATTGATGGACGCACAGACTACACATATTTAGGAAAACTTACAAGTCCAAGTAATTATGATGTAAACTTGGGGATAGATGTTAATATTTATGGAACTACACAAGAAACTTATATGGATAGAATTAATGCAAATGATTCAGGGTTAAGCAGTAGTGCTGATATAAAAATAGTTGAATTAAATATGCTCTCTGGTCTTGATACAGGTATTAAAAGTAGAGAATTAACAGTTGATTTTGATAAATATGGAAAATATAAATTTGACTATGAAGTAGATGTAAATAATTTAGAGGTTACGGAAAACATTGGCAATGTAGGTAGATATGTAGCTATGGGTTATGATTCAGCATCTCAAGAATTAAGATTATTTGAATCTTATGTCAACAACCTTGAAGAAGCGTTTTCAGGTAATCAAGTTAACAAAGGGCATTATATAGATAGCAACTATAAACTTGGCGGTTCAGGTACTCCAGCAACAATAGCACTACAAGGCACAAACCTTGAATTGCGTGGTGATAGAAACACTACTGTTGATTTATTAGGTGGTGCTAACTATAGAATAGGAAGTGGACAAGAGCTTACAATCACAGCTGTAAAAGGCTTTGAAAGTGCGATGAATGATACATTTGTTCAAGGTGATGGGCGTGTTGTTTTAAATGTTGATGAAAAAGGTAGCATGAATTTAACAAACGCAGGTTTAGATGTTAACACTCTTGTATTAGATGGTGGCAGAGTGAACTTTGTTAGCAGTGATGTAAGCGCAGATACTATTGTTGCCAATAATTCAAACATCAACTTTGGCGGAAATGGCGGAACTGCTATAAACACAAATATTGGCACTTTATACAGCGATGCTACACTTTGGTTCTATAATGGCGAACATAATATTACAAACACATTAACTGCAAACGGTAATAAATTTACTTTTTATTCCCCAACTGAAAGCGCAGTTGTAAACCTCAATACTGCAAACAGTAAATTTGAGGGTTCAACCGTACTTGATGTTTTAGGAAATGTTCAATTTATTGGCACAAATGCAAGCAATAATAGCATTGCTAATGATGTTCTTGTGCGTTCATCAGCTGATACTGCAGTATTTTCAAATTTAGCCTTGAATGGCGATGTTAGCGTAACTGATAACACTGTTTTCAATAATGTAGCCTTTAACGGTGTAGATAAAACTGTACATCTTGGCACTGTAAATATGTCAGGCGTAAACACCTTTAGCGGTTCGCAAACGTCTAATATCAACACAATATCAAATAGCGGTACATTGCATTTAAATGATTCCACAGTATTTTTAAAAGGTGGTGCAAATAGCGGATTTGTTGGCGGAACACTTGCTTCAAACAATGCAACAATCAGCGCACTGGATTCTAGTTTCACAACATACAATTTAGGAACTTTAGCAAACTCTTTCAATGCAATGCTATTTATTGATGCTAACCTTGACCTTAATAATACCGCAAACACAACACACGACACTTTTAATGTTGACGGATTAGGCGGAACAGCAAGCTTTAATCTTACAGGATTAAATATTACAGGTGTGAATGTTGGTTCTGCCACTAACGGTACTAACGGTGTTATGGATATTTTTACAGGTTCTGACGCTATAACATTAAGCAATGCTAACCTTAATAATTTCAAATTCTATGGTTCAGACTATGAAATTGGCTTTGCTAAAGACGGCAATCATGGCATACGCTACACCTATTTAACAGAAAAACCAGCCGAAGGTGGCGGTGTAACACCTATTTCAAATACTTTAACAGATATATTAGCAAAAGCCGACACACCAAGACAATATAGAATGGAAAATGGTGAAGTTGCAGGAGATATTTCTAATTTTTCCGGCAACATGACTGTTAGCTCTAGTAATACAGGCAATGAAAGAATAACAAGCGGTAGCGTAATGTTTGCCGACAGCGCAAATAACATTCTCACCCTAGACCAAATAGACACAGATACTGGTGTATCACTTACCTTAAAGGGTACAAGTGAAGCAAATAAAAATATCTTGAATATTCGCTCAAATGGTGCAGGCACAGCAGTTACAAATGCGATGATTCAGTCTATAAATATTGGCGGTGGAGATGTATACGAAGGTAACGAAGTGAACTTTATCGGTAGCGGTACGCATACCTTTGGCGGACAAATGTCATTTGTTACAGCTAATTTAGCCGCAGAAACAACACTAGGCGGAAGTGCTACTTATTCAACCGTAAACGTTATGACTGATAATACTATAATCAGCATAGCTAATACATCAGAAGAAAACACTTTCAATATTGGCGCAGACACTAGAGCAACTGTTGGTTTAGAGAATAAAAGCACTGTAAATCTGCTCAATCATGTAACAGCTGGCGGTGGAGTAAACTGTACTCTTGATTCAGGTACAAACGCTATCGACACATCAAACGTTTTCACTTCAAATAATAAAGAGCATAGAATAATTTTAACAGGCACAAACGACCAAACACTAAGCAGCGCATTATCAAATGTAACTCTTGTGGTTGGCTCACATGGAACAAATACATTAACAGGTGACATTGATAATTCAATTATGAATATCAACCAAGCAACTACTTCAAATGGTGCTATCACAAATTCAGAATTGAACGTGAATACTGCAATGTCAGGCTCTTCAACAATCGCTGACTCTGAAATCTATGTAAGTGCAAATCTCACAAGCGGAAAAATCAGCAATTCAGCACTAGATATGCTTGTAGGTGCAAGTGTTGCTTCTGTGATTGACGGTTCTGAAATTAATATCAATGCGAGTGGTGCAAACTTCACACAAGCTATCACGAATTCAAACTTCAATATTGATGATGTAACTTCAACAACAAGCGTAAACACTGCGCTTGGAAATGATGTTACTGTAAATATGAACGGTAGCACAAATGTGAATAC
>CAYJOR010000025.1:0-37881 GCA_964371865.1 uncultured Desulfovibrionaceae bacterium | reverse complement strand
ATTTACCAAAACCATACTTTCCTAAGTTTTCCCATTGGAGGGCAATATCTTCATCAGTAAGTTCAGTAAGCTTTTGCTTGGGAGTGTGTAAAAACTGAGCGAACATATCTTCAGCGAAATCACAAGAACCACGCTTTTGGGGATTGAGGGTTTTGTGTTGAAAGGCAAAATCTTTACTGTTAAAGTCAGATAGATTAATATTTCTATCTATTCTATCTATAGAGTGATTTGTCTGCATGGAATTTTCGGCTTTTGTCTGCATGCTTATCTGCTCATAAAAAGAGGGGATATATTTACATACTTTAGTCGTACAACTATATAGATTGCCACGTGTAAAACCGGAGTGAAAAACCTTAGTTTCGACTAGTTTTTTTTGTCGTAATCTTTGTAACATTCCTCGCACTGCATCAGAGCTTATCTCTAAATCGAAATGTAGATACATAATTTTTGAAACTTGCTGATAACTGATTGGCACAGGATTATTTTTAACTATAGAAAGCAAATTAATCTGCCTAAATGAAAAGCCATATTTACACCCTAAAAAGACCTTTGTCTGCATGTCTGATTGTAAACACGCATAGTTGCATACTCGTCTACATTCTTGTCTACATATTTGGGTGAATGATTGCGTGCTTGTGTTATTACTTGTCTGCGCACTTGTCTGAATGTCTGTATACTCGTCTGGTTTATTCTCTTCACGAGTTTTGAAAACTTTACTTGTCTGCATATATTTTGTGAAGCAGTTTTCCATGCCTTAATCCTGCAACCATGTATCGAGCCATGCTATTAAATCTTCACGAAGATAAGCAACACGCCTTCCGCTTTTGATATGTTTAGGACCTCTACCTTGACTGTCAAGATTAGCAAGGTAACCACTGCTGATTAAACCCCCTAAGTAAAGACCAATATCTTTTCTTGCAACAAGTGGGGGAAGAATACGTTGAAGAACCTCTAAAGTTTTTAATTTGTGTGACATAATGACCTCCATGTGTAAATTTATGAAGGTATCAAATCACAATAATTTTCTTGTGTCTAATAAATAACTTCCCAAAATGATAAATATGGAAAAACGAAAAGTTAGGAAGTTTTTAGTAAAGTTTTGGGAAGAATTTATGAAGAGTTTATGAAGAGAGATCTTAATATATTAAATTTCTTTTGTCTTCTTCCAAGTTGAAAAATTGTTTTGCACTGTACTTCGGCTGAGCTCTTCGAATTCCTTTTTGCTTTTTTGCTTTGTATGAAGTGTTCCTCGCTCATAATAAATATCAATTTTCTTTCCAATAAATGGATTTTTCTGAGTAAATAACTCTTCACTTTTATTGAGATAATCTTGACAATTTGTAATTTGCTTGAACTGTTCAAAAATAGAATTGTAGAATGCGAAATAATCGTCCTTTCTAGAGTATTTTTTAATAGTAGCTTGAATGGATACTACAGCTTTTTTGCGTAGTCTTGATAATGAATTAGAAGAAATAGCGCAAGCCGTTGCTGTTGAAACCGCAACAGTTGAAGCAGGAATGTTTACTTCATTGATAGTAGCAATTATAACAAGAATTGCATTTAAAATAAATGGTGACATTGCAAGAATATCTTTGAGTAGTGAAATATAGTTTTGTTTCATGTATGTTCCTAGATGATATAATTTTGCTTTTTACATATCACAAAACTAAAGATAATAAAAGAAAAATATAAACTTTTTCTGTAAAAACCCGCCCGTAGGTAAATAAAAGAAAAATTGATTATCTAGATAGTTATGAAGTGCTATATGTAAAATGTAAATATATGTTTACATAATGTATGAAATTTTGTAATATAAGACTGTATAAAATCTGTATAAGGCGGTGTATTATGGATTTTACAAAAGAAATTAGTAAATTAGCTGAAAAAGGTATGGAACATTGCCGTTCATTGAATGATGAAATTGGTAAAAAAATCTTTTTAGAGATTCTTGTACATACTAAAATGATTGAATATAACAAAGAGGCTCGCCAAGCAGTAAATAATATTTTTCTAGAATTTCCTTATATGCGAACCTATTCAAGAATTACAAAAGAAGTAAGAAAAGAAATGCATCTTATAGCATTTTGTTTTAGCTACTTTGAGCATACTTCTTTGTATCCTTATGAAAGTCAAGATAGAGCCTTAGAGCTTGCTTCAGAGACTTTAGAAATAAAAAAATCATCTTTACGAAACATTAGAGATATGTTTGATGGTCATAATCCAAAACAAATACGAAAAGGTAGATGGAAAACTCCACTTCCTCCTAATATGCAGAAATTTAAAGATGACTATGAAAAAAAAGATAGAGAAGATGTACTTGATGAGGCAAAGAAGATTTTAGGGATAGGTTAAAATAAACGTAAGGAGTTAAAAAATATGGAAAGGATTTTATTTTGCAATATTGGATGGATGCGTGACTATAAAGGTGTAACTAGTAATGATAAGCCACAAGGTGGTGGAAGCTATAATCAGACAGAATTTGGTTTTGAGTCATGTAACTTTGTTATAGCTAATGATGAAATTACGTATGGCTATGTTCAACCAGTTGCCAAGAAAGGAAATTACCACTTGGCAACTATTGATTTATGTAAAATTGATTCTAAGATAGAAAAAAATGAAAATAAAATTGATAATGTTACAGTTATTTGGGTTGCAAGAAACTATGATGTTGCTAACGTCTTGCTATCAAAAAGCGTAGTTGTTGGTTGGTATAAAAATGCAACTGTGTATCGCCAGTTTCAAAAAAATAATCTTTATCCATCTATTTTTCATGAAAAATCAGGTGTTGATATGTACAATATACGAGTTCAAAGCAAAAATATAGTCTTACTGAAGCCTGTTGATAGACAGCATGAAATTGCTCGAGCAAAAAAAGTAGAAATAAGTGGTTTTGGGCAAAGTAATGTGTGGTATGCTGATCAAGAAAAAGACAAAATAACACGCCAGGAGGTTTTAGCTTATATCACAAATTATTCAAAAGAGTCAAAAGTAGAAACAATAACACGAAAAGCTCAAAAAAACTATATTGATGTTGACTATGAAGCTATTGAAGGTAATTTAAAAATTATAACCCACACACAAAAGGAGCGAGATTATAAATTAGTAAAAAAGAAAAAAGATATGGTGCGTGATAAAACAGGTAAGTTGGAGTGCGAAATATGTGGCTTTGATTTCAAAGAAGTTTATGGAAGTTTAATCAATAAAGATTTCTGCGAGGTACACCATAAAAAACCTATTTCTGAATATCAAGGTGGAGAAAATACAAGATTAGAAGATTTAGCAATTCTTTGCTCAAATTGTCATAGAACAATCCACCTAACAAAACCAATGTTGTCAGTCGAAGAGTTTAGAAAAAAGCTTTTAGAAAAGTAATAGAAGACTAGTCATCTATAAGGTCATGAGCGTTTCCTTTATTATCATCCATATCAGTAATAGCATTTTTTAGGCGTTCCATATTAGCAGGATTATAAAAATCGTCATCCTTGCTTACGGTTTCCTCAGAAATAATTTTACTTGTGTTGACTTCAATCATAACTTTACTCCATTAAGATATCTCTATTAATAGTAACTGAGAATGGACTTTAAGGCAATAAAATTATAATAAATGAAACTAGATGAGGCTATAAGTAGCTATTATATCGTCACTTAAAAAATGATGTGGTGGGAAAATGGTGGAACAATAAAAAAATCGTCCAAAAGTCGTCATCTTTTTTATGTTTTAAACAAAAATGGCTTTACGATTTCTCGTAAAGCCTTGATTTTACTGGTGGAGCTGAAGAGAATTGAACTCTTGGCCTCTTGAATGCCATTCAAGCGCTCTCCCAACTGAGCTACAACCCCATGGGAGATTTTTACTATAAATATAGAGCGTTGTCAAATCATTTTATTATGAAAAATAAATCTAACAACGCTCAGAAAGTAAAATTTAACTAAATTAGTTTTTTAATAGTCCAACTGTTAGATCTAGAATACTCTTCTACTGCAGGTCCACCAAGAGCTACACACTTTGAGTTTGATAAAGCTTTGCTCAATGGTTCCGCAAAATTATGGAAATCTGAAAGTTTTGTGCTGAGTACCTCATCTCGGATTTTTTGACGAATTTCTTTGGTGTCTCCGCTGAGCTCGCGCCAAAGGGCTGTTGCTCCCATCGCATCTGGAAGAAGATATCCATCTAAATCACCAATAGTACCAATGATGGCACAGGTTAAATCTCTTTCGCTAAGATGAAGATTGCTCAAAAATTCAGGTGCGTTACTGTATACTTCTAAACTCTTTTCTACTTGCGGGTCACGATAGGATACAAAAGCAAAACTTCCGCTTACTCGTGAATATTGTACAAAACAGCCGTACGCTCCACCTAAAACGCGTATTCTGTCCCATAGGTATCCCATACGCAAGAATCTACTGATGACAAGCGATGATCCATGGAATTTATATCCATGCTCATGAAGGTTTGTACTCATACCTACATAATTTACTCGTGCTGGCACTACAAGGCCTTCATTGCCTGCTAACAACTCGATATTCCATGAAGATTTTGCAGGTGCGTAGTCGGAAGATTGAATTCTTTCTAAGAGTGGAGTGAATGTTTTTTCTGCTTGAGAAAGTATTTCTGCAGTTCCTGTGATGTCTAAAAGAGCATTATCTCTTGCAAAGATACATTTATGGATTGTTTGTAAATCTTCTAAAATAGAAATCCAACTTCCTTCAATGTTTTTAGATAGTTCTCGGACAAATTCTAAATAAGAAATCCCTTGAGTATACTCATTTATAGCTCCTAGTTTAGATTGAACTGCGCCTAATCTTGCAAGCACAAAAGAATGACCTGCTGGAACAAGACCTTGCTCTAGTCTTGCTTTTTCTTCAAGAACCATTTGAGTAAAGCGTTCTTTATTGTCAAAATTAGGGTTGAAAATTATTTCTTCAAATAATTCAGTTAGTTTGCTGATTTTATCTTTTGTTACTTTACCACTTACAATGAAAGAATTAAGTGTATCTTCTTGATTTATTTTACCTTGGAATGATGAATAAGCTGCAATTCCACCTGTTGTTGCTTCAATCTCCAAACCTAATTCAATAAATGAATAGTTCTTTGTACCAACCTCTGTAAGTGCTCGAGAATATAAAGAAAGGAGAGGTAGAAGATGATATGGAACGCTATCAAGAGAAAATACTAAACGGCTATATAATATACCTGTTGTGTCAATGTCATGAGTATAGATTGGAAGAGTTGCCTCTTTTTTATCTATAGGTAACACTTTATTTTCTTTTGATAAATCATTGAGCGTAAGAACCGGAATAGTTGCAAGTGCTTCTTCTGAATCTTCTTTTTGTTGCACTTCTTGGAGCCTTGCACTTTCATTTGCCACATGCGCTCTTTCTTCTTCGTTCATAGAATCAAAAAATGCTTGTACACGAGCTTCTTCTTCAGCTTGTTTTAATTCAGCTAAATTGGTGTCAGGCACAAGATTAACAAGGATTCTATGCGTGTTATCTAAGAAGTATTCTGTAATTAAAGCTTCAAAAATCTTTTCACCAGCTGCGAGTCGAGCCTTGATATCTGCAAGTGGTTTTTCCCATGTGAAAGCAACAAAAGGATCTTTGTCGTAAAGCCAGTGAGTGAGGCACTGTGTCATGTTTACAAGACCACGCGGATATCTGCCTGTATTTGCTTCGCGAAGGTGAAATTCAGTTGCACTAATTGCTGCTTCAACAGCTTTTGAAGAAATACCTTCTTGTGCAAGTTCTGCAAGAGTATCTAAAATAAGAGCTTCCATTTGATCTTCCGTTCCTTGTTCCATTGAACGTAACCCTATGGAATAATACATTTGTATAAGATCTTCCTCTAGATGACCTGTGATGTCTTCTCCAAGCCCTGATTCAATAAGTGCTTTTCTTAGCGGTGAACCAGGAAGTGCAGTTAAAATATGATCTAACATTGTAAAAAGTAGATTCTTTTCAAGGTCATAAGTAGGGCAGAGTAGCCAGTTTACAGTAGCATGACCTTTAGGAGTTTCGCTTTCATCATCTTCACTTTTTGAGGCTTCAAAAGGTACTTCAATTTTGCGTGGCGCAGAGAGTTTTTCTTGAAGTGGTATAGATGATTGAACTTCTATTGCATCAAATTTTGAGATTACAGCATTTACTTTTTGTAATCTAGTATCTTCATCATCATTGCCCCAGAAGAAAAAGCGTGAGTTGGTTGGGTGATAATAAAGTTTATGGAATTCTTCAAATTCGTCAAAAGTAAGTTCTATGATGTTTTGAGGATTGCCGCCAGAATCTAAACTATAAAGAGTGTCAGGAAAAACAGCTTGTTGGGATTGTTCAGCAAGTAGAGAATCTGGTGAGGAATATACACCTTTCATTTCGTTATAAACAACGCCTTTAAACTCCCATTTATCGGATGAAGTATCGATATGCCAACCTTCTTGAGCAAGAATATCTTTACCTTCTTCTGTACGAACACGCGGGAAAAATACAGCGTCCATATAAACATCCATAAGATTATAAAGATCTTGAGTATTTGTGCTTGCTACAGGATAACAGGTTTTATCTGGATATGTCATCGCATTTAAAAATGTTTGTAACGAACTTTTTAAAAGTTCAACAAAAGGTTCTTTAGTTGGATATTTTTCAGAACCACAGAGAACTGAGTGCTCTAAAATATGCGCTACACCAGTAGAATTTTTTGGTGGAGTGCGGAAATTTACGCCAAAGCATTTATTATCGTCAGTGTTGCAAACAGAAAGTAATTCTGCATTTGTTTTATCATGTTTGAAAAGGCTTACTGTTCCGCCAACTTCTTGAATATATTCACTTTTAATGAGAGTAAAACCGTGTTTGTTCATTTGTTATCCTTTTATTCTTGTTCTTCAATTTCAGAGATTGCATTTTTATTTTTCTTGTATAAATACCAACCAAGAGTAGATGCTATAATAAGCAAAATAGCTGAAATTATTAGTTGTGTGTAGGTTTCAACTTTTATCCCTTTACCAAGTAAAGCGAAGATGAAATTTTGTGGTATATAGCCGATAAATGAACCAATAAAAAAAGATAAAGGATTTATCTTACTTACGCCTGTTAGCATATTTGTAGCAAGATTATTCCCAAATGGAAGAAGTCTTATAATTAGTGTCATTGAGAATGTATTATGACCTAAAAAGTTTTCCATCTTTTTTATTCTTTTTCCAAAGTGTTTTTGTACGAAACTTTGGCCAACTAGTCTTGCATAAAAAAATGATAAAATACAACCTAATAGAGTTCCTAAAGTGGCATAAATAGTACCAAGAGCTGCTCCATACGCGTAACCGCCTACAAAGGAAATTAATTGCCTAGGAACAGCAAAGCAAACGAGTAAACCCGCAAGTCCAATATAAGAAATAACTCCCCACATTCCAAATGATTTTAGGTGAGTATCTATAAAATTAATATAGGCTTCTTGACTTGGTTCGATAGCTTGGAGGAGGTATCCACCAAGTAATAGAAAAAGAAAAATTGAACCTATTTTAATAAAGGGTTTCATCATAATTTATTTGCTTTATAGTTATTATTTATTGTTTTTTAGTTCATATTTTTTTATTCTACGGAAAAACCAATTTACTACAAGTAAATCTTGTGAAGCTGAAATAGCTCGTCCCCAAGTGCTGTATTTAGATTCTCCACTAAACCTATCCCTGTGATTTACTGGAATTTCAGTAACTTTCGCACCTTGCATTTGCATAAGACTTACTAAAAATCTGTGCATTCCTTTAAATTGAAGCGGAAGTTGTTTTGCCATCGAAGTGCGCATGACTTTTAACGAACATCCTGTATCGTGCACAGTATCTTTTGTAAGGGTTCTGCGAACGGCATTTGCAAGTTTAGAGGCAATTCTTTTTGAGGATGTATCTTTTCTTTTATGCCTCCAACCAATAACCATATCATGACCGCTCTGATAAAGTTCAATCATTTTAGGTATATCAGCGGGATCATTTTGCATATCAGCATCCATAGTAATAATGATATCGCTCTCGGAAGCATGGAATCCGGCCTGAAAAGCTGCTGATTGACCACAATTACTAACAAATTCAAGAAGTTTGATGTTAGAATTTTCATTGATTAAAGATTTTATTTCTTCAACGGATTTATCAGTGCTTGAGTCATCAACATAAATGACTTCCCAAGTATGAGGTAGGGCGGATAAAGTATTTTTTATTTCTGCAAAAAGGGGAAAGATGTTTCCAGATTCATTATAAACTGGAAGTACGATACTTATTGATAAAGGCATAAATCCTCAATATGTTAAAGATTAATTATATAAAGGCAAAAACTACTATGAAATTTTTCTAGCATTTAAAACGTGGGCATCCATGCCCTAAACCAGCTGCAAACGAGCTTCTCAAAGCAGTATTAAGATAAGTTTGTGCTTTACTTACAGCTACTTCGAGTGGGAATTTATGTCCGAGGTAGGTGGCAATCGCAGCTGAAAGAGTGCAACCGGTTCCATGATTATTAGATGTGTCTATGTGAGGTTGATGCAGTTTCATAACATCGTCGCTTGTAATAAGCCAGTCAGTCATCACAATAGTTTGCTCTTCAAAGTGTCCACCTTTAATGAGCACTGCTTTTGCACCCATTTCTATGAGCTTTCTACCTGATATTACAACATCTTCTTCTGAATTGATAGACATTTGCGTAAGGTGCTCAGCTTCTGGTTTATTAGGGGTAAGCAGATCTGCGAGAGGAATAATTTTCTCTATAAGACTTTCAATTGCATCATCTTGAAGAAGCTTATGCCCTGATTGGCTTACGCAGACAGGATCCACAACTACAGGAAAACTTTCTTTTGTAGCAGTATAGTATTCAATTTCATTAGCAACAACTTCAATTATTTCAGATGAAAAGAGCATTCCCGTTTTAGCAGCGGCTGGTTTAAATCCTGCAAAAAGAGTTTGTAATTGTTGTTGAACGAAATCTGGAGTAACTGGAAAAATTCCTTCAACTCCTAGACCATTTTGTGCTGTTAGAGCTGTAATTGCACTAATAGCAAACCCATCAAGACAAGTGATTGTTTTTATATCAGCCTGAATGCCTGCGCCACCTCCGGAGTCTGAGCCGGCAATGGTAAGAATAGTAGGTAGAACTTGTGACATGAATTATCCTATTGTTTTGTTAGAGTTTTATGCTTCTTCATCAAGTTTGAAATCTACTTTGATTTTATAAAGTTCTGTTGCAGGAAGGTTGAGTATTTCAATTCCTGTTTTATCTGTGATTTCTTGAAGTGTGCTTACAACATTATCCCACGAAGATGCTATAAGAGTAAACCAAATATTAAACTCGTGTTTTCTTAGGTAGTTATGTGTAACACCAACATAAGAATTTACAACTTCTATAAAGTGTTCCATTTTTTCAGCAGGAACTTTTGCGGCACATAAAGTAGAGCGGAAACCTAGTTTAGATGATTGGAAATTAGCTCCAAGTCTACGTATTAATTTTTCTTTTTTAAGGTTTTGTATCCTTTCAAAAGCTTCTTCCTCTGTAATTTCGAGAGATTCTCCCAATTCTTTGTATGGGCGTGCGCTAATAGGAAATCCGGTCTGTACGATATCTAGCAACTGTTTATCTATTTTATCTATTGACATAATACTCTCTTTTTTATGTGTAAAAGTTATATTAATTGTTTTTGTAATTAGCCATATTTTGTAGACGTGCAATACGTTCTTCAGTTGGTGGGTGAGTCGAGAAAAGTGAGGCCATTTTTGAACCTGCAAGCGGAGAAATGATAAACATATTTTCTGTAGCAGGGTTTGCGTTATTCATAGGTATTTGTTTAGAATAATTTGAAATTTTATTTAGAGCAGAAGCCAATGCTAAAGGATCTTGACAAAAAGAAGCTCCGCCCGCATCAGCATGATATTCACGAGTTCTAGAAATCGCCATTTGAATAAGACTTGCAGCTACTGGTGCTAAAAAAGCTAATAAAATCGCCGCAATAGGGTTAGAACCACCCTCTTCATCATTATTTCCGCCTAAAATTGCAGACCATTGTAACCACGAAGCAATTGATGTGATGGCAGAAGCAAGCACGCCGGCAATGGTTTGTAAAAGAATATCTCTGTGTGCGATGTGTGCAATTTCATGAGCTATAACACCTCGTAATTCCTGAGGAGTTAGGAGTTGCATAATACCTTCTGTCACAGCAACAACGCCGTGTTCAGGGTTTCTACCAGTCGCGAAGGCATTAGGAGATTGATCGGGAATAATACATATTTTGGGTTTAGGGATTCCGGCATTAGCAGATAATTCATCAACAATTTTATGTAGATATGGTGAGTCGTTATAGCTAACTTCTTGTGCTTTGTACATACGAAGAACTATTTTATCGGAAAACCAGTAGGAAGATACATTCATAATTAAAGCGAAAGCAAATGCGATTACTACACCGGCTTTACCGCCAAGTAAGCCACCAAGAACTATGATAATTCCTGATAATAATGCTAGAAAAAGAAAAGTTTTTATTTGTGTGGTCATAACCAAACCTCATTTTATTTTTTTATATCACAAGCAGATTAAATATTTGACTTGTGCTCATAACTTTTATATTAATACAGATTGAAATGATTGACAAGTAGAGAACAACTACAAATTAATAATTCTTCAAAAATAAGGATGTCCATCTATGATTATTGACGATTTCACACCTCCAGAATGGCTTGAAAAGTATAGACTTGATGATCAGCTCCGTGCAAATGCTTACGAAAATGCAGTTCTTGAATATAAAGCAGGAATAAAATCGGCCCTAGCATTGCATTTTAACCAAGAAGAAGAAAGATATCCGACATCTTCTACTATCAAAAAAAATGCTTTTTGCATAGAAATTGAAGAAAAACCTTGTGAAGTTTCTTTATTTATTGTAGGAAACAGTTTTGTTTCTTCTGCTCAGCTTATATCGAGTATTTTACCTGCTTTACTTGCAAAATCGCCAGTTTGTGTAGTTTTTAGAGAAGCTCCATCTGATGTGATGATGCTCACTCTTGAACTTATGGGACTTGAAAGCGTATTTTTGTTTCCAAAAGAAGCAGCAAGCAAAGAAGAAAATTTAAGAAAATTGTGTAATCAATTTCAAACTATTTATAATGATTTTCCTACAATTTTACTCGGTAGAGATGATGAATTAGAGGAATTTCTATTCCTTAAAGGTATACGTTATCAATCGTATTTTTATGAAAAACCTGTAATTTTAGTAGGTTCACAGGAAGAATATTTTTCCATTGCCTATCCGACAGCTCAAATTGTTACATCTTTATCAGAGCTTTATAGTCCATCAAGCATAGATATCGCCTCCTCAACCTCTGAAGAAGTTGAAAATTTAGATCATTCTATGCCTATTGTTGGTGCTGGTTTAGAGTGGTATATGCCTTTTATTTTTTCTACTGAATTTTTTGTAACTATACGCAAAACTTTTGCATTTATCGAGTAATATATGCAAATAGAAAATGTAAAAAATATTGGAGTGATAGCTCATATTGATGCCGGCAAAACTACTCTGACTGAAAGAATGCTTTTTTATACGCAGAAAATCCATAGAATGGGCGAAGTTCATAACGGAACAGCCACAATGGATTATATGCCGGAAGAGCAAGAACGTGGAATTACAATAACAGCTGCATGCACTTCATGTGACTGGAAAAATTATCATTTTAATATAATTGATACTCCTGGACACGTAGATTTTACAATTGAAGTAGAACGCTCTTTACGTGTGCTTGATGGAGTTGTAGCGGTGTTTTGCGCGGTTTCAGGTGTTGAGGCTCAATCAGAAACAGTTTGGCGACAATCTGAAAAGTTTGAAGTTCCTAAGCTGATTTTTATAAATAAAATTGATAGATTAGGGGCAGATTTTTTTAGAGCTCTTGAAGAAGTTCGTGAAAGGCTCGAAACTAATGCAAAAGCCGTAACTTTACCTTATACAGACAAAGATGGAAGAGAAACTATAGTTCATCTCATTGAAAAAACAAAACTTATTTTTCTAGAAGAAGATCAAGGTCAAACCGTAGAAACTTTGCCATTATCAGATGAAGATGAACTTTTTATTTTAGAACATAGGGAAGCTCTACTGGAGAGCTTAGCTGAATCAGATGACATCTTTTTTGAACAGTTTTTAGCAGGTGAATATTCGCAAAATGATATAATAGATGCGTTAGCTAGGGCTACTCAAAGTCGCGTTCTTATTCCAGTTTTTGCTGGCTCTGCTTTAAAAAATATGGGTGTACAACCATTGCTCGACGCTGTAGGCCTTTACCTTCCAGCACCAACAGAAAAGAAAATTCTTGCTAGAAATCCAACTACAGGGCAAGACGTTGTTTTAAAAGCAGATAAAGATGATAAGTTTTGTGCTCTCGTGTTTAAAATTGCGATTCAAGACGGTAGAAAATTATCATTTTTACGTATATATTCCGGTAAATTAGAAGAAGGTGATACTCTATGCAATGTACACTCTGATACCAAAGATAGAGTGCAACAAATTCTAAAACTTCACGCCGATAGACATGAGCAATATAAAGAGGCATATGCTGGCGATATAGTTGGTATTATTGGACTAAAAAATGCTCACACAGGTGAAACCTATACACACGGTGATAAGATACTTCTTGAAGATTTGAGTATGTATCAACCAGTTTTAACTCTTGCGCTTGAACCAAGAAATAGCGAAGAATCTCAATCTGTAGAAACTGCTCTTAATCGATATTGTGAAGAAGATCCAACACTTACATATAGTATAGATGAAGGTAGCGGTCATTTTATAGTTTCTGGAATGGGAGAGCTTCACTTGGAAATTTTATTGGAAAAATTGAAGCGTGAATACAAAACTGATGTGCGTTCAGGTCAACCACAAGTAATTTTTAAAGAATATATTACACAAAAAGCGAGTGGTCATGGGGTTTTTGAAAGAGAATTAGGAACCACTCAACACTATGGTGAAGTGCGCCTTACAATTACACCTTACCCTAATGAACAACATGAAAACATTATACGTTTTTCCTTTGACACAGAAAAATATCCTCAATTATATCTTGACAATGCGCTAGAAGCAACTCAATCAGCTCTGCTATCATCAGAAAGCGGTTATGCTTTACAAGATATATTAGTTGAGATTGATTGCATAGAAAAGAAAGAACATACTTCACCAGCGGGAATCCAAATGGCAGTAAGTATGGCTATGAGAGATGCTTTGTCAAAAGCAAAACTCAAGAAAATTGAACCTATTATGAAGGTTGAGATAACATCACCTGAAGAGTTTTTAGGAAATAGTATTTCGGTATTTTCTCAACGTTTAGGCAAGGTAGATAATCTTCTTGAAACAGCGGTAGCAAATATTAAAAAAGTTCAAGGGAGAGCTCCTTTATCTCAACTTTTTGGATTTGCGACAGATTTAAGGTCAGCAACTCAAGGTAGAGCAGGGCTTGCTATGCAGTTTGATTCCTTTGATAATTTTGGTTAGTAACGAATTCAAAACTCAATTAAATAAAAAAAGTGCCGACTGTTATGAGAGAGCACTTTTTTATTTTATTATACATTATGAGTCTAAATTATTGGAAAGAGGATATAAGAAATTATCGCCCAAAAAGCATGAGAAACTATTGTTATAAATAAATTATTTGTTAGAGCGTAAAGAATTGACCAGTATAAGCCAGCAATTAAGGCAGAAAGAATTAAAACAATATTCCCTGTTGGTATCTGAATTGCTGTGTAAAGTAGAACCGAAAGAACTATTCCAATATCTCTATTAAACTTATTGGCGAAAAGCTTTTGTATATACCCTCGCCAGAAAATTTCTTCAAATGGACTTGTAACAAAGAATAATACTGAAGATACAATTAATAAACTTGAATTATTTTTGAGGTTTGCAAGCGCATCTAAATCAGCTTGAGCTCCAGAATAAATGATAGGCAAAATCTGACTTCCAAGACTAAAAGCAAGATATAAAACACCAGCAGAAACTATTCCTATAGTAAATGCTTTAAAATTTATATCTTTTTGAGTGATAGGAGTTCCATAATAATGCATACTTAAAGTGCCAAGAATCCAAATGGTTGACGCCGCTCCAAGCCAAAAGTCAAAAACTTGCTCAACATAGACTATGTACCATGACACAATTGCGAAAACATAAAGTATGCTAAAAATGAATATATCTTTTAGATTAATTTTCACTGCAGTCTCACTTATTTTAGAGTATGCCAATTTTTTTTAGATAGATTTCAACACAATCGAGAGCCGCAGGAGTTATGCCAGAAATTCTAGATGCTTGCCCTAGAGTTGTAGGATTATAGTTTATAAATTTTTCAATAACTTCACGAGTTAAACCTGGTACTTGATTATAATCTAAGCTATCAGGTAGTTTTATATTTTCTCTTGAAGCTGATTTTTTTACCTGTTCTTGTTGGCGTACCAAATAACCCTTGTATTTGATAATAGTACATACTTCGCTCATGATTTCTTGCGAATACTGTGTGATGGAAGGATGTTTTTCATACAGATATTCTAGTGTAAAGTTAGGGCGTTTAAGTAATTCAGCAAGGGTTAGAGCTTTTGAAGGAACAGCTTCATTAAGAGTTTCAAACCACGCGCGAGTTTCTGCATTCGGAGTTACTTTGTTTTCTTTTAAGTAGTTAAGAAGATTAGTGATATCTTCTTGCTTTTTTATAAAAAGTTGATATTGCTCTTTTGTGACTAAGCCACGTTTAAATCCAATATCAGTAAGTCTATAGTCAGCATTACTTTCTCGCAATAAAAGGCGATATTCAGCTCTTGATGTAAACATTCTAAAAGGTTCTTTAGTACCTTTTGTTACTAAATCATCAACTAAAACAGCGAGATATGATTCTGATCGTTGAAGGATAAAAGGTTCTTTATCAGATAGGATTGCATCAATGTTAAGTGCAGCCCAAAGCCCTTGTGCAGCGGCTTCTTCATAGCCCGAAGTTCCATTAATTTGACCGGCAAACCAAAGCCCTTCAACTTTTTTACTTTGTAAAGTATGATGAAGTTGAATTGGATCTGCATAATCGTACTCTATTGCATAACCGGGACGCAAAATATGAGCATTCTCTAAACCTTTGATACTTTTGATTAAAGCTATTTGAATATCAAGAGGAAGTGAGGTGGATATACCATTTACGTAATATTCATGACAGTCAAAACCTTCGGGTTCAATAAAAATTTGGTGGCGAATTTTTTCTGGGAATCTATGTACTTTATCTTCTATTGAAGGGCAATATCTAGCGCCAGTTCCTTCAATTTTACCCGTGAACATAGGTGACCTATCCATACCAGAACGTATGATGTCATGAGTACTTTCGTTTGTCCAAGTAATATAACATGATGCTTGAGGCATATTTTGTGTGCTTGTATCATAAGAAAAAGACGGAAGTGGGTACATGCTACCTTGTTCTTCCATGACACTGAAATTTATTGAAGACTTTAAAAGTCGTGGTGTAGTTCCTGTTTTGAGTCTGCCAATTTCAATACCAAGATTAGTTAAGCATTCAGAAAGTTTATTCGCTGAACTATCGCCTAGGCGTCCACCTTCTTGATGTTTTAGGCCAATATGTATGAGTCCACGAAGGAAAGTTCCTGTCGTTAAAAGTATATTAGATGAGAAAAATTCTCTTCCAAGAGCTGTACGTAAACCGATAACTTTTTTTGTTGAAGAGTTTTCATCTACAAGAATATCATCGACTACATCCTGCCAAATGGTAAGATTTTTTTGTGCAAAAAGAGTATCTTGCACAACTTGAAGATATTTTCGTCTATCAATTTGCGCTCTAGTTCCTTGAACCGCAGCTCCTTTACTTTGATTAAGTATGCGAAATTGTATTCCAGATTGATTAGCCCATTTTCCCATTTCACCACCAAGCGCATCAATTTCACGCACAAGATGGCCCTTGGCAAGTCCGCCAATAGCAGGGTTACAGGAAAGATGACCAAGTCTATCAAGGTTTGAGCTTATTAGCAAAGTTTGATGACCTAAACGTGCCATCGCCATTGCCGCTTCACAACCGGCGTGTCCACCACCAACTATTATACAATCAAATTTACACATACTATTATTTTTTTTAGGTTTTTTAAGAGCGGTAAACAACTAAATAAAACTAAGAGATGAGATTTTTCAAAAAATCTCTTCTGCTGTCAAAACAAAGTAATTAATTTAATTTGAAATACTTTCAGACAGATAATAAAGAGCTTGTTTTAATTTACCACAATTGTTTGTAAGGAAGAGGGAGAGAGCTCGAGGGAAGAGGAAAACTTACTTCAAAAAAGTAGGGTTTCCCCCTCTCTCGAAAAAAATCCTAGTTATCGTGATAGCTTTTAAGTGCCTGACTACGTACAGGGTGGCGTAGCTTTCTTAGAGCTTTTGCCTCAATCTGACGAATACGTTCACGGGTAACGTTGAAAAGTTTACCAACTTCTTCAAGTGTATGATCCGATTTTTCGCCGATACCAAAACGCTTGCGAAGAACTTGCTCTTCACGTGGAGTAAGGTCAGCAAGGACTGATGCTATCTGTTCAGAAAGTTTAGAGTTTACAACTTCTTCCGCAGGAGCAACAGCTTTTTTATCTTCGATGAAATCGCCAAGTGAAGAATCTTCTTCATCACCGATTGGAGTTTCAAGTGAGATTGGTTCTTTAGCAATTTTAAGTACTTTCTTAACTTTATCAACAGGATAGTCCATACGTTCTGCAATTTCTTCAGGAGTTGGATCACGTCCAAGTTCTTGCACAAGGTAACGTGAAGTACGGATAAGTTTGTTAATAGTTTCAATCATATGCACAGGAATACGAATAGTACGAGCTTGATCGGCGATTGCACGAGTAATTGCTTGACGAATCCACCAAGTCGCATAAGTTGAGAACTTATAACCACGTTGATATTCAAATTTATCAACAGCTTTCATCAAACCAATGTTTCCTTCTTGAATAAGATCAAGGAACTGTAAACCACGGTTTGTGTATTTTTTTGCGATCGAAACTACAAGACGCAAGTTTGAACGAATGAGTTCTTGTTTTGCGCGCATAGCTGAAATTGAAGCTTTTTTTACACGCCAAACAATTTCTTCTAGGTCATTCACTGAGTGGGAACATTTTTCTTCAAGGCGAGCAAGAATTTCGATTTTACCAATAATCATTTCTTTATATGAGAAAAATTCATCAATAGAAAAGTTTAATGAGCTTGCTCCGTCTTTAGGTGAAATTTCTCGAGTGTCTACACCTTTGAAAATGTTTTCCACTTCTTGTTGAGTTTTTCCGGTAGCTTCGATGTATGCGTTAAGATCACGACGGCAGTTGTGCATTTGACGTACATAATCTTCAACAGTTTCTACAACTCTATCAATAAGTGTTTTTTCAAGTTTGATGTCTAAGAGTCTGTTTACAATTTCTTCTTTATAAACAAGTATTTCTTTTTGAATATGCGATACTTTTTTATCAAGAGTATTGCAAGCGTCAAGTTTAGCATAAACTTTTCTTTTCTTTTTGAAAAGCTGACGGATTTCTTCTAAAAGATTAATGACTCTAGTACGTTGTGAAATTTCATCTTCACTCGGATCATCTTCTTCAATAGTTTTTACAACATCTTTAAGTTTAATGCGGTTGAGCTTTAAATCTTCGCCAACGTTAATAATTTCTTCAACAGCAACAGGTACTTCGATAAGAGCGAATAAAACGTCTTGTTCACCTGTTTCAATTTTTTTTGCGATTACAACTTCGCCGTCTCTATCGAGCAATGGAACTGCGCCCATTTCACGAAGGTACATACGCACTGGATCGGTATTACGAGCAACAAAGTCAGTGCTTTCTTCTGGAATAACTTCAGCTGGTTCGATAACATCATCATCGTCCATTATTTCCATTTCAATTTCAAGCTCGATATTCATATCAGAGTTTAAATCAGGTTCTGCAAAGCTTGCAGCGATGCTTTTTCCTTCTTTCTCAGTATCAACGATAGGTATATCCATCTGTTCGAAAAGACTGATTATATCTTCTGCGTTTTCAGCGGTGGCAAGTTCAGCGGGAAGAGATTTGGTAATTTCGTCGAATGTAAGATAGCCTGCTGATTTGCCTTTGCTTATCAACTGTTTGATAGGCGCTAATTCTTTAAGGTGGTTATTCACTTTTCCTCCTTAACGGAAATCCTAAAAATGTTAGTATTTTTTTAGTCTAATTATTATAATAATTACAATCAGTCATTTTGCGTGGCGTGAAGGGCGTTTGCTTCCTCACTTAGAGCCGTTAGGTACTCATTTTGAGTTTCTATGTCTGTTTTCCCCTGCCTTAGTGCTGCTGTTATAGACTGTTTTTGTGCATGCGCTTGATAATCTTGCACAAGCTTCTTGATTGCAAAAAATTCACCTCGTTCATCTGTACAGGGAGGGGCTTCACCCTCTCTACACAAAATCCAGAACTTTTTTTGCTGAGAATTCAAAAAGTTAAAGACAGTTTCTGGTGTGTTGTTTGTCAAAGCATTCCAAAAATCGAGTGCAAAGTCCGACTTTAAAAGCATATCGGCACCTATGAACTGAAGTTTAGAGATACTTTGCGGATAACGCACTGCAAAAGTAAGAATTAATCTATCTCTTTGCGTATCTTTATTTTGAATTCTAACAGAATTTCTTTCTCCCATATCAACTTCCGATTGATTAGAGAAAACAGAATTCTGACCGTTTTGTGCATAAGAATTTTGTGAAAGCGCTGCTTTACGTACAACCTGATGACGAATTTCGGCTTCGTCTATTCCTAGTTCGTTTGCTATGATACTTGCATAACGAGATATAATTTCAGGTACTTGCACTGCTTGCAAAAATTCTTTTGCCCATGTAATCGCCTCAAGAAGAGAACTTTCTCTTTTGGAGCGGATTAAATATTGTAAACCGTCTTCGGCTTTTTCGCGAAGAGTGGTGAAAATGTTGAGTCCGTTTTCTTGACGCAGAAGGCTGTCAATATCCTCTTTTTCAGGAAAAAGAACAACCTTGCACTCAAGCCCAGCAATAAGAAGCATTTGTGCAGAACGAAAAGCGGCTTGTCTGCCAGCTCGGTCTCCATCAAAAAGTAGCTCAACTTTATTGCAAAATCCGGAAATACGTTTAACTTGTAAATCTGTAAGAGCGGTTCCTAGAACACCTATTGCATTATCAAAACCAAATTGATGCAAAGTAAGAACATCCATATAACCTTCTGTAAGCATAGCAGAATGTTTTAGGCTCATAGCTTTACGAGCTTGATATAGTCCGTATAAATGTTCACCTTTTTTATAGATGAGCGTGTCGGAAGAGTTTATATATTTTGCTTCTTCGCGTTTTTCGCCATTTTCATCTAAAGGTTTAGGATTGTTAGGGTCTTCAGGTAAAATTCGTCCACCAAAAGCAACAATTTGTCCGGTTAGTGAATAAATTGGAAACATTAATCTATCTCTGAATCTATCGTAAGCTCTTGAAGATGTTTTACTTTGTGATAGTAGACCACTAAGAATGGCATCGCTATCGTGGTAGCCGCCTTTAGAAATTTGTGTGGCTAAATCTTGCCATGAATCAAGGCTATAGCCTATAGAGAATTGTTCAATGATTTGTGGTGATAAATCACGTTCTTTAATATATCGAAGACAATTTTCAGCTTCTTTTCTTTTTAGATTTGAGTGAAAATGTTGCATTGCTAACTGATGAATTTTTAAAGCATTTCTCTTTTGAAATCTTTTCTGTTGCGCAATTTTATCTTCTTGAGTCGATTTTGAGTTGGTGAGTGAAACACCGAGTTCGTCTGCAAAAGTTTCGAGTGCTTCTTTAAAATCATAACCATTTATACGCATTGAGAATTCAAAAATATCTCCGGCTGCTTGACAGCCAAAACAATAAAATGAACCTAATTCTTCGTTAATACTAAAAGACGGTTTTGTTTCTTGATGAAAAGGGCAAGGTGCCATTAATCTATTGCCCAAATGGCGCAACTCAATATAGCGACGTATATAATCCGCTATACTTATTCTAGATTTTATAAAGTTTATGGCTTCACTGCTCTTCATAAAATAAAGTAGCCTCTACTATTTAAGGTATGCCAATGTCATGCCGTCGCCACCTTGGTCTTCATTTGCGCGCTCATGATGCGTAATAATAGGAGAAGTGCGCAAGTATTCATGAACAGTTTTGCGAAGCGCTCCAGTTCCTTTTCCATGCACAATTTCAACTATATCTGTCGAGTTTAATAATGCTTTATCAAGATACGATTCCAACTCACTAATAGCAATGTCAGCACGTTTTCCACGAATGTCAAGACGTTGTCTTGTAAGTTCTTCGCTTTTACGTGGCTCTTGCTTATTGGAATTGTTTGTTTTGATTGAAGAAAATCTTTTTTCATCATTTTTTTGAGAAATTGAAATATCTTTTGCATTTGCCCAAAGTGAAACACCATTAAGGTCGATTTTAACCTTTTTGTTTTTTTCATCTACTTCAATAACTTGTGCTTTTTTATCCCAAGGAAGGTAAAGCACAGTTTTAAGTTCTTTGATAGCTTTGATATGGTCTTCTGCATCTGCTTTTGAAAGTTCAGGCTGTGGTTCGAGGTCAATTGGAGTGAGGCTAGCACGGAGTTTAGCCATTTCTTTAAGTGACTGCTTTGCTGTGTTTTTACCTTCTTTCCAAGCGAGCATGAGTTCACGTGAAAGTTCACGAACTTCTTCATTTAGCTTAAGGCGTTCTTTCTCGAACTTTTCTTGCATTTCTTTTTTCTTAATTTGAGCTTTTTGTTGCTCTTTTTTTAGAGTGGCAAGTTCTTTTTCACGTTCTACTGCTAGTGTGTTAAGAGTTTCAACAATTCTAGTCATATCTTCGCCATCTAGTAGAAGATATTGTTCAGCTTTTTTTAGAATAGAATCAGGTAGACCATGTTCTCTTGCAACATCTAAGGCAATGCTTGCACCAACTTGATCATAGGCTAATGAAAAAAGAGGTTTTTTTGTTGAGTTGTCAAATAATACTGACGCCGCACGTACATTATTATGTGATAAAGCGTATGTTTTAAGAGCTGGAAAGTGTGTTGCCGCAAAAGCAAAGCTTTGCTTTTCCAAAATTCCATCGATAACCGCTTGAGCGAGTGCAGCACCTTGAGCCGGATCAGTTCCTGCACCAAATTCATCAAGTAAAATCAAAGATTTGTCGTCTAAGTCAGACCATGCCCTTGAAAGATGTTGGATTTGACCGGTAAAAGTAGATACATGATCATCTAGGCTTTGTTCATCACCGATAAAAGCGTGAATTTTTTCAATAATAGGTAGGGTTGCAGTTTGCTCAGCTGGAACCGGAAGGCCGGCAAGAGTCATCAATACAACAAGACCTGCGGTTTTTAAACATACGGTTTTACCACCGGCATTACCACCAGTGATAACCATAACTTTTTGTTCTTGGCGAAGTTCAATATCGAGTGGGCGAACAGCAAGTTTTTTATTGGTAAGGCACTCAAGCGCAAGTAGAGGGTGCTTCACTTCAGGAAGACTAAACTCTGAATTAGCTGACATAACAAGACAAGTTCCATTGTAAGCAGATGCAAGTGCAACTTTTGCTTGTAGGATATCAATATCTAAAAGTAAGTCCCAAGCATTTTCTAAATCGGAAAGATTATCTACTAAAAGCTTTGTGAGCTGTTGGAGGATTTTTCTTTCTTCTTCGCGTTCTTCTTGTTTAAGTTCCTGAATTCTATTGTTAATTTCAACTAAAAATAAAGGTTCAAAGAAAACAGTTTCGCCGGTGTTTGAATAGTGGTGAATAATACCTTGAATGCGACCTTTAAAGTTAGCTTTCAGAGGTAGTACATATCTGTCAGAATCAAGAGCAATGTAATCGTCTTGTAAGTAGTGGAGAATATTATATTCATTCACGGCTTCTTTGACTTTTTTCATACAGTTTTGATTATGACCTTTAAGTTCATTTCTCACTAACAAGAGAGCAGGAGAGGCTGTATCTTTTATGTGACCAGCATCGCCAATACAGCGACAAAGGTCGTCAAATATTTCGATAGGAAATTCTTTTACTTGAACAAAATGTGCCAGAGTTGCATGTCTTTCTGCTTTTTCAAGGATTGATTCAAGCACATTTTTTAGTTGTATAAGAGTTTCTTTAATTGCCCAGAATGATTCACCATCTAAAAAAGGATGCGAACCGCTTAAATAGGATATAATTCCTTCTAATTCCGGAAAAGTTGTAAGTGCGTAACGAGTTTCGCTAAGCCAGTTTCTAGCTTGGAAAAAAAGTTCTTGGTTATAACGTAATGAATTTATTTCATTGCCATAAGGTGATAGATAAGGGCTGAGTCTAAGTGCCTTCTCTTTCGCAGAACGAGAAGTGCAGTAGTTTGAAAAACGTTCGAGTATCTTATCGAATTCAAGAGCTTTATATGTACGTTGCATAATATTTACTTTGTTTTAAATGAAGAAATAACCCAGCCGCACATAAAGAGAGGCTGGGTCATGATAATTAGAATACTGAATTAAGCTTGGTTGCTTTTACGCATCTTTTTAAGTAAGCGTTTGCGAGCAGCAGCTTTTTTCTTTTTGCGCATTACGCTTGGTTTTTCGTAGTGTTGACGTTTTTTCATTTCTGAAAGAACACCAGCTTTTTCTACTTGCTTTTTAAAACGGCGAAGGGCAATATCAAAATTGTATTCGTCTTCTGTTAGAAATACTCCCGGCATTAAAATCACCCCCTTCTTGTGTAAATAAAAGCAATATTTGAATTGCGAAAGGCTAATATACACACTCCTAGAGAAAATGCAAGTTAAATTTTTGAAAAAAAATCAAATTTTTATACTTAAACTTTATCAAAAAAATCAGTTAGTTATCTTGTTTTGCTAAAAGATAAATTCTATAACGACTTGCCAAAAAATAAAAAAAGAGATATTTTAAATTTATGGAAAAACTAAAATTACAAAGTTCGCTATCACCAATACTTGGCCCATTTGGATTTGTTTATGGGCTTTCTATGGGTGTGCGTAGAAGTCTATTTCGTATGGGTTTACTTCCTCAATTAAAACAAGATGTTCCAACGGTAAGCGTAGGAAATATATCATGGGGAGGTACGGGAAAAACACCGATTGTGGAATTCTTAGCGGAGTACGCTTTAAAGCGTAATTTAAAAGCTACAATTTTAACACGCGGTTATGGTGGAAATCCACCTTATACACCTTTGATAGTGAATCCGGCGCACACTCCGGCAGAAGTAGGTGATGAGCCTCTTATGCTTTCGGAGAATTTACCTCTTGCCGCCGTGGTTGTTGACCCTAATAGAAGCCGTGCCGCAAAATATACAAAAGAAAAACTGACGCCTGACATCTTTATATTAGATGATGCTTTTCAACATCTTCACATTGAAAGACATCTTGATTTAGTTTTATTTAATTATAACGATCTTCAAAACGGTTGGAATAAAGTTATTCCTCACGGTACTTGGAGAGAGCCTTCTTCAGCACTTGAAGATGCCGGTGCATTCCTTATCAAAACAAATAGAAGTGACTGGGATAACCTTTGTGAACTATTCACAACAATAGTAAAAAAATATAAAAAACCTTTTTTTGCATTTTCTCTACAACCGGTTGGAATTGTTCCTACTAGAGGTGAAAAATTACCATATCCATCGAGTATATTGAAAGATAGTCCTTATGCTTTTGTGTGTGGTCTTGGTAATCCAACGCAAGCTAAAAATAGTGTGATTCGCTTTATGGAAAGAGAACCGAACGCTGTGAAAATTTTCCCCGATCATCATAAATTTACTCATAAGGATGCAATTTCTTTAATGAAACTTAATATGCCGATTATTTGTACTCATAAAGATGCGGTAAAATTAAAGTTGTTGAATGTTCAAAATTTATGGTATCTTAAAACGAAAACTTGTTTTGGCGGTTCTTTAGGGACTGATTTAACTTTTGAAGATTGGTTTACTAAATGGTGGGAGAAGCAAAATCCTCATCTTCCAAGTGCTGATAAAACAGGTTTGTTGTTTGAAGAAGGAAAAAGATTTAACGGTTCACCTACCGCTTGGGGCGAGACAAATATTGAGTACACTATGCCTGAAACGTATACTTTGCCACAAGGCTGGGGGCCAGTTATTACTGATGAAAGCCAACTCAAGAAAAAAATTGTAACCAATAATGTAGCAGATGAAAAAGTTGTAATAAAAAAAGAACCAGAAAAAGTTGAAGATGAAAAACGTAAAGTCACATATGCCTATGTGTTAGAAGAAAATAGAAAGAAAGTAGAAAAATCTAAGGATGATTAATGATGAATGCAGAACAAGCAAAAGATATTATTTTGTTGGCAACACACAATCAAGGAAAAGTTGCAGAAATGCACTCTGCTTTAAAAGGATATCAGGTAGAAAGCCTTGACTATCTACCTGATAAAATTGAAGATGTTGAAGAAAATGGTTTGAGCTTTGAGGAAAATGCTTTACTTAAAGCTCGTTTTGTTGCAAAAAAGACAGGGTTTATTGCTCTGGCTGACGATAGCGGACTTGAAATTCAAGCTCTAGATAGTGCACCCGGAATTTATTCAGCTCGCTATGCTCAAAGAAGAAATGACTCTGAAATTCTATCACTGAACAGTCCAAAAGACCTAAAAAACATTTTACAAGTCTTGAAAGATATGAAAGGGATAGAAAATCGTAAGGCTCGTTTTTGTTGTTGCCTTGCACTTGTTTTTCCAAAAACGGGGCAGGAAATTGTTGTGCATGGTTACTGGGAAGGTGAAATAACAAAGGAAATTATAGGTGAAAACGGTTTTGGTTATGACCCTATATTCTTGGATAAATCATTAGGGAAAACATCTGCTGAACTTACAAAGGCAGAAAAAATGCAAATTTCGCATAGAGCAAGAGCTATTGTAGCTCTTCAGCACGAGCTAAATATTCTTTCTTAATATACTATATGATAGGAAAGAAAAAATATAAATGTTTAAAACTACCATAGAGGTATGTATGCTTTGGAAATATAAAGACTTACTCGATACAAAAGAGCTTTCAAAAGATGAAATCTTATACTTGCTAGATAAGGCAGAGAATTTTTACGCTCTTAATCGCAGTGAGATTAAAAAAGATGATATTCTTAAAGGAAAAACAGTTGTTCTTTTCTTTGCAGAAAACTCAACTCGTACGAAAACAAGCTTTGATATGGCAGGAAAAAGACTTTCTGCCGATACTTTTGCACTTGGTTCTTCAGGCTCGAGTATGTCGAAAGGCGAAAATATGCGTGATACAGGGCTTACGCTTCAAGCGATGCAGCCTGACTGTATTGTAGTACGAGATTCTTCTTCCGGTACAGCTGAATTTTTGTCAAAAAATCTAACTTGTTCTGTAGTAAATGCCGGTGATGGATGGCATGCTCACCCAACTCAAGCTCTGCTAGATGCTTTTACTCTTAAAAGAGCTTGGAATGGTGAATTTGAAGGAAAAACTCTCCTTATTTTAGGTGATATCCAACATTCTCGTGTGGCACGCTCAAATAGGCATCTACTTCAAAAAATGGGTGTAAAAGTAAGGGTTTGTGCTCCATCAACTGTACTTCCTCGTGGAATAGACACTTGGGGAGTTGATATTTATCATGATTTAGAAGAAGCTGTAAAAAATGTGGATGCCGTAATGTGCTTGCGCATGCAGTTTGAAAGGCAACAAGCAGGACTCATTCCGTCAATTCACGATTATACTCAACGTTTCTGCTTGACTGAAAAGCATCTTGAAAAAGCAAATCCAAATGCTGTAATACTTCACCCAGGGCCAATGAATAGAGGGATTGAAATCTCTCCTGACGTGGCAGATAGTGTAAATTCACGCATACTCGACCAAGTTGAAGCCGGTGTTGCTATTCGTATGGCAGTGCTTACAACCTTAATTTTAAGAGAAAAAAATAAATAAAGAGAAAGATATGAATAATTCATTTCATCTAATAAATGCCTTATATCTTGGCAAAGATATTGAAATCATTGTTAAAGATGGCATTATTGAAGAAGTTGGCTCAAAACTTACTTCAGATTTACCAAAAGTTGACGCTAAAAATTTACTTTTATTTCCATCGCTTGTAGATTGTCACGTGCATTTGCGTGAGCCTGGTTATGAATGGAAAGAAGATATACAGTCCGGTCTGAATGCTGCTTTACATGGAGGTTTTGTGCGTGTTGCTTGTATGGCAAATACAAACCCTGTGAATGATTCAGCTGCCGTTACTCAACTTATTCTTGATAGAGCTAAAAAAGCATTTCCAAATGGCCCTTATGCTATGCCGATTGCAGCAGCTACTATTGGATTAAAAGGCAAAGAATTAGCACCTTTAGCTGAATTAAAAGCTGCGGGCTGTGTTGCTGTTTCTAATGATGGTGTTCCGCTCACAGATACAACGATTGTACGTCGTGTTATGGAGTATGCGCATGATTTAGGTTTGCTTTTTATTGATCACTGCGAAGAGCCTTATCTTGCTGTAGGAACTCATGCAAATGAAAGTGCGCTCAGCACTGAGCTTGGCTTGAAAGCACAGCCGGATATCGCAGAAGCAATGCAAGCTGCTCGCGATGCTATGTTATCTGAATATTTAGATATTCCATCACATATTGCACATGTTTCAGCTAAAATTACCCTTGATTATATCAAATTTGCTAAAGATAGAAATGTTAAAATTACAGCAGAATCTTGCCCGCATTACTTCCTACTTGATGAACATGAAATTGAAGGATACAATACAAATGCTAAGGTAAACCCGCCACTTAGAACTCAAAAAGACATAATTGCGGTTCGTGAAGCAGTAAAAAATAATACTATTGATATGCTTGTGACTGATCACGCTCCTCACTCAGAAGATGAAAAAAATCATCCTTTTGATAAAACTCCAAATGGATTTACCGGACTTGATACTGCTATGGCTTTAACTTGGAAACTGCATGAAGAAGATGTGTTATCTCAAGAAGATATAGTACGTCTTTGGGTAGAAAAACCTCTTGAAATTTTCAATATGCCAAAACATGGTATAGAAAAAGGTATGCCTGCTCACTTCTTCCTTTTTGACCCATCATTAGAATGGGAAGTTAATAAGCAAAATCTTTATTCAAAAAGTTCAAATACTCCATTTCTTGGAAAAAAACTCAAAGGGCGCGTGGTGAACCACTTTATTCACGGAGTTGACTTAGTAGGATAGCTTTATATTTGTAAGCTATTTTAAATAGCTATTATATTCATTATAATCCGGAGTTTTTATGCGAAAACTTGTGTGTAGATTTTTTCTCGTAGCTATGCTGAGCATTGCTTTAAATGCGGCATCGGCCTTTGCAGAAAATAAGGTTACTGTTTTAGAAAATGGATTAAGAGTTCTTGTTGTTGAAGATACACGCTTTCCTTTGGTTTCAGTAAGACTTTATGTGCACGCAGGTGGTGCGTATGAAACTCCGGATAAAGCCGGCATTAGTCACTTGCTTGAACATATGGTATTCCGAGGGACAGAGAAAAGACCTGACGGAAGCTTAGCTAAAGAAATTGAGTCCGTGGGTGGCGACTTTAATGCCTATACTTCAGCAGACGAGACAGTCTACTATACTGATTTACCAGCTAAAGAATGGAAAAGAGGTATTGATATTGTTGCCGATATGGCACTCAATCCAATAATTGACGCTAAAATTATGGAAGAGGAAAAAAAAGTCATATATGCTGAAATGGGGCAGAGAAGAGAAGACCCAAATATGCGCTTATATGAAGATACAGTAGGGCTTGCCCTTGAAGGTACTTCCTATATGCACGGCGTACTTGGTACTGAAGAAACTCTTGCAACTGTAACAGCTAAAGATGTAAAGCAGTATATGGATAGACTTTATAATCCGCAAAATATGCTTTTAGTTGTTGTGGGTGACGTAAAAAAAGATGAAGTAATAAACGAAGCAAAAAAATATTTTTCTAAAAAAGATAATATAAGCATTCAAACCTTCCCAAGTGCTTTTGAACTTCCTCTTTTTGAAGGAACTAAGGTTGTAGTTGAAGAAAGTGCATCAAATAAAGTGCTTATGAATATAACATTTCCTATTCCGTCTACACATGATATGCGAAGCCGCACTTTTGATGTTCTTCAAATTGTTCTAGGTGGACTAGATACTTCCATTCTTACTAAAAAATTTGAAAGAGATGAAAATCTTGTAAATTCAATATCTACATATAATATTGCTTACGACAGAGTAAGCCTTTTTACAATTTCTGTTGATTTAGAAGTTGATAAAGTAGAAGCATTTTGGAAAGAGTTTACAGAGTTTTTACCAAAACTTTCAACAGACGCTTTTACTCAAACACAGCTTGATAGTGCAAAATTTTTATATGAAAATATGTTCCAGCGCAGAAAAAGTACAATCAGCGGATATGCGTCTCTTGTAGGTGATAGCGAATTTGCAAGCCCGGGTGAATTCTCTATTGATAACTTTTTATACTCTATAGATCAAGTTAGTATGGAGAATATGCAAAAAGCTATAGATGAATGGATTAAACCTTCAAATATGGCTGTAGCTGTTCTTGCTCCAAAAAAAGCAATAGAAAATAAAGAATTACCGAATTTTTTAGAAATTGCAGAAGCTAGTGATATCTCTGCTTCAGATGATATGTTAGTGATAGCAGATATGGTTTATTACAAATCTTACATTCCTGAAGGTGCAAAAATAATTGAAGAAAGTCCGGAAAGAATTGTTATAGAATATAGTTCAGGTTCTAAGGTAATACTTTTGCCGGATTCAACTATGCCATTCTTTGTTGCTGAATTAAAGCTTGTTGGTGGAAATAGTTTACTATCTGAAAAGGAGCAAGGTCTATCTTCTGCTTTGGCTGATATGATGGGTGTTGCAACGAAGTCAAAAAATAGAGATGAACTTTCAGAATATTTAGATGAGAAAGCTATTGGTATAGCAGTAAGTTCTACACGCGAAACTTTTAATTTTACTTTAGATTCGCCATCACAATTTGAAAAAGAAGCTTTTGAAATTTTCAGTGAAATAATACATAAGCCGGATTTCAACTCAAATGATTGGAAAAATATACATAATCTTTTATCTGTACTTGCAAAAGAAATTGAAGAAAAGCCGGACTCTCTATTGTTTAGTGAATTATTCCCAACACTTTTTACCTCAACAAATGCTTATGGTTACACAACAATGGGAAAACCAAAAACAGTTGAGGGGTTTACACTCAAACAGGTGGAAAATCTTTGGGATATTCAAAAAAAACAGTCATGGATATTTACAATTGCCGGTGATTTTCGCTTAGATAGAGCTTTGAAATTTGTGGATTCTCTTCAAATTAGGAAAAAAGCAATAGAACCGATTAATGCCTCTAAAATGCAATCTGACAGAGAAAATATATATACAATTCCAGAAATAAACCATGAATATATCATGCAAATTTTCCCAACTGTGCCTTATCAAAATGAAGATGCAATAGCTCTCGATGTTTTAGAAAGCTTGCTTGGCGATATGTCAGGTATACTTTTCAGAGAAATTCGTGATAAAAAAGCTCTTGCGTATAGTGTTGCGCCGATTGGTTTTTCAAACTCTAAAGTTGGTTTCTTAGCATTTTATGTAAATACAGCTTTAGAAAACGGTGATAAAATTCTTCCTGCATTTCAAGAAGTTATTTTAGATTTGCAAAATAATCTTATACCTCAAGAAGAAATTGATAATGCAGTTTTTTCAATGGAGATTGCTTATATCAAAGGAAAACAAAGCTTAGGTTCACGAGTTTCAACCGCAGGAACAAATATGTATCTTGGTCGTTCTTTGGATTATAATGAAGAATATTTTGAAAAAGCTAAGAAAGTAACTTCTCAAGATATCCAGAGGGTTGCAAAGAAATATCTTAAAACTGAAAATGCTTATTTATTAAAAGTCACAAACAAATAAGATTTAAATTATTCTTTAGAAAGAGGGGGAAACCATGACTTTATAAATAAGCATGGCTTCCCCCTCTTGTTTAATAATTAATTTATGATCTTTATTCAATAAATTGAGCTAGTTTCATAACTTTAATTTTTGTTGGTAAAATATTCAAAGGGTCTACAGAGAGAGCATTCTGAACTTTTTTTCCATTGAAGATAGCTTCCATAAAAGTCTGAGGTGAAAGATAATCATCTTTGTATGAAATTGTACAGTGAAGAGTATTGTTATGCCATTGAGAATCTTCAAGCATTTTACGTATGTTCTTTTCTTTAATGACATTTTGTTTGTTAAGCTTTTCAAAAATATAGTTTTCTTGAGCACAAAAATCATCAAATCTTGCTTTTGCTTGCTCGATATATTCTTCTGGTAGGCTTACTTTGAAAACTTCTTTTGTTGCTTGCTCTACACTTCCGAAGAGTGGTAGAGTTTCAACTCGAATAATTTCCATTCCTTCAAGCATAAAGGGTTCTAATGCTTCAATAAATTCTTGAGATGACATTGGCTTTCTTAATGATAAAGCAAACCACTCCGCCATGCTTTCAACACCTACAGGTAAAGCTCTTCCAAATGTGATAAGTGGAAGTGGATGAAATCCTTGAGAAAATGCCATAGGAATATTAGCACGTCTTAAAGCTCTTTCAAGAAGAGGCTGTATTTCAAGCTGACTTAAATATGCTGCATTATCAGCTTTTTTATGCCATATTTTAAAGCGTACAGCTCTATGAATAAGGTGTTCTTCAATTTTAGGAGGTGATTTTTTAGAATTTGGTTCTTGCTTTTCTCTTTTTATTTGAACATCCTTAGGTACTTCAACTGCTTCTTGATCACGTTCCTTGAAGTTAAGAGATGTTTTGATATCAGCTTCACTATCAGAGGTTCTTAGAGTAGATTTTTTATTAGGAAAATCACATGCGCCACAAAGAGAACATTTTTCGTATCTGCAGTCTAAAGTAAGTGCTCCATCAAGAGCTCTTGCACGTTCTTTAACTAAAAATTCTTTTGTAGTACCGGTGTTTAGATGATCCCAAGGGAGAATACTATTTTCATCGCGTGCGCCTGTGTATTGCTCAATCGAGAATCCTTCTTCTTGCATTGCTTTAGTCCAATAATCAAGATTGAAGTGATCCATCCAAGAAACAAATACAGCACCTTTTTTATACGCATTTAATACGACTTTAGACATCTTTCTGTCTGCGCGTGATAAAATACCTTCAAGATGACTTGTAGCCGGTTCATGCCAACGCATTTTTACGTTCTTGAGTTTCTTTGTTAAGTCACGTAGATAGAAAATTCTTTTTGTCATTTCTTCAAGTGGAATTTGTGCGTCCCACTGGAAAGGAGTGTGTGTTTTCGGAACAAAAGGTGAAACAGAGATTGTTACTTGTATCTGGCTTCCGCGTCTTTTACCTTCTTCATCAAAATACATAGCGCAGTCACGAACTTTTCTTGCAAGTTCGACAATTGCGTCTAAATCTTCATAAGTTTCGGTAGGTAAGCCTATCATAAAGTAGAGCTTAACTGTCTGCCAACCATAATGTACAAGCTGTCGAACGTGAGCAATTAATGCTTCTTCGGTAATACCTTTATTTATAACATCACGTAATCTTTGACTTCCTGCTTCAGGAGCTAAAGTTGCACCGGTTCTTCTGATATTAGCTATACATTCCATAATGTCGCCATCAACTGAACCAACTCTAAGCGATGGTAATGATAATGAAATTTGTTCTTGAGCACACTGTTTTGCAACATCAAGGAAAAGAGTTTTTAATGCAGAAAAATCTCCGGCTGATAATGAAAGGAATGATACATCTTCATAGCCTGTTCTTTTTACAGCATCTGCAAGTAATTCTTTGATATTTTCAACACTACGTTCACGAGATGGGCGAGTAGTAAATCCGGCTTGGCAGAATCTACATCCACGAGTACAACCCCTTGCGATTTCAAGAGTTAGCCTGTTATGGATTGCACCAAAAGGTGAGGCTTGTTCAACTGGATAAAAAGCAGTATCCAATTCTCTCACAAGTGCACGTTTTACTTCAGTATAGTCTTCAAAAATCGGTTTTAATCCGTTTTCTGTTTCTTCAAAGAATGAAGGAACGTATATACCTGTAATATAGCGAGCTTTTTCAAGAAATTGTCTTTTAGTCCAATTATTTTCTTTTGCTTCCTCTAGAAGTTCAAGAATTGGCACTACCATTTCTTCGCCTTCACCAAGCATCATAAAGTCCACAAAATCTGCAATTGGCTCGGCACAGATTGTACAGCCGCCGCCAATATACACAAGAGGATATTTCGATAAATCATCGCCTCTTTCTTCTGGCATAAGCGGAATTTGCGCTAAATCAAGCATATATAAGATGTTTGTGAATGCTAATTCGTGTGTGAGAGCAAAACCTAGCACATCAAAATCTTTAAGGTCAGTATCGCTTTCGATACTTGCGAGCGGAATGTTTTGCTCTTTAAGAATTTTACCAGCGTCAACGCATGGTGAGAAAACTCTTTCAGCAATATACTTATCGTAAGTATTCACCATTCCGTAAAGAATTTTTTGACCTAGGTAAGACATGCCTATTTCATACATGTCCGGAAAAGCAAAAGCAACATGGATTTTAGCCTTAGCTACATCTTCTTTGCTAACCTTTACGCCACCCTCTTCAATGCCGATATAGCGACTTGGCTTTGGTAATAATGATAGAATTTCTTTCATATTTTTATTTGTCTATAAATACTCTAAAAGGAGAGAATAGTAACCCTCTCCTTATAAAGTATATTTTATTTAAAATTAGTTAGTGATAATACCACTTTGTTGAGTTGCAAGAGTAAGTTTTGTAATAGCTTCAAGGTATTTTGTTTGAATTTCATCAGGTGCATTTTTGAAGATATGAATCGCATGTTTCAAATCAATTGAAGCTGAGAAAGATTGTTCAAATGGATATCCGTAAGGAAGTAACATCATTTGAACGCCTTCTTTTGTTGGCATTGTTTGCATAATCGCTGTTTCTTCAAGTGAGTTTGTTTCTGTGTTGAATTTACCGATTACCATCTCACCTGTTACTAATTTCGCTAGTTTAATATCATAAGCCATAGAAGACTCCCCTTAATTATTTAATGTCTTTATAAATAAGTCGAACTCAGTACAAAGTCAAGAAATATAAAATTTGATTAGTTTTTTTGTCTCCGACGGGCAAGGGAGCTTTTCCCACGGGAATGATTTCCTTTGCAAATCTCCATTTATTTTTTCTTAGGGAATGTTTCTAAATTCATTCTTTTGCGTTTTTGACATTTATCATAGAGGGCTCAAAAGATGTTTTTTATTCAGTTTATGTATGTCTTGATACACTGCGCTTCATAAAAAATCACTTTTCGTTGAAAATTCCACAAAATTTATGAATTTGTAAACACTCCCTGAGTTCCTCAGAAAAAATGAAATAGAATTTTCAAAACAAAGCCTTTCCTTTATCCTCAAAGTAATAAGCTACTATCTAGAGCGTTTTTAAAAAGGATGAAAATAAAAAGCCCTTCCTATAACTTTCAGATTAAAGGAAGGGCAATTGTTTTGATTCCTAGCTAATAATTTATTTTCTGTTTCAAGAAGATTTCTTTACCTTGATACCTTAGTAAATAATTTTTTTGAAAACTTTTTTCCTTTTTCTCGAGTAACGAGAGGAAAAGAAAAGGGGTTTCCAAAGGGAATCATTTCCTTTGGTCGCCGAAGGCATAGAAAAGAAACTCTATTGGAAAATACCAACTAAGAAGTAGCAGAAGATAGTAACAACGAACATACCAGCGATATTAAGAACCAAACCGGATCTAATCATTGCACTGATAGGCACTTTTCCGCTACCAAATACGATTGTATTTGGAGGGGTAGCAACAGGCATCATGAACGCACAACTTGCAGCAATAGCAGCAGGAATTGTGAATAATTGCGGTGGAATACCTTGTGTTGCAGCAAGTGCACCAAGAAGTGGTAAGAAAGCAGCAGCAGTAGCAGTATTTGAGGTAACTTCTGTAAGGAATATGATAACAGTTACGATTGTAAGAGTCATAACAACAGGAGCAACACCTTTAATTCCGCCAAGACTTACTGAAACCCATTCAGCAAGGCCAGAAGATGATATAACAGCAGCAAGTGATAAACCACCACCAAAAAGAACTAATGTTCCCCAAGGAAGAGATGCGGTTGCTTTCCAATCCATAACAAATACGCGTCTTTTTGCATCAACAGGTATGATGAAGAGGAGAATTGCTGCAAACATAGCTATGAAAGTATCATTTACAAACTTGATATGATCATCAATCATTGGTTCAAAAATCCAAGCAAAAGCGGTAAGGGTAAATATTACAGCTATGTATTTTTCACCTTTGTTCCATGCACCTAGTTTTGAAATTTCCTCTTGAATGATCTGAGCTGAGCTTTCAGAGTTAAGATTAAATCTTTTTCTACAGAGCCACATCCAAGTAATAAGAATCATGGTAACTGCAACAGGCACACCAAGAAGCATCCATTGACCAAAACCAATGCTGATTTTGTAGTGCTCTTCTAGATATGCACGAAGTAGCGCATTAGGTGGTGTTCCGATGAGAGTACCGATACCGCCTAAACTTGCTCCGTAAGCAACTGCAAGTAGTAGTGCTGTTGCAAAACGTTGGTGATCAGGATTTTTTTCGTCAACAACCATTGTGATAACTGAAAGAGCGATTGGAAGCATCATAATAGCAGTTGCTGAGTTACTCACCCACATACTGATAAAGCCGGTAGCTATCATAAAGCCTGCAATCTGGTGACGACCTCTATAACCTACGACATTAATGATGTTAAGTGCAATACGACGGTGTAAGTTCCATCTTTCCATTGCAATACCAAGAATAAATCCACCTAAGAATAGATAAATTGTTGAGTTTGCATACGGTGCCAAAGCTTGTCCCATTGTACCTAGACCTAAAGCAGGAACTAAAATAATAGGTAAAAGCGATGTTGCTGGAATTGGTAGTGCTTCTGTAGCCCACCAAGTTGCCATTAGAGAACCTAAACCAAAGCACTTCCAAGCGCTTTCTGACATGCCTGCCGGTGGGTCCATAACAAAAACTAATCCGAATAGGATAAGTCCTAGAACAAAGCCAATCCAGCTTTCAAGCTTGTGAATTCCTTCAAATTCTTCAATTTTATCGGGTAAATGCATAAAGCCTCCTCAAAGGGTGTAATTTCACTTTCATTGTATACAGGAGCTAAAAGCTCGTCGTATGGGTCACTTCCTTGTGTCTAGCTTCTAGACGGGGTTATATAGTTGATATTTTATACAATTTGCATAAGTGAGAAATTATGCCATTGCCTCATCTAACTTTGGTTTTGCGTAAAGCTCTTCGCCATAACTATCGTTTACAACTAAAACTGGCATATTTTCTATTTCGATTCTACGCACTGCTTCAGGTCCAAGTTCGTCATAAGCAACAACTTCTACTGATTTCACGCTTTTTGATGCTAAAGCACCTGCGCCGCCTGTTGCAAGAAAATAAACGCCTTTATGTTCTTTCATAGCATCTATAACTTCTTGAGATCTTTTGCCTTTGCCCATGCTACCGGCAAGACCGAGGCTATAGAGCCTAGGAGCGAATTTATCCATTCTTGATGAAGTTGTAGGGCCACAAGCACCTATAACTTTTCCTTCCGGAGCTGGTGAAGGTCCCATATAATAAATAATCTGACCTTCAATATCTATAGGAAGTTCTTTTCCTTCATCAAGAGCTTGAATGAATCTTTTATGTGCAGCATCACGGCAAGAGTAGATAATGCCGGATAATGTGACTAAGTCGCCGGCTTTAAGCTTTGTAATATCCTCTTTAGAAAGAGGAGTTTTCAAGTTCCAAGTAGCCATTGAATATCCTTTTTTGTTTGAGTAAGAAGTGGGGAATAATGCTGAGGGTAAAGCTTCCCCACTTCTTGCGTTTCAGCACATTCTAACGGGTTTTAGGAGAGATACCCGAGTGTTCATAATATGCTGAAACATTGAGAGAAAGTTATAACTATAATGTTATAGTACGATGTCTTATAGAGTGGCACTGAATGTTCACTGCCAATGGCAAAGACGCAATGTGACAAGGGGCTTTCTCAACCTTCACCGCTAGGGCAGTTGTTTTTCCGCCAAGTCCCATAGGTCCTATATCTAATTTATTTATTCTTTCTAGATATTCTTCTTCAAGAGCACGAAGTTCAGGATCTGGGTTAACATCGTCTAAATGACGCATAAGAGCTTTTTTAGCTAATATACCAACAGTTTCAAATGTTCCGCCAATACCAATGCCTACAACTACTGGTGGGCATGGGTTTGGACCTGATTCTGCTACTCGTTGAATCACGAATTGACGAATGCCTTCAAGTCCTTGTGATGGACTAAGCATTGTCACACGAGACATATTTTCACTGCCGCCGCCTTTTGCAAGGTATGAGATTTTCAATCCGTCACCGGCAACGATATCGGTATGGATAACAGCAGGGGAGTTATCGCCTGTGTTTTTACGTGAAAGAGGGTCGCACATTGATTTTCTCAAGTATGATTTATCGTAAGCTTCAATCATAGCTTTATTGATGAGTTCGTTTAGTGTGCCTTCTTCAACGCCCACTTGTTCACCACGTTCTACAAAGAAAATTGCTGTTCCCGTATCTTGGCAAAGTGGAAGTTTTGATTCTTTAGCATAGTCAGCATTTGCTAGAAGTTGACGAAATACTTCTTTTGAAGCAGGGTTTTCCTCACGATTATATCCATCTGTCAAAGCGGAATAAACGTCGTCTTCTAAAACTGTGCTTGCTTCTGCAATCATACTAACAATTGCTTTATGAATAGTTTCATTTGGGATTATACGCATAAAGTTCAACCTTTTTATATATTCCCGTCACGAGAAAGTTTTTTCAAAATAAATTTAGGAACAATCCCTTTTACGCTTTCTAATGTGACCATTCTACGCATAACGCCTAATTGATCTTGTAAAGGAAGTTTTTTCGGGCAAACATCTTCACAACCTAGTAGACCCATACAGCCGAACACACCAGTATCATCACCAACTAATTCATAATACTCTTTTGATGTTCTGTTATCTCGTGGATCAAGGTAGAATCTTGCGAGTCTGTTGATGCTTGTTGCTCCGATAAAGTCTTCTCTCATGCGTGCATTACCGCAAGCGGCTACACAGCAACCGCATTCGATACATCTGTCTAATTCAAAGATTTGATTAGCTAGTTCGTTATCCATGCGGTCTTCTTCTGCACTTGGATCGAATTGTTTATCTGTATGAATCCATGATTCAATTTTTTTACCTACTGAACGGAACCAAGTTCCTGTATCAACTGATAAGTCGCCTACAAGTTTGAATACCGGAAGTGGGTGAAGTGTGATTACATCAGGTAAATCACAAGTTTGTGTGTGGCATGCAAGAGCAGGTCTACCATTGATCACCATACCGCATGAACCACAGATGCCCGCTCTACAGCAGAAATCGAATTGAAGACTTGGATCGTGTTCATCACGAATAATATTAAGAGCAACGAAGAGAGTCATTCTGTCAAATTCTTCTAAGAAGAAAGACTGCATGAATGGTTCTCGTGTAGGATCTGCCGGATTATATCTAAATATTTGAAACTCTAGTTTTCTTGCCATGAGTTAATTTCCTTTTTTTTTGCGAGAGGATTTTTCGAGAGGGGGGAACCACATTTTTGAGTCAAGGGAATTATTCCCACAATGGGGTTTCCCATCTTGAGCTCTCCCCAAATCACAATTAAACCAAATAGTAAATAGTTATTGGAATGAGGATTAAATTAATATATTAAGAGTGATAAGGTGAGAATACAGTTATTCACAATTGTTTTTTAAGGAAGGGGGGAGAGCTCGAGAGGGGGAAAACTCGTTTTTTTCAAAAAAACGTGGTTTCCC
>CAYJOR010000024.1:0-39138 GCA_964371865.1 uncultured Desulfovibrionaceae bacterium | reverse complement strand
TTCATTGAAAATTCCACAAAATTTCTGAATTTAGAAACACACCCTAGTTATAAAATGTGAATGACTTAGTTAAAATTTATTGTGTGTGCAAATGTACTTAAATTCCATTCTATAAAATTTATTTACTATTTATATATTGACTTTGATATTGAAATTTATTATAACAAAAGAAAGTGGTCTTACCACTTTCAAATGGAAAAATTTAATACATAAATAAATTATTTATTTACAGACTAAAAGCTTTGTCTTTTTATAAAAAGGAAGGTTTAATATGAAAAAGAAGGTTGATAAAGCTTTCGCAAAAGAACTATTCAGAATCATGTATAGAATGAGACGATTTGAAGAAGAAGTTTTTGAATTTTATAAAAAAGGCAGTATGCCGGGCTTGGCACACCTTTATTTAGGTGAAGAAGCTATTGCAACAGGCGCGTGTGCTTGTCTTGCTGAAAAAGACTTCATAGGTTCAACGCACAGAGGGCATGGTCATCTTGTTGGTAGAGGGGCAGATCTTGGCATGATGATGGCTGAAATTCTAGGTAAAAAAACCGGTTACTCCAAAGGTAAAGGCGGTTCAATGCACATTATGGCTATGGATAAAGGTATTCTTGGTGCGAATGGCATTGTGGGTGGAGAAATACCTATTGCTACTGGTGCTGCTTACGCATCTAAACTTAGAAAAAGTGGTGAAGTCACTATCTGTTTCTTTGGTGATTCAGCTTCTAATGAAGGAACTTTTCATGAAAGCATTAATATGGCTGCCGCATGGGATTTGCCAATAGTGTATGTTGTGGAAAATAACCTATTTGGTATTTCAGTTGATATTCGTCGCGTAACAAAAGAGCATCATATAGCAAAAAGAGCAGCTGGTTATGGGATTGAAGGTATCACAATTGACGGAAATGATGTTTTTACCGTTTATGAAACAGTAAAAGCTGCTGTTGAGAAAGCAAGAAATGGCGACGGTCCAACAATTGTTGAGTGTATGACCTATAGATGGCAAGGGCACCATGTAGGCGACCCTGCACTCTACAGAGATCCCGAAGAATTTGCAATGTGGAAAGCAAAAGATCCTCTTATCCTTTTTGAGCAAAGTGAAGCTCTTACTTCTCAGGAAATGGATGAGATAAAAGCTGAGGTTGAAATTGAAATTCAGGCAGCGGTGAAGTTTGCAGATGAAAGCGATTATCCCGATATATCAGAAGCATATACTGACGTATTTGTAGACTAAATGGAGGATATTTAGATGAGTGAGATGCTCTATAGAGATGTAATAAGCTTAGCCTTAGACGAAGAAATGGCAAGAGATGAAAATGTTTTCATCATGGGTGAAGACGTAGGTGTGCTTGGCGGTAACTTTAAGGCTACAGTTGGACTATATGAAAAATACGGTGATTTAAGAGTTAAAGATACTCCTATTTCAGAAGCCGGTTTTGTTGGAATGGGTGTTGGTGCTGCCCTAGTAGGTATGCGCCCTGTTATAGAACTTATGTTTGGTGATTTTATTATGGTAGCTATGGATCAAATTTGTAACCAAGCTGCAAAAATTACTTATATGTCAGGTGGGCAAGCGCAAGTTCCTTTAGTTATAAGAACTCCAATAGGTGGCGGTAGATCTTCTGCTGCACAGCATTCACAATCATTCCATGCGTGGATGGCACATTGTCCGGGTATTAAAGTTGTTATGCCTTCTACAGCATCTGAAGCACGCGGTTTGTTAAAAACTGCTATTAGGGATAATAATCCTGTTATATTTTTTGAGCATAAAATGCTTTATACTGTAAAGTTTGATGTAGAAGAAGATGCCGATTACACAATTCCATTCGGTAAAGCAAGAATGGTAACAGAAGGTGATCAACTTACTGTTGTGGCAACTTCTATGATGGTAATAAAAGCTGAAAAGGTTATACGTAAGCTTAATGCAGAAGGCTATAGCATTGAACTAATAGATCCAAGAACAATTGTTCCTTTCGATTATGATGCAGTAATAAACTCTGTAAAGAAAACAGGTAAGTTACTTATTATCGATGAAGGTCATGAAAGTTTTGGTATCAGCGGTGAAATAGCTATTAGGGTTATGGAAGAAGCATTTTATGACTTAGATGCTCCTGTAGCGAGAATGGGTACAGCCGATGTTCCTCTTCCGTTTAGTCCAGCTCTTGAGTTCCCTCTTATTCCAGGCGAAAAAGACATAAAAGAACAAATTTTAAAAATGATATAAAGGGTGCTACTATGGCAGAAGTATTAATTATGCCCAAATTGGGATTTAATATGGATGAAGGTCAGCTTGTTAAATGGCACAGAGCAGTTGGTGAATCGTTTAAAAAGGGTGAAGTACTTTTTGAAATAAACACTGATAAAACAACTATGCCTGTTGAAGCTACTTGCGATGCAACTATGCTAAAAATTGTTCTCAATGAAGGTGAATTTGCAGATGTTTTTACTCCTATTGCAGTTATAGGCAATGCAGGAGATAATGCTGACGCTGCTATTCAAGCACATGTAGGCGGAGATAGTGCCGCAGCTTCTCAAAGTGTAGCAGCAAATGAAGTCGATGAAATTTCAGGTGCTACTCCAAGTTTTGAAGTAAGTGCCGATACAAGTGACTTGAAACTTACTCCAAGAGCAAAAAAATACATAGCAGAAAACGATATCGATGTAAATTCTGTGGCTCAAATTCAAGGCACAGGTTTTCAAGGCGGTATAACTGCAAGCGATATCAAAGCTTCACCGCTGGCTAAGAAAATTGCTGAACTTAATAATGTGGATCTAGCAAATGTTCAAGGTTCTGGCGTAAATAATAAAGTAATGAAATCTGATGTACTTGCAAGCGGTAGCGCAAGCTCACAATGCTGCGCGCAAGATACGGATATGATGGTTTTAGAAAAAGTACCTTATAAGGGTGTGAGAAAAATCATTGGCGATAGATTAGCGCAAAGTAAATTCACAGCTCCACATCTTTATTTTACAGATGCGATTGATACAAGCAAGCTTACAGCATTCAGAACAATGCTCAATAGTGAATCCGAAATTCGCATAGCTGTAAGCGATTTACTAACACTAGCTGCGACAAAATGCCTTGAAAAATTCCCAGATATGAACTCTTCACTCATAGGTGATGAAATTATTAAATATAAAAGTTGTAATGTAGGTACTGCTGTTGCAGGTGATAATGGTCTTATTGTTCCAAATATCAAAAATGCACAAAGTAAAACCCTCACTCAAATTGCAAAAGAGAGTAAAGATCTAATAGCACGCGCAAAAGAAAACAGATTAGATCCTTCTGAATTCAATGGCGGAACATTTACTATCAGTAACTTAGGCATGTTTGGTATAGGTAACTTTACAGCAATTATTAATCCACCGGAAGCAGCTATTATTGCAATAAGTTCTGTAAGAAAAACACCTATTGTAATCGAAAATGAAAACGGCGAAGATGAAGTAGTTATACGCCCAATGATGAATGTGCAGCTTACTGTCGATCATAGAATTATTGATGGTCTTTTAGCAGCAAAATTCTTAGCTCACTTCAAGTATCTGCTTGAAAATCCTATACATATAGTGATTTAAGGAGTTGGTTATGGATTATGAAATAGTTGTTATAGGTGGTGGTCCTGGGGGATATGTTGCTGCGATTAAAGCTGCTCAACTTGGGAAGAAAACCTGCATTATAGAAAAAGCAAATTTTGGTGGAGTTTGCCTGAATGAAGGCTGTATACCAACAAAAACTCTTATAAAAACTGCAAATCTTTTACACGAAATTAAACGCGCCGATGAATTTGCCATTGAAGGCATAGATTTGAGTAAAGTTTCAGTTTCTATGGAAAAGCTTAATAAGCGCAAAAACATGGTCGTCAAAACTTTGGTGAATGGTGTTTCGGGCTTACTCAGAAAAAACAAAGTGAATATAGTGCAAGGCGAAGCTGTTTTTCAAGACAAGAATACCGTTATTGTTGACGGTAAACCTATCACTTCCGACTACTTTATTATTGGAACAGGTTCAGAAGCAGTTATGCCTACTTTTATAGAGTATGCGGGCAAAACCAATATTCTTACAAGTAGGGAAGCTCTTGATTTAACAAAAGCACCCAAAGATGTTGTCATTATCGGCGGCGGAGTTATAGGTGTTGAGTTTGCACATGTGCTTTCTTCGGTTGGAAGTAAAGTGTATGTTATAGAACTTATGCCAAATATTCTTCCGATGGTTGATAAAGAAATAGCTATAATGGCACAAAAGAAATTGGAAAAACAAGGCGTTGTTTTCAATACCGATTGTAAAGTAAAAAAAATAGACGGTAACAAAGTTATCTTTACACGAAATGATAAAGAAGAAATTTTAGAGGTTGAGTCAGTTATAATGGCTGTTGGACGTGCTCCTGTAACAAAAGGTACTGAAAAACTCGCTCTTAAAATGAATAAAAATGCAATCGCAACAAACGAAAAACTACAAACAAGTGTAGATAATATCTACGCTATAGGTGATGTAAACGGTGTTTCCATGCTTGCGCATACAGCTTCACATGAGGGAATTATCGCAGTGGAAAACATCTGCGGTCACAGTCAAAGTATGAACTATGACTATGTGCCGTCTTGTATCTATCTTGAACCGGAACTTGCAAGTATTGGTATTACAGAAGAGCAAGCAAAGGAGAAAGGTATAAACATTAAAGTTGGTAAGTTTGCGCAGGTAGGTAACGGAAAATCTTTGGTAGAAGGTGATACTGACGGTATGGTTAAAGTCATACTTGAAGAACAAACAGGTGAAATTTTAGGAGTCCATATGATGGCAAAGCATGCCACTGATATGATTTCAGAAATTTGTGTTGCAATGAACCTTGAAAGTACAGGAACAGAGATTTTACATTCCATACATCCGCATCCAACAGTATCGGAAAGTATAGCTGAGGCGTTTATGTCTGCAGTAAACGGAAAAGCTATACACGGCTAAGGGTTGAGTATATTTTACTTTTCCTATAATCTATGGAAGTTAAGAAAATTGGATTTCAATTTTCTTTAGGCTTTATAAAATTTTAAGAGGAGTTTTCTAATGAAACCAGTAAAAAAGTATTTGGGTATGTTACTCACAGTTGCAATGATGTTTTCACTTGTTGGTTGCGACAGCTCAAGTGATGAATCTGCAGCTAAAAAAGATGAAAGTAAGAAGTATGTTCTTCATGCAGCTTACAGTGTAGCTGATTCTGATACAAGTCAACACACAATTAAAATGCGTGAACTCAAGCGAATTGTGGAAGAAAAAACAAATGGTAACGTACAAATTATTCTTCATCCAGGTGGTGAGCTTGGTGGCGAAAAAGAGTATGTTGAAATGTTGCAAAACGGTGAAGTTGCCATTGCATCTATCTCAACAAGTTTTATGAGTGGTTTCTCTAAAGCTCTAGTTTTATTCGACACTCCATTCTTGTTTAAAGATCAAGCACAAGTATCTAAATTTATTTCAACAGGTCAAGCTGATTCAAGAATGGCTGAACTTGAAAAAATCGGTATCGTTGTACTTGGATTAAACCCTGCCGGCGCAAGAAACTTTCTTACAGTACCTGATAGCCCAATCGACTCTCTTGACGATTTAGAAGGTAAAAAAATAAGAACAATGTCAACTGAAGTTCAAGTAAAAGCAATGGAAACTCTTGGCGCACAAGTAATTCCTCTTGCTTATTCAGAAACATACCAATCAATGCAAACCGGTGTTATTCACGGTATGGAAAACGAAGTTGATACTTATCTTGCTATGAAATTCTATGAAGTTGCACCTAACTATACAGATGTAGGTTGGTTGCAGTTGGTACACGCAACTATAGCTTCAAAAGAAATTATGGATTCACTTCCTGCAGATTATCAACAAATAATTAAAGATGCGACAGTTGAAGCAAGTAAATTTGCTGAACAAAAAGGTTTAGACTATAAAGCAAACGTAGCAACACAAGCTTTAAAAGATGCAAACGTAAATCTTATTGAAGTAGATAATGCTGAATTCCGTCAAAAACTTTTAGATGAAGGTTTTTATGAAGGATATGAAGATGTTATCGGTAAAGATGTAACTGACTGGATTAATGCCAACTAACACATCTTCTCTAATGCAATGAAGCAGCTTATTCAAGTAGGTTAGTTTCAAACAAAACTAACCTACTTTTAGAGCAGGAGATTTTGAATGAAAGAAATTATTATAAAAATTGATAAAGGTTTGGCAAGTATTGAAAAACCTGCAATGGTTATCAATGCCGCACTCATGTTTTTGCTTATGACTTGGTGTGTGGTTGCAAGAGGATTTGAAATATCAACTCCTTACCAAACTGAACTAGCACAGACCTTTCATATATGGCTTTGCTTCATAGGGGGTAGCTATCTTTTTTCTAACAATGAAAATCCTAGTGTTGAATTAATTTCAGAAAAAGTTGGTAAAAGCAATAACTTATTCTTCAAAAGATGTTATTTTTCGCTTATAACTTTACTGCCTCTCGTATTTATAGGAACTTGCCTTTACTATGGAATAGTAAATATACCGCGTTATGCAGCGCAAACAACTATTTATCTTGGTTATTCTTATATTTACATATACGGTGCTGCTATACTTGGTTTTGCCTTGATGACTTTTAGAATTATTCTTAGAGTTTTAGGTTATTGGAATGGGCTTTATCTACCTAAAGGTACAGCAGAATTAGAAAGTGGGGTGGTAAATGGATAGCGGTACTTTATCTCTGATTTTTTTATTGGTATTTTTTGTATTCTTGCTTATGGGCGTACCAATTACCTATTCTCTTGGTTCAGCAGGGGCTGTAACTCTTGTTGCCAGTGGATTGAAAGCATCATTAATTATTAAGAGTGTGTTTAGTCCTTTTGAATCCTTTACTCTTTTAGCGGTATTTTTGTTTACCTTAATGGGGGTAATATACCAAAAAACGGGAATGGCAGGACTGCTTATTGATGCATTAAAACCTGGCATAGGCAGAAGAAAAGGTGGCTTGGCATTGGTTGCAACTTTTGCATCTGCAATCTTTGGTGCATTAACGGGGTCAGCAAATGCTACTTGTGCAACTTTTTCAAAAATGCTTGGTCCTGAAATGGTGGAAAACAAATATCCAGCTGACTGGACAGCGGCTACAATTGCTGCTGCCGCACCTTTAGGTCAGTTAATTCCACCGTCAGTTACTTGTATTGTTTTAGGTGTTGCGACAGGAACATCTATAGGTACTTTGTTTATTGTTGACTTGTCTATAGGCCTTATCACTTTAGCAGGTTTATCCGGTCTTATCATTTATTCATCTGTAAAGAATGATTTTGGCGGTAGTGCAAAAGTATATACAAGACAAGAAAAAATAAATGCTCTCTTACGTATGCTACCTTTACTTTCAGTGCCTGTTGTTGTGCTTGGTGGCATGTATACAGGTAAGTTTACAGCAACCGAAGGTGGAGCTATAGGTTCATTCTTCTCTCTATTTCTTGCACTGACTTATAAACGATTGAACTGGAAAATGCTCTATGAAATATTTGTAGACGCTTCAAAAACAACTTCAACAGTTTTACTACTTCTTGCTTCATCGTACTCTCTTTCTTATGTAATGAGCTTGAGCGGTATGACACAACTTTTTGTAGATTTGCTTACAAGCTTTAGTTCACAAAGTGCAATATTAGGTTTGCTTTTCTTGCTTGGTATTTTACTTATAATGGGTTGCTTTATTGATGTTATTGTTCTTTGTATCATCTTAGCACCAACAGCAGTTAATGCTCTTGCTCCTTTTGGAGTAAATGCCTATCATATTTGTGCTATTTTCTTAATAGGAAATCTCATTGGTATTATTACACCGCCTGTAGGGGTAGCTCTATTTATTTCATCACAAGCAATTGGGGTGAAGATGGAGGCTATCAGTAAGAAAATTATTCCTTATGTAATTATGTACCTCATAATTACCTTGATGGTTATTTTTATTCCTGACTTGGTGCTTACTTTACCTCGATTACTAGGTTTGGAAATTTAAGTTTTTAGCATGTATTCAGAGCTAAATCTTGCAAAGAATACTATTTATGAACTTGAAATATTCCTTATTGAAAAAAAGCCTATACAGTTTTTTATAAAAACTGTGTAGATGGTGATAACTTGGATGTGTTTCTAAATTCACTATTCATTAAAACCTCTGATTTTAGAAACACACCCTAGCAAAAATAATAAATTCCAAAAGAATTACAACCCGAAATGATTCGCATATATGAGCAAAAGAAGATGAAAGAATCCTTAATTTTTAACATTCAAAAATATTCTGTCCATGATGGTCCTGGTATAAGAACAATCATCTTTCTCAAGGGATGTCCGCTGAACTGCCCTTGGTGCTCTAACCCTGAGGGAAAAAGCTATAAGGCTGAATTACACATTTCTGAAAATCTTTGTAAAAAGTGCGGTCGTTGTGTAGAAATTTGCCCTCAATCAGCAATAAGTCTCAACCAAAAAATAGAAATAAACAGAGAGAAATGTAATCTTTGTGAAAAGTGCGTTAATGCTTGTTACGAAATGGCTTTCAAAATTTTTGGAGAGTCAAAAGATATTGATACAATTCTAAAACAAGTTAGTCGCGATAATTTATTTTATAAACGTAGTGGTGGCGGAATCACTTTAAGCGGTGGTGAAGCTTTAAGTCATAACGAGTTTACTCTTGAACTACTTAAAAAGGCAAAGGAAAAATATAATCTTTCTACAGCAGTAGAAACAACAGCTTTTACGAGCGAAGAAATGCTTAGAAAAGCTCTTGAATACATAGACTTTTTATTTGTTGATTTGAAGATGATGGATGATGAAAAGCACAAAAAATATCTATCAGTTTCCAATCAAATCATTCTTAGGAATATATCCATCATCGCAAATGAGTATAAGGATAAGGAACTTGTGCTAAGAATTCCCCTTATCCCAAACTTTAACGATGATGATGAAAATATAAGTAAAACGGCACAATTTATCAATAGTCTAGAAAGAAAAATCCCACTAGAAATTTTGCCATACCATATGTTTGGAAAGTCAAAATATTTAGGGTTAGGGTATGAATATGATGAGATAATGGCAAATACCAAAACGCCAACTTCTGCTCATCTCCAAAATATTATTGATAAGTTTAAAAAATTAGGTGTTGAAATAATAAATCAAGACCTAAGCAATCTTCATTCGACTGATACTGAAAAGTAAGCAGTCATCTATGAGTAAATAGTTTTAAAGGAGGTTTCGCTATGAATGCGAGAATTGAAAAATTAAGAATGAATGCTGCAGATTCAAAAGCCGGTGTCTGTGGAGAAAGAGGGGTTATCGTTACTGAATCTTTCAAAAAAAATAACGGCGAACCGCAGTCAATTAGACGTGCTTTGGCTTTTCAAGATATTCTGGAAAAAATGTCTATACGAATAGATGAAAATGAACTTATTGTGGGTAATCACTCAACAAAAGAACGTTATGCACCACTATTTCCTGAATTCAGCATAGACTTTCTTATCAACGAAATTGATACTTTTGAAACTAGACCTTATGATAAATTTGAAATTAGTGAAGAAGTAAAAAATATTATTCGTGAAATTGCGCCATACTGGAAAGGTGCAACTCATGAAGATATGGTTGTGAAAACCACAAGACGTATAATGCCGAAAGACTATCTCATTGCTTGGGAAGAAGATAAATTCAGATTAAACGATGTGCTTTATGACGGCGTAAGAAAATCAGCTGGTGACGGACACGTTACGGTTGATTACTTCAAATGGGTAAATCATGGTATCAAGGGAATATTGAATGAAGTAGACGAAGCTCGCGCTAAGCTTGATGTTACTAATGTTGCTGAAGATTATGAAAAAGAAATTTATCTTCAATCAGTAGAAATTAGTTACAAGGCAGCATCTGCATTTATTTTAAGATTTGCAGATTTGGCAATAGAGATGGCAAAAAATGAAAACGATGCAAGAAAAGCTGAACTTTTAAAGATAGCTGAAGTTTGCAAGAATATTTCCTATGATGCACCAACAAGCTTCTACGAAGCGCTTCAACTAAGTTATTTCTTGCACCTACTTATTCATATTGAAAGTAATGGACACTCAGTATCATTTGGGCGTATGGATATGTTCCTTTTCCCATTCTTTGAAAAAGATATTAAAGCAGGAACAATTACAGAAGAAGATGCGCTTGAACTTATTGAATGTTTCTATGTAAAAGTAAGCTGTTTCAATAAAGTAAGACCTTGGCCTGAAACTAGATTGAAAAGTGGTGCGCCAATGTTTATGACTCTTACCTTAGGCGGTATGGGTGAAGACGGTGTAGACAACAGCAATAGATTAACATGGTTATTCCTAGAGGGATTAACACATACTCGTCTACCGCAACCAACTCCAGTTTTAAGGGTTTGTGAAACAACTCCAAAAGAATTACTTGTGCACTCAGCAGAAGTATTATTCAAGCACGGTGGTGGATTACCTGCTTACTTCTCAGATGAATCTATCATTGATGCGTTACTAGCAACAGGTATTCCTCTGGAAGATGCCAGAAGATACGCAATTTGTGGCTGTTCAGAGGCAGTAGTACCAGGTAAAACTTTTTCCTTCACAGGTGGTGACTGTTACTTCAACTTCCTTAAAATCTTAGAAATTATCCTCCATGAAGGGGTAAATCCAAGAACAGGAATTAAGCTTTTTGAATCTAAAAAACTTAGTGAATTAACATCTATTGATGTTGTTATTAATGAGTTTAAGCGTCATCTTGAAACATATATGAAGCTTATTGTACCACTCACCGGTATCACTTCTAAAGTAGATCTTATTTTAAATCCAACTCCATTCACTTCAGGTGCTTTAAACTTCAGAATTCAAGAAGGTAAAGATATGTCAGAAGGTGGCGGAGAAAGTGCGAAATATTCTCACACAATTTTACAAGGTCATGGAACAGCGGATATAAGTAACGCTCTCTATGTGCTAGAAGAAATGGTGTTTAATAAAAAGCAAATCTCGCTGGAAGAGTTTGTAAAAGTTCTCGATAGTAACTGGGAAGGTGAAAGAGGTAAAGAAGTAAAACTTCTTGCTAAGAAAATTGCAAAATACGGTAATGATGAAGAAGCTGTTGATAAATACGCAACAACTATAAGTAATTTCTTTGCCGATGAAGCACAAAAATACAAACCTCTTCGTGGTGGTGTGTTTGGCACATCACTTCAAGGGCTTACTGCAAACGTGCCTGAAGGTGAAACAGTAGGTGCAACACCTGATGGAAGAATTGCAGAAGAAGCACTTTCTGATAATATCTCGCCTCATGCCGGTACAGATATTAACGGACCTACATCTACACTCCTTAGCGTAGCAAAAGTTGATCATACAAAGTTTATTGACGGTAATATTCTCAACTTACGTTTCCATCCATCTGCGCTTACAACGAGCCAAGGTGATTTTGATAAAGAGAGTGGTGATAAGTTTGCAAATATGGTGAAAACTTACTTAGTAGACCTTAAAGGTAACCAAGTTCAGTTCAACATTCTTACAGCCGATAACATGCGTAACGCACAAAAAAATCCTGAAAAATATAGAGATTTAGTTGTTAAAGTTGCTGGCTACAGTGCTTACTTTAATTCGCTTGATAGAGGCTTGCAAGATCAAATTATTGAAAGAACGGAACATAAGTTCTAGGATATATTTCTAGGGTATGTTTCTAAATTCATTAGGTATCAAACAATAAAGTATTTGGAATGTGTCGACAAATCGAAATTATTTGTTTTTGTAGACACGTTCTAAATCTAAAAACCCCTGGCAGGGTATAATAAAAGCTATTTGTACTTTTTGCATAAGGTTGATACTTATAATAAATTATAAATAGCTTTTAAAAAGCAACTAAAAAGTTCTAAAACATATCATACTATTATATGAAGTATATTGAAAATAACAGTACAAATCCTTACTATAATCTGGCTTTGGAAGAATATATATTAACAAATTTTACCGATGACGATTATATTTTATTTTGGCAAAATAATAATACCATAGTAATAGGCAAGTTTCAGAATACGATAGAAGAAATAAATGTAGATGAGATAAAAAAACATAATATCTCTGTCGTACGAAGAAATACAGGCGGAGGGGCAGTCTATCACGATATGGGTAATCTTAATTTTTCCTTTATTACAGATTGGAAAGGTGAAGAGGAACATTCTTACCATACTTTTTTACAACCTGTTATAGATGCACTAAAAACATTGGGCATAAATGCAGAAAATAGTGGTAGAAATGATCTAATAGTAGATAATTGTAAAATTTCAGGCAATGCACAAACTATTCACAATAAAAGAGTATTACACCACGGTACTATTTTAATAAATTCTAATCTTAGTTTACTTTCAAAAGTTCTTACACCGAACAAAGCTAAAATTGAGTCAAAGGGTATTAAATCTGTAAAAAGCAGAGTTGGTAACCTTTGTGGTATTGTACAACAAGATATTAGCGTTGAAAGCGTGATACAAGCAATGAAAGAAAGAATTTCTCAGTTTGAAAATATAGAGAAAATTGAATTGAGTGAAAAAGATTTGCATGAAATAAAAAAGCTTGAAGAAACAAAATATAAAAGTCATGAATGGAATTATTCCTTATCACCTAAGTTCAACTATAAAAAGACACAATACTTTCAAAATGGTCTTGTGAGCGTTGAACTTTTTGTGGCTGAGGGTATTATAGAAAGTTGTAAAATTTTTGGAGATTTTCTTGCTGTTTGTGATATTGACGAGGTTGAAAAAAGCCTTGTAGGCATACTCTATAAAGAGGAAGAATTAAGCGAAATTATTTCCAAATTTGACGAGAAAATGTTTTTTGGCGGCATTGCACACAAAGATATTTTATCTTGCTTGATTTCATAATATTTAGGAGAGAAAATGAGCATTAAGAGAGTTATTTTAAACATTAATGGTATTGATCGCGAAGTTATGTGTAATGTTAGCGATTCTCTTACCGATGTTTTAAGAAGGTTAGGTCTTACCGGAACAAAAGCGGCATGCAGAGCAGGGCATTGTGGAGCTTGTAGTATTTTGTTAGACGGAAAACTTGTGAGGGCATGTATTCGTAAAATGAAGTCAATCAAAGACTTTACAAAAATAGAAACAATTGAAGGTTTTGGTACTCCAGATAACCTACATCCTTTGCAGCAAGCTTTTCTTACATATGCAGCAATTCAATGTGGTTTTTGTTCTCCAGGATTTATAGTTTCTGCAAAAGCTTTATTGAATGAAAATCCTAATCCAACTCGTAAAGAAGTGCGTGATTGGTTTACAAAAAATAATAATATCTGCCGTTGTACGGGTTATAAGCCGATTGTAGATGCTGTTATAGAAGCCGCAGCCGTTATGCGCGGTGAAAAAAGCATGAGCGATATTATGCCTAAACTCCCAGAAGATGGACAAATTTACGGAACAAACTTTGTAAAACCAAGCGGCGTAACACGAGTTTTGGGTACTTGTGATTTCGGTGCTGATATAGCATTGAAAATGCCGGTAGGTTCTTTACATTTGGCTCCTGTGCTTTCAAAAATACATTCTGGTCGACTGAAGAGTGTTAATAGCGAAAAGGCACTATCTATGCCTGGAGTGAAAGCTGTTATAACAGCTAAAGACGTAAAGGGTACAAATCGCTTTTTTGCACCTCAAGGCGTAGTTCACTCATTATGTCACGGTAATGAAAGACCTGTTATTATTGACGATAAAATTTATCGTTATGGCGATGTTATTGCTGTAGTAGCAGCAAATAGCCGTGAAGAAGCAAGAGCCGCTGCAAAAGAAGTTACCTATGAATACACAGAACTTCCAGCTGCTATGAATTTTATTGAAGCTGTCGCACAAGATGCACCTCAAGTATTCGACGATATGCCAAATATCTATATGGAACAACCTCTTTATAAAGGTGATGACACTAAAGATATTTTTGAAAAAGCTTTTTGTGTTGTTGAAGCTTCTAGCAGTACAACAAGACAATCTCATTTACCGATTGAACCTGATGTTGTGCAAGCATATCCGGAAGAAAACGGCGGTATAGCTATTCAATGTAAAACACAATTTACCTATGGTGTTATTGGTCAAATGGCAAAAGCTATAGGACTTGAAAACGATAAGATACGCATTATAGGTAATCCTGCCGGCGGTAGTTTTGGTTATAGTATGTCACCTGCAAACTATGCACTTGTAGCTGTGTGTACCTTAGCTCTTGATGCGCCTGTATCAATGGACTTAAGCTATGAAGAACATCAGCATATGACAGGTAAGCGCGCTCCAATCCATGCAAATGCTAGACTTGCTTGTGATGAAAAAGGAAAACTTATCGCTTTTGAAAGCCTAATTGGACTCGACCATGGAGCGTATAGCGAAATGGCAGGAGCACTTACAGCAAAAGTTCACCGTTTCCTAGGCTATGGTTATAATATACCGAATATGCGCTCACTTACTCGAACAGCATTTACAAACACCAACTTTGGCACAGCATATAGGGCTTTTGGTTCTCCTCAAGCGTATAGCATAAGTGAACCATTGGTAGATATGCTTGCAGAAAAAATGAATATGGATCAATTTGAGTTTCGTTATCAAAACTTGATTCAAGAAGGTGATTTAGCTCCTACTTGTGTTCCTTACAGAGAATACCCTATGCAAGGAATGATGGATATAATTCGTCCATACTATGAAGAAGCAAAAGAAAGGGCAGCAACACTCAGTACCGATAAAGTAAAACGTGGTGTTGGTTTGGCAGTTGGTGGTTACCATGTATCAAAAATGCCTGAACACTCAGAAGTAGATTTGGAAATCCGTAAGGACGGTGTTACTGTATATGCAACATGGGCTGATGTGGGCCAAGGTGCAGATTTTGGACTTATAGCGCATGTTCACGAAGCTTTACGTGTATTGAAAATTACACCTGAACAAATTCGTATGGTTAATAACGATACAGCTCAATGCCCGGATACAGGCTCAGCATCAGGTTCACGTTCACACCACGTTGCAGGACACGCAATCATTCATGCTGCGGAACAAATGATAAATACCATGAAAAAAGAAGATGGTACATTCCGTACATTTGAAGAAATGCAAGCTGAAAAACTTCCAACCAGATTCCACGGAGTCTACCATGAAGTTTTACCTGATATTGATCCGGATACAGGGCATGGTTATGGTTCAGTAGCGCAAAACTATCTTGTTACACTCACAGAAGTTGAGGTTGATGTTGAAACCGGTAAAACACAAGTGCTTGATACCCATATTTGTGCCGATATTGGAACGATAGGTAGTTATCATGCTGTGCTTGGTCAAGCGTGGGGCGGATTTTCGCATTGCGTAGGCTTTGCACTTAGTGAAAACTATGAAGATATGGATAAACACGCAACTCTAAAAGGAGCAGGCGTTCCAAGTTGTAATGATGTGCCGGATAATATGCACGTTCATTTCCATACCACTCCAAGAAAAAATGGTCCTCAAGGTTCAACAGGTTGTGCGGAAGCTTTCCAAAGTAGTGGACACGTTGCAATATTAAATGCGATTAATGATGCTGTGGGCGTTCGTATAACAACTATTCCTGCAACTCCAAAGAAAGTAAAAGAAGCGATGGAGGCAAAAGCCGGGGGTGAACCTTATATGCAAGAACGATGGGATCTTGGTTGTGAGTTACACGAAAGGTTAGAATACCTACATAATAAACATGTTGTAAAATAATAACATAAACACTATTCTAGGGTGTGTGTCATACTAGTGAAGCATACCCTAGATAGTGTCGTAAAGTCGTATTTTAACGACACTATCTAGAATGATAAAGTATCATTCGTATTTTTTTTAATACTGTAAGGATTATAAAATTATGGATTACGCAAAAGAAGCATTAGAAGCACACCTCAAGTATCAGGGAAAAATTGAAGTTGTTTCAAAAGTTCCAGTTACAACAGCAGAAGATTTATCAATTGCATACACGCCGGGTGTAGCTGCTCCTTGCCTCGAAATTCAAAAAGATATTTTACAAAGTTATAGTTATACTGCAAGAGGAAATACAGTTGCTGTTATAACAGACGGAACAGCAGTGCTTGGACTTGGAGATATAGGTCCAGAAGCTGCAATGCCTGTCATGGAAGGAAAATGCGTTCTTTTTAAAGAATTTGGCGGAGTTGATGCAATTCCTCTTTGTATAAGAAGTAAAGAAGTATCTGAAATTGTAAGAACAATAGAGTTGCTTGCAGGAAGCTTTGGTGGAATAAATCTTGAAGATATTGCAGCACCTCGCTGTTTTGAAATAGAAAAAGAGTTGAAAAAAAGATGTGATATTCCCGTTTTTCACGACGATCAACACGGCACTGCAATTGTTACTGGTGCGGCTTTATTAAATGCTTTGAAATTCGTAGGTAAAAGTATAGAAGACGCAAAAGTTGTAATTAACGGAGCAGGTTCAGCCGGAATTGCAATTGCAAATTTACTAATGCAGCTTGGATTAAAAAATCTTACAATGTGTGATAGATTTGGCGCAATTTATGAAGGTTGCCCGAATATGACAGAGGCTCAAGAAGAAATAGCAAAGGTTACAAATCGTGAGCAAAAGCAGGGAAGTTTGGCAGATATAATAAAGGAAAAAGACGTTTTTATAGGTGTTTCAGCTCCTAATGTTTTATCAACAGAAATGGTGAAAACTATGGCGGAAAACTCAATAGTTTTTGCATGTGCCAATCCAACTCCAGAAATTTATCCTGATGAAGCAAAAGCAGGCGGTGCCGTAGTTATTGCAACAGGCAGAAGTGACTTTCCAAATCAAGTAAATAATGTTCTTGCATTTCCCGGAATTTTTAGAGGTGCTCTTGATGTGCGTGCGTGTGACATTAATAGTGAAATGAAAGTTGCGGCGGCTTATGCTATAGCATCTTTAATTTCTGAATCAGAACTAAAAGCTGACTATATTCTTCCTGCTGCTTTTGACAAAAGGCTTCGTGGTATAGTAGCAAAAGCTGTAGCAAAAGCGGCTATTGAAAGTAATGTTGCAAGAATAAAATAACAATTCGTATTATATATAACCTTATCATTTGTAACTATAAATAGTTGAAGCCACGTTCATGTAAAAAACGTGGCTTCAATTCTATCAAATCATTTTTTTATAAAAAAAATGCGGTTTTCACCTATAAGAACTCATAAACTTAAATAAGGTGATAAAAAATTATGCTTCTAATTTTTGCTCTGTAGTTTTTATTTCCTTTCTATAGTAACATACAAATATTATAGACATAATAAAAGAACTTGCCGGGTAACAAGCAGCTAAGAAATGAATATTAGGATAAAGCGGGAAAATGAAAAGCACCCAAATAAACCTTAAGCCAACAACTCCAATAAGAGTAATCATCATAGGCTCAAAAGATTTTCCAAGTCCTCGCACTGCTTGAGCACATATATTATATGGAATACCAATAAGATACATCGGTAAAATCACAAAAAAGAGGCTTGCCGCAAGTTCTGTAACTTCAGGAGTAAGTTTGAATAAATTCAAGAGTTGAAATCTAAATAAAATAAACAATCCTGAAAGTATAAAGGTTATTGCATAGGAAATTACAATAATTTTTATAACCGACTCTTTTACTCTTTCTATTTTTCCTGCACCTAAATTCTGTCCTACAAATGTGATGACTGTTCCTGCAAGCGAAGAAACAAAAATATCCATTATACTATCTATTTTTACATAAGCAGACCAAGCAGTCACCGTAATGTCACCAAATGAGTTTACACTTGATTGTACAAGTATATTTGATAAGCTATACATAATACTTTGTATGCCCGCAGGAATGCCTAGCTTATAAATATCTGCTATCATAGTGAAATCTAGAGAATATGATATCTTTTCTTCACGGAATTTCCTATGAAGAATAAAACCTAAAATAAGCGCACTAACACCTTGAGCAAGTAGGGTAGCAAAGGCAACGCCAAAAACTCCCCATTTAAAGACAATTACAAAAAGTAAATCGAGAATAATATTCAAAAAAGAACAGAAAATAAGCACGTAGAGCGGTGTTTTGGCATCGCCCAAAGCTCTAAAAACTCCTGAGAACATATTATAAAGAATACAAAATACAAGTCCATACATGAAAGTATCGAGATAGATTTTAGAAAAATCCATCGTATTCTGTGGTGTATCCATAGCTTCAAGATAGTGTGTTCCTAAAAAGAGCGCAATTACAGAAAGCACAATACCAAAAACCACGAATGATATTGAACCATTATAAATGATTTTCTTAACTCCTGCCATATCACCGCTTCCAAAAAAGCGTGAAGTATACACCGTGATACCAGCAGAAACACCCACAAAGAAATTGATAAATAGAGTTATTAACTTTGCAGAAGAACCGCCAACCGCAGCAAAAGCTAGGTCTCCAAGGTTTTGGCCAACAATCATAGCATCTACAAAACTATAGAAATGTTGGAAAAATGCACTTATAACAATAGGAATGAAGAAGAAAAATATTTCTTTTGATATATTTCCTTCTGTAATTTTATTTTGTACTGCACTCATAATTTATATTTCTATTACAACCTCTATTAATTTTCTTGCATACGGATCTTTTGTTTTGCCTATGTCTTTTGTTTCAATAAATTCAGTAACTTCACCGTTATGGAGAAACATAATTTTATTACATAGATAGGTAACTGCTGTTAAATCATGCGTAATAAAAACAAAAGTCAAATCGTATTTTTCTTGAAGCTCTTTTAATAATTCCATAATTTGCACTTGTGTATGAGCATCAAGTGAGCTTATAGATTCGTCAAAAAGAATGATTTTAGGTTGTACCGCAATTGCTCTTGCAATGCAAACTCTTTGTAATTGACCGCCTGAAAGCTGATGCGGGAATCTTTCAAGGAAGCTTTCATCTAATCCCACAGCAGCGAGGTAGTTGATTAGAAGATTTGTTTTGTCGTTCTTACTGAGTTTTTGCTTAGACCTTTTTGCAAGAACATCAACGGCTTCGCCTATAATATCATAAACAGTAAAGCGTGGGTTTACAGAGGTATTGTAATCTTGGAAAACGATACTTATGTTTTCACTCAAGAATTTTTTATCAGCTCTGCTTTTGTAAGGTTGTTTCCCCATGAAGTAGTAGCCACCCTCACTTGGTTTCAATAAACCTACTAAAATTCTGCCAAGCGTACTTTTTCCACTTCCGCTTTCACCTAAGATTCCAAGGCAATCACCTTTTTTTACTTCAAAGCTTAAACCTTTAAGCACGTGTTGCATTTCGGAGGTAAGTTCGCTTTTAAAGTTCATTTTAAGATTTTCTACTTTAATCACTTTTATGCTCCTTGAAGACTTAGTTTGAACGCATTTGTAACCGCAATTTTTTGCTCAACTAAACATTTTGTATAATCATCTTTAGGATTATTTCTTATTTCTTCAAAAGTACCAGTATCGACAATTTTTCCTTTATTCATAACAAGCACTTTATCTGAAATCATTGAAGCGACAGCAAGGTCATGTGTAATAAATATCATTGTGATACCTTGAGCTTTTAGACGTTGAAATTCTTTCATAATTTCGTATTGCGTAATACTGTCGATAGCTGTAGTAGGTTCATCTGCAATAAGAATATCGGGGTTGAGAGCTAATGCAATGCTTATCATAATTCTTTGAAGCATACCGCCGCTTAATTGATGTGGATATTTTTTCAGAACTTCTTCTGGTTCTTTGATTTGCATTTTTTTTAAAATATCAACTGATCTTTCGTATATTTCTTTTTTTGACCAGTTGGTATGTGCCTCAAATGTTTCCGCCATTTGGTAACCGATGCGATATAATCCGTCAAAACAGACCATTGGGTTTTGTAAAATCATTGTCATTTGTTTACCGCGGATTTTTCTTAACTCTTCTTTACTTGCATTGAGTAAATCAATATTTTTGAGGTGTGCTTTTCCTGTAATTGTAAAGTTATGATCTAGAAGCCCCATAAGAGCTTTCATCGTCATTGTTTTACCGCTTCCTGATTCTCCAACAATTGCAATACATTCGCCTTGTTCAAGAGAGAAAGAAACTCCTTGTACTATATGACTTGTTTTAAATTTACCTTTAAAGTGTACGTTTAGGTCTTCAATTTTTAATATTGTCATTACATCACCTCTTTAGGGTCAAGAGCGTCACGTAGAACGTCACCAAGTATGTTGAAGAGTGATACAACAAGCACAATGCAAAGTCCTGGCACAATCATTTGAAGTGGATTTGAGATAAATACTTCCTTGGCATCATTGAGCATTGCACCCCATTCAGGTGTAGGTGCTTGAACTCCAAGACCTAAGAAAGAGAGGGTAGAAATATTAATAATAGCCCAACCCATATCTAAACTTGCAAGCATAGCTGTTTCAGAGGCAATACTTGGAAGTAAATGTTTGCCAAGAATAAAAGATTCTGAATTACCTATTACTTTAGAAAAATTCACAAAATTTCTTTCACGGTACTTTATAACGTTTGTGCGTATCATTCTGGCATACCATGCCCACTTAATAAGAATACTTGCTATAACAACGTTTTGAATTTCAACACCAAAAAGTGCAACAACCGCGAAAACAATAATCTGACTTGGGAATGATAAGAGCACATCAACAAGGCGCATAATCACTTCATCAATCCAACCCCTGAAATAACCTGAAATAAGCCCAAGACTTAATCCTAGGCCCATTGTTCCAATCATGGTAAGAGCTGCAAGTCCAAGAGTTGGTCTGATACCGAAAATAATTCTTGATAAAATACATCTTCCAAGTTGATCTGCACCTAATGGATATTTCCATGTTGGAGCAGAAAATTTAGATAAAATATCAACCTTTAGAGGATCGTTCGGCGCGAAAAACGGTGCAAAAATCCCAATGATAGCAATTAAGAAAATAATGGAGAGAGTGATTAAAGCACCTCTATGTCTTAGTAGTCTTACAAACATATCTATTCCTTGCCTACACGCAGTTTAGGGTCCATAAGACCTTGTAAAATATCAAAAAGAAGATTGAAAACCACAAAAAGAACACCCACCAAAAGCACATAAGCTTGAATCATAGGGAAGTCACGGTTGAACACAGAAGTGATACAAAGAGTACCAAGCCCTGGCCAAGCATACACGTTTTCAACAACAATGGTACCAGCAATAAGCTGCGGAATACTCATACCAATAGCAACTACGCAAGTATGAAGGGAGTTTTTTAAAATATGTTTTACTAAGATAGTTCTTTGTTTTAGACCTCTTACGTTTGCGTAAAGCACGTAGTCTTCCTTCATATTTTCAATCATATTGTTTCTGATAAGGCGGATAAATATTGAAATATAAGAAAGAGCGACTGTTAATGATGGTAAAATAACAGATTTAAAACCATTATAATTTCCACTCGTTGGAAGTAAATCTAGCTTTACGGCAATAAGCCACATAAGAATAAGCCCAACCCAATAGGAAGGCATAGCTGTTGTCATAAACACAAAGCCACGCATTATTTTATCAAACCAACCGTCCTTATTGACAGCGCAGAAAAAACCTACAGGCAAACTTATAAGAATTACCAGAAGAAAAGAAAATCCTGCTAAATCAAGCGTATTTGGCAAAGCGTGTGCAAGTTCAGCCTCAACAGTATGCTGAGGTTTTGCATAGCTGATACCAAAATTGAACTGCATGGCATTTGTCATCCAATCATAATATCTTTCCCAATAAGGTTTATCTAAACCTAATTGTTCTCTTGTTTCTTGTAATAATTCATCTGAAATAACAGGTGTTTGATGAATTCTTAATGCTACTTCTGCGGGGTCGGAAGGCATAAGATTGATAAATACAAAAGTAAATAGAGAGATAGCAAATAAAAGCGGAAATAAAGATAGTAGTCTTTTAAAAATATATTTACTCATAAAAAATACCCATATGATTTGAGGGTGTCAAAAACAGAAATTCAGGGATTGGTTAATACCTCTCCCTGAATTATTACTTTTATAGTTTTATTCTAGTAGCTCATATTCCAGAAAGGAAATACGTATGATGACGGCATAAAACCTACATCTTTTAAGTCTTTGTTATAAAGAGCTTTATTTGTTTCGTATACTAATGGAACATATACTGCTGAATTATGTAATTCTGTAAGAATCCAAGTGTATAGTTCTTGTCTTTTAGCTTCATCAACAGTGATTAGAACTTCGCCAATAGCTTTATCAATTTCAGCTTTGTTTGCTAGACCTAATTGAGCCGCATAATCGCCATAAACTGGGCCACGCATTCCTGAAAGTGCAGCGTGTGGATCGTATGGATTACCCCATGGGATATTGATCATAATATCAAATTCACCTTGCTTTGAAACATCATAATAAGTTTGACGTTCAAAGCCTTCAAGTTTGATTTCAATACCAAGTTCCATAAGTGTAGCTTGAATAAACTCGCCTATTGTTTTATCAACAACTGAGTTGTTATCGTAAACAAATCTCAAGGTAAGGCGTTTACCATCTCTTACCAATATCCCATCGCCACCTTTTGTGAAACCTGCATCAGCAAGGTATTTTTTCGCAAGTTCTACGTCATAAGCGTAAGGAGCTAAATCAATATTAGAATAAGGCACGTTTTTAGCATAAAGCGTATCTGCAATAGGTTCAATTCCGTAATAAATACCTTGTGCAATAGCTTCTTTATGTACAGCATGGTTGATTGCCTTACGTACATTCAAGTCTAAAAGTGGGTTTGATGAATTTATAAGAAAATGCTTTGTAAGAGTTGGAGGTGATGTTGCAGGAGTAAATTCGTCATTTCCTTCATATTTTTTCAAGGTAGCGGCATCAAGAATATTTCCGCCATAAATTAGGTCAACTTCGCCTTTTTCAAGGGCAAGAATACGTGTTTGGTTTTCAGGAATAACTTTCATTCTTACTTTTGGAATTGCAGGAACTTTTCCCCAGTAATTTGTATTTGCATCCATCACAACATATTCATTTTCAACATAGTCACCCATTTTATAAGGACCAGTACCGATATATGCTGTTACACCATCTTTAGTAGTACCGTCTTTGAAAGTTTTTGGTGAGCCTATACCATAAGGGCGAGTAACACCAAGCTCTGTCATAAGAGGATAATAAGGCGCAGAAAGTTTGATTTCAAAAGTATAATCATCAAGAGCTTTATAACTTGAAATAAGACGTGCTGACTCCATCCAAACGTGACGCTTGATATTATCCCAAATAGCATTAAAGTTAGCTACAACTGCATGTGCATCAAATTTTTCGCCATCAGTAAAAGTTACACCTTCACGTAGTTTGAATGTATATGTGAGGCCGTCTTCTGATATTGTCCAACTTGTAGCAAGGCATGGTTCTATACCTGTAGATTCAACAGAAACTAAGGTTTCGTACACCATTTCTTGGAACCACATTTCACCTTGATAAAGATGTGGATTTGGATCTCTTATATCTCTAAAGCTTGCAAATGAAAGTTCCTCTTTCTTGCCTTCTGCATAAGCAAGGTCGTGTGAAATTGCTATACTTCCAACACTAAATGTTGAAAGTGCAAAAGTAAAAAGAAGTGAACGAGAAATTAGTCTTTTCATAGTTTGCCCCATAATAAATATATTGTTAGTTATGTCTAACTTGAAAAAGTTTTTATAATCAAATTCTATTAAAGTCAAGAAATATTTATTGAGAAAATTAACTTTGTGCTGTGTATTAAAAGATCTTTGTATACTTATTTTAGTTGAAGAAAACCATTTATAATGAATTTAAGAATGTTATCATTTGTCCTAAATGTGCGAGCATTACTACAAGTGAATAGAAAGCACCTAAGCATTATGCTAAGCCAGCACCGAAAATTAACATATCTAGGATGTGTTTCTTAATTAAGAGATTTTGTATTTTTGACAAAGAAAAGGGGAGTTTTTATGAAGGGAGTGTATCAAAAACAAACATAAATTGAATAAAAAATTATCTTTTGAGCAGAAAAAAACGCAAAAGAATTAATTTAGAAACATACCCTAGTCGTTATGAATACTAGGTTCATATTTTTCTATACTGCCTTTAAGTTTGCTTTTGGCAGCATACATTGCTTTATCGGCAAAGTTTAGACAAGTTAGGAATGATTGATTTTGCTCAGGATAAAGAGAATATCCTATAGAAGCGCTGACCTTATGTTTTGTGCCGGCTGGAGTAGCTATATAAGCTTGAGCAAATAACTCTTTAATTTGTTCCAAGTGAAGTTCTAGTGCGGTATAATCTTCCGCTCCATAAAGCACCATAGCAAATTCATCACCGCTGAGGCGAGTACTGATTTTGTGGCTATAATCGCAAAGATGTAGAACATTTGCTGCCGCACAAATGAAGCTATCTCCAGTCTCATGACCCCATGTGTCGTTGACGTATTTAAGGTTGTCTAGGTCGAACATAAGGATTGCTGCTTTCTTAATTTCATCTGGGCGATGCGATAAAGATTCTAGCTGCTCAAAAAAGGCACGTTTACCGTAAAGCCCGGTGAGGAAATCTAAGTCACGTTCTTTTTTAATTGTGTTTTTTTCGTTGATTTCATCAGTAGAATCAACTATAAGTCCCCAATCGCTTTCGCCGTCTTGATAACGCATGATTTTCAAGAAACGCTCTCCATTCTCAGTTTGAAGAGTATATAGGTTACTTTCACTAGGATGGGGTTTAGACATAATTTCTTCAATAAAAATAAGGAAAGCTACAGGAGATTTGTAATTTTGTTCTAGATGATTATTAGTAATTTGTAGAATTTCCGCTAGTTTTCCGGTAGCTATTACGGCATCGGATTTGCATTCGTACATAGCGATAGGAACGTTGATATATTCAAAAATAGTAGAAAATTTTCTAGAAGACTCTACTATACGTTTCACCATAAAATTCACGTTATTACTAAGAATTTCAAATTCTGGTAATCCTGTAACAGCCATTTTGTGTTCTAAATTACCGCTAGCAATAAGCTCCATGCCTTTTTCTAGTTCAAGTAAACCACGAAGCACTACTCGATCCAGTAGGAAATATATGAGGGCAATAATCAAAATAGCCACAGCCAAAGATATGGCAACTAGAAAAGCAATACTCATTAGTGTGGAGCCATAAATTGACATATTATCTTCAAAGTATCCAATGTAAATATCGTCCGATTGCTTTAGAAGAAGTACATGACCAGCTTTACCATCTATTTCAGCACGTTGGGTTGTTCCTATATCTTTTGAATCGAAGTCAGGTAGTCCTAAGTCATTTAGGCTACATTCGTTGATTGTTTGATTGGTGCTAGTAATAATCTTTCCGGTTGTGGCATTCACGGCAAAAAATACGGTGTCCGTTGAGTGAGTAAGCCTTGAGAAAATATAGGAAAGTTCAGTGGTTGCCATTGCCTCTAGAAGCCTCAACGGCTCTAAACCTATTTGAACGATGTGTTGTCTATCTTCACTCCAAAGCGCTACATATTGCATTTCCTTACTTTCTGCGGTGTTAGGAGTGATGTCTTGAGCAAGTTCTAAATTATAATCTGATACTAATGGGGCAAAAAAGCGCATTTGTTCGCCAGAATTTATGCTGAACCCGTAGTAATCTGGAATATTGCCACTATAGATTTCCCCATCGTGAGTGAAAAGGTGAATTTCATCAACTTGTAATAGAGAAGCAATATGATTTATCTTGTTGATATCGTAGATAATATCTTGATTGTATTGAATCATATAAGCAGCAGCTTTGGCTCTGATAAGGAAGTCTAACTTAAGGTCTTCTTGTAATTTATCGACGGTCTCGTCATTTTTAGCTAAAATCTCATCAATTTGGATTATCTGTCCATGAGCTTCTTTGTGAAAATCAGCGTAAGCTTTATGAAGCATTATGTACGCGCCTATAGACAGGAGTATTCCTGTAATTACAAGCACTAAAATCATGAGCCTAACTAAAATGTATTTTTTCATATTTCAATACTATACCTTATCTCTATGAAGGAATAATATCATTAAAAATATGCACTGGTCAAGTAAATATCCTGTAAAAGCAAGTGACAGACACGTGAGTCTAATCTTTTTTAGTTTGTATTACTAAAATAATGCTTTTGATTTTTATAGTTAGGTAAAAAAAAGTACTTTCTTGTAAAAAATTAGTTGTACATAACTATTGGAGATATCAAAATTGTTAGGTAAAAAGTATAAAATCTCTTAATTTAGAAACACAACCTAGAGCTTTTTTGGAAATAGTTAATAATATAAAACTACTAGAGTAAATGTTGTTGCATGAAAGCAAAAAAATGTGCTTTCTCCCACTCACAAATAATTATGCAAAAATCTTAACTAGTAGGGCTGATATTACTTTTTATTTAGGTTATTTTGTTAACTTTATAATACGACTTTCCATAGTTTTTCGATGAGTAATTCTAAGTAAAAATATTCCTATAATTGTAGCACAGAATTCTGCAAAAGGCACGCTCAACCATATACCATCAATATCTAAAAATTTTGGTAGGATAAAAATACCTATACTTACAAAGATAAAACCTCTGCTTGCGGCAACGAGAACTGATTCAAGCCCTCTTCCTATAAAGGTAAAATAGCCAGAATTCAGTATATTATATCCCGATAAGAAAAAAGTGAAAGCGTATAATTTAGCACCTGACATTGCCAGTTCAATTAAAGCAGGATCGTTTTTGATAAATAATTCTGCAAGTTGTTTTCCAGCAAAAAATAAAAGTAAAAATAGAATAATTCCGAAAATGAAGTTGCATATATAGGATAATTTCATCAAATGTTTTACACGATTATAATCGCCTGTGCCAAAATTATAGCTTACAATAGGTCCAACACCATCAGACACACCAAACAACAATAAACTTCCTAAAGCGCCTACATAATTAATAGCAGTAAATGCAGCAACACCTCCCGGACCTGAAATCTCCATAAGTGAGATATTAAACAAAAATGCAGTTACAGCAATTGAAATAGAATTAACACCTTCAGATGAACCATTATATAGTACTTTTCCTATGCTTTCCGTTGAAAATTTTCCAATAAAAAGATTAATGACATTTTCTTTCTTTAACATAGGTGAAAGAACAACAAACAAAGCAGAAGTATAGGCTAAGCCTGTTGCAAGAGCAGCTCCTACTACGCCTAAATTCATATGAGCGATAAAAAGATAATCTAAAGAAATATTAACAATAATACTTACTACAGAGCCGTAAAAATATTTTTCAGGTTTTCCTACTATTCGATTTGAAAATCCAACATAAAACATCGAGCACATAGATATAGCAAAAAATGAAATAACTTTAATATATGCTGATGAATCATCAACTAAAACAGCATTTGCACCTAATAATAGAGCAATTTCTTTGTTCAAAGTTAACCCGAGAATTGTTGTGAGAAGAGCACATACTAAAATAATCAGCTTAAAGGTGTGAAAACAGTTTTGTGCATTCTCAATGTTATTTTTTCCTAGATTCAAACCTATATAACTTTGAGCTCCAATACTGATAATCATGCTTATACCAATAATAAGTTGCATAAAAGGTAGTGCGATATTAACACTTGCAAGAGCATTGCTACTAACATAATTTCCTACAAATATTCCATCAATCATACCTTGTACACCGGATATTAGCATTGCTATAACAGCCGGAATGCAATATTTCAACAGCAGTTTAGGTACACTTTCTGTGGTTAAAATATTAGCTGATGTATTCATTTGTATTTTCCTCTAGAATAGTATTACTTATTAAATTTAATAATTCACATAAGTTTTTAATATCTTCATTTGTATATTTTTTATCAACTATTTTCATGAACTGTTTACTAATTTTTTCACCTGAATATTGAGTATATAGGCAGTCATTTACATATAGATAGTAAATTCTCTTGTCGGTATCACTTTGCTTTCGTGTTACATAACCCTTTTGAACGAGTTCTTTAATTTTTTTTGTAACGGACGGCCTTGAAACATGCAACATATCAGCAATTTGTGAAGAGGTGTACAATCCGGGGTATGCAGCAATTATATCAAGATAGAGCACGTCATTATAGGTGAGTTTTGCTTTATTTTGTAGGCTGTGTTGTAATTTCAGTTCGCTAATAGACAAATCGTGATAAAATTTAGTGATTGCTTTTATCAATTCTTCGCGCATAGTTTATATTCTCCAATGTAGTTGCGTTATAGTAGTTACTATAGCGCAACTATATTTGCTAGTCAAGATTTTTTATAGAGCAATAAAATGTCGTATAGTAAACTATAAAAGAAAAAGCATACTTAAAAAATAAGCATGCTTTCATTTTTCCTTGAAGGTGTATAAAAACTATAATGGGAATACAGTTCTTCCGTATTTATCGTTGATAACAAGACCCATAGCTTCATATAGAGCAAAGCTACCGCAAACAATACCAACATAACCAGCAATTGTATGAATTGCATGGCTACCAGTGAAGTTTGCAAGCGCAAGTAGCACAAATAATAATGTTAATGAAGAGAAAACCAATTTACCTATAAGAGCACCTTTTAAAGTTCCAATAGTCATAAATGCGGTAAAAATACCCCACATAAGTAAGTAGCATCCCATAGCAAATGCGGAAGCTGCTGGAGCACCGGCTCCTGGAGCTAACCAAATAAACACAAGTGTTAGCCAAAAAGAACCGTAAGATATAAAGGCTGTACTACCAAAAGTATTTCCTCTTGTCCATTCCATTATACCAGCAATAATCTGAGCAATACCACCATAAAATATACCCATAGCCATAATCATAACATTTAATTCAAAAAAGCCAGCATTGTGAATGTTTAAAAGAATTGTTGTCATTCCGAATGCACCAAGTCCAATAGGAGCTGGATTTGATGTAGTAACCGCAGTTGTAGACATAGAAACCTCATGTAAAAAATATTCAATAAATAAGAGCAGTTAATGCTTGAACAACTGTTCATTACATTAAATGCTCTCATATTTGAAATGCACAATAAATTTTCTTTTTACTCTAGTCAACAACTATTTTATAGATATAGATGGTGAAGTTATTTTTTATGATATTAAAACTTCTTAAAGAAAAACACATTTGTTATTTTAATCCATGAATATTTATAATACCTAATGGCTTTGATTCACCGTTAATTATAAATAATACAGTTACTTTTTTTTGTTTCATCAGGTGTTCTGCTTGGCTTAAAACGATATCTTTATCAATGGTGATAGGATTTTTTGTCATGATATCTTTAGGTTTTTTTGCTAAGAAATTATTATCCAAATGTCTTCTCAAGTCGCCGTCAGTTATAATACCTACAAGTTTACCTTCGTCATCAATTACGCCTGCGCAGCCAAAGCCTTTAGAAGATATTGTATATATAATATCAGCCATTGGAGTGTCGAGCTCTACTAATGGAAGAGAGTCACCGGTATACATGATTTCTTCAACGCTCGTAAGCTGTTTTCCAAGTGCGCCACCGGGATGATACTTATTGAAATCTTCTGCTGTGAATCCTCGAGCAAAGAGTAAAGACATTGCTAAGGCATCACCAAGCGCAAGGGTAGCTGTTGTGGAAGTTGTAGGAGCGCAGCCAATTGGACAAGCTTCTTCGAGGTGTAAGAGTTCAAGGCAATATGTAGAAAGTTTACCTAGCATACTTTCTCTATTTCCAGTGATTGCTATAATAGGAATGCCATAACGTGTAGCATAGTGAAGTATATTTGTGAGCTCTGCGGTGTTACCGGAATTTGATATGGCTATGAGAATATCTTCAGGAAGCATCATGCCCAAATCCCCATGACTAGCTTCTCCGGGATGTAAGAAGAAAGCAGGTGTGCCTGTAGAGGCAAGTGTAGCAGCTATTTTTTTGCATATATGCCCACTTTTTCCCATACCTGAAACTACAACTCTGCCACTAGTTGAGAGAATAAGTTCAACGCATTTTTCAAATTCAGAACTAAGCATATCAGCAGTTTTGAGTAGTACTTCAGCTTCTTGTCGTAAAACTTCTTTGCCAATACCGATTATTGATTTATCTTTTAAATTATCCATTTTTTACTACCCTAGGAATGATTTAATAATCCATTTATAAAATAGACTATAGTATGGCTACGTTAAACAATACAATATATAAAGTCTAGTTAAAACTTGCACCTCAAAAAGTCATAACCACGTGAATCTAATTTAGTATCTTGAGAAGGAAAAATCATGCTTTTTTGAAAAAAGAGAAGGTTTCTCCCTCCCAAACTCTCCCTCTTCCTTGTAAAAAACTTTTTAATTTCACTACATGTGGCTATATAGTTATGTAAAATAGGTGCAAGCGGTGGGATTTAAGAATTGTAGCATAGATTTTCATCTTGTGATACTAAAAGAGAATTAGATTTACGTGAAGTTATAAACTGGAATAATGTGTTGCATATATCAAAAAGTACTAAGAAAGAGAAAGCTTACTTTGAGTATTATTCAAAAGTAATACTTTCTCTTTTAAGTAGTGTAGTATGAAAGTTACCAACTTAAAGCTTTGTGTGCTTCTTTTATCGCTTTAGGTATATTGATTTTTTGCGGACATCGCTTTAGACATTTTCCGCAATCGACGCATTGAAGAGCAGAAGTATGATTCTCTTTCAACACTGTATTATAGAGCCATTTTGCGTTACTTTCAACATTTTCATCATTTATAAAGAGGCTATGCTTGTTATAAAGTTCTAATATATCAGGGATTTTAATGTATCTTGGGCAAGGCATGCAGTAACGGCATGATGTACAAGAAAATTTTAATCTTGATTTATAAATCTTTTTAGCTTGTGTAAAGCGCGCAATTTCTTCACTAGTCATTGATTTTTCTTCATGGTCGGCGGAAATGATATTTTCTTTTAGTTGTTCTAGACTATTCATTCCGCTAAGAACAACACCAACTTCTTCTTGATCGAAAAGCCAGCGTAAAGCTCTATCAGCTGGTTTTTCAACTGGATAGACATTTCTCCATAAAGCCTCAACATCTTCAGGTTGTTCTTTTGCAAGAGCGCCACCTTTGAGTGGTTCCATAATTGAAATTCCCAAACCTTTTTTGTAGGCTTTTTTAAGTCCTCTTACACCGGCTTGATATTTTTCATCAATGAAGTTGTATTGTAATTGGCAGAAATCCCAGTCATAAGCGTCGACAACTTTATCAAATAGGGTATTGTCATCATGAAAAGAAAAGCCAATATGTCTAACTCGACCTTCTTTTTTTAGACGAGAAATAAATTCAAATGCTTTTACTTTTTCATAACGAGGCAGAGTAGTAATATTAATGTTGTGAAGGAGATAGAAGTCAATAACATCAGTCTTGAGTTTTTGGCATTGCTCTTCAAAAATCTGTTCAATAGTCAAGGGTATACGATAAAATGTATAAGGTATTTTTGTGGCAATATAAACCTTGTTGCGAGCATTTAATTCTTCTAAAGCGTAACCAAGAATACCTTCACTCATACCCTCATGATAATTAAATCCGGTATCAAAGTAGTTTACTCCGTTTGAAATTGCCATATCAATAATTTCAAGAGTCTGTTTTATATCAATATTTTGATGATTATGGTTTCTAAGGTCGCGTGTTTTAAGAAGTGGGTAGCGCATGCAACCTACACCTAATCTTGAAACTTTTATACCGGTATTACCAAATTCTTTATATTGCATATATAAATCCTTATTAAGCTTTAGGTTTTACTTTGGAGCGTTTTTTCTTCTCAACGGAGTAGAAAGGCGACATATCATCAGGGAATTTTGGTTCAACACAAGCGATACAAATAGAATTGTCGATACACCAACTCTCAATACCGTTCCAATTCCTTAGTGGAGAATCACACATAGCCATAGGCCCTTTACAGCCTAGTTCATAGCGACACTTTGATTTGTCAGTAATAACTTTTGACATAGCATCATCATAAAATTGAGGGAGCCAAGGGCATTCTTTATGAGTGTTTTCACCATAGAAAGGAATCGGGCGTAAATCTTTATCAAGAATGGATTTAATGCTTTTTATGCCACGCTTCATACCGCTTCTTTTAATTTTATCAAGAGCAATAACGAGTGAACCTACCATCCAATCAGGGTGAGGTGGGCAGCCTGGAACATTCATAAGTGGTGTAACAATACCTTCTTGATCGAAGAAGTTTTGAAGACCCACGCAGTCAGTCACAGAACCTTTTGCAGCAGGTATACCGCCATAAGAAGAACATGTTCCAAAACCAAAAACCATAGCAGCATCAGGGCAGAGTTTATTCAGCATATCAATAACAGTATACTCTACATGATTTGATTCAGCTACAACACAATATTTTCCATTTTCTGCAAGGGGGATAGCTCCTTCAAGTACAACAAAATATTGACCTTTAAACTTCTCTGCAAGTTTAAACATTTTTTCAACAGCACTTGCCCCTTCATTAGCCATTAAAGTTGTATGATAATCAAGACTTATAATCTTTGTAAGAAGTTCAACGATTGACGTATGCGCACTATTTAGGAGGCTTACAGAACAACCGGTACAGCTAGAACCTTGAATCCAAAAAACAGGAGGCCTATCTCCGGAAAGGGTTTCTGCAAGCGCTTTATATGCTTTAGGGTTGAACATTGACGATACACCATAACCGGCAACAACACCAGTATAGAAATCATCAAAGTTTTGGCTATTGAGTGCATTATCTGCTTCTGCAATAGCAATAGGAATATCAATATTTTGTGGGCATCTACGCACGCAACTATTACAACTTTCACAATGGGAAACTGTTGTATTATTCATTTTAAGAATGCTATTGTACATAGTTTTTATATTTGCCACAACTTCCCTATCATTAATGAAAAGGCTATATTTATTATAAAGATCTAGAATAGCAGGAATTTTAATGTGACGAGGGCATGGCGCACAATATCCACAGGAAGTACACGAAAACTTAAGACGCGATTTAAAAATTCTCTTTACTTTTACAAAAGAATTTATTTCTTCAGGAGTCATGGAATCTTCTACATGTTCTGCTGAGGCAATATTTTCTTGTAACTGCTCAAGACTATTCATACCACTAAGAACTACAGATACTTCTTTTTGATTGAAAAGCCAGCGTAAAGCTCTATCAGCATTTTTCTGTTCAGTAGGAGAGTTTTGCCAAATACTTTCTATATCTGAAGGCATTTCTTTTGCTAGAGCTCCACCTTTAAGTGGTTCCATTACAATAACGCCCAAGCCTTTTTCATGAGCTAGTTTTAATCCTTTTACTCCGGCTTGATAGTCTTCATCAATATAATTGTATTGGATCTGACAAAAATCCCAATCATAAGAATTTACAACTTTAGTAAAAAGTGCGTTATCATCGTGGAATGAAAACCCTAGATGTTGTATTCGACCATCTTTTTTTAACTTAGTCAAAAATTCAAATACCTTTGCTTCTTCATAACGAGCAAGGGTAAGGTCATTTACGTTGTGAAGAAGGTAAAATTCTATATTGTCTCTGCGGAGTCTTTGACATTGCTCCTCAAAAATTTCTTCAAGTGAGAGGTGAAGTCTGTGTATGTTATAAGGGAGTTTTGTTGCAATATGGACCTTATCTTGTGCATTCAGAATTTCAATAGCATGGCCAAGAATGGTTTCACTCATACCCTCATGATACATATGAGCAGTATCGAAATAGTTTACACCTTGAGATATTGCCATATCCATCATTTTTACTGTTGCATTTATATCAATACTACGAGGATTAACAATTGATTCATCATAAGACTTTAAAAGTGGATAGCGCATACATCCAAGCCCTAGTTTTGAAAGTTTTACACCTGTTTTTCCAAGTTCTTTATATTGCATTTTTTTATCCTTTATTAGAAAAAGAATTTTAGTTTTATGTTAAATTTTATATAGTTATAAAAAACAAATCAATTTATAAAAATAATTTGCCTCAAAATAGCATAAATGAAAGGTATAGTCAACGTATGTGGAAATAATTCTTTTGATAGACTATTGAAAGATTTTTATTGAGATGTTTACAAAAAAAAAATTGGGATTATTCTAAAAATAAATAATGCAATAGATATAAAAAAAGAGGGGAAACCTCAATTTGAAGTTCCCCTCTCTCATTTATAAATCAATATAATTCAGTATAAATCTTATTCGTCGCCGAATTTGATGAATCCTGGATTTACTTCGGTCATAGCGTTTACGATAAGTTCAACGATACCACCGTAGTAGATTGAGTAGTTTTCAGATAGTTTATTCACATCTAAAAGTTCACGGATTTGACCTTTACAGTTAGAGCAAGGTGCACAAACGTATTTGTTGATTGATGGATCGATACAATCAGCGAAAGCATTTGCAATTTGTTCTACTTTCTTACGTCCTGTAACCATCATTCTCCAAGGTTCGATATCGTTACGAGTCATGATAGCGAAACCAGAACCACCGCCACAGCAGTAGTTTTCAGCACCATGTGGATACATTTCACGGAATTGTGGAGCAATAGCGTGTAAAATTTCACGTTGTGGTTTGCTGATACCCATCAAACGAGCAATGTTACATGGATCGTGAAGGGTTACTGGGAAGTTGTTACGGCTAGGGTCAAGGCTGATTCTTTTTTCAAGAACGATGTCTCTAAGAAGTGGGAAGCAAGATTCACGTGGTACGTTCAAGTCTCTAGGAAGAACACGGTCAGCGATAACTGTTAGAGCTTTGTGGGCGTGACCACATTCAGCCATAACAATTTTCTTTACGCCTAATTTTTTTGCAGCTTGAGCTTGTAATAAAGCTGTACGAGCGAATTGAGCATCATCGTAGAATACGCCGTAGTTGATTGAGTCATAAGCAGCTAAGTCGCTTGAAAGTGTCCATGAAAGACCAGCAGCTTCAAAGATCATTGAAAATGCAGCGATGTTGTCAGGCCATGCAATAACTTCACCAGCGTTGTGGATAAGCATGATGTCAGCGCCCTCAACATCCCAAGGTGTTTTGAATTCGTAACCTGTTTCTTCTGAGAAGTCTTCATCAATAAATTCAATGCTTTCTTTACAAACATCACCGCTCATACCGGTTGAAGAACCAACTTTAAGCTGGAACATAGAACCTTTTTCGTGCAATTCTTTTGGATACCAACCAAATTCTTGGCTGAATAATTTACGGATTTCACGAGCAATCAAACCGTTATCTACAGCGATTGGGCAAACTTGAGCACAACGACGGCAGAGGTTACAACGATAAGATAATTCAGCTAAACGAGTAACTGTTTGCCAGTTAAGTTCAAAATCGCCGTAACGTAATTTAGCAAAAGGTTCTTTTTTGATGTAGAGTTTGTATATACGACGGAAAATTTCTGAACGATAGTTAGGACGATAAACGTCGTGGTTACCAGAAGCTTCGTATAAGTGACAAGCATCAGAACATGAGTTACATTGAGCACAGTATTCTAATGTTGTTTCTAACATAGGACGGAAAGTCCAGTTATTTTCGTCTGTCAAGAGTTTTTCAAAACCGCGTAAGAATTTAGCAACGATTTCGTCTTCTTCTTCTTTAGTTTTAGGAACAGGAATTTGAAGGATTGAAACAGAGTCTAAGTTTGTGCAGAATTCTTCTTTTTGAGCTTCTGTCCATTCGCTCCATTCATGGTCATGAACTTCAACATGCGGGATAGGCATGAGATTTTTTATGTCAAGTTCAATAAGTTGACCTGGTTTAGTAGATATATCGGTAAGTTTCATTTTTTGCATTGCAAATACTCCTTATAGGATTGAATTCAGAAGATTTCTTTATATGAAGTTTAGCGTAAAGAAATCTTAGCTAAGGCATAATCTAAAAGTAAAATTATTCTTTTGTTTCTTCTTCTTTTGGTTCAGCCATTGGGTTGTGCATAGCAATTTCAGCCCAAGTTTTTTTGCCGTCGCCAGCAATATGGTCAGCTGACCAAGTAGGTTTACGAACAAGGTTTTCCATAATTTTAGCATTAAGTTGTTCATCGTCAAGAGTTGGAGTATCATCCCAACGAATGTTATGCCATGTGAAATACTTCATGAAAAGGTGAGCCATATGTGTTGCAGGCACAATAATCATAAGTGCAAATGTATAAAGAGTAATGAAAATGAAACCAGCGTTAGGTAATGGGAAAGTACCTTCAATAGGTGTAGCTAGGTTGAAGGTAAGGAAGTTCATAAGGAAATCGCGGCTAACAACGAAGTAAGAAGGAGTTGTCATGTATGCAATGATACCTAATAGAGCCCATAAGATGAAGATAAGAAGGTTGAAATAGTGTTCTGGAGTTGTATAAACTCTTAAAGATGCGCATGTTACACGTCTATGAATAAGAAGAATACCACCAATCACGATACCAATTTTACCAACAAGGAAACAAAGGTTAGCTAACGCACCGATAAAACTTACAAAACCGCTTTCTAAAGTGCCGCTCCAACCCAAGATTGCGCCGAGGAAAGTAAGACCAAAACCACCAAAACAAAGGTAGATACCAGCGTGGAATGGGTATGTACGGAACCATAAGTCACGGTTGTGTTTAAATGTGAGGTGCAAAAGAAGCATTTCTTCTGCAAGACCTTTAGCCATGCCGATTAAAGAGTGTGTACGTTCTTTTTTGTGCCATTCGGTATTTTCAAGGTAAGATCCACCCCATGCTGCACGTTCACCTTCATGTGGTACTGGGTAAAGTTCCCAACGAATGTGTAATGGGCGTGATGTGTACTTTTTTACTCTAGATAGAGCAAGTGTGAGACAAATCACGATGGCGACATAGCCAAAAATGTAAGTAATTGTAGTCATGAACCGCATCTCCTGTCTTATAAATAAATATAATAATTTTCAGAAGTTTATAACTGATTTTTTTCACGAGGTCAATATGTTTTTTAGAAAATTATATGGTTGTATTCAATAAATAAAGTTGGTATATTCAAACTTTTATCTATTTGGTTTTTATGAGGTTTTATATTTGAAAGATCTAATTTATTTCAATCTTTAGAAAAAAAACAATTTTTCAATAAATTTAAAAAGAAAAAACTGCAAGTTTGCACCTTGCAGTTCATCTGTTTAAATATGATACACAAAATAGTTAGTGTAAAATAATATTTCACAAAACATCATTGATTTATAGTTGCTTAGAGTCTTTTTCCTGTTTCTTTCAAGCTTTCTACTACTAAGCCTAGTACTTTTTTCACATTAGGATCAGCCATTGCTGATGCTAAACCCATAATTCCTATAGGTTTTACTTCGCTAGGATTGATTGATTCAACAACTTCTAATAAGACATTGATGCTTTCTTGTACCTTTGGATCTGAAACTTTTTGTAGTATTTGCATAAGATAAGCAAGACTAGTACCAAGTTTTTCAATATCTTCAGCTGATAAAGAATCAAAAATAGTTCCGGTAGCATTTTTTGCAGCGGAAAGTTTTTTGAATACATCATTTTTTTCCATTTTATCGAAAGCCATAATAGCATCTTGAAAAGCCGGAGTAATGGCAGGTGACATAATGTTACAAAAACTGATAAGTTTATCAAGAGCGCTAAGTGCCCATAATAAATTTGGAACGCTTAGCATTGTTTTTTGGCCAAGTTCCATAAAATCATTAAGATCTACACGTCCATGTAATACTTGAAGTTTTTCAACGCTTACTCTAAAAGCATCTGTCGTGATAGGTGTTAGAATTTCTAAGAGTCTATTTGGTTCTTCTGCTTTTGCTTGAAGAAAGGCAAGGCGTTCCTCCATTGCTTCAAGTCGAGCAAGAATAAGTTCATCGTTCTTCATATTTTACTCCAACTTATTTTTTTCTATACAATGTAAGATCTTTGCCTTCAAGATAAAGATTTGGTTCAAACGGAAGTTCATGTCCTTTCAGCATTATATCAAAGTAAGCAAATTTGAATGCGAGTTTTCCCCAGTAATTCATGTGGCTTTCGCCCAAAAGTTCAAATGGACCAACACCCGGAAGTGGAAACATTCCAGGAAGTGGTTCAACATCGTAACTGAAATCAATAAGAGATGCTTTGTTGTAACCAGTTAGAATAAAACAGTTAGCATGTCCATCAAAGGCATAATAATCTGTAGTTCCGGCCAAATCTTCCATGAAGTTATGAGCAATTACATCAACTTCAAAGTGAGCAACAGAACCTGCTTTAGATGTAGGAATATTCGTTGTGTCACCAATAATATACATATTATCCCATTTTTTTGATTTAAGAGTTTCTTTATTCGTGTCAACAAACCCTGTAATATCTGAGACTTCAGAATCAATGAGGTATTGTTGCCCTAAATTTGGGGGAATAGGGACATACAAATCGTAAGGGATTTCATCACCGGTAACACTTATAATTACTTTTCGTTCTGTGTCTACACTGTCAACAGTCCAGTTTTTTGTAACTTTGATGTTTTTTGTTTCACATAGTCCACCAAGAATTTTTTCACCAACCGGTTTTGTGAATGCGCCTGTAAGAGGTGTTACTAATTCTATTTCTATTTGATTACGAATTCCAAGTTTTGTGAAATACCAATCCGCCATATACACAAACTCTAAGTGAGCAACTGGGCACTTGTACGGTGATTCACAAATATGATGAACAAGGCGACCTTTTTTGAACTTCTTCATAGCTTCTCTTAGCTGAGTAGCGCTTTCTGGAGTGTAAAAAGTAAAGATATCTTTACCCCAAGCGTCCATCATACCTTCAACTTCTTCAGGAGCAACTCGTGCACCCGATGCAACGATAACTTTATCGTAAGTATATGTACTATTTTTACATGTAACAATATTATTATCTGGATCGAATTTAATTATTTCATCAATTATGAAATTAACTCCCTTAGGAATAAAATCTGATTTAGGGCGAGAACAGGATTCTATTGTTTCAAGACCAAATGGAATAAATAACCACCCCGGTTGATAATGATGAGTTGGGTCACGATCTATAATAGTAATTTCCCACTCGCCTTTATTTAGTAGATGTCTCATTTTATGAGCAATCATAGTTCCACCGGCTCCAGCACCGAGAATAAGTAGTTTTTGCATATGTAACTCCTTAGAAAATATAAAGACTTAATTTCGTAATATAAATTATATTTTATTAATTAAAATAAATTCGATTAATAAAACTATATTAGAAAGCGAACTTATACTAAACTATATTAATAGTCAAGAAAATTTGAATGTCTATTTTGTCTTTTTATAAACGCAATAGCAGAAACTTGAAAACTAAATTGTAAAATTTCTAAAGCA
>CAYJOR010000023.1:0-39737 GCA_964371865.1 uncultured Desulfovibrionaceae bacterium | reverse complement strand
TGGGCTTTATTCGTCCATGAAAAAATGGGCTTGCCCCTGTCTTTGGTTAAGAGCCTGTAAAAGAGGGTAGTTATTTTCATAACTACCCTTTATATTAGTATTTTTGAATGGTACCGGGGGCGAGACTCGAACTCGCAAGACCGTGAAGTCGGCGGATTTTGAGTACGCTGCGTTTTAAGCTCTACGACTAAAACACAGAGCAATCGTTCACTAGTTTTCATGCTTTTGAATTTGAATTTAAAAAAAATTAATACCACCTTATGTTTCTAAATTAATTCTTTTGATTTTTGATAGTTAGCTTAAGTTAGTTGAGTTACTTTAATAAAAAATACAATGTTTAATTATTAGTTTTATCAAGAAACTACTTCGTCGAAGTGAATTTTTTTTCTAAGTCGTGAATGTTTTTAAACAGTTATTTAAAAAAAATTCTCTTTTGTTTATCAAAACAAACAAAATCTCTTAATTTAGAAACACTTCCTAATTTGTTTCTTTCTTCATAATATTTGGTAATAAACTACTCGCTTTTTGCTGTGCACCTGCCGTAACATGAGCATAAAATGTGCCTGTTGTAATAACAGAACTATGCCCTAATTGAGCTGAAACAGCTGCCAAGTCAGCTCCATTAGCAAGCATTTCACTTGCTGCAATATGACGAATATCATAAGGACGTATACCGCTGTTTTTATAACCTGAGTTTTTTAAAGCTCTTAACCATGCTTGTCGATAAGAAAATATTTTTCTTCCTTTATTGTGGCAAACAAAAATAATACTTTTCTTATAGTCTTCTGTATATCGGCGAAAGGCTTCTTGCATATATTCTTGAGGAGGGTATACAGTTTTTATAGCACCGCTTTTACCTTGACATAATTGAACACATCCCCGCTTCCAGTTAAAGGCACTCCACTTGAGAGAAAACAACTCTACCATACCAAACCGTAAAGAACATGCATAGGCTGTATAAAATGCCCACTGCAACCATTCGTCTGCACATGCTATAATAGTTTGAAAATCTTGAAGAGTTGTTTTAAATACTTTGCGTTTAACTGGTAATCTTTTTAAATCTCGCCATGGGTTTAGAAGAATATAGTCTTGTTCTACTGCCCACTGAAGAATTGCTCTTATATATGCCTGATATTTGTTACAAGTTGCATTTGAAGAGTTTGATTTATTTTTAATATTTATGCGCATTTGAGCGAGATCTTTTCTGCTAATTGAATCTGCATATTTATCCCGTAAAAATTCACCTGCACCTTCAATATGTTTTTCGCCTTTTTCATAACCAGCAAAAAAGTAGATTATATTTTTTTTGGTATGTGGGTGATAATCTTCTTTTGATTTAAAAAATAAGATAATTATTTCACCTAAAGTATATCTGTCTGGTTTTATATGTGACTGCTTTATTCCGTTATTAAAAGATATTGCTTCTTGCTCAGTTTCGAAGATTTTTCTTTTAACTTTACCGTTTTCTGAGTAATTGCAGGCCCACTTATTTCGTGCCTTATAAAAGAATACTGACATACTTATCTCTTTAGAATATAAAGTATAACTTAATATTACTTGTTATATGAACAAAGTATTTTAAATTGTTTGCGAGTAATCTTTTTCTTTCTTGTAAGACTTTGTTTGGTTTTGAAAAGCTGAGAAATAGAGCTTTCAATTTTCATTAATTCATCATAGACCACTTGCTTTTTTTGCTGTAACTCAACTAACTGTTTGATATCTATTTCTTGCATAGTAACGCCTTATTTTTAAATATTATTATTTGAATCAAAGTAATTTTGACATTTTATTTTGGATAAGGTACTTTTGAAAAAATGAAAGATACTTTTTTAGAGTAGCCTTTTATGGAGTTTATATTGAAATTTTATAGCTGCAGATTGTGCTACTTCTATAATAATCTAACTGCTAGTTATTAAGTTAGATGCTTGTTATTAATTACCAATTTAAGTTATAAATCAAAGATAGCCTTTTAAATAAGTTTTGGTATGACTTACTTAAAGTAAGTAGGGTAACTTTAAACCTAGTAATAACAAAAAGAAATTAGGGAAGTTACGATCGTACCGCTAATACAGTAAAAGCGGTACGAAAGTCCAACACAACAATAACTTTTAAAGGATTTTAAAGAGCTATGCTGTGCTTTTTTAATTATAACAAAAAGAAATTTAAGTCAAGTTAAAATTACAATTGTTATATTTTAAATTGTCAATCCTTCTATTAATCTTTATATTGCAATATGTTATCTTTCTTATTTTATAGGTACATAGAATCACAAATTGTTATAAGAACTACAGATTCTGCCAAACCCATGCAATTTTTCCAATAATAAATTGAGGATTATCTAGAATACTTAACTCGTGTTGTGGATATTTTTTTTGATCATAACTATCTGATTTAATGATATAGCTTTTGCTTGGATGATCGATAGAAACTCTTTTTATTGAGACACCTTCATAAGGCATACGAACAGCGTAAATTTCATTAGATACAAACTCTTTTTCTAATTTTATTCCTACTAATGCACCCTTTTTAATTGTTGGAAACATGCTTTCATCATCTACCTGCAATGCAAATTCAACTTTTATATGCAAGTCATGCGGCACAAATATTCTATTAATAGGAGTACTTTGTTCTAGTTTCCATGTAGGTTTAGTATTGGCTGTAGCATAAATTTCTAATGGATAAAATTTTTCTTCAGCCTTACTTTTTAATTCAATTCCAAGTTTGTCAAGAACATTGCATGCGATATCAAACGACATACCTCTTTTTCCAGATAAAAACATGCTTATATTTGCTTGACTCGTACCTACAGCATCAGCAAGCTCACCTTGTGTTTTAAATTTACTAGGTATTGCGCTAGATATTTCATTTCGTAAGAAATCATAATAGTTTTTCATAGAAACCTCACAAGTGTGAAATATAACAGAAGTTATTGAAAATGTCATATCTCAAATCGTTATATTAAGTCAATGACTAATAGCAAGTGTTATACCTTGGATTGTGTAGATAGTTGTCATGTAGTATTGAGAGGGAATTTTATTAAATTCTTTAGTTAGAGTGTTGATTTTCAAGTTGCTATTAATTACTAATATAAGTATATTTGAATTTCTAATTTATGTATGAGGTTTGTTATGGCAAGATTTATTGGAGAGTCAAATACAAATGATATTCTTAGCGTTGCGGAAGAATTCAAGCAAACATGTTTACTAGAGGGAAAATCTTTATTCTCCGATGAAAGTATATGGCAACTACAGTACTTAAAAGAACTTAAAGCTTTGTATGTAGATAATGAACTACTAGATAATAGAGACTTCTTTGAAAAACTAAAAGAACAGCTATCAGGCTCTTTAGCAAAAACAGTTTTGCTCGCAGCTGAAATTTATTGGTTTATGATGCTTTGCCCAAGAGGAAGTATTTCTATTCCTACAAAAGTTGCTAATATCAATAAAATACTTATGATAAAGACAGATGGACATCTTCCGTATAAAGATAACTATTTATCAGAAAAATACATGATTGGTATTGGTAGTCCCGGAACGGCTTTTTTTACCCAAATTTGGAAAGAATTTAAATTTGCAATATTATTCTTTTTAGCTCTTTTTGAACAAAGTGACGAAACGAAAAAAAGTATACTATCATCTAATAAGCAATTTACAGAATTTTTTTATACTATTGAAAAGAAAAATAATCCGCAATTTAGATATATGCTTCTCTATCTCTTTTTCCCTGATGAAAACGAAAGAGTTTTTTCTAGCACAGGGAGACAACTAATATTATCAGCTTTAACTAATATTCCTCTAAAAGCCTACACCAACCTCACTTTATTTGAAATCAATAGTAAATTACTTGAAGCAAGAGAAAAGCTTGAGAGAGAGTATCATACTAAAGAAATTGATTTTTATATTGAACCATACAAGGAACGGTGGGCAAATCTTGAAAATGAGTTTAAAAAATGGGTTAAAAGCAAAGTCAAATCTGATGGAACTGAGTATTCTGAAAATTCAATGAAACTAAGATATAAAGCTCTCAAAGAGGGTATTAGTAAACTAAACATCAAGACAAAAACTAAGTATCTGAATGTATTCAACTATACAGATTTAGAAGAATTTCTTGTGGATGAAAACAAAATACGAAATGCAGATAACTTCAAAGAAATTAATGAAAAGTATAGCAATGGTGGATTATCAGCGGGAATAAGTCAATATAAAGCATTTTTAAAAGAAAGACTTAATACTTTTGAACAAAGAATTGATAGTTTAGAGCAAGAGTATAGAGATTTCCTCAGTAACAGAAATGAAGGCTTTAAAAGTGGTAATCAATATGTGAATTCTCTTCGAAGAACGATAACGTTTTCTGAAAATGAAGTAATCAGTTCATCAGATATTTTCAAGATTGATAACATCACAAGCTTTGATAAATTAAAAAAACTGATTGAAGAAGATATAAAATTGCAAGTAAAAATTGAGGAATTGAATAATCAGTTTGGGACAGCTTTTATAAGATATAGAGAATTTTTACTCCAACGCAATCAAGATGAGAATGGTATACACGAAGGAAAAGTTATGTCACAAAAAACAGAATTTCCAAAAAATCAAATTTTATACGGCCCTCCCGGAACAGGCAAAACATACAGCACAATTATATGCACTATTGCAATTATAGATGAAAGACCACTTAATGAAGTTAAAGAGCAAGCAAAAACTGACTATGATACTCTTTATGAAAGATTTAAAGAGCTAAAAGAAAAAGGACAAGTTGAAACAATAACATTTCACCAATCCTATGGTTATGAAGAATTCATTGAGGGAATTAAGCCTGTAATGGAAAATGATCAAGAGTATGATGAGGATAGTACCCAGAATATTCAATATAAAGTTACTGAAGGAGTTTTTAAAGAATTTTGTGAAAGAGCAAAAGCACCAATCTTACATGAAGAAAATGAATTAGAATCTGTACAGCTACAAACTAATAATAAGAAGTATGTCTTCATCATAGACGAAATAAATCGTGGTAATATTTCAAAGATTTTTGGTGAATTAATAACACTAATTGAAGAGTCAAAAAGACTTGGTGCTCGTGAGGAAACAACTGTAAAACTTCCTTACTCACCAAAACCTTTTGGTGTTCCAAATAATGTCTATCTACTCGGAACGATGAATACAGCCGATCGCTCTATTGCAAGACTAGATACGGCTTTACGAAGAAGATTTAATTTTATTGAAATGCTACCTGATTCAAGTGTACTTGAGGGAGTTGAAGTAGAAGGAATTGACATTAAAATTTTGTTTGAAAATATGAATAAGAAAATAGCAATTCTATACGATAGAGAGCATACTATTGGGCATTCATATTTTATACCTCTGATAAAGAATGCAACACTAAAAAAACTTGCATCAATCTTTCGTCATGAGATTATTCCTCTTTTACAGGAATACTTTTATGATGACTATGCAAAAATTCAAGCAATATTAGGTGATAATAGAAAGAATGACTCAAATCTTCAATTTATTATAAAAAACAATCAGAATTTTGAAGAACTTTTTGGTGAATATAGTTTCGAAGATGAAGATTTATACGAAATAAATGATAAAGCATTTGATAATATAGAATCTTATCGTTTAATCTAACATATTTAGAAAACTGAGGAAAGTGTGCAAACGATAACGCTTATAGAATACGGATCACTTGTTTGTGATAAAGAGATTGCAGGGTGTCAAAGTCTTTCAAAAGAGACTTTTGCCTTGCTTGAAAACTTTATTCTTACACAAAAATCAGATGAATCAACAGCAAGCGAATTATTGAGTCTTAGCGTGCGAAAAGGTATTGGCAAGGTTATTTCAGCAAAAAATCATGTTGGCGTGATTTGCCTTACCAATGGAATAACAATTGAAATTTTACCCAAAATATATTCTGATAATCCTGACTTTACAACAGAGTCGGAAATAAAGAAATTGCTTATAAGAATGCTAAAAACTTTAGGGAATGCGCCGTACAAAAATATTCAAACGGCACACCTTAATATTGAAAAAATGAATATTTTTGAAATATTTATTCGTATGTTTGTAAATGAAGTTCTAGCTATCTCTAAAAAAGGACTTAAATGTCACTATCAAAGAGTTGAAGAAAATCAAACAATTTTAAAAGGTAAACTTTTATTCTCTGAGCATATAAAGAAGAATATAGTCCATAGAGAAAGAAATTATGTTGAATTTGACGAATATAACACTAACTGCCCTGAAAATAGATTAATAAAGACAACACTAAAAAAGCTTTATTTTTATACTCGCTCTATCAAAAATAAAAATGATATAAAAAATTTATTAGATGACTTTTCCCTTGTTCCTTCTTCTAATAATTTTATAGATGACAGTTCAAAGTGTATTTCTGATAGAATGAATAAGGACTATGAGCTTGCACTCGCATGGTGTAATATCTTTTTAATGAAAAAAAGTTTTACCTCATTTATGGGCACTGAAAAAGCTTTTGCACTTTTATTTCCAATGGAAATCCTTTTTGAAAGTTATGTTGCCTCAAAGCTTAAACAGAGTAGTTTCAAGGAAAATTATGCAATTTCAACACAGGATAGAGGATACTACTTATTTGAAGAGCCCAAAAGATTTAGATTGAGACCTGATATAAAACTTACAGATAAAGACGATAAATCAATAATCTTATTAGACACAAAATGGAAAATACTTTCTGAGAATAAAAATAATTATGGAATTTCTCAGACTGACATGTATCAAATGTATGCTTATCAAAAAAAATATGACTCAAAAAAAGTTATTTTAGTTTACCCTAAAAATGATACTTTTTCAGAAAACAAGATTATGTCATACTTTGCCAAAGAAGATAATATTCATATTGATGTGTGCTTTGTAGATCTACTGAATATTGAAAATAATATAGAAAAATTGCCAATACAGTTCAGTAATAAACTTTGATTGGATCGTTCATAAAGGATTAGCTTTTCACTTAAAGTTAGTTGATTGTAAGGATAGCTGAATTACCTTAACCTTGAAGTCTTTGTGAAAGCTCTTTTAGAAGTTCATCATTTGTAAAATCTTGTAGATTTCGAAAGTATGGACAGATAATTTGAGGAATTGTTGAGATTGTATCGTTTGAAGACAAATATCGTGAACCTTCACCTATTAAAATCCATTTTGGACTTATATCGCGTTCTAAAAGGATTGTGATAAGCCATTCTGAGGGTATAGATTTTCTCTTTTTTGCGTCTGAAATAGAGGATTGGGTAATTCCTAAAAATTCTGCGAGTTCAACTTGAGTTTTGCAGTCCGTCGCTTGATATAGTCTCTTGAAGGATTCCTCTGAAACTATGATTTTTTTACTTGTTGCTTTATTCATAACAACTCCCTGTATAATTACAGTTCAGCTTTTACAAATATGTAAAAGCCGGGAGCTCAAAACCGCTCATGCACGGCGGAGTTATTTCCTCGAAAGGTTTTCTATTCCTCACACTCCCGGCCGTACACGCAACAAAAGAGTCGCACAAAACCAGCGAGTGGAGAAAGCGACCCTGTGATTGGTTCACAGCCCGCATGAGGTAAAGGTGTTTTGAGCACCTAGTTCGTATTCTTAGAGGGTACGAACTAAGCTATAATCGCACAAAGAGAGGCGAATTTCAATATTTTTTTATGTGATAAATTGAAAAATGCTTATGTTTTCGTGTAAGATGAATTATATCAATAAGTTGAATGTGTTCTTCAAAGATAGCATCATCGTAATTATCTATAAAAAATTCTCTATTTTACAGGATTTTGTAAAACCATATTTCTTGTAAAAAGGAAGTGTAAGGAGATTTTCACCAGTTCTAACAATGATGGACTTGTGAGTAAGTGAATATTTTTTTTACTAGAAAATCAATTAGTTGTTTTCCATATCCTTGTTTGGCATTCAGGTTTTGTTGTAGTGTTTTTATTTCAACAAAACTATTCCCTTCATCTGTAATAACACAAGTACCTATAACTTCATTCTTAATTTCAAGAGCATACATTTTGCCATGTTCAAGTACTTATTAATCATACTCTTGTTCATCATCAAGAAGAAGTAAATTAAGATAGTCTTTTTTCTTGAGTGTGATTTCTTTGATCATTTTCAGATATTAAATTTTCTTTGAATAAACAATTCTTTCTGCGCCTACACCATTAACAATTTCGCCCGGAATAAACCCCATTTTCTTATAAAAAGCATTTGCTCTTGGGCTATTTACAAAGCATTCAAGAGTGATTTCATTATGATTTTTGAAAATATTTTTTACTGCATAATTAAACAGATACTGAGCCGCACCTATTCCCCAGTAAGGGATATCTATAAGAAAACCTTGAATTTCATTTTCAGAAGTTACTATAAATCCAATAAGTTGTTCATCGTCAAAGAGTAGGGTAATGTTATCGTATACTTGAAGAAAGTCGTTGTCACATGAACCACTGCCAATATATTCATTGACGACATCATCGCCTAAATGGGTACGTTCGTATTTGTCTACAATTTTTCTGCCAAGTGCGAGAACTTGTTCTTTATCTTTTTCTTCTGCTTTTCTAATTGTGTAGTTCATTATTTATTCCTTTATTTTCTTCTTTTTAGGTTTTGGGAGAGGAGTAATTTTTTTAAGGATTGTAGTGATTTTAATAGCAAGCTCTTCATCGTCAATATCTAAAATAAAATGCTCTTTAGCTCCTTTATAAGGCACTCCTTTTTCGGGATTAGAAAGTTCTTTTTCAATAGGTTCAAGCATTTTTACATAAACAGTGTTATCGCACACCAAGAGAATGGGCTTATCATTCGCATAAACCATGTATTCGCCAAACATTTTGCGATATCTGATTGTTCCGATTGAGTCGATCTGTTCGCAGACAAATTCTATAAATTCTTGTGAAGTGGGCATTTTTTCTCCTGCAGCTAATGTTATTTGATTCTGCACTATTTAGAGATCGTTTTCAATAAATAATATAATTAAAATTTAAAGTAGAATCTAATTGATTAAGAATTTAATATGATTTATAATATTATAAATATAATAGTAGGTGGGAACGTCTATGCAGTTTACTCCCAAAGGTCCTCATATTCCTTTTGAACTTCTACAAGCTCATGAAGAAGGAAAGGTTGTGTTTTTTTGTGGCGCAGGAATTTCTTATCCAGCAGGCTTACCCCTTTTTCACGATTTAGTTGAAGGTATTTATAGTCATTTACGTACAAAAAAAAGTGAGTATGAAAGTAACTTATATGAATCAAAAAACGGTAAATTCACAAGTAAGCAATATGATACTGTTCTACATTTACTTGAGCAACGCTATGCGAATGGAAGAAAGTGTTTAAGAGAAGCTACCTATAAAATTTTAGCTTGTAAAACCCCTAATACTAGTGAGTTAGTAAACCATATTGCTTTACTCAAGCTTGCAAAAAATAAATCGGGAAAGATAAAGATAGTAACAACAAACTATGATAAGTTTTTTCTTCATGCAAGTAACGTTATAAATGAGAATCCAAAATCTTATGTAGCGCCAACCCTCCCAGTTCCAGACAAAAACTGGAACGGAATAGCATATATACACGGTCTTTTACCAAATGAATATTCAACAGATTCTTATGAACTAGAAAATCTAATTTTGACAAGTGGTGATTTTGGTAGAGCCTATTTACTTAATGCGTGGGCGACTAGATTTCTAGCAAAGTTATTTACTGATTATATAGTTTGCTTTGTTGGCTATAGTATTAATGACCCAATACTGCGCTACATGACTGATGCTTTATTAGCTGAGCGTGAACAAGGTGAAAATTTCTTGCCAAATTATGCTTTTGTTTCACATAGTAAACAGGATGAAAAAGACAAAGTGATTACAGAATGGAAAAATAAAGGAATTAATTGTCCTATTCCATATTTAGATGAAGATAAGCACTCACTTCTTTCTAAGACACTTGAAAATTGGGCAAATTCGTATTCTGCAGGAATAATAGGAAAAAAAACTATACTTTCTGAGAACATGAAACTTTTGCCTACAACAACAGTTGAGGACAATATTAAAAAGCAAGTTGTATTTACTCTTTTAAGTGGCGATAAAAATATCAGTAATCACTTAGCAACTCTTGAAAACCTAAATATTGAATGGATAAATGTTTTTTTAGAGCCTCTTATCACTGCTAAAAACAATATGCTTCTCTTTACATCAAGCTCTCATCTTAAGGCATATACAAAAGATCTAGGATGCAAGACTTATAATGTATTTGAATTTATTGAACTAAACTTAAAAATTTTTGATATTCATGAAAAATATAAAGAAGAAAAAGAAATATGGATAAACTTACAAAAAGCAATTTTCACTTTGATTTATAAAAATTTAGCGAATCATGAGCTGTTTCATATTCTTTCTTCTGCAAAATATAGGTTTAGCAAATCATTTTTTTCTGATTTGGAAAGTGCACTATACGCCCACTATACAATATTTTCTGAAGAAGCAGAAAAAATGAAAAAAGAAAACTCAGAAAAAGTAAAATATTTAATAAGTAAAAATTTATTAAACTGTTGGCTGAGCTTAATAAACAATAATTATCAAGAACATCAGTTAAATTTTATATATTCAAATCTAAGTTCTAACATAAGACACCTCCCACAACAACTAAATCAAAAAATTCTATCTTTACTAACTCCTAGAGTTGTGTATAAAAAGCCCTATAAATATGATGAAGCAAGAAAAGAACAAATATCAGTAGAATTAGAATTTACTAGTCGCCACCTAAAAGAGTTTTTTAAAAACAATAGTTATGTTTGGGAAGAGTGTCCAAATTTACTGCAGCTAATTGAAAAGAACTTTATAGAAAAGCTACTTTTATTACAAGAGATAAACGAAGAACCTGATACTGTTCTTCCATTTCAATTTTCATTGCGTTCGATATCCCCCCATGAGCAAAATACTGGACATTATTCTTTAGGTGCTATGGTTGAATTGTTACGTGATGGTTGGCATGGTTACAGAAAAATAAATCCAATAGAAGCAAAAAATATTGCGATTAATTGGTTTAATTATCCGTATAAAATTTTTAAAAGATTAGCTCTTTATACTGCTAATTTTACTGATAAATCTCTTAGAGATGGAAACATTACTTCATCAGTTTGGGTAAAATGGTTGTTAGATGAAAAGTCAAATATACTTTGGGATTCAACTTATATTCGCGAGGTTTTACAACTTATATCAAGTCAAGCAAAGTACATGGATAAAACTTCCTTAATCAAACTTGAAAAAGCAATTTTACGTGGCCCCAATAAACAAGAATATCACGCAGAGTACACAGAAGAAAAATGGAATAACTATAAGGAGTATAAACAAAAATTATATTTATCAAAGTTAGCAAAAAGTAATCCTAAGCTCACTACTGCATCAATTTTATTTCTCAAAAAATATTCTTACAAAGAAATTAAGAAAATACAAGACAGTGAACAAAATGAATTTGCTATTTGGGTGTCAACTCACTGGGGAGGAGATGTTTTAGAAAAGAGCGATTTACAAAGTTTACCTAAAAACACACAAGAAATTATAGCTTGGATAAAAAATTATGAAACTGTTATAAAACCTACTAACTCTAAAAGTGAAGATTTATTAAAGGCAGTTTGTAAAGAATATTTTAGAGAAACAATAAACGCTGTATATGAACTTCATAAAGAGAATATCTATTCAGCAGATGTACTAAAAGAAATTATGTATATTTCCTCTCAAAAAGGGCACACTAGTAATGATGAAACTATTACAAATTTAAACGATTTTCCGCATACTCCTTTAATCAAAATTTTATATTCGATGCCATATGAGGTTATTGATGCAACAGCATGGTATTATGCAACTTACATTAAAGCACTTTCAAATAATAAAAACTTCAGAAATATTGTTTTAAAACTATATGCTAGACTATTCACATTATATAGCTTTAAAAACTTACTCGTGGATGATATAGAGAATGATAATATTGATTTTCCTACACGTGCGATCAATAGCCCTATTGGAATAGCAACTGAAGGACTTATAAATGTTTGGTACACATATGACTTGCATGATAACACGAAAATTGAAAAAAATATTTTACTCAATTTGAATCAAATTATTGAATCAAATTCACCCAATATTTTAGATGCAAAAATTATTCTTGCTACAAACTTATATGCATTATTTAGAGTTGATAACCAATGGACAAGTGAAAAGTTTTTACCACTATTTGATACATCTTCAAGTAGAAGTAATTCATATGCATTGTGGCAAGGCTATCTTATTCAACCTAAGTTCACCCTCGATATGTTAGCAAAGATGAAAGATAGCTTCTTAAGTTTAGCAAACAACTTAAACGAACTCGGTCCATACTCTGAATCTTATATACAAGTATTAACTTATATTGTGTTCAGAAAAGAATCTTCAACCATATCCTATGCAGAGTATCCAATTGAGTTTTTTATGAATCCAAGCTCACTTGAAATTCTACTACAAACAGTCATTGATATAGTTGAATTTTCTGATAAAAAAGAGGAGTTATTTGAACAGTATTTTTTACCATTTTGGGAGAAGTCGTTCCATAAAGATAAAAAAATAATATCTAAAACACTAAGTTATTATTTAGCAAGAATTGCAATAGAATTTAAAGAAAAATTTATACATGCATATACTCTTTTTGCAGAATGGATTGAGTCAATTGATGATGTTTCATACGTACTTGTAACCTTGCATAAAAATAAAATAGATGAAATCTATCCAACAGAAACATTAGATCTTCTTTCTCAGCTTATTTCAACTACGACACCAAAGTATGAATTGCACAAACTCTCAGAAGTTGTAAGAACGTTAGAGCAAAATAATCGTGTTAAGTGCGATAAAAAGTTAGTTACTCTAAAAAGTCTGAGTGAAACATTAAATTAGTTTATATTTAGAATAAATATAGGTTTGCCAAAAAATAAGAGTTTGAACTATAGTAAGTTAGGAATACTACAAAGTAAGAATATGAGGTTATATTATGCTACTTGCAGATGAAAAACTATGGAAAATATTAGAAAAAAAAGCAAAAGACTATGATGAAAAACAACCAAATCGAAAAAAAAGTGCTCCTGACTTTCTTTCAGCTGTGAATAATTTGGCTACTTTTGCAGTTGATCGTGCAAAAACAATTCGAGATGTTTTCCCCCTATATACACTTCATGACGATACACATATATATAATGTTATACAAATTATGACATCACTTTTACATAATAAAATTGAACAGGCTTCACGAGAAGAGGTTGCAATGTTGATATTAGCTGCTTGTTGTCATGACCTTGGAATGAGCTATACTAAAGAAGAATGTGCTACTATTTTAGAAGATAAAGATAATATTAGTGAATACTTAGAAAAAGATAATAGTAGATATGTTAGAGCATATACGGAAGGGAGTGGTAGCCTCATACTCTCGGAAGATATGAAAATTGACTACTTTAGAAGCATACATCATGAAAGGGTTAAGGAACTTTTAGGAAATTACGAGTGGCCAGAAGCTCTAGGTTCAAAAGTCGCTTGTCAAGATCTTATAAAGGTATGTCAGTCACATGGGCAAGATTACCAAGTGATATTAGAAATGAAAACTGATGCAACTATGGATTTGCGTCTTTGCGCCATTGTGCTTCGCTTAGCAGATATTTTAGATTTTGATTCTAGCCGAGCCCCTACTTCTCTTTATAGTTATAATGATTTTCATCATGAAAAAATTTCATCTTCAGATAAAATCAGCCTTGAAGAGTGGGAAAAACATAGATCTTCATTCGGGTTTGACTTTGATAAAGTTAGTAATAGAGATAAACCATTTCCTCTTCCATTTAGAGCAACTTGCGAAAATCTTCAACTAGAGCAAAGTATAATTTCATACCTTAACTGGGTTGATAATGAATTAGCTGAGTGTAACAAGTTATTGCCCTACCTAGAAGATAGGTGGAAAACACTTGTTTTACCAACAAAAGTTGATAGAAGCATTGATTCAAAAGGGTATGAATCAGGACAATTTAAACTAACACTAGAACAAAATGAAGTTTTAAATCTTTTAGTTGGCAAAGCAATTTATAGTGACCCTGCTGTTTTCGTGCGTGAATTATTACAAAATTCTATTGATGCTGTGCGTACAAGAATTCAATTAGATAAAAGCTTATCGAGAAACTGGAAACCACAAATTACTGTCAACACTTGGCTAGACAATGATGGCTATCACTGGTTTTGCATCAATGATAATGGCCTTGGTATGGATAAAGACATCATATTAAATTATTTCCTTAAAGTTGGAAAATCATACTATCAATCAGATTCATTTAGAAGTGAAAAACTTAAAAGTGAAGCAAGTTCTGACTATATGCCTATTAGTCGTTTTGGAATTGGTATATTATCATGTTTTATGGGTGATGGAAATGTTAATCGAGTTGAAGTTAGTACAAAAAGATATGAAAAAGATAGCCCTCCCTTACGACTCTCAATGCATGGCTTAAATGGTTATTATTGTTTGACCAACAAAAGAGAGGGACATGCAGCTCCCAAAGTGACAGATAAAAAGCTTGAGCAACATATGTCGTATCGTAGTGAAGCTGGTACAACAATTGCTGTGCGCACCAATCTTTATAAAACAGGGAAATACGCTGGATTTAAAGAAATACTCGATAAATATATTTGTTATCCTGAAATACCAATACACTATGAGGGAAAAGAAGGAATTTACGACTATCCTACAGAAGCGGAGTTTATGCAAGACCTTGTTATAAATCCAGATTCTCCAGATAATAAAAATGAACTTGTGATTCCTTTGTCTACAGAATATTTAGCAAAGTTAAAAGCTGAAATCCCTGAATTAACTTTTACCAAACCACCTTGTTTGACTCTAAAAATGTTCAATTTAGCAGAACTGAGTAATTCGCCTTATCTCTCAGGAGCACTATTGATGGCAAAAACAAGTGATGGAGAATATAATCCATTTCCTGTTGAGATTGGAGAAGAACAAATAGAGACAGAGGTGAAAGCGAGCGTACGGTTTGAAAATAATACTTTATATCTCGGCGTTGAGCTAGTTTTCCCTAAACAAGTAGAGAATCGTATGAGATATATCGATGAACAGATTGAAAACAATAGATACTCTATAAATAAAGCCTATAATAGTTTGCCAATAGAGAAAAAATATAACGCAATTCAGAAAGAACTACTAAATAAGTTTGATTACTTTATAGATTGTTCTGATTTGTGGGATATTGATGAGTGTGAAAGAAAAGAACTATGTAATAAATATGAATTAACATTAGAAGAGCTTAGTACCCTTATTGAGGGAATTGTAGAAGATATTACAGAAATTGAGTGCTCTTTACAAAATGATGATGAGGAAAGAGAGTTAATTGATAAATATAAAGAAATTAATGGTATAAACTATTTCAAAATGTATAATTTAGCAACATCCGAATATTACAGAAAATATTTTTATAGGTTTGAGAACAAAGAAAGAGCAGGAGTAATTGCTCATAACGGTATTTTATGTGGAGATTCTGCACTATTTTGTGGCGATTCTTCGTTCTTGGGAAATTTGGGTTGTTTAGTTCTCTTAAAAGATAAATATAGACCTGAAGTCGATATTGCAAGAGATTGTGTTAAAAAACTACCCTTATTAGCTTTAGCACACTTAGATTTTATTCGTCACAAATTTTTAAAAGAATTTATTTTAGTTAACAAGATTGAAAGCACTTATACTAAGTACCTTCAATATCTACCCATGCAGGATTATATTGATATTCTTGATACAAATGAAGAATGGTTGAAAGAACTTACTTTCGAAACTGAGTATGGTAATGTTTCAGTTTGTGATTTGCATAAAATGGTTGAGACATACCAAGAAGTCTCGCTTAAAAAAAACACCAGTATGCTAGATATTTCATATAAAGTTCTTTCTTTTACAATAAATATTGCTATAGAAAACCTATTAAAAACTATTTTAAAAAAAGAATTCAAATTATTATGTAAGCAAAAATACATTGAATTCAGTTATATTGTATCAAAAAAAGAAAAAGATTTATCTCCTGCTCATCTTTATTTTCCACCTGCTTTTTTCGTTCAAGCTATTGAGGGTAAATCAAGCTTGGTAAATAAAGTTCGTTTTGCTAGATATACTTGCAATGAAAATCATCCTTTCTCACAATTTTTATTGAAGAATGCAGAATTACTCAGAAAACAAGTGCCAGGTATTTTTGAAAGAATTATACATACACTTGCAGAAAGCAATGACTTGTGCAAAGAATTAAATGAATGCATAGAACTTTTAAGAAATATTCCTGCTTTACAAGGCAAGATTCCAGCTGATTTGTTCATTTCTGAAAAGGATTTTTTCTAAAAAGGCTTCCCTCGATTTGACAAACTCCCCATATCCTAGCATAATACTACCAGAAATAAGACAAAAGGGAAAACCATAAATCATGATAACAGGCGAATTGAAAAACAAAATTGATGCTCTTTGGGATATCTTTGCAGCGGGTGGCCTTGTAAATCCTCTTGATGTGATTGAACAAGTAACCTACCTCATGTTTATACATGATATCGACAAAAAAGATATGCAAAATGCCAAAGATTCTGCTTTGTTAGAATTGCCTTTTACATCCTTATTTCCCGAAGAAATTAAGATAAACGATCGCCCAGTTAAGGGGAATGATTTACGTTGGTCAGTTTTTCGTGATTCAAATGCAGACAAAATGTATTCCACTGTATTAAATGAAGTTTTTCCTTTTATTAAAGGCTTGAATACTGATAGTCAAAGCACTTATTCAAAATATATGAGTGATGCTATTTTCAAAATTCCAACGCCTCAGCTTCTTTCTAAAATTGTGGCTTCTCTTGATAAAATCTATCAAGAAATGGAGAGCTTGCAAGATAGTGATATCCGTGGCGATGTTTACGAATATCTTCTTTCAAAAATTGCTCAAGCGGGGCGAAATGGTCAATTCAGAACTCCACGTCATATTATTAAGATGATGGTTGAACTTATGAAACCATTGCCGAGCGATACTATCTGCGATCCTGCTTGCGGAACTTCGGGATTTTTGGTGTCAAGCGGTGAATACCTCAAAGAAAAACATAAGGACGATATCTTTTATAATAAAGAAAAGAAGTCGCATTATGAAAATGATATGTTTTTCGGCTATGATATGGATAGAACTATGCTACGTATCGGCGCAATGAACATGATGACGCACGGCATTCCAAACCCTTCAATAGCCTACAAAGACAGTCTTTCCGACCAAAATATTGATAAAGACAGATTTAGCCTTATCTTGGCAAATCCGCCATTTAAGGGAAGTCTTGATTATGAAATTGTGTCGAAAGAAGTTTTGCAAGTGTGTAAAACAAAGAAAACGGAACTTCTCTTCCTTGCTCTTATTCTGCGTATGCTGAAAATTGGCGGTAGATGCGCTTGTATTGTGCCTGATGGTGTATTATTTGGCTCGTCAAATGCGCATAAATCTATACGAAAAGAGATTATAGAAAAGCATAAACTTGAGGCTGTTATCTCAATGCCGAGCGGTGTATTTAAGCCTTATGCAGGAGTTTCGACAGCTATCTTGATTTTCACTAAAACAAATTATGGCGGAACGGATAAAGTTTGGTTCTATAATATGACTGCCGACGGTTTCAGCCTTGACGATAAACGTACAGCCGTTTCAGAAAATGATATCCCTGATATTATCTCTCGTTTCCATACAAAAGAGAACGATAATGATAATGCACGCACGGAGCAATCTTTCTTTGTGCCTAAAGATGAAATAGTTTCAAATGCTTATGATTTATCAATGAATAAATATAAAGAAAGCGTGTATGAAGCTGTTGAATATCCGCCTACTTCTGAAATTTTAGCTGATATTGAAGCTCTTGAGAGTGAAATTTCTAAAGCATTGAAAGAGCTTGGCTATGAATAAGAAGTGGGAAATGGTAAAGCTTGGGGAGTTAATTTCTTCTCAGCCAAAATCTAAAGTCAAAGCGGGCGAAGGACTGATTGAGGGTAAGTATAAATTCTATACTTCAAGTAATACACAAAGTAAGTTTTTAGATACTTTTTCCTACAATAAGCCAGCACTCATTTTTGGAACAGGAGGACTTGCAAGTATTCACTTTTGTGATAGTGAATTTTCAACGTCTACTGATTGTATCGTTTTTTATAGTAAAAATGAAGAAATCTTTCTTAAATTCGTGTATCTATATTTAAATGGAAATATGCATATTTTAGATAATGGCTTTAAAGGTGCAGGTCTTAAACATATTTCAAAAGATTATATTTTAAATATAGATATCCCCCTCCCTCCGCTTGACGAACAAAAAAAGATTGCTCAAGAACTAGATAAATTACAGTCGATTATACAAATGCGTAAAGAGCAAATCGAGAAAATGGATTTGCTTGTTAAGGCGAAGTTTGTTGAAATGGTATCTGTAAAATCTAAAGAATATAAAGAATGGACTGAAAAAACAATCGAAGAACTTGCCAAAAAACAAAAAGGGAGTATGAGAACTGGCCCATTTGGAAGTTCTCTACTACATTCCGAATTTACAGACGATGGAATTTTTGTCTTAGGAATTGATAATGCAGTACAAAATAAGTTTAGTTACAGTAAAATGCGATATATTTCAAAAGAAAAATATAATACTTTGAAAAACTATACAGTCTATCCTGATGATGTGATTATAACAATTATGGGCACAGTAGGGCGTTCTGCAGTTGTTCCAAAAGATATTCCTTTAGCAATAAATACAAAACATTTGGCTTGCATAACTTTAAATCAAGATATTGCAAATCCATGTTTTGTTGCACACTGCATAACTACACATCCATATATTTTAGAACAAATAAAACGAAGTTCTAAAGGTGCTATTATGGATGGTTTAAACTTAACTCTTATTAAGGCATTGAAATTACCACTGCCCCCAATAGAACTACAAAACCAATTTGCGGACTATGTTCAAAAAGTGGAGAAAATTAAATCTACTATGCACGCAGGACTTGAAAAAATCGAGCTTTTGTATAATAGTAGAATGCAAGAGTATTTTGGGTAAGGAGTTTGAGTATGGAAATTAAAGACTTAGCAGGGCTTTCAAAACCTTTGACTAAACTTGTTGAAGTTCTAGCTATTGGAACAGGTAAGCTTTATGAACCTACTCATATACGTAGAATAGCTAAAGCTAAAGCTGACGAATTTAAAATAATATCTGATCCCTTAGGAAATAACTTATATCTTCCTACAAAGTATGAAAACGGAAATCTCGTTATTGATAATACAAAAACCGAAGATTTACTTGTACGTGCTCAAAATAGATTTTTATTTCAAGAAGCACAAAAGCAAATAAATATTGAATCTGTAATAGGTAAAGCGTATAAAGCGATTGAGGAAGAAATTATCGACCTCAAAGAAGAATATATTGTGAGCGATAAACCTGTTGATAAAGATTGGATTTTGCGCTTTTTCAATAGCATAGAAGACATTAGCAATGAACAAATGCAAGAAATTTGGGCTAAGGTTTTAGCTGGTGAAATCAAACAACCGAAATCTTTTTCATTGAGAACGTTGGAAGGTTTAAAAAATTTATCTCATAATGAAGCAAAATTATTTGAAAAATACTCTAATTTTATGATTCTCAGAGGAACTGAATATTGTATCCCTGATTATCAAGGCTATTTTAACAAATACTGTAGCCATAATGATTTACTATTATTAGAAGAATGTGGATTGATTATTTTTATGCCTTTGACAACTACATTAAAGCTTTCAAAAGATGAATACCTCTTATGCGATAACACTGAAATAGCAGTAGGTATAAAATCGAAAACTGATGAAAACAATGTTATATTACATGCATATAAGTGTACAAATTTTGGTTCCGATATGTGTAAAATCATAAAACAAAAAATACAAAGTAACTACCTTCTTGACTTTGCATATGAATTTAAAAAAGAAAATCCTCACATAAAAGTTTCTGCGTATAATATAAACAAAATAAATGGAAATAACGTTCATATTTCTACATACATAGATTTACTTGAAGATAACTAGTTATGACAAACTTCGATTTCCTCCTCGATAATCCAATCTTTAAAGATTTTGCTCAAGTCGCTGTGAATGCAGAGAAAATCTATGCTGTTGATAAAGAAGCTTCTGCGCTTGCGTGTAGACGTGCAATGGAATTTGCTGTAAAGTGGATGTACTCGGTGGACGAGTCGCTAGTTATGCCTTATCAAGATAATCTTGATACTTTATTGAAAACTCAAGAGTTTTGCTATCTTGTAGATGATGATATCAGAAAGAGAATGTTTTTTATTAAACAACTTGGTAATCAAGTAGCTCATAATAAAAGAAAGAAAATCAAAGAAATTGAAATCCATGTTTGTCTTGAAAACCTATTTGTCTTCCTTGATTTTGTAGATTGCTGTTACAATAAAAACTATAGGCAAAAATCCTATATCAGATCTTTGCTGAATGAAAGAAATGATGCGCAAAAAGTAGTTGATACAAAAGAAAATCTAGAACTTAAAAAACTGCTTGAAGAAAATAAAGCACTAAAAGAAGAACTTACAAAACGAAGGAAAGAGCAAGAAAAAACCTATATTCCTAAACCGTTAGCTCTTTCAGAATACGCAACAAGAAAAATTTATATCGATGCAATGCTTATTGATGTGAATTGGATTGAGGGTAAGAATTGGCTCAATGAAGTTGAAATAAAAGAAATGCCAAATGCTTCAAACATTGGGTATTGCGACTATGTGCTTTATGATGATATGATGAAACCTCTTGCAATTATTGAAGCAAAACGCACATGCAAAAATGTAGAAGAGGGCAGACACCAAGCAAAACTTTATGCTGATTATCTTGAAAAAGTATCTGGTAGACGCCCGGTAATCTTTCTTACAAATGGTTTTGAAACTCGTATAAACGATGGTCAATTCCCTGAAAGAAAGGTTTCGAGTATCTATTCTAAGAGAGATTTAGAAAAACTTTTCAATCTACGCTCAAGTAAAGAAAGTCTCAAAGATATTGAAATAAATCATGATATCGTTGAAAGATATTATCAGCAAAATGCAATTAAGGCAGTTTGTGAAGATTTTGAAGTAAAAAATAAACGTAAAGCCTTGCTTGTAATGGCTACAGGTAGCGGAAAAACAAGAACTGTTATGGCTCTTTGTGATGTGCTACTGAGAAAGCAGTGGATTAAAAATATCCTCTTCTTAGCTGATCGAACATCTTTAGTTATTCAAGCGCATAGAGCTTTTAATGCTCTTTTGCCATCGCTTTCAACTGCAAATATCTGCACAAGTAAACCCGATTATTTAGCAAATTGCATTTTCACAACTTATCAAACAATGATGAATGTAATTGATGAAGCAAAGGACGAAAAAGGGAAGATTTTTACAGCAGGGCATTTCGACCTACTTGTTTGTGATGAAGCACATCGTTCTATCTACAATAAATATAAAGATATTTTCAATTATTTCGATGCTCCTTTAGTCGGACTTACGGCAACTCCAAAAGAAGATATCGATAAAAATACTTATGAAATCTTCAACCTTGAAAATGGTCTTCCTACCTATGGATATGACCTTGCTCAAGCTGTTGATGATACATATCTTGTCGGATATAAATCCATTGAAACAGAAGTGAAGTATCTTACGCAAGGTATTGTATATGATGAATTATCTGATCAAGAAAAAGAAGAATACGAAAATACTTTTGAAGATGAAAATTCAAATATGCCTGAAAGTATTTCATCTTCTGCGCTCAATTCATGGCTCTTCAATGCAGATACTATACGCAAAGTTCTTGATGTTGTTATGAAAAATGCACTTCATATAGATTATGGTTCAAAAATTGGCAAAACAATTATCTTTGCAAAAAACCATAAGCACGCTGAAAAAATCTTTGAGGTATTCAATCAAGAATATCCACACCTTAATGGATACGCTCAAGTAGTTGATAATTATATTAACTATGCGCAGGACTTGATAGATGAATTTTCAAAGCCTCATGCATTGCCACAAATTGCAATCTCGGTTGATATGCTAGACACGGGGATTGACGTTCCTGAAGTGTTGAACTTGGTTTTCTTTAAGACTGTGAAATCAAAAGCTAAATTTTGGCAAATGATAGGTAGAGGCACAAGAACCTGTAAAGGCTTGATTGATGGTAAAGATAAAGAGAAGTTTTATATCTTCGATTTCTGTGGTAATTTTGAGTTTTTTAGAATGAGTACAGGAAGTGAAAGCACTAATACTGCAAGTTTGCAATCAGCTCTCTTTAATCTGAAAGCCTTGATAGTTATGAAGCTTCAAGCAATGCAGTATCAAACAGAAGAGTTAAAAGTTTTTCGTACTGTTTTAATTGAAGAATTATCTAAAAAAGTTCAAGAACTAAATAAAGAAAATTTTTCAGTAAAACAGCACTTGAGATATGTCGAAATATATTCTAACCCTCACTCTTATCAAAATCTTGTATCTGAGGATGTTCATAGACTGCAAGAAGAAGTTTCTCCGCTTATTCTTCCTGATAAAGGTGATGCAGCAGCATTCCGTTTTGATGCATTGATGTATAATATCGAACTTGCTTACTTAGAGGGTAGACCTTTAACAAGATATATAAAAGATGTTAGAAAACAAGTAACAAACGTATCTAATGTAGCAAATATTCCTGTGATTATGGCTCAACAAGAACTTATCAATGCAGTTTTGCACACTGACTACCTTGATCGAGCTGAAATCAATGAATTTGAACACATCCGTGAAAAAATAAGAGATTTAGTCAAGTATATAGAAAAGAAATCTCGTATCTATGATACCAATTTTACAGATGAAATTATATCTATCGAATGGAATGATGCTGAACTTATAAATGATGATTTAAAAAATTATAAAGCAAGAGCTGAGTTCTATCTTAAACAGCATGTGGACGATGAAGTTATAGCAAAGCTAAAGACAAATCTTCCTCTTACTTCTGACGACATTAAGAAGCTTGAAAAAGTCTTCTGGAATGAAATCGGCACAAAAGAAGAATATGAGCAAGAGATTGGGGATAAAGCTCTTGGTATATTCGTTCGTCAAATCGTAGGACTTGATAAAGAAGCTTTGATGAAAGCATTTCATGAATATCTGAATGAGAATACCTGTAATTCAATACAAATATCATTCTTGCGTCAGATAATCGAATATATTAGCAGAAACGGCATTCTAGAAGACTTTGCAGTGCTACAAGCTTCTCCATTTATTGATGTCGGCAGAATTTCTGATATCTTTGAAGATACAAGCATTTGGATTGGCATAAAGAGAGTAATTCGAGATATTAATAGCAATGCTGTTGCGGTTTAGGGATTAAGAAGAACTATAGCTTAACGCAGTAAGTAAGTTTAGATGAATTTTATGGCTATACTATATCAAAAAGATGCTATTGTTTGTAAAACTCAAGACTGTTTTCTAAGTCAACTTTCAATTCTTCACGTAGATATTCAGGACTGAGCAATGTCGCAGAAGAACCAAATGATTGCACAAAAGAAATCAATTCATATTGATTACTTGCTGTTAAAGAAAGAATAGTTGTACCGTCTTCTAAGTCGGTGAATTGTTGGTCGTCACTATAAATTCTATCTTTTACATAAGGAATTGCGTATCCTCGAAATTGGATTTCTGCCTTGATTGGTTCGCATTGCAATATTCCGAATTTTTTAGAGGTATCGCTCTCTTTAAAGCCGTGCTTTTTTTGTGTAATAATGACATCTTTCATACGATGAATATAGAAGCTCACGGAATCAACAATTTCGGGCTTGCCCATTTCTGTAACAAAATAACCTTGAGCATAAAGGGCATCATTATTAATAAGCAATTGAGTAAATGCCACTTCTGATTTTTTGCCGTGAATGCTCTCAACTATACAAACTCTTTTAGCTTTTATAGCTTTCATTACCTTTGTAAGAATTTCGTGGCTATGCTTATATTGAATTTTCCCTTTGAGTGAATTAAAGACAGGTAAATCGCAACTTATGCAGTCATTTTCATTTAATGGTGTTTTGAAAGTATTTATAATTTTCTCAAGGGCGAAATTGAGGCTTTGTTTTTGATTTTCAGGCAAAGGCGAAGTAAAATGTTTAGCCATTTCAAGAAGTTCAAGCTCTGTCGTACTCAGATTTATACTTGCTCGATAGGACTGGCTATTTACAAATCTATATAAAATACTATTCCCTTGCTTTTCTTTTACAAGCATTTCTGGGAACATATTCTCAAAAATCGAGATATAACGTGAAATGCTCGATTTTGAACAATTTAACTTCCTTGCCAATTCTGTATGTGAATAAGAACGAGTAGAAAATAGCAGTAGGTTATAGAGTTCTAGTATCTTTTCGCTTGCCGTTGCATCGTTTTCTTTTTTTGCCATGATGTCCTCACTTGTGCTCATATGAACTTAGCCTACAGAAAAAGCGTTTCAGAATATGCAACGAAAGTCAAGAAAAGAATATTATTTTTACCTTTCTAGAGCTTTTTCAAGTGCTTTGGCTAATTGATCAGGGCACGAGCTTGGTCTGTGGTCACAAATGATACCTTTCAATCTTTTTATCACGTCGTGTGCATTTTGTCCTTCTACTAAAGCGGCTATACCAAGAGCATTACCCGTGCAGCCACCTTCAAAAACAACATTATGAACAGTAAATTCTTCAGATATTTCAAGTGTAATGCGTGATGCGCAAACATGTTGTGTTGTATACGTTATCATAAATGGTCATACCTCACTTTGTAGAGCACACTGTAAAACATTTTTGCTAGAATTGCAAAAGATTTCGTTAGACATATTAACTACAACCATCCTGTTCCGCTTCATATTGTAGAAATTTATCTATAAGTTCAACAGGTAAAAGTTCCGCGTAGAACTCAAAACGCATTGAATTACTGATCTCATAAAGGGTTTCGACAACAAATCTTGTAATTTCATCAGAAGGGTTTTTAATATACTTATAACATGTGATATCATACGTTACTGCAAGTCGCTGTAAAAATAGATTTTGATTTTCTATATATTGTATAGCTGCGCCATTTTGCTTTATGGCATCAATTTGCATATCATACAAAGGATTTTTGATAAATTGTAATGCTTCGCCGTCGTTTCTTACTGCTTGATATTGCATTTCTAGCGGTGGATTTTCTATATACTGTATAGCACTTCCAAAATTATTTACGGCTTCAAGTTGTAGTTCATACGAGGGGCTTTCTATGTATTGAAGGGCATTTTCGCTATATTTTGCAAGTGCAATTTTTAGCTCATCACAAGGATTTTTGTACTCTGAAATGAAGCTGGGAGATATAAAACTGATTTCTTTCAGTAGAATTTCAAACATTTTCATCTGCATTTCAGGTGTTTCATCTGTAAAGTAGCGTATCGAATTTGCTTTATCCTCTATTAATGCTAAAATTAAGCTCTCACTCAGGTTCTTGCGTTTTCTTATTTTATATGGATTTCTTGATAATTCATTAAATAGTTTTTTTTCTTGTGATGTCATTACAGTATCCTTTTTTATGATTATTCTCGGTAGCTAGAGAAGTATCTTTCAAAATCAGGATACTGTATAAGCGTTTCAATATGTGAAATGGATTAAGAATAAATTTTATAAGTTGTGACATGAGAAAAATTTATTTATTTTGAAATTTTCTTGCTTTTTTCAACTAGAGGTATCATTGATTTAAAATCGCTCAACAACTTTCCTTTATCTGAAAGTAGCTTAAGCAAAAGACCATCTTGACATTGTTGACGATGAATCTCTCTATTATATTTTTTTTGTAATGTTTCTTCTATATCTTTGATATATTCTTCTTGTCCTATCATATCTGGAAACTCTATACCAAACCAAAAACCACCTTCTATCCCCGAATAGAATTTGATTTGTGCACTTACTGAGGAGGGAGACATAATAGAAAACTCTTTCGATGAGCTTTGTATGTCTACTACGTAACCTTTAGCAGTATATTCATTTAATAACTCAAGCCAGTCTCTTGTAAAAAGAATTGTGTTGATATAATTTTCTAAATTTTCAATAGCTTTTTGCTCATTTGTATACTCATAACTATACCAGTGTTCATTAGTATGACACTGTATTAAAAACCAATGCAAAAAATATCTAATTTTAGTATCTAATTCGCTAGGAATTTTAATATTTTCATAGTTTATGAGGATAAATTCTGTCTGCCTTAAACCATACGATAGCAACTCTTTGTTGTTCTCATTATAAATACCAAAATATACAGTTAAGCTAAGTAGCTCTTCTTCAAGTAAATAAGGAATTTTTAGAATGATTTCATCGTCAATACGTTTACTTTCATACCCTGAGTTCATGACTTTTATAAGTATCTCACGCCTAATCATACTATATGCACTTTCTTTAGTTCTTTCTAGATTCTCCAAGAAGTCAAAAAGTTTTTGCACTTTATCATTTGAGCTTTCAAGCTTTAATTTTGTATACAAAATATCATTTTCCATTTTTATATATCCTTTTTCTTTGTCATTTATACCAAAGATTTCTTTTAAGTATTGCTGATATTGGTAAGCAGTACTTCTAATACTTTCGTTATTCCAAGTTGTAAGGACTTTATCAAGAAAACTTATAATATGTTCAGTATATGTGATAGTTATGAATTGCCCCCTTTCTTCAAGTATACTTCTTCTTTCGGGGCTAATGCTGTTATCAGTAGGTAAAAGCCTTCCTTGTCCGCTCACAAGATATAGAATATAGATATTTTCCTCTTTACAGTTAAAGAAATTCTTTACAGTCGAAATATATCTTTCAATCTGAGTTTCTCGGTCTACAGCTTCATTTATCTTGTTTTCAATGATTATTGCATAATTTTCCTTTTCCACTTTACCCATAATCAGAACATCAATATTAAACTTTTCACAATAAAAAGATGTAGGAGTGAAAGATTTTAAGGCATTTAAATCAACAGTAGACAGGAAAAGTTTTAGAAGTGGATAGCCGTATAATTCACCGACTGACAAAAACTCCTTCAAAGCCCTACTATGTGCAGTTTCAGAAATATTTTTCTCTAGCCTTAGTATATCAATAATATTTAAACTTTCGTCTCCCATTCTCAAATCTTTACATTTTTTAGCTACGTTTTGAATGGTTTCAATGATATTTTCCATGCCCACTCCTTAATCTTTAAGGTCTATTTGATTATTTATAGGATATCATACATCACTTATAAATGCAATATACTTGGCTCTTCCTCAAAGAGTGGGCAAGGTGAAATTTATTGGTGAACAGCAAGTGAACAAGTAGTGAACAAAAAGCATAGGTTCTAATATAGAAAAAAGGGTAGCTATTTTCATAACTACCCTTTATTTTTGTATTTTTGAATGGTACCGGGGGCGAGACTCGAACTCGCAAGACCGTGAAGTCGGCGGATTTTGAGTCCGCTGCGTTTACCATTCCACCACCCCGGCGTGTTTTGTTACTTTATCCAAATATCTATTATTGTCAAGAAGTTTTTTGCCTTTCTGGAAAAATATTTTGCGAACTATATTAAGGGTAAAGCTTCCTCGTGTTCAGTTCTTAATTTTTCATAGTAGTAATCTACAAATTCGCGCTCTGTAAGAGGTTTGCTAAAGTAGTAACCTTGAAACGCATTACAATCTATATCTTTTACACTTTCAAAATCATAGGCTGTCTCTATAGAGGTTATTACTACCTCTATATTGGAAAGTTTAAATGTAGAGAGTAATGTGTTTAAAATAGACCTTTCACGAATTGTTTTTATTGAGTCAAAAAAGCTTTTATCAATCTTTACAGCGTCAATTTTATAGGTAAAAATAGAGAAAAGTGTTGACTGGTCTGAGGCAAAATTTTCTATCGAAATACCAAATCCGTACTTCTTAAGATCATGAGTTACCTCTTGAAGTTTGTTCTTATATACAAGATTTTCAGGCTCCCTTATGTCAATTTTTATAGAAGTAGGGGAGACGTTATAACTATGCGCTATCTTAGATAACTCAAATGGCATATTAGGTTTTACTAAAGTTTGTAACGATATGTTTATATTTACATTTCTCAAGTCAGGAAGTTTTGTAATCAGTTTACAGCTTTCTTGGAAAACATGTAAATCTAACTTATCTATGACGTGATTTTTCTCAAAAATAGTTTTAAACTCTTCGGCTTCAAGCTCTTTATTTTGGAAAATCCAACGAACAAGTATTTCTGCACCAATTATTTTATCTGTTTTTGGGTGAATTTTTGGAAGTAAGTGAAGCTTAAATTCGTAGTTTTTCATAGATCTGTCAAGCTCTACTAAGTAAACTGAGGCTTTTTGTCTTTCTTTATTCATTCTAGTTGTATAAAGATTCATAGCACTCGCATCAGTATTTGTGATTTCACTGGCATAGTTTGCGCAAGATAATATATCGTAAACAGGCATATGAGGTTCTGTAACATAATAAACACCTAATTGTCTTTCAAGTTTTGCCTCAGGAAGAATATTTTTACCTGTTAATTCATCAAGATAGATAGGCTTTACTCTATCAAAAACCTTTTTAGATTTTTCAAAAGGAAAAGACTTTGTTAGAATTATAAAACGAGTAAAATCTAATCGTGTGGCAAGAATATTCTGATTGTTATCGTGAGTGCCTAACTGCTTAGCAATAAAGGAAAAAATAGCGTCCATACCATCCGAACCATACATGCTAAGAATTTGATTACTTGTTGATATATTATATGAAACAATCATATATTCGCCTTTTTCAGCTACATCTAAAATATTGCGCGCTTCTTTATAAAAAGCATAAGGAGTATATAAACCTGTATAACTATCATAATTTACAGCATTTAATAGCTTTTTGTTTGTAGCATTAAAGTTTAGGCAAAATGCTAGAAGAACAATTGAACTCATTGAAATAGCAACAATTACAAACAAGTATGGATCTACATCTGAGATAGTTTCATAGCTGAAACGTTCAACTTTTTTAGGGCGGTTGATGTATTCAAGCATAAAAAGATTTAAAACTTGTTTTGGTAATGTTTGTAATGTCTTATCAAAAGCAGAAATAAATTCGTCTGAAATATGATCAGAAAATGTAATTTTATACGACAAAGAAGTATTTAAAGGATATACAAAATGAGTGTCTTCGCGTGTATACTCTTCGATAGTGTCAATAAATGCCGGTTCAATGACATGAGTTAAAACATCTTCTTGTAAATTTTTATAAAGAATATCTGAATTACTAAAAAATGAAAGATGATACTTATCATCTAGTTGATTTTTCATTTCAAGAGCTGAAGTAGAGTAGTCAAGCGACCCTATACGATTGGTTGGAAGTGCAAGACTCATGGTCAATTCTCCTACAGCTACGAGAGGAGTATCAAAATAAGTTAGAAATCTAGGGCTATAGACTCTAAAATCTTCACCGTCAGTGAATGTAATGCTTGCATCTACATCGAGAAAAGTTTTAGTTTCGTTGTTATAGAATGGTATATATTCAATTTCTAAACCTAATTCTTCAGCAAGATAATTTATGAAATTGATTGATAAGCCTTCTGGTTCATTCATAGCATTCAAACTTTGCATTGGCGCATAGTCTAAACCAAAAGCGACTCTAAAAGTTTTATATTCTTCTATAGCTTTTTTTTCTGCTTCTGTGAAAGTAGGTTTAGCTATAGTGTTGAAGTAAAAATCTTTCGATATAAATTTATAGGAAAAATTAAGATCTTCCTTATATATATCACTCAAAGCTTGATCTAATTCATTAAGTAATAAAGCATTATTTGCTGTCGTAAAAAAGTGAATAGGAGCTACGCCTATATTTGCAACAGCTTCAAATTTTGTAGGCGCGTATATATCTGCAATAGCAAGAAGTTCTTCACTCGGTAACGGAGTCGCGTAAAATAAATCAATGAGTGTAACATCATCATATTCAAGATTTAAATCATTTTTTCTGGCAAAGTTTTTTAACAAAACATCATGATTAGTATAGCTATGATAAATGACAGTTTTATCATCAATATTTTCAAAGTTGTTATAACCTAGTTCATATGTCCTATCCGCATAGAGATTGATATTTGAAAAACCAAAATTGTTTTTACTGAATAAAAGATTTCTAAAAACATGAGGAACAAAATCGTACTTAGTTTTAGGGCCTAAAAAGTCAATTTTACCTTCTTCTAAAGCCTTTAGGCTTTCATCCCAGTTTGAAAAGGCTACAAGTTCAACATTCCAGCCGGCGTATTTAGATATTTCATCAAAATACGATTTAACAAAGTTTGTAGAGTTGTTTAGTGTACTTTCTATTGCCAAATACTGCGGCAAATAGCCAACTCTAACCGTTTTTATTGTAAGATATGAATAAAAATAAAATCCAATAGCTGCGGCGAGAAAGAAAGAAAAAAGATAAGCAAGAATTCTTTTAATCATAATATAAACCCTTTATGAGTAAGGATTAGTGAGGTTTCTAATTACACAGTGTTTCTAGAATGATTTTTTTGTACTTTCTGCATCGTCAAAGTAGTTTCACATAAAAGCGATGTGTGTTTTGATACACCTCTTTTTACAAAAACTTACTTATTCTTATTATGAAAGTATCTTTTTTATTTAGAAACACAGCCTAATCTTTTAATATCTGATAAATATACTATAATAAAAATATGAACCAATAAAGAGAAAAAGATAACTGAAAACTTTATTTTATGTTTAAAATCTTCTATTTGAGTTTTTTACTCAATTATACCTATATTATTGATGCTTTTTTGAGAAAAACACAGCCTCTTGCCAAAAGGATAAAAAATCTTAATTTTATATAGTATATAATTAAAGCATAAAAATATCAAGAAATAGTTAGGGTATGTTTCTAAATTAATTCTTTTGTATTTTATACTTCGTCAAAATCTTTTTTATTCAAGTTATGTATGTTTTGATACACGTCTTTTATAAAAAAGAACTTGTTTCTTGCTAAAATGACAATATTAATTATTTTATAAACACACTCTAGGTCTTATAAAATATGTAATCCCAGAAAAGAGAAATAAAAAAATAGTTAATAAAAAATAATAAAAAGCAAAAACAGTAAGTAGCTAGAAAAGCACCAACAACAAGATATTGAATATGATTTTTTACGTATTAGATTTATAAATTAAACTTGACATTTCTAAAAAATAGAGTACATGGTTTAATAAAATAATTTTATCTTTGTGTCTTTTACGATACAATGGAGTTTTGTATGAACAATACAATAGAAGGTACCATTATCGATACCACCGGTCCTATATACGCTGAAAGAAATGGTTCTCGCATAGAGCTTAATACTGGCGATGGAATATATGAATCTGATGTAATTATAACAGGTTCTGAAACTACTGCTGATATTGAATATAGAGATGGCACAAAATCAAGAATAGCTCCTAACACTAAGTTTAAGCTTTCTGATTATGAATTTGGGCCAGCTGATGACGAGCCTAGCTTTATAGTAGATCTTACAGAAGGTGCTATTCGTACCGTAACCGGTGAGATTGTTAAACTAAATCCGGACGCTTTTGAAGTTGTTACTCCCTTAGCGACTGTAGGTATTCGAGGAACTGAATTTACTGTTGAATCGGATGAAAATGGTACCAGTGCTTCTGCTTACTATGTTACTGAAGAAAAACCAATGGTTATTACAGATAGCAATGGTCAGCAGGTTGAGCTTACACACCCATATCAGATGATTAATATTTCTAACGACAGTTCAGGCGCGCCGCTCGAGGTAGATACTCTAACTCGTGACGGTCTTATAGAAGCTGTTGGTGAAGATTATGCTTCACTTGTTACTCAAATTCCAACAAGTGCACAAAGTCAAGGGCAGTGGGATAGCACAAGTAGTGCTATGACCTACGCAAATGAAGTTGTTGCCGATCAAGCTACTGATGGCGAAGTTTCAGACGAAGAAGATGATCGTGAAGAAAATGCTAATACTGTAAAAGTAGATAGCACAGAATCTAACGAAAGCAATACTGATTCTACAGAACAAGAAGCTGAAACTGACGATAGTAACACAGCGCAAACTCAAGCAAGTGATGCAGCTGATACACCTACCGAAGAAGCAAATGTTGACGGTGATGACTTAGAAGCAAGTGAAGATATTGTTACAGATGCTCTAAACACAAATCAAAGTTCATTATCCGCAGTAAACACAAATAACTTGACATTAGATGAATTCACAAACGAAGTAGCTAGTGTTGTTGAACCAAAAGCAGAACTACCACAATCAAATCCATTTGATGAAGTAGGCGAAACTCCATCTGCACCGGCGGAAGTTGTACCTCCGGTGAATCTTACACCGGACCCAACTCCGGATCCTACGCCAGACCCAACTCCGGATCCTACGCCGGATCCAACACCAGATCCTACGCCGGATCCAACACCAGATCCTACGCCGGATCCAACTCCAGATCCTACGCCAGACCCAACTCCAGATCCTACGCCAGACCCAACTCCGGATCCTACGCCAGACCCAACTCCGGATCCTGAATATTATGTAGGGTTCTTTAATACTCTAGATGATACAGATAAAATTCAAGTTTATGATTCAGTTACTAATGATTATGACGAAAATACATCATACCCTGCTGGTTTTGTTGATAGTTTAGCTGGTGCTCAAGAACATCAACATGTGCGCCTTTCCGGTTCAGAAGTCAATAGTAATGACTTAAGTTTAGGTGCAGGAAATGATTATTTATACATTGGCTCTAAACTGACATTCTCGGCTAGTGGAACAAATGCAAAAACAGTACAAGGCCACGATTATACAAAGCACGATTATATAGATGATGAAAATGCTTCTAACCTAGTAGTTGCCGCTACTTACTCATCAGAAATTTCAACTGGCGATGGCAATGACGCAATAGGAATAACTTTGCATAATGAATCTGGTGGAATTAATCCAGAAGATAAACAATATCTAATGTTTGATAGTACACTAGACACTGGTATCGGTGATGATATTGTTAGCCTTAGTACTATGCTTTATGGTGCTAATATAGGCATGCACAACAGCACAATAACCACAGGCGACGGTGACGACACTATTAGAGTAGATAATTTTCACTTAGTAACAGCCGCTGAATACTCAATGAGCGAAGGCTCTAAAATTGACTCAGGAGATGGTAAAGATACACTTGAACTAAGTGGAAATATAATAGATTCAGAAATACTCACCGGAAGTGGAGATGATACACTTTCACTAAATGTAAAAAATCCAAATAACAGCAAGATATCTACACTTTCTACAGCTAAAATTGATGCCGGCGATGGTGATGATAGTCTTGAATTAATAACACAAATTACTGATTCTACAATAATATTAGGTGAAGGTAATGATACGCTCTCTACTACCGGAAATATTTCTAGTTCAAAAATTGAAACTAATGAAGGTAGTGATACACTTACTATAAAAGGTGATGTACAAGACTCAGAAATTAAACTTGGAGACGGTGAAAACTTACTTACACTTCACGGTAACGTCACTAATACCTCAATTACCGGCGGTATGAATGATGATACAGTAAACATTACTGGCGACCTTGGTACTGATACTGCCTCTAAAAATACTTTCATAAGCTTGCAAAATGGTGAAAACATACTTGATATAACAGGAAATGTAAACTCAAGCGTGAACATTATAAGTGGTGAAAATAATGATAAAATAACTGTTTCAGGTGCTGTTAATGGCGATATCTATACGTATGGCGGTAATGATGTTGTTATTATAGAATCTGCTTCTACAGGTAGAATAGAGACAGGTCACGGTAACGATGTAATCTATCAAGCAGGCTTAGATACAATAAATTCCAATAATAATCCAACAATCCACGATGCTAGCGGTCTTGATATTCTAATAACCGATACAGATGGAGTTTATATCAATGCTGGTTCAAGTAATGGTATTGAGGTTATTATCTCAGGCGTAAATGTTGAAGATTTTAGCTCTTTAGAAGATTTAGGAGTTAAAATCAGTGGTGATGATGTTGTGGTAGATTCAAGTAAATGGACCTATGACGAGACAGATAAAGTGTATAAATCTTCATCTTCTGCGGACTCTTACACATTATCCTTTGCCTCAAGTGTGAATGTTGATCCAACAGACTCATTTGACTCAATTTCCAACTCTCAAAACCCTTAAAAATAAAGAAAAACGTGAATAAACAATTAGAAAAACATTTCTTTTGGCGTCTAATAGGGCACTATTCACACATGTATAAACATGTGGCTCTTGCGTCATTAATAATAAATGTTTTCACGCTTACAATGCCGTTGTTTATCATGAATGTGTACGATCGTATAGTGCCCAATGCTGCTTTTGAAAGCCTTTGGGTACTTACGATTGGAGTTGTAATAATTCTTATATTTGATTTTTTACTAAGAAATACAAGAGCTTATTTTTTAGACGATGCCGGCAGAAATGCAGATGTTCTATTGCTTGGTACTTTTATGGATGTTCTTCTAGATGTAAAACTAGATGAAAAGCCGGTATCATCAATTGGCGGGGTGCTGGCAAAAATGCGTGAATGGGAATATGCGCGAGAGTTTTTTGGCTCTACAACCCTGATTGCTGTGCTTGACCTACCATTTATCCTCATGTTTTTATCAATTATATTTATGATAGGCGGCTGGATAGTATTAATTCCATTAATCTGCATTCTTATAATGATAATCTATCATTTAATTGCTCAAAAATTTTTTGAAAAAGCAACACAAGAACAGCTCTATTATACAACGAAAAAAAATGCTTTACTTGGTGAAGTAGCAGCAGGTTACGAAACAATTAGAGCAACTAGATTAGAAAAATCTCTCATAAAAAAATGGGATCTGCACACAGATAAAGCAGCAGCAGCAAATAAAAAAGCTAAACTATTAGGAGTGTTTACAGCTAACGGAAACATGCTGACAAATAATCTTCTTTCTGTATTGATTGTTGTTTCAGGTGTTTACCAAGTAGATGCAGGAACAATGAGTATGGGCGGTCTTATTGCTTGTGTGCTTTTACTCGGTAGATGTATGGCGCCTATCAATGGAATTGTTTCCATGCTTAGTAATCTTTACAAAGCGCGTATTGGTTTAAAATCCATACAAAATTTATTAAGTTTGCCTTCAGAGAACCCTTCTAAGCTCAACCATCTACTTAATGATGAAACAGCAAGTTTTGACGATATTCAAATCGTAGAAAAAAGAGCAATTCCAGTTGATATAAGACTTGAAAATATAAGCTTTTATTACCCTCAAGATTCAAGTACTGCTTTAGCAATTAAAGATTTAAGTCTAACAATAAAAAAAGGTGATAAGCTAGGAATTATAGGGCAAACTGGCTCTGGTAAATCAACGCTTTCACGTATAATTGCTGGACTTTATACGCCAAGTGAAGGGCATTGTTTTTATGGTAGTACAGAAATTTCAAATTCTCCTTTAGCTGCAATCCGTAAAAATATGGGAATACTGCCACAACCTGTAATTCTCTTCGGTGGCACAATTCGTTCAAACATAATAGATGCTTGGCCTGATGATGTAGCCTTTTCAGAAAGTGCATTGATTGAAATTGCAAAAATAAGTGGAGTAATGGATTTTGCACAAAAACACCCATTAGGTCTTGATATGCCAATTGAAGAGCATGGGGTTGGATTATCAGGCGGGCAAATGCAGGCTGTAGGTCTTGCAAGGGCTTTAGTAGGAAACCCTCAAACTCTTATACTGGATGAACCTTCAAGTCACTTAGACGCACAAAGTGAAGCTTTATTAATTCAAAGACTTAGCACATATCTTCAAGATAAAACTTTAATACTTCTAACTCATAGAAATGCTATGCTACAGCTTGTGGATAAACTCATTGTAATGCAAGATGGCCGTATCGTGAAGGAAGCTAGAGTCGAAAAAGTAATAAAAGGTGCTGTTTCACAATTAAGCGGGGATGCTGTATGAGTAAAAATCTAAATCCTCGTGAAAGAGCTTTGTCTCCTCAAGTAAAATCTAAATCAATTTTGTTGGTTTGGCTTGTATTTATTTGTATAATTTTACTAACAATCTGGGCATATTTTTCCAAAATAGATGTAGTTGTTAGAGGCTATGGCCAAATAGTTCCATCACAAAGTATTCAACAAATTCAGAACCTTGAAGGTGGTATAATACAAGAGGTACTCGTTAAAGAGGGTGAGGAAGTTGAGCCCGGTCAACTTTTAGCAAGAATTGAAAACACTATTGCAGGTAGTCAATATCGTGAAGCTCTTGAACGTAGCTTTGATTATAAAGCAACAATAGCAAGACTTGATGCTTTAATTAGAACTGAAAAAAATCAAGACGAAAACACAATTATTTCAGTAAATTATCCTGATGAGGTTTTAGCAAATCCTGCACTTGTAGAAAGACATTCAAATATTTTAGAAGCAGTAAAACAACAAAGCGATGCGGAGTATGCTGTTTTACAATTACAATACGATGCCCTTGAAAACTTGATTCTTGAAGAAAAAGCTCAAAAAGCAAGTGCTGAAATTCGTTTGGCATCAGTAAAAAAACAGAGAGATTTAGCCGCCGTAGCACTATCGCGTAAAGCATTTTCAGAACTAGAGTTTCTAAGTATTGAGCAATCAGTACTTGAACTCGAAGGTACCCTAAATGAGCTTGAATATTCAATCCCTAGACTTGAAATTGAAAGAGCAGAAAAACAAGAAAGTATAAATCAATATAAAGCTGAATTAATCTTACGATATACAAAAGAACTTGGAACAGTCCAAGCCGAGCTTATTTCAGTGAATGAACTACTAAAAGCCGGTGGCGATAGAGTACAAAGAACAGAATTGAGTTCGCCGCTCCGAGGTCTAGTAAAGCGTATATATTACAAGACGATAGGTGGAGTTGTTCCTCCCGGTGGAACTGTTATGGACGTAGTTCCACTCGATGATAGCCTCATAATCGAAGCAAGATTTAATCCGGCAGATATAGGCTTCCTATCTGTTGGCTTAGACACAACCGTAAGATTTTCGGCGTATGATTATACTACTTATGGCTCTGCAAAAGGAAAAGTTGAACATATCAGCGCAGATACACTAGAAAACAGTCAAGGACAAATTTTCTATATAGTAAAAATTAGAACAAATGAAACATTTCTCCCTTTTGAAGGAAGAAAACTCCCAATTATTGCCGGCATGCAAGCAGAGGTTGATATCATTACAGGTAAAAAAAGCATTTTAGATTACATACTTAAACCACTTATGAGAGTTTCTAATCGTGCCTTTAGGGAGCAATAAAAAATGAAAAAGCAATCAACTCCTTTTATTAGACAAAAGAAATTTATCCTTTTTGTTGGCTTACTCATAACATTTTCAATTTCTTTACTTTTTATATCTATGCCAAATATCCTTCAAGATAATGATGGTAGTATATATGATATCTATTTGCGCATGAACAAGGGCGGTAAACCTTCTGAAACACCTGCTATTGTGGATATTGATGAAGCAAGTCTTGCAGAATATGGTCAATGGCCATGGCCACGTCACTTAGTAGCAAAACTTGTGAAAGCTCTAACTGAAAATGGAGCTGCCGCAATTGGGCTCGATATAATGTTTGTTGAACCTGATAAATCTTCACCTGTAATAATAGAAAAAAGCTTAAAAGATAACTTTAACGTAGATATAGACTTTCTAGGGCTTCCGAACTATCTTAAAGATAATGATGTTTTACTTTCTACAATAATTAGACAAAGTCCTACAGTTTTAGGCTTTTATGTGAGTTTTAATAAAGACAATACACAAGAGCAAGGTGCAGCTAGTATTCCTACGAACTTACCCATTTTTGAAGGGGTAGTAGATAGGATGACTGATAGATCGCTCAATCCTAGAAACAAGCTTATAGAAGGCAGCGGAATTACTCTTCCACTTGAAATGTATTACACAACTACGCCAATTGGTTCACTAAATGCGGCGCCAGATCGTGATGGAATAATTCGTTCCCTACCGCTTATAACCAAAGTAGGAGATAGAGTTTTTCTTTCACTTGCTTTGCGCTCACTTATGCGTGGTTTAAATATAAATACTTATGTTTTAGAGTCCGGTTTTTATGGCTTAGAAGCAATCAATATAGGAAAATATCGAATTCCTGTAACGCCAAGTGGTTTATTTCATATACCATTTCGCGGTCCTAAAAAGACATACCCTTATTTTAGCGCTAAAGATATTTTGGAAGGAAAAATTCCAGCATCTGAACTACAAGGCAGAATTTTGTTTGTAGGGACATCTGCAACTGGTCTACTCGATATTAGGGCTACACCACTAGATTTGATTTATCCTGGGGTTGAAACACACGCAGCGGTCATTGATGGAATATTATCTGGAAAAGCAATTCATATTCCAGCTTGGACTCTTCCAGCGCAACTAGCTATAATTTTTACAATTGGAATTATAACCACTTTTGTATTTGGTTTAGCACCAGCTTTTGTGTATCTACCTACATTTCTAATTTTTTCAAGCCTGAGCATTTATTCTTCATGGCATCTTTTTACAAAAGGTACTTATATTTCACCTCAGTACGCATTAATAACTATTTTTATAACTATGTTGGTTCTCGTTGCTATTCGTTTTTGGCAAGAAAATCTTCAAAAAAGGCAATTACGCAAAGCCTTTAGTCGATATGTAGCACCTGAGATGGTTAAGCAAATTGCTGATAGAGGTGAGGCTGTTCTCAATGGAGAGGAAAGGGAAGTAACTCTTATATTTACAGATATTCGTGGTTTTACAAACATATCTGAAAAGGTAAATCCGGCAGAAATTGTTAAAATTCTAAATAGTTACTTTACTCCAATGACAAAACTTATCCGAGATACCGGAGGTACAGTTGATAAGTTTATTGGTGATGCAATTATGGCGTTTTGGAATGCACCACTAGATGTAAAAAACCACCCAATGAAAGCATTACAAACATCTATAAATATGCAAAAATCACTAAAAGAACTTAATCTAATACTTGAAGAAAAGCATCAAGTACAAATCAATATGGGTGCAGGACTTCACACCGGTAAGGTTTACGTAGGAAACATGGGAAGTGATGAACTACTTGACTATACTTGTATCGGAGATACAGTTAACCTAACCTCCCGTTTAGAATCACTTTGTTCTACATATGGTGTGACTACAATTCTTAGTAAAGATACTGTAGATTTGTGTTTAGAAATTCAGAAAAAAAATGATCATTCAGAAGAATTACAGACAATCTCTGTTTTTGATGGAACTAAAGAGAGCACAGTTGCCGATATTATTCTATTTTCTCTTGATACAATTAAGGTAAAGGGTAAAAATCAAGCAATTGAGGTATATATTGCGCTTGATTCAAGTGAGGTTTCTGAAATTTTTATTGAATTAAAAGACTTCTACGAGGCTAAAAAACTTTATTTTGAAGGAAACTTTCAAAAATCGAGAATATTATTTGAAAACCTTGTCAGCACAGGTACATACAAAAAATGCTACAATGTATTTCTCTTCAGAACAAGCACTTACTGCGAAAACCCACCAAGTAACTGGGATGGAGTTTGGACGTATCAAAGCAAATAGATATATTTCAATAATTACTTCCTAATATTTCTCACTGTGTAATTACAAATAATTATAATTTTTTCTCATGGCATAGTTATTTTATATCAAGCTGTTAGGGTTAACGCATCTAAAATTATCAAGGCAGTAAACTAAGCACTTTAAATT
>CAYJOR010000022.1:0-40303 GCA_964371865.1 uncultured Desulfovibrionaceae bacterium | reverse complement strand
GAAAAGATAGCAAAGGCCCACAAGCTGTTGGAAATGCAACAACTTCTGCTGTTGTTTTTTCTTCTATACTCGTACTTGTTGCAGATTACGTTCTTACAACTTTCTTGCTAATTTAGGGAACAGTGAAAGCAATGAATATTGAATTTAGAAATCTTTTTGGTGGTTATCCGAATACATTAATATTTTCAGGACTTAACGCAACTATTCAAGGTGGAAGTATTTGTGCTTTGCTTGGTGAATCCGGTTGTGGTAAAAGTACTTTGTTGAAGATGATTCTAGGCTTGAATCAAGTAAAAAGTGGTGAAATTTTACTCGGAGATAAAAACCTTGTCGATATGAAACTTGAAGAGTTTCGTAAGTTTAGACGTCGATTTGGTGTCTTGTTCCAAGATGGAGCACTTCTTGGTTCTCTAAAATTATGGGAAAATGTATCTTTACCTCTAAGTGAACATACAAAGTTGCCATTAAAAGTCCGTAAAGAAGCGGCTCTGCGAGTATTAGATTTAGTTGGATTAGAAGAATTTGCGGAATTTTACCCAGATCAACTTTCAGGGGGAATGCGCAAAAGAGCTGGCTTAGCGCGTGCGATTATTACTGAACCGCCAATTTTATTTTGTGATGAACCAACTTCTGGTCTCGATCCAATTACATCCGCTCAAATGGATCAACTTCTTGTCGATTTAAAAAGCTACTACCCTGGAATGACAATAGTTCTTATCACTCATGATTTAGCAAGTGTAAAATCAATTGCAGAAAATGTACTATTACTTCATCAGGGTAAAGCGATATTTAGCGGCTCAAAAGAAGAATTTTACAATGATACGAATCCATATACATTACAGTTTCTTGCACGTAAAGCTGTTGAAGAAAACCGTATGACTTCTCAAATTAATCCAGAAGTTCGTGAGGCTATTGACTCATGGATGCAGGTAGAAAATAAAAATTAGCACTAATATAAGGATATAGAGAAATGAACGAAAAAAGAAAAGAATTTAGCTTAGGAATATTTATTATTTTCGCTTTATTATGCGTAGGATATCTCACAATAAAATTAGGACGATTAGATGTTTTAGGTGGTGATAATTATCCACTTTATGCTAATTTTTCATCAGTATCCGGTCTACGTGAAGGTGCTAATGTTGAGATTGCTGGTGTGAAAGTTGGTAGTGTTGGAACAATTTCTTATGATAATGAAACAAGTCTTGCAAATGTTAAGCTTTATATAAATCAAGATGTTACGCTTTCTGACGATTCTATTGCATCAGTAAAAACAGCAGGATTAATAGGCGAAAAATACATTGGAATAGTGCCCGGAGGTTCACTAGATGAGCTACAGGCAGAGGATACCATTTTTGACACAGAAGCCGCACTTGATATTGAAGCGTTGATAGGTAACTATGTTTTTGGAAGTGTTAATTAAGGTATATATCTAAATTAATCCTTTTGCGGTTTTTCAGTTTCAAAGATAATTTTTTATTCGGTTTATGTATGTTTTGATACACTGCACTTCATAAAAAATCACTTTTTCGTGAAAATCTCACAAAATTTCTTATTTTAGAAACACATCTGAGTAAAGAATTTTAGAGTGATAAACTATTATAAAAAAGAACTACCTATGTTGCTTATTTCATAGGTAGTTCTTTTGTTTTAATCAATAAGATTTTCTTCTAAAAGTTCTGCAATATGCGTTACTTTAATATCATGTTTTGATTTGTGCATTCCACCTTTTATTTGAATAACGCACCCTGGGCAATCCATAACGATTCTTTGTGCCGTGGTAGATGTAATGTCATTAATTTTATTAGACAATAATTCTGAAGAGATTTCAGGGAATTTTGCAGAATAGGTTCCACCAAAACCACAGCATACTTTTTCTTCTTTTGTTGGTGTGTAATTAGCAACAAGTTCTATAAGTTTTACTGGTTGGTTATTTACACCCAAAGTTCTACATTGATGACACGGATAATGTATAGCAACTTTTTCATCTGATTTTTTGAAAATATCAGATTTTACCTGTAAAATATCCACCATAAAAGTACTAAAATCGTAAACTTTATTATAGAGATGAATAAAGCTATCGCCTAAAAGATTTTGATATCCGTGTTTCATATGTGATGCACAACTAGCACAAAGTGTGACTATTGCGTCATAGTTTGTTTTACGCAAAGCATTGGTATTTGTCATTGCAACATCTTTTGCAATTTCGTTTTGCGAAAGCATTTGAAGAGGAAGTCCACAGCAATTTTGTTCTTCAGGAAAATCAATTTGTACATTCATTTTTTTCATGACTTTTACAAAAGATTTTAGTTGTTCTGGGTAGATGAAATCTTGTACACAGCCAGCAAAAAGTGCTATTGTTTTGTCAGGATTTGGAAGAGTATACTGAAGTTCCTCTGCCCACAATTCCCTAAATGACTTAGAAGCAAGGCTAGGAAGAGATTTAAATTGATGTTTTCCAAAAAGAATATCTGGTAAATGTCTAATATAATTTTCTTTCCCAATAAAAGGTTTTTGAGAAAATCGTACAGATTTTAAAAGAGTATGGAATAATTTTCTATTTTTCATAATTTGAGCTGAAAGAACAGCAGTCGCAGGAGAACCAAATTCATCTTGACAAAGTTTGCGAATTTCTTGAATAAGTCTCGGTAAATCAATGTTTCCTGCACACACATCTTTACATGCACCACAACCAAGACAGTTTTGAGAAAGGTAGTTTGCTTTTTCCTTGTCATGATAAAAATATGTAAGAATTAATCCAATTGCACCAATATAGATATATCCCATTTTATGGCCGCCTACCATGCGATATACAGGGCAAACATTAGCGCAAGCACCGCAGCGAACACAACGGAATATTTGAGAAAATAATGGATCTTTAGCTATTTCACTTCTGCCATTATCTACAAAAATTATATGTACTTCTTTTTTTTCAGAATCAGTGCCCGAACTAAAATCCGTGACACCATTTATAAAACTCAGATTTGCTGTAAGCCTTTGCGCGGTAGCATTTCTTGGTAAGACTGTTGCAGCCGTGAGGGCATCTTCAATAGTTGGAACAATTTTATCTAAACCAGCAATAATGATATGAGTTTTCGGAAGAGTTGAAACCATTTTTGCATTGCCTTCGTTTGAAACTAATCCAAAAGAGCCGTTTTCTGCAATGCAAAAATTTGCGCCGCTTATTCCTATGTCTGCAGAATGAAAGTGCTTTCTTAATTGAATGCGAGCAACTTTTACAAGATTATGCACGTCTTCAGGATCGTATTCATGACCAGTTACTTTAGTGAAATCATTAGCAATTTCGTATCTAGACAGATGAATAGCAGGCATAACCATGTGTGAAGGACCTTCATTTCTTAATTGAATAATCCACTCACCTAAGTCAGTTTCTATAATTTCTATATTTTCTGATAAGTCTTTGTCATTATATAAAAATTTATTCAGTTCAATTTCTTCTGCTGTCATTGACTTTGATTTGATAAATTTCTTAGCATTTTTACTTTGTGCAATTACTGAAACGTACATATTTGCTTCTAGAGCGTCTTTTGCTCTATGAACTATAATTCCACGTTTTTTGGCTTCTTCTTTAAACTGAAAGTAAAGAGCATCTAAATTTTTTGAACACCAATCTTTTTTTTCAGCAATTTTTGAAATATGCTCACGAAGCGGTATTTCATCCATAACAGAGATTCTGTTTTCTCTATAATCGACGGCAAACTTATCTAAAGTTTTGCGCATATATGAATTGTTTAATGCTTCATCTATGTGTTTTTTATATTCTTTTTTGTTTTGAGCTGTTTCGTGCATTACTTATTCCTTTTCAGCTATATCGTCTATAAGAATTATGTGAACTTCAAGAGGACCATGTACGCCGATTGCGGCTACTCGTTCAATATCTGAGGTCCTACTAGGGCCTGTAACAAAGAGACTGTAAGATGAAGGTTGTGAATTCATAAGACTTCTTAAATCTTCAGCAACTGAGAGTAATGTTGGTTTAATAGTTGATTTATAAAGAAATAAAACATGAATTTCTGAAATCATTGTAGCTAATCTACAGTCGTCGTTAGTAGCGTTCAGTAAACATGATCCAGTTTCTGCAACTCCTAGAACTGAAAGACTAATTCCAATATCAATACCTGCAAGATGATTTCTCAGGTTGCTATTTATGCAGTCAAAGTTTTTAGATTCACAACTTTGTTGCAAGTAATCATAAAATTTTGAATCAAAACCTGGAGCAGCAATTAAAGGTTTCAGGCGTGTTGGAAGATTATTTTTACTAAGTTCACCTTTAGGAGTCTCTTCATCATCAAGAAGTTCACAAGGAGTTTTATTTTCAGCAAGTTTTATAATATAAGGCACAGCTTCTTCAATAGTAAAACATTCAAATATGTTAGATGATGAAATTTTAGCTTTTTCAATAAATAACTCGGTTAAATTCATATATTCCTCTAGTAGCTTGAACTGTATATGTTCTGTTTCTTTTAGAATTCTCTGCTGACCCAGAGCACTTTACCAATAATGCGAAATTGTTCATCATTGTACTCATTTTTATCAAGTTCAATGTCTTTATAATCTTTGTTATGTGATTTTAGAACTATAGTCTTGGGAAGAAAATCTATTTGTTTCAGGTAGATAACATCTTCAAAACCAACAGCATAGATTTTTCCTGTTTCAAGTGTTTTTTTAGATTCATCAATTAAAACCATATCTCTATCGTGTATAGTAGGCGACATAGAATCGCCGGAAACCCTAAATAAAACCATATTGTCGGGATTCCCTTTCTGCTCAATAAAGTTACGAGGAAAGGGTAGACGATCTAATATATTATCTTGAGTTTCAAGGCTTCCATACCCAGCACAAAGAACAGCATTCACAAGTGGAATATAGATTGTTGTATCATCATTAGATGTAGTTTCTTTGATTAAAAAATTATTTTTTATGCCTGTAATTATATAATTTACATCAAAAGAAAGACTAGCTAATTTTTCAAGAAATGAAGCAGGTGGAGATACAGTTTCTTTTTCATATGATAAAAGCGATGTTTTATGAATTCCAAGTGATTTTGCAAGTATTTCTTGAGTAAATTTTCTTTTTTTTCTTTCTTCTTTTAGTCTTTTGCCAAAACTCATAAGAAATCCTTAAATTTTAATGTTGACAAAAAGTTGAAGATGTTCTACTTTTTGTTTGTCGATGTTGGAGTGGAAAAAATAAATAGTTGAACATCATCATTTTTATTTCAAGAAAGTAGCTTTTTTTCTTGTTTTAGTCAATAACTATTTTAAGGAGTATTTAATATGACAATGGCAAGCTTAATAAAGGAATACCCACAAGGAGTTTCAATTTTCCGTATTAATGGTAAGTGGCATACTGAAGTTCGTGGAAGTAGTGGTGTGAAAGTAAGTGTAAGTGATAATTTTCCTAATGAAAAAGAACTAGTTACTCTTCTTAAAAGTTTAGAAGAATATGCTTATGCTTCATAGTGATATAAAGAAATCAACAAAAAAGGGAAATGCAGATTTTCTAAAAAATCGTAACATTTCCCTTTAGTTATAAATCAAGAATGAAATTATTTTTTCTTTCTTTTTCTTCTTATATTTCTTTCTTCAAGTAGAAATTGTCCCGTTATTGAATTTGGATTTTGTTGAAGAAGTTCTGGCGTGCCTTCAGCTAGAATAGTTCCACCATTCTCACCACCTCCTGGACCTAAATCTATAACATAATCAGACGCTAAAATTACATCTGTATTGTGTTCAATAACAACAACACTTGCACCTTTATCTACAAGTTTATGTAGTACTGTAACTAATTTGCCAACTTCGTGCATGTGTAAACCTGTAGTTGGTTCATCAAGAATATAGATTGCACCCGGTAAAGATTTTTTTCCAAGTTCTCTAGATATTTTGATACGTTGAGCTTCACCACCTGATAGAGTAGTGGCTGGTTGACCCAGTCTAATATAATCTAAACCTACATCCTCAAGAACAGAAAGTTTACGTTCAAGAGCAGGATAGTTTTCAAAGAATGCGCGAGCTTCTGCAACACTCATATCAAGGATTTCCGCAATATTTTTATCTTTATAGTGTACTTCTAGAGTTTCATGATTAAACCTTTTTCCCTTACACACGTCACAAGTAACAAAAATATCAGGTAAAAAGTGCATTTCTACTCTTATTTGACCATCACCTGAGCAAGTTTCGCATCGACCTCCCTTAACGTTAAAGCTGAAACGACTTGCTGTATATCCTCGTTTTTTTGCATCGGTTGTCATTGCGAAAATAGCGCGTATATCATCGAAGATTTTAGTATAAGTTGCTGGATTTGAACGTGGAGTTCTTCCGATTGGTGATTGATCAATCGAGATTATTTTCTCTATTTTTTCTGCACCCTCAATTGATTTCAAAGTGCCCGGTTGATCAACTTTTATTCCATGAGAAAGAGCTAAGTGCTTGTAAAGAGTATCAATTACTAGAGACGATTTTCCTGAACCTGAAACACCAGTAACACAAGTTAAAAGACCTAGAGGTATTTTTACATCAATATTTTTAAGATTATTTGTCGATACTTTTTTTAGTTCGATAAAATCTTTAGCTTCACGACGTTCATCAGGTAATGGAATTGTTAAGTCTGCTCGAAGATATTTAGCCGTGAGAGAGTCTGACTTTAATAAGTCTTTGACATTACCAGCAAAGACTAAATCACCACCGTGATTACCTGAACCTGGCCCTAGTTCAAGAACTATGTCAGATTCACAAATAGTTGCTTCATCATGCTCAACAACAAGTACTGTGTTTCCGCGCTCTTGGAGTGAGCGAAGAGTTTGAATTAAGCGTTGGTTGTCTCGTGGATGAAGACCGATTGAAGGTTCATCAAGAACATAAGTTACTCCTACAAGCCCGGAACCTAGCTGTGATGCTAAGCGTATACGTTGTGCTTCGCCTCCTGATAAAGTTGTCATTGTACGAGCTAGAGAAATATAATCAAGTCCGACGTTTAGCATAAAGACAAGTCTATGTTTGAGCTCTTTTAGTAGTGGTTCAGCTATAATTTCAAATCTTCCAGTAAATTTACGGCTTTCTAACCATTCAAGCGATTTATCAAGAGAAAGACAAGAAAATTCAAAAATATTGAGATTATCAACTTTCACAGATAAAGCTTCAGGACGGAGACGAGCACCCTTACAAGCTGGACAATCAACAGAATAAGAATACTTTGAAAGCAGAGACCCCCAAGCATCAGATTGTGCCATGCGTTCTTCAAGATAATACATAACACCATTCCAACATGTTAGAGATGCTTCATGTTCAAATTCTCTAATTGTTGAACGAGAGAAACCAAAGCTAGTTCGCTTTAAAGTACCTGAACGTGTTTTTCCACCTGCTTCACCATGAAACAACGCTTTTATAGCATCGGTTGAAAAATCTTTTAATGGTGTATCTACTGTGAATCCGTGTCTTTTTCCTAGCGCTTTAAGTGCTGGCATAAGGCGCTGCATTGTTTGAGGCTGTGAAAGAGGAGCAAGCACTCCCTCTGAAAGAGATAAAGTTTTGTCAGGAGCAACTAAATCTGCATCAAAAGTTACAACTGTTCCAATTCCGGAACACTGTGGGCACCAGCCCTGTGGACTGTTGAATGACATTAATTGTGGACTTGGCGCAGGCAGTGAAATGCGACAGGTTGGACAAACTGATGATGTAGAATGTATAATATCTTCTGTAAATTCTGGATTGTCTAAAATCTTAATTGCAATTCTGCCTTCACCGTGTTTAAGAGCTAGCTCAACTGAGTCAGCTAAGCGAGTTCTCATATCGTGTTTTATAACGAGACGATCAACTACTAAGTCTATAGTATGTTTCTTGTTTTTATCAAGGGCAGGGGCTTCATCTATTGTGTAAACTTGAGGCTCTTCGCCTAAAGTTGCAATACGCACACGTACAAAGCCTTCAGCTTTTAATTTTTTTAATCTGTCAAGATGTGTACCTTTTTGGAGTTCTACAAGTGGTGCAAGAAGAAGAATACGTGAATTTTCAGGTAGTTCCATAATATCAGCAATGATTTCGTCAGCGGCTCGTGCTTCAATGGGAATACCACACTTTGGACAATACATTTTTCCAAGGCGAGAAAAGAAAACACGTAGAAAATCATATACTTCTGTAACTGTTCCAACTGTGGAACGTGGATTTCTAGCTGTGGTTTGCTGTTCTAGAGAAATTGCGGGAGAAAGTCCTTCAATGCTATCTACTAGAGGTTTATCCATTTTTGGGAGAAATTGGCGTGCATAGGCTGAGAGAGATTCAACATATCTTCTTTGTCCTTCAGCGTATACAATGTCAAATGCAAGTGTAGATTTTCCAGAACCAGAAGGTCCACAAACAGTAACGAGTTTATTACGTGGAATGTCAACATCAATATTTTTTAAGTTGTGCTGACGTGCGCCACGAATTTTAGTAATAGTATGTTCAGCCATAATAAGATTTAAGGTGTAACCTTATCTCCTTGAGAGTTATTTAAATTGTTTTTATTTTCAAGTCGTAGTAGAAATTCAGGAGCTATGAAGATACTTGAATGTTCCAGTGCTGAAAGTAGCCACTTTTGATAATGTTGTTCAAGTTTTTCTTCACTAAGTATTTGTTCAATCAAGAGAAATGTTTTAGTTTCATCTTGAATATGTTCAGGGGTTTTCTTTTTGAGGTAAACATATCTATATGCGTTTTGGTAATTTTTGATGGTTGAAAAATCATTTTCTTTGAGTTTTTGCACATCTTTTTGCCATTCTTCTGGAATATTTTGAATAGCAAAACTACCTTCTTGCAAAGAAATACTATAATTTAGAGCTTCTTCTTTAGTGGAAACCTTAGCAGCATATGCTTTTTTTATTTCACTCTCTGAAGAAGATGAAAACATTATCAGATTATAACGTTCAGGAATAAGAAATTTTTCTTTATTCCGGGAATAATAATTAATAATTTCATTTGAACTAAGTTCAACTTGTTCAGCTATATAGTGCTGTAAAGCTTCTTGTTCTATTTGTGCACGAAGTTGTTTGCGCCAATATGTAAGACTGATTCCTTCAAGCTGGATTTCACTTTCAAAATCTTCTCCATAACTTGCACGTATTGCTTCTTCGATTTTTTCCACTTGACTATAGTCGATAGGTAGTGCCAACTGCTTTACTTCTTGAGCAATAATTTTTTGTCGAATCAATTCAAAAAGATGTATGGAATATTCGTTTAAAACATCATCAAGTGTAAACTGTTCATCTGTATAGCTGTCAGAATTCATATCAACAAGGCTTTCAAGTTCTTGTAAAGTAATAGGATCTTCATTTACTGTTGCAATTGTTCCAAAAGGTAAAGTCTCGAAATTTTGGATAATATTTTCGGGTGTAAGGTTTTGAAATTCTCTCAGTAATATTTCAGACCAGTTTGTATTTTCTTCTGTAGGTTTTTCTTGAATATCTGATGCAATCGCTTGAGATAGAAAAAGAAAAGAAAAAATAAGAGCATAAATTACTTTCATACAATACCTTTAAGATTGATTTACAAGATTTGAAATTAATTGTTTTACTTCAACTAGTGAAGCTGATAATTCGAGTTTTGTATTAAGCTTCACATCTAATATCGCAGGAGGAAGCATTTTCACTCTATCTTTATGTTGAGAAACAAATTTAATAATTGTTTCAGGGTTGAGTTTTTGTTGATTTGCTGACCATGAAAAACGAATTCTATCTATAAAAATATCCGCTTTAGCACATTGTAAGTTACTTGCAAGTTCTTTCAGGTCTAAAATTGCAAGAAATACGTTGAGTTCATCAGGTAATGTACCAAATCTGTCACGCATTTCAAGTTCTATTTCACTTCTTAATTCCTCAGTTGGTGCTGAAGATAACATTTTATAATACTTGAGTCTTTCTTTTGTTTCAACAATATAACTTTCGGGTATATACGCAGGAACAGTTATATTTAGTTCTGTTTCTGTGCGAATAAGCTCGTCACCTTTAAGTTTTGCTACAGCTTCTTCAAGCATTTCAAGGTATAAATCTAGTCCAAGTCTAGTCATATGCCCTGATTGAACTTCTCCTAGAATATTGCCAGCACCTCTGAGTCTTAAATCTTCCATTGCAAGTTGAAATCCGGCGCCTAGGTAATCTAATTCAAGGATAATACGCATTCTTTCTTTGGCAATAGGAGTAAGCGATTCTGTATTAGAAACTACAAAATACGCATAAGCTTGTCTATCACTACGGCCAACTCTCCCTCTTAACTGATAAAGTTGACCAAGTCCAAACATTTGTGCTTGATCGACAATTAACGTATTCGCACGAGGAAAATCAAGCCCTGATTCAACTATTGATGTACACACTAAAACATCGAGTTCGCCATGCCAAAACTTGTTCATTGAGTCTTCGAGCTGCTTTTCTGGAAGTTGACCATGAGCCATTCCTACTCTCGCATTTGGCGCAAGACTTTGAACATATTCAACAACTTTTTCAATTCCTTGGACTCTATTATAAATCCAAAAGATTTGCCCCTCACGTTCAAGTTCACGTTCAATAACTTGCTTTAGGAGGTTTTTATCTCTATTAATCAAAGCAGTTACAACAGGCTTTCTTTGTGTTGGAGCTGTTTCAATAACAGATAATTCACGAATGCCGGACATAGATAGTTGAAGAGTTCGTGGTATTGGAGTTGCTGTAAGTGTGAGAGAATCAACATTTTTTTTGAGTTGTTTGAGTTTTTCTTTATGTCGAACTCCAAATCGTTGTTCTTCATCTAAAATCATCAAACCTAAATTTGGTAGCTGCACATCTTGAGAAAGAAGTCGATGCGTACCTATAAGTATATCTACTTGACCTTTAGCGGCAAGTTTTAAAGTTTCAGTTTGTTTTGCCTTGCTTACAAATCTATTTAGAAGTCCAACATTTAAAGCAAAACCTGAAAGTCTTGAACGAAAAGTTTGATAGTGCTGCTCAGCAAGAATTGTAGTAGGGCAGAGTAGAGCGACTTGTCTGCCATCAATTGCTGCCCTGAAAGCGGCGCGTAGAGCGACTTCTGTTTTGCCAAAGCCAACATCACCGCAGACTAATCTATCCATTGGAGTTGGTTTTTCCATATCTGCGAGTACGTCGTTAATTGCTTTTGCTTGGTCGGGAGTTTCCTCAAAACCAAAGCTTGCTTCAAACTCTCTATATAATTCACCAATTGGAGAATAAGCAAAACCTTTTGCCACTTTACGCAAGGCATATATTTCAACTAAATCCGCAGCTATAGCTTCAATTGCTTTTTTAGCTTTTTCTTTAGAATTAGTCCATACACTAGAACCTAGTTTATCAAGAGATGGCAATCCATCACCTTTGAATCTTTGAACTAGTGATAATCTGTCAACCGGTAGATAAAGTTTTGCTTCTTCAGCATATTCTATGAGTAGATAGTCATTAGCTGTTGTGCCTAGTTCAAGGCGCATTAACCCCTTGAATTTACCAAGCCCATAATCTCTATGTACAAGTAAATCCTCAACATTTAATTCATCATAATTATCTAAACCTTTAAAAGCACCTTTAGGAACTGGTCGAGATTTATCGGTATTGGGTCTTAAAATATCCTCAGAAAGAATAAGGCTATTATCCCAAACAAGTTCTGCACCTGTAGTACAAGGAGCCACAAGAGCATATAATCCTTTGTTTTTTGCAGAATACAAAAGTTGAGGAAAAATATTTTCTTGCTCGATTAATTTAAGGAACTTATCGCGTCCTCGTGAAGAATGAAAAGTAAGGATTGTTTGATTATATTTTTTTTGCCAATCTTTCAAAGCGTTTACTAATTGTTGCCATGGTCGATTTAGATCAGTATGCTGCGCAAATAAATCTTGGTAAGAACGGAGGGTGCGTTCTTGAAGAACTTCACCTTGTTGCTCTATTCCCATAATCATACTTTGTGCGTATATACGTGGTCGATTTTCTAATGATTTTAGAATATTATCAGTCGAACGAAGGGCGTATTCTATATTTTGATCGAGCCCTGTTTCTTGGCTATCTTCATCTAAATCTGAATGTAGTTTACTGAATGCTGATTTTATATCTTCTTCAAATTCAAGAGAATCCGGTAAAATCCAAAGCGTGTTTTTAGGGAGCCATTCTTCTAAAATACTAGGTGCATCGTAGGCAAGGCCAGGCATGAGTTTAAAATCATGCCTATCGAGTGCTTTAAATAATGAAGCCTGTGCAAACTCTGTAATAAATCCCTTTTGAAAGAGTCTTACAAAGCGTTCACGCATTTTTACTGTAGAATCTTTATCGCTTTTTATTGGGTGTACAGTGAAAATTTCGGCTTCTTCTAAGAAACCAACAGAACGTTGAGTTTGCGTGTCAAAAAGTCTAATCTCATCAACAGTGTCTCCAAAAAATTCAATACGCAAAGCTTTAGAATAGAGTGGGCAAACAAGATCTATGATATCTCCACGGCGAGCCATCTCACCCTTATTGGCTACCATAGGAACACGTTCATATCCCCAGTCTATGAGTTGTTCAATTAAAAGTTCAGGACTTAAATCCTCACCTTTTTTTATTGTAAGTTGTTGATCATCAAAAAAAGTCAGCGGAGGAAACTTAGCTAGAAGATTGTCGATTGTACAAATAAGTCCTTGAGATTCTTTGATTCTGTAAAGAGTTCCAAGTCTTTCTGCCCAACCCTGACGATTGAATGAACGAAAAGCAAAGGATGGAAGTGAAAGCCATTCTTGTTTTTTTTGCTTGGCTTGTTCGTCCATTTTTGTTTTATCACTCTTGTGTACTTCGCTTTTTATCTGCGCGGAAAGAGGACTGAATAATTGCGTAAATGAATGGTATATATTCGCTTCTTCGCGATTTTTTGCAAGAATTACTACGAATCGACCTTCTTCTCTGGCAATGCTTGCAAGCTTTGCGACTGTTGCAGTTCCAGACTTTGCAATATATTCACTTTTTACAGTTTTTATAATTTGTGAGACTTGACTATTCATAAATTAATCTCTTTTAATTGCGTGTATAGCGGCAAATGCGCCAAAAAATCTTATACTTACATCTTTGGGGTGGAAACCATATTTATAAAGCAAACCGCGCAAAGCCCCTAACTTCATATACTCACTATATTGCAATTTGCCAAGTCGAAACCTAATATAGAGTCCGTAAAAAATATTTGTAGGATAATAAATATTTCTTTCGGGAAGTATATAATCGTAAAAAAGATATTCTTTTTCTTGAAGCTTACTAAAAAATTTTTTTTCTTCATGCTCGCTTAAACTAGCTAAGACTCCGCAGATAAGTTGGGTGTCTGCAAAGTCTTTTTTATGAATTATTTTAGCGTCTTCTAGTATGTGATGTGGTAAATAGTTTTTTTTCATTTATGCTTATTAAAATTCTCTATAGGTAGCTGTTTGAGCGGCTTTTTCACTCACGCTTACTGAATAGAGTTTTATTGTATCTACGTGAGGAAGTGCTTGTAGTTCTTCACTAAGTTTTATTTCAAGAAGTTTGTAAAGGTATCGAGCTAAATTTTCAGCTGATGGATTAATTTTGTCAAAAGGTGGAAATTCATTGATGTTTTTATGATCAAGAGTTTCAGCGGCATCACGTAATATTTTTTTAAGAACTGTGAAATCTACCACAAGTTCAACATCATCAGAAAGCTTTGTACCTTCTACCACCATTTCAACATGATAGTTATGACCATGAATATTTTCGCATTTACCATTATAATTTCTGAGTGCGTGTGCTGATGAAAAGTCTGAACGAACGGTAAGCTGCCAAAGTGATTGTTTATTTTCTGTTTGCATTATATTTTTTCCTTTTCAAATTTCCATGTGGAGTAGGCTTTGAAGAATTGTGGACATGGAAGAACTTTATAGTCGTCACCTAGTTGCATCTCACATGATATATTATCAATATCAAAGGAAATTTTTGTAATTGTACTTCCTTTATATTCGCCAAGTAGTTTTTGAAATTCACCTAAGCCATCTGAATTTAAGCATTGATTTGGTAATTGTAAAGTGATTGGCTGTGTGCAGGTTTTACTTGCTTCTAGTAAAGACTTTACATTTTCTCCTAATAATTTGATTTCGCTTGTTTTTTCATCATCTTCACTCACGTCATCATCGTCAAATTCGTCTTTTTTATCGATTGTGCCGGTAAGCAGAAGTGGTTGTTCAGAGTAGAGTAGCTCTTTGTGTTCGGCATAGGATTTAGGGAAGAAAATTACTTCGCCCCTACCTGTTAAATCTTCAATACTAATGAAAGCCATTTTATCACCTTTCTTAGTAAGAATTTCTTTTATTCCAGTGACTAAAACAGGAATATGTACTTCGGATTTATCAGGATATTCACAAGCTTCGTCAATTTCTTTAATATTAAGTCTATAAAAATCAGTACGGAAAGGTTGGAGAGGGTGAGAGGAAAGAAAGAAACCAAGTACTTCTTTTTCAAAATTAAGCATTACATCATCATCCCAATCTGGCAAGCTTGCTTCAGGGATATCTGCACCAAGATTTGGCAGTTGAGGAGCCTCTTCTTCCGGCATAAGACTGAAAAGTGATACTTGATTTGAATCTTTTTCTTTTGCTTTTTTCTGAGCTCTAGCAACCATTACATCAACAGATGCTAGTAAGCCATTTCTGCTTACATTAAAACAGTCGCAAGCTCCTGATTTAATAAGGCATTCTATTACTTTTCTTGTTACTTTTCTAAGGTTTACACGACAGAGAAAATCAAAAAAAGAATAAAATGTTTTATCTTCACCACTTTCTTCATCGTATCTAGCTCTTACGATTTCTTTAATCGCTTCTGCGCCTATTCCTTTAACCCCTCCAAGACCATAAATGATTGTACCTTTGTGAGGAGTAAAATCGTGTCCAGAAACTTGCAAGTTTGGTGCAAGTACTTCAATACCCATATCACGACAAGAAGATATGTATTTCAATATTTTATCTTGGTTTCCTATCTCGCTAGATAAAAGAGCTGCCATAAATTCTACTTTATGAAAAGTCTTTAGATAAGCAGTATGATAGGTGATAAGCGCATATGCCGCAGAGTGAGATTTGTTAAACCCGTACTCTGCGAATTTTTCCATTAAGTCGAATATTTCTTTAGCGATTTTTTCATCAACATCATTTTTGAGTGCGCCGTCAATAAACTTAATGCCCTCTTTTGCCATCTCTTCTGGATTCTTTTTACCCATTGCACGACGAAGTAAATCCGCTCCACCAAGAGTATATTTTGCCACAATTTGCGCAATTTGCATAACTTGTTCTTGATAAACAATAACGCCATACGTATCTTTCAGGCATGTTTCAAGCTGAGGAAGTGGATAGGTGACTTCAACTTCACCGTGCTTTCTTTTGATAAATTCATCTACCATTCCCGACCCTAGAGGGCCAGGGCGATAGAGCGCAAGCATAGCAATAATATCTTCAAAGCAAGTTGGCTTGAGTTGACGCAAGTATTGACGCATGCCAGAACTTTCAAGCTGGAAAACACCATCGGTGTCACCGCGAGAAAAAAGTTCGTAAACCTGTGAATTATCTAGGCTCATTGTATCTAGATCAGGCGCATCTTTTCCTTGCATTACGAGGTTATCTAGTGTTTCTTGGATAAGAGTCATTGTACGCAATCCGAGGAAGTCGAACTTAACAAGTCCAACTTTTTCAACCATTTTCATGTCGTATTGAGTTACAAGTTCGTCTTTTTTACCTCGATAAAGTGGAAGATATTCCACCATAGGTTTATCAGAAACCACAACACCTGCTGCGTGGGTTGAAGCGTGACGAGATAAACCTTCTAATCTCATTGAAATGTCGAGCATTTTTCTTATGCTTCTATCATTCTTATAAAGTTCTTGAATTTCAGGAACTGTATCAATAGCTTTTTTTACAGTAATTTTTGGATCTGTGGGAATTAATTTTGATATAAAATCCGTATCTTTATAAGGAACATCAAGTGCACGACCAACATCTTTTACAACTGCTTTTGCTTTCATTTTCCCGAAAGTAGTAATCTGCGCAACTTTATCCGCACCGTATTTGTTCATAACATAACGGATTACATCAATTCTTTTATCCTCGCAAAAGTCCACGTCTATATCAGGCATTGAAACACGTTCGATATTCAAAAATCGTTCAAAAAGAAGATTATAAGGTATTGGATCTAAGTTTGTAATTCTAATCGCCCATGCAACAAGAGAGCCTGCCGCAGAACCACGACCAGGGCCAACGGGAATATTATTGTCCTTTGCCCAGTTGATAAAGTCCTGAACTATTAGGAAATATCCAGGAAAGCCCATATTACAAATAACATTTAGCTCAAATTCTAATCTTTCTTTATAGAGTGGAATATCGAGGCTATCTTTATCAGGGTGTTGTTCAATGCGCTTTTCTAAACCTTCAACAGCAAGACGCCTGAACTCTGTTTCAAGGGTCATACCTTCGGGAAGTTCATAGACAGGGAAGAAATTACTTTTTAAATCAAGCTCAACGTGAGAGCATTCTTCTGCAATTTTTAATGTGTTTGCAATAGCTTCAGGGCAATGACTAAAAGCTTTAATCATTTCTTCGGGAGATTTGAAATAGAGGTCTTTAGCGTCGAAAGACATACGTTTTGCATCGTGAACTTTTGCCTGAGTTTGGATACAAAGTAAGATATCGTGCGCTTCAACGTCTTCAGCAGTGAGGTAGTGACAATCGTTTGTTGCAACAAGTGGAAGATCTGTTTCTTTTGCAAGTTTAATAACTAAATCATTCACTTTTGCTTGTTCAGGAAGAGTATTATCCTGAATTTCAAGATAGAATCTATCTGGATAGATAGCAGAATATTCATTAGCTATTTCAACTGCTTGATTGAAATCTCCACCATTTTGCAGAAGTTTATTTTGTCCTAGAAGAGTTTTAGGAATTTCACCTGCTATACAAGCTGAAAGGGCAATTAATCCATCACTATGAGCTCTTAAAATTTCTTTATCAACTCTTGGTTTATAATACATTCCATCTAAACAGCCCTTAGAAACTATCTTCAATAAGTTTGCATAGCCTGTATTATTTTGAGCAAGTAAAATTAAGTGATGTCTTACTCTTGAAACCTCGCTTGTTTTATCAGTATGATCGTTGCAAACGTAGACCTCACAGCCAATTATAGGAGTAATTCCTGCACTTTTTGCTTGAGTATAAAAGTGTGTAGCACCAAACATAAAACCATGATCGGTTATTGCTACTGCCGGCATATTAAATTCTTTTGCTTTAGATATCAAATCTTTAAGCTTAATCGCTCCATCCAAAAGACTAAACTCTGTATGGCAGTGCAAGTGAACAAACATATAAACTCCTAAAAAAATTGACTATTATAATAGATAGTCACTTATATCTTTTCTTATAATAGATTTCTGAAACTAATTCAAGTTTAAAGAGTTTAGGTAAAATTTCAATTACGCGAATCTAATTTGTATTTTTTGGGGATGCCCCTCTTTTTCTATACAAAATTTTTAATTTCGTTGCGTTTAAATATATGGTTAAACAAAAAATGTGCAAACGGTGAGATTTAGAATTATAATATATAATTTCATTTTATCAAGTTAGGGAGCGTTCCTAAATAGAATTAAATTGACGTGAATTTTTCAAAAGTTTTATTATTTTTTAATAAGTAAAATATTTATTTATATGTATATTTGACAAAGTAAGGGGTAAAAGGTATGCTTTATAAAATCGGAAACTAACTTTGAGGAAAGTATGTCATATAACAGAGAACAAAGTATTCATAAACTTAATAAGGAAGCTTTGCAAGTAAGCAAGGAAATAGCTGTGAAGTTTATCGAGACTCAAAGGCTTTCTCCTTCAAATTTTGCAGAAATTTTCCCTGCTATTCATAAAGTTGTCCTTGAAACCATCACGGAAGGACAAAAAAAGATAAATATTTAGTAATTAATCCTAATTGTCTTGACAACTAATAAATTAAGCCTTATACTGTTCGATATCAAACTATTTTTAAGGTGAGTTGTAAATGCTAAAACCTGATATTGTTGTAAAATCAATTTATAGACTGCGTAATGCAATAGATAACTTCCTTGTGAAAAACATTGATAAGGTCGGAGCAAAAGGTCTTATGGTGTCACATGGAGATATTCTTCTCCAACTCTATAAAGAAGATAAGCAACCAATGTCTAAAATTGCAAGTCGCATTGGAAAGTGCAAGAGTACATTGACCGTGCTTGTGGATAAGCTTGAAAAAGTTGGTTTTATTAAGCGTGAACCAAGCAAGGAAGATGTAAGAATAAAAAATCTTTGCCTTACAGAAAAAGGAAGAAGCTTTGAAAGTCATTTTTGGAATATTTCTGAAGAATTGAATACTTCTCTCTGGAAAGGTTTCAGTGAAGAAGAAAAACAAACTTTCCTTGCTTACATCGAAAGAATGCAAGAAAATATAAATAATGAAGTTTCTCATTCACAGAATGATTAAATTCTTGTAGAGTAAAGCTATGTCAACAATACTTAATAGTCCACCTTCAAATCAAGACGAGCAAGAAATTAAAACAAGTCAGCAACTTATAGACCTTGGAAAAAGCAAACGCACCAAGCTAGAAGGACTGAGAGAAAATCTTTTTCCGATAATCTTTTCTACGGCTTTTCTAGTGTTGACCGCCTTATTTTTTATTTACATTGCACAGTCGTATAACTGGCAATTTGATAAAGTTTTTCCTCATATTATATCGTATTCTGAAAGTGGTATTGTTTTTGGAGTTTTACTAAAATCTCTTGTAGTTACCTTTGAGCTTATTGCAGTAAGTCTCGTATTTGCTTTAGGAATTGGAGTATTGCTTGCGACAATGAATTTATCAGCATCTCCGGTTGCTCATTTGCTAGCTAAGGGATTTATTGGAATTGTTCGTAACACTCCTTTACTTATGCAATTATACTTAGTATATTTTGTATTTGCACCAGTTTTTTCCTTAAGTCCATTTTTAGCGGCCTGTGTTGCCCTTGCTTGTTTTGAGGGGGCATATATGGCTGAAATATTTAGGGCAGGATTTAAATCTGTTCCTTTTACTCAGTGGGAAGCTGGATTTTCATTAGGCTTTAGCACCATGCAGGCAGGTAGAATTATTGTCCTTCCGCAAGCAATTAGTAATATACTTCCAAGTTTAACAGGTCAGATGGTTTCATTGATAAAAGATACCTCTTTAGTTTCTGCAATTTCGGTTGCGGATTTAACTTTAAGAGCGACTGAACTTATATCAGAAACTTATTTATCTTTTGAAATTTGGTTGATTGTTGCATTATTTTATTTGGTATTAACATCTTTTGTAAGTGTTCCTTTAGGATATTATGCAAAGTATGCAAAAAAGAAAAAAGGAATCCTACATTAAATCTTTTAACTCGGAGAGATCATGAAGAAGATTTTGTTACTCGTTTTGATGTTTTGTTTTATGACAAGTGGCGCATTTGCTGCTGACTCCACAATAGCAAAAGCAGAAAACCGCGGTGTATTACGTGTTGGTTTTTCATCATTTGTGCCATGGGCAATGCAAAATAAAGCCGGCGAATTTGTTGGCTTTGAAATAGATGTTGCAACTAGACTTGCAAAAGATTTAGGCTTACGTCTTCAACTTGCTCCTACCGCGTGGAATGGTATTATTCCGGCTTTACTAGCAGGAAAGTTTGACGTTATCATCGGTGGTATGGGCGTAACCCCTGAACGCTCAGAGCAAGTAAGTTTTACAGATCCTTACGACTTTACAGAGCTTGAACTCCTTGCAAGTGTTTCTAAAGCCGGAAAGTTAGAAAATATGGCAGACTTTAATAAGCAGGAAGTCACTATTATTACTCGTACTGGTTCAACTCCTGCTCTTTATGCAAAAAAACTTTTTCCAAATGCGACTATTCGTCAGTTTGCTGATGAAGCTCCATGTGTTGAAGAAGTTATCTCTGGCAGAGCGCATGCTTTCTTAACATCTGCGCCTCTTCCATCATTCGCAGCTGCAGATAATCCTAATGAAGTTTTTGTTCCTTTTGAAATAGAAGATTATAAAGAACCTATTGGTATGGCAGTGAAAAAAGGTGACGAAGAAACTTTAAAAATCCTTAATGAATGGATTGCTGCTCGCACTGCAGACGGTTGGCTTGCTGAACGTGAAGCGTATTGGTTCAAAGGTAAAGATTGGTCAGAAGAGTAATTCTGAAAAGTAATAAAGAGTAATATATGAAAAAGCCCTCAACAATTATACCGGGTACAACAGCACCAAGATCATGGTCAAATCTCAATAGAACTGACCATATATTGCTTGGTATCATCGCATTTATAGTAATATTTTCCCTTTGGAACGTATTCTTTGAAAGTGAAAGAGTCTGGCGATGGGAAAGGCTTATGCCCTATATTGCCTATGAAAATAAAAGTGGCGAATTGCAACTTGGTATGCTGACAAAGGGCTTTTTCATGACTGTAAGGCTTGGGATATGGTCGTTTATTGTGGCTATTATCTTTGGTTTATGTGTTGGTTCATACACAGCAAATAAGCGCGGGCTTGCAGTTTTGCCGTTTACAATATTTGTTCAGACTATTAGAAATATACCGCCATTAATATTCATATTTTTGATTTATTTCTTTTCGGGTCAATTTTTTTCTAATTTCGTGTTTGCACTTCAAGATTTCGCTTACACTCTTTCACCAAGCGGGCTTGAAATATTTACCTATATATTTTCGCCTCCAATGCAGATAGAGGGTATGACCTCAGCCATTATAGCTTTAGGAATTTATGAAGGCGTTTATATCTCTGAAATAGTACGTTCAAGCATTGAGAGTATTTCTAAGACTCAAATGGAAGCGGCTTCATCTCTTGGATTTAATAAACTTCAATCTTTGTGGTATGTTATTCTTCCACAGGCAAAGCCAATCATGCTTCCACCACTTGCAGGACAGACAGTTTCAATCTTTAAAGATTCTGCTCTTGCCGCTCTTGTTTCTCTTCCTGAGTTGACATTTCAGTCGCTTGAGGTGATGGCGGTTACACGTCTTACATTTGAAGTTTGGATTGTATGTATGATTCTCTACTTCTTTATATCTCGGCTTTGTACAGCAATATTTACAAATCTAGAGAGAAGAATAAAATGGAAACCGCTTAATTAAGAAGTTTTGAATTTTTTTTCGAGAGGGAGTTCCCCCCCCCCTTTCTTAGAAAACAATTATATAAATTTCAGTAAGTTAGACTTTTCTAAAAGTCGTTAATAATATAAAATTTCAAATAACAAGAAAAGCCTTTCTCATAATCCATAACAAGGAATTTAGAGGAAGGCTTTTATATTAATTTATATCAAATGTTTTTTAAGGAAAGGGGGGAGTTTGAGGGGAAAAAACTCGTTTCTATCAAAAAAACGTGGTTTTCCCCTCAAGAAAAGAAATCCCTAGTCTCAAAAATTATGCTTGGAATGATTCAACAGCTTTAAGGAAGTTATCGAAATCTTCTTCTGTATGCTGGAAGCTAAGCATTGCAACTTCAAAAGCAGATGGAGCAATATAGATGTTATTATTACGCATATGTTTATAGAATTTGGTATAAAGCGCAGCATCTGCGGTACTTACTGATGCAAAGTCTACAATTTCATTTTCAGTGAAATAAATGGTGAGCATTGAAGCAATTTGTTTTACTTGAACAGGAAGATTTTTTGATTTTAGGATATCTTCAATCTTTTTAGCAAATACAGCGGATCTTTGTTCGAGAGCTTTGTAATCCATTTCTTTAAGGATTTTTAAAGTTGCGATACCGGCAGCCATTGCAAGTGGATTTCCTGAAAGAGTTCCTGCTTGATAAACATTTCCGCAAGGAGCTATTTGTTCCATAAATTTGCGCTTACCACCATAAGCACCTACAGGAAGGCCACCACCAATGATTTTACCAAATGTGGTTAAGTCAGGGTCAATGCCGTAGTATTCTTGAGCACCGCCGTATGACATACGGAAACCGGTGATAACTTCATCAAAAATTAGAAGAGCATTTTCTTGTGTTGTAAGGTCACGTAATTCTTTAAGGAAGTTTTCTTTAGGAAGAACAAGACCCATATTAGCCGCTACAGGTTCGATAATAACAGCAGCGATTTGATTCGGATAGAGTTTGAAAGTTTCGCGTACAGCTTCGATATCGTTATAAGGAACAACGAGAGTATCCGCAACAGTAGCTTCGGTTACACCAGGAGTGCCTGGAATAGCAAGAGTTGCAAGTCCAGAACCGGCAGAAGCTAGGAATGGGTCAGCATGACCATGATAACAGCCGATAAATTTAATTACTTTATTACGTTTTGTAACCGCACGTGCAAGACGAAGAGCTGACATTGTAGCTTCAGTACCCGAGTTAACCATACGTACCATTTCGAGCGATGGCATTGCAGCAATAACTTCTTCCGCAAGAATAACTTCATTTTCGCAAGGTGCGCCATAGCTTGTTCCGTTAGGAATAGCTTGGTTTAGAGCAACAGCAACTTTCGGGTGATTATGACCTAAAATCATAGGCCCCCATGAGAGAACAAAATCAGTAAGTTCTTGCCCCTCAACAGTAGTGATTTTTGTTCCTTTTGCTTTTGCAATGAAAAGAGGAGTTGAATCAACACTTTTACAAGCTCTAACAGGGCTGTTTACGCCACCGGGAATAACTTTATTAGCACGATCAAAAAGTTCAGCTGATGTTTTCATATATCTATCCTTATAATATTGTATCTTATAAAATTTTGGAAAGGATAGTCAGTTTTTATAAGAATGTCAATGTTTAGGAGTTGGGATTATTATTTCTTGAGGAAAAAAATCACATTTTTTTGATGGAAATAAGGGGTTCACAGTCTCGAAGATATACAATATCTCTCAAGAATGCTATATTAACTCTCTAAAATATATATCTTTCAATTTCTGTCCTATAGCTGATATACTGCGTGAATGAGCAACTTTACGTCCCTCTTCTGTTAGTGATGGAATAGCTTTTGAAAGAATAGCTCGTGTTTTTATATGGAAAGATTCAAGTGAGTTTGCTTTATAGACATTTTTATTATCCTCAAGCCAGTCTTCATAAACAGGAATAGAGCGTACAATCATAGGAATTTTACAGGCAAGAGCTTCAAGAACAACAATTCCTTCTGTTTCCTCATGGCTCATAAAGGCAAATAAGTCAGCAATGCAATAAGCGTCGCGCAGTTCTTCTTTTGTGACATAGCCGGCAAATATAAGATTTTTCGGTGCGCTAGCTATAGCGTCTTTAATTGCTCTTGGTACTAGAGACATGTTGGTATAACCAAACCAAATAAATTTAACGTGGGGCATACGGCGCGCAAGTTCTATAAAGTCAAGTATACCTTTTCTTTCGATAAGATGACCTACTGAAATTACAATTTTTTCATGCTCTGCAATGCCGTATTTTTCGCAAAAGGCTGACTTGTCAATATTCTTAGGAGAGAAAAATTCAGTATCTATCCCATTCGATAAAGGGTAGACATTTTTTTTTAGTCCATAAGTATCTAAAATATTTTTTGAGTAATTTGTAGGAGTTACAATTACATCTCCAAGATTATAGCAAAACTTAATCCATTGCTTAAAAATAGGAGCCAGAAGATTTGAGGCAAAAAAAGAATTTTTGAAATCTTCCATTGTAGAATGTCCGTAATAGACAATTTTCTTTCTCTGTAACTTTGATTTGAATGCAAAAAGAACAGAATCGGGCATAACAGTGTTGATATGAACAATATCAGCATCATTTTGTGGTTCATCAACGTGCAAACCCTCTCTTTCAAGGATAAGCTTTTGGTGAAGCATTGAGCGACCAATGCCACTTTTTTCCAGTAACTTAAAACATCCCATATAAACAAGAACTTTCATAAAACCTCTAAAATCCTAAAGTCTTAATAAATGTAATAAACTGCTCATATAAAACAACTAAAACTAAGCTATATAGAGCAATTGACATTGGTTTTCCTAAAACAATAATAAGCGTGAACTCTTGCCATTTCATCTTGGTTGTGCCGGCGATGTAGCAGAGTAAATCATCAGGAGCAACAGGGAAAAATATCGCTAAAGCAAAAAGTTTTGTAAAGCGATTTCCTTCACGCGTCCATTTCATATATTTAGCTATTGTGCGTTTTGGGAAGAATAGAAAAAGTAACCTCTTACCATACAAACGTGAAATACCAAAAACAATAAGAGAGCCGATCACAATGCCGATATAATTATATAAAAATCCCCAATAAGGACCAAATAAGAATACTCCGGCAAGACAGCCAAGCCCACCCGGAACAATAGGAAAAACAACTTGCACAACTTGTGATAAAATAAAGATTAAAGGTGCAATCACACCATATTCTTTCATAAGTTTTTGTAGTTCTTCAATTGATGTAAGATAACCGCTATTGTAGCCATAGATAAAGAGCGTTGCAAGAACCACAATACCTGTAAGGCTTAGTAAGTGCATAAACTCTATATTTATTTTATTATTTAATTTCATAGTGTGTGTTTTTTTCCAAAATGTGTTCTTGCAAAAGAAGAAACAAGGCAGTTAATAGCTAAAAAACGAGAAAATTGCAAATAAAGAATACAGCAAAAGAAATTAGAGGGCTATTATGAATTTAATAAAAGACTTACTTCTTCTTTTAGTTGATTTATTCCATCACTATCAGGTAAATCTTTTAAAATAGTCAGGAAATAATTTTTTTCTTTAATGATTTTAAATGAAGTCGAGTAGTTAATGTCATTTAACCACCCACAAAGTAATATCCTGAAATCATTAACATAGCGCAAATCGGAATAGCGAATAGCAGACTTTTCTAGGTAGGATTGAAGAATTTCAGGAGTGTAAGTAGGCTCATCTTTAACATGTAAGAGTAAGGTATCACTATCTTCTTTTGCATTGACGAAATTTTCTACCATGACACGTAAAATATCAATTTTATCGGCATCACGCACAGCTAAAGAAATAATATTATGATTCTCCGGTAGCTTAGTAGGAAAAATAAAACGGTTATGTAACGCAATAGCAGTATAAGCAAGTTCACGTATTTCTTTGGGAATATCTTTGAATACTTTATTATCTTTTAGAACTTTCATACTCAAAAGTGCATGATTACATGATATTGGGTCATGGAAGGTTTTGTAGATTCTCATTTGCTCAAATCTACCGATATCATGAAAAAGGCAGGCAAGTTGAAGCGGAAAATGTAAATTCTCAGGAAAATCTTTCATGATTTCTTGCCCAAGGCTTAATACTTGAAAAGTATGTTCTTTTTTTATTCGTAGGCTAGAAGCAATCTCATCTATCATCAGATAAGGTTCAACATAGCTATTGAAATAGGAGATAAAATCTTCAAGAGTTGTAAGCATTTTATTTTTGCTCGCTATTATTTTCGTCAGTGCCATAGGTAAGATTTTTATCTTTAAAAACGCCAGATGGGCCGAATAAAAATCTCAAGATAAAGCCAAGACCGATGAAAATTCCGGCAGTTATGATATATATTCCATACTTAGAGTTTAAAAGTTCAAGCATTATTAATTCCTATATAAATTTGTAAGGCAAGCGGAGTATATAGAAGTAGAATTAAAAAATCAAGGCGATATAAGCCGATGTTGAGTTATAAAAAATAATAAGGGATGAAAAAAAAGCTTGTGTTAAAATTAAAAGTATGCAATAAAAGTCGTTCGCACGTATAGTGCAGATGATATTTCATCTCGATTTAGGTCGAGAAATTTTTAAGGAGCTCTCAATGCCAAAGATTAAAACACGTCGTTGCGCAGCAAAACGTTTTGAAGTTACTGGTAGCGGTAAGTTCCGTCGTCGCAAACAAAACTTACGTCACATTCTTACAAAAAAGAATGCGAAAAGAAAAATGCGCCTCGGTAAATCTGCTATTGTAGACAGCACAAACGAAAAAGCAGTAAAGAGAATGATGCCTTACGCATAGTAAGCCCATTCAGGTTTGAATTTACCATTAATATATAGAGATATATATTAGGTTAAGAATTTTTTAGTAATATTTAGACATTCGTCTGGCATACCTTCCGCCTCGTCGAATGAAAAAGGAGATACTCCATGCGTGTAAAGAGAGGGCTTGCCGCTCATCGTAGGCACAAAAAGTATTTGGATATGGCGAAAGGTTTTCGCTCTGGTCGTCATAAATTATACCGCACAGCTAGAGAAGCTGTAGAACGTTCATTATGCTACGCATACCGTGATCGTAAAGTTAAGAAAAGAGAGTTCCGTAAACTTTGGATCATGCGTATCAACGCAGCAGTTCGTGAACACGGTATGAGCTATTCACGTTTCGTAAATGCAATGCAAAAAGCAGGCATCGAATTGAATCGTAAAGTTCTTGCTGACCTCGCGGTAAGAGATAAAGCAGCTTTTGCACAAATTGTAGAACAAGTAAAAGCACACGCTTAATTTTTTGAACAACGAAAAGGTGGTAAAACTTAGCTTTTACCACCTTTTTTAAAACTAGCTAAAGGACACGTATGAACCTGCGTGAAAAACTTGATAGCCTGACTGTTTCACTCGAGAGTGAGCTTGGTCAGGTTTTGTCGTTAGATGGAATTGAAAAGCTTCGCGTTGAATACTTAGGGCGTAAGGGGCATATTGCTGAACTTATGACGAAATTGCAAGAACTTCCAAAAGAAGAGCGTCCTCAATTTGGTCAAGCAGTAAATGCTGTAAAAGTACGTATTACCGAAGCTATCGAAACAAAAAAAACTGAACTTCAACAAAAACAAGAAGAAGAGTTTGTAAACAACTTCGACCATACAACTCAAGGTAGACAACCTTGGCATGGCTCAATCCACCCGATTAACTTGGTGATGGAAGATATCTGCCGTGTTCTTCAAGACTTTGGTTTTGATACAGTAGTAGGGCCGGAAGTTGAAACAGATTATTACAATTTTGAAACTCTCAACTTCCCACATGATCACCCAGCTCGTGATATGCAAGATACTTTGTTTGTTGCAGATAAAATATTACTCAGAACTCACACCTCTCCAATGCAAGTAAGAGCAATGAAAGAGCGTAAACCGCCTTTAGCTGTTATTGCACCTGGTAAAGTTTATAGAAGAGATTCTGATGTAACCCATACACCAATGTTCCATCAAGTAGAGGGACTTATCGTTGGTGAAAAAATTTCTTTATCACATTTGCGTGGAATTCTTTCTGCATTGTGTAAAACTCTTTTTGGCGAAGAAACCCAAACACGTTTCAGACCATCATTCTTCCCATTTACCGAACCAAGCATGGAAGTTGATGTAACTTGTATGAAGTGTAAAGGTGAAGGACATGTTGACGGCGAACCTTGCAGAATCTGTAAAACTACCGGCTGGCTTGAAATTCTTGGCTCCGGTATGGTTGACCCAGCGGTGTTTGAATCTGTAGGCTATAATCCTGATGAAGTAACAGGTTTTGCTTTTGGTCTTGGTGTAGAACGTATTGCAATGTTGAAATACGGAATCAATGATTTACGTATGAACTTTGAAAACGATGTACGCTTCCTCAGTCAATTCTCATTAGGTGATTCTTGGCGTAGAAGCTAGGATTCATAATTCCAAATATTATAAAAGGATAAAATATGAAAATATTAGTTATTAACGCCGGCTCTTCATCATTTAAGTATCAATTGTTAGACATGGCAACAAATGCACCACTTTGCTCAGGTTTAGTTGAGCGTATTGGTCAATCAATGGGAACTTTAGTTTTCAAACGTTTTCCAGATACTGCTAACGAAGAAAAAATTAAAGTAGAAAAACCTTTTGCTAGTCATAAAGATGGTATGCTTGAAGTTATGGCAATGCTTACCAATCCTGAAAAAGGCGTGATTGCAGATTTAAGCGAAATTTCAGCTACTGGCCACCGTGTATTACTTGGTGGTAGCTTAAAAGAAGCAGTTGTAACTGATGAAGTTAAAGCAACTATTAAAGAATACGAACCTTTAGGGCCTCTTCACATTCCTGCAAACCTTACAGGTATTGACGTAGTAGAAGAACTTCTTCCGGGTGTTCCTGCGGTAGCAGTATTTGATACCGGTTTCCACTCAACAATGGAAAAACCTGTATATACTTATCCAATCCCTAAAGCTCTTTCAGAAAAATATAATATCCGTCGTTATGGTTTCCACGGAACATCACACCAGTATGTTTCTCGTGAAGCAACTAAATTCCTTGGAAAATCAACTGAAGATTGTAAACTTATTGTTTGTCACCTTGGTAACGGCTGTTCAATGTCAGCAGTTAAAAACGGTAAATGCGTAAATACTACAATGGGTCTTACTCCACTTGAAGGTTTGATGATGGGAACTCGTTGTGGTGATATTGATCCTGCATTAGTTCTTTTCCTTATGAAAAACGAAGGTCTTTCTGCTGAAGAAATGGATAACCTCCTTAATAAAAAATCAGGTCTTCTCGGCGTTTGCGAAATGAGCGATATGAGAGATTTACACGCAGCAAGAGAAGAAGGCAATGAAGATGCAGAATTAGCGTTCCAAATGCTTGTTCAAAGAATCCGTAAATATGTTGGTGCATACATGCTTGAACTTGATGGCATTGATGCTCTAGTATTTACAGGTGGAATTGGTGAAAATGATGAATTTGTACGTCAAGGTGTAACAGCAAATCTTTCTTATGTTGGTATTGAACTAAACCAAGAAGAAAACCTTAAACGTAGCGGTGATCCAAGAGTAATCTCAACTCCTGCATCAAAAATTCCGGTTGTTATTTTCCCAACAAACGAAGAGTTGGAAATTGCTTTAACAACACAAAGAATTCTTTCTAAATAAATAAAATTACTTAGTTTGTATGGTAGAACTATAGATTTTACTTTACAAACTAAGCTATTAATAGGATTTTTATATGCTACTTTCCCTTGCTTGGTTAAAAGAATTTGTGCCTTATGAAGGTACAGCAGCAGAGCTTGGCGCAAAACTTACTATGCTTGGCTTAGAATTGGAAAATATTATAGAGCCTTACAAAGCAATAGAGCCTATTGTTATCGGGTATGTTAAAGAGTGTAATAAACACCCCGAAGCAGATAAGCTTTCTGTTTGTAGCGTAGATATTGGCGCAGAAGAACTTCTTCAAATCGTTTGTGGCGCACCAAATGTTGGAGCAGGGCAATATGTGCCTGTTGCAACCGTTGGCACAACAATGCCTGAAGGTTTGAAAATCAAAAAAGCAAAACTCAGAAACGTTGAATCCAGCGGTATGATATGTTCAGAAAGAGAATTAAAACTCTCTGAAGATCACAAAGGTATCATGGTTTTGAATGATATACTACCACAAGATAAACTTGTAGTTGGTGCTAAACTTGTTGATGCTCTCAACCTCGATAAAGAAGTTCTTGAAATTGGTATTACTCCTAACCGTTCAGATTGCTTATCTGTTCTTGGTTTTGCTCGTGAAGTTGCGCTTGCTTTTGACTTGCCACTCACAATGCCAAAATGTGAACTTAAAGTTGAAGATACTCCTGTAGAACTCAAACTTGATGTTGATGCAAGTCTTTCACCATATTATACAGGTAGAATTTTAGATAATCCAAAAGTAGGCGAATCTCCTGCTTGGGTAAAATATCGCTTGAATGCAGTTGGCGTGCGTGCAATCTCTAACGTGGTTGATGCAACAAACTATGTTCTTATGGAACTTGGTATCCCATTACATTCATTTGATAAAGCTGCAATCGAAGGTGATACTGTTTGTGTAGTATCTGCTAAGGACGGCGATAAATACACAACTCTTGATTCTCAAGAACGTGCATTAAAAGAAAATGATATCCTCATTGCTGATAAAACTAAGACTATTGGTCTTGGTGGTGTAATGGGTGGATTAAACTCAGAAACAACAGAATCCACAACAAGTATTTTTCTTGAAGCTGCAGTATTTAATCCTTCACTCATCAGAAAAACAGCACGTAGACTTGCTCTTTCCAGTGAAGCATCTTATCGTTTTGAACGTGGTGTGGATCCTGAAATGGTTGATATTGCACGTGATCGTTGTGCGTATCTTATTCAAGAGCTCACCGGTGCAAGCTGTAGATCAACTGTTCTTAAAACTGAAAAAACAACTGCGCAAGCTCAAACAATTGCATTCAGCTATCCACGCTGTATAGACTTATTAGGTATTGAAATTTCAAGAGAATTTTGTGAAAATACTTTTATGGGTCTTGGCTGTAAAATTGAAAAAAGTAATGAAGATAACTGGTCTGTAACAGCTCCAACTTGGCGCGCTGACCTTTCAAGGCAAGCTGACCTTGCTGAAGAAGTTATCCGTTGCTACGGTGTTGATAATATTATTGAAACTTTCCCACCTGTTCTTAAAGACTTGCAACAGTGTGGAAAGCTCGAAACTCGTCACCCATTCTTAGTAAGACTCCGTCATTTTATGGCTGGTATGGGACTTAATGAATGTGTGTGCTATAGCTTTGTAGGACATGAAGACTTAGATCGTCTCAACATTGCAAAAGAACATCGTGTTGGTATTGCAAACCCACTCAGTGCAGATCAAAACGTGTTACGTACTGACTTAGTACCGGGCTTGCTTAATGCACTAAAAGTGAATATGGGACAAGGAAATACCTCTCTCAAATTATTTGAATTGGCACAATCCTTTGTTCAAGATCCTAAAAGCGAAACCACCGTTCACGAAACACGTAGAATGGGAATTTTACTTACAGGCGAACGCTATTCACACTTCCCGCACCCTAGCTATAGTGAAGACTTGTTTGAATATGCTGACCTTAAAGGTATAGTAGAAACATTCTTCCATAACTTCCTCAATCTTCCTTTACCACAAATGGAAAAAGTAAGTAATCATCCATACATGAGCCCTGCGGTAAAAATCACTCTCGGTGGTTCTCCTCTTTCTGATGCGGGTGATGTTGTTGCAGTTATGGGACGCATAAAACCTGAAATCGCTGACCATTACAACGCTCGTGAGCACGTATGGTATGCTGAAATCAACCTCTGTGCTCTTCGTGGACTTGCAGCTAAAAATACCATTCAGTTCAAAAGCTTACCAGTATATCCACCGGTTCGTCGTGATATCACAGTTATTGCTCCTCGCAGCCTTGCAATGAAAGATATAGTTGACACTCTTAAAAATGCAAAAACTAAACTCCTTGAGAATGTTGAACTGCATGACCTCTATCTTCCATCAAAAGACAGTGAAGAACATAACCTCACCTTTAGATTAACTTTCCGCTCAGCAGAGAAAACTCTTGTTGATGCAGATGTTGATAAAGAGCGTGAAAAACTCGTTAAAACCCTAACCGAGAAACTATCAGTTAGAGTATAGAGTTTTATTCTTATTAATTATTCGAGAGAGGGGGAAAACCACATCTTTATAAAGGTGGGGTTTTCCCCTTCTTTGCGTATATTTATACCCATTTTTTTAGAAGATAGTGCATCAAGCAAGAGCATACGCAACACCTTGAACTTTATTTATATTTAGAGTAGAATGCTTTATAGCTTGCTTTCATGGTAGAAAAAATAAAAGATGAAAAGAGTAGAGTATGAAGAAAAGACAAATACTTATAGTTGATGATGAACAAGGAATACGCTTTTCCCTACAAGGTATTTTGGAAGACGAAGGATATGAGGTAAAACTTGCTGTTGATGGGAATGAAGCTCTTAATCTTTTAAAGTCTGAAACTTTTAATCTTGTCATACTAGATATTTGGCTTTCAGGTGCATCTAATGCTGAAAAAAATGAATTTAATGATGGACTTGTACTTCTTCAACATATCAAAGCAATAGCGGAACTTAAAGATATTCCAATTGTGATGATTTCAGGTCATGGCACAATAGAAACTGCCGTAACTGCATTAAAATATGGAGCTTTTGATTTTATAGAAAAACCTCTTGCGCTCGATGCTGTTATTAATACAGTGAGTCATGCTTTAGAGTTTGAGGGCTTGAAATTTGAAAATGAAGCATTGAAAAATGAACTTGCTTCACATAAAACAAGTGAGACTTTAGTCGGTAATTCACCGGTAATGCAAGCATTTAAATCTGCGTTAGCATCGGTTGCGCCAACGTCGGTTTCTGTACTTATAACTGGCGAAAACGGAACAGGAAAAGAGCTTGCGGCACAAGCAATACATAATGCAAGCCAAAGAGCAGACAAGGCTTTTATAGCTGTAAACTGTGCGGCAATTCCAGAAGAACTGATTGAGTCTGAACTTTTTGGGCATGAAAAAGGTTCTTTCACGGGTGCTGAAAACAGAGTAGGTAAGTTTGAACTTGCTGATAAAGGGACTCTTTTTCTAGATGAAATCGGTGATATGAGCCTTAAAACTCAAGCAAAAATATTAAGAATTCTGCAAGAGCAAAAGTTTGAAAAAGTCGGTGGAAATAAAACAATAGAAGTAAATGTTCGTATCATAGCAGCTACAAATAAAGACTTAGAACAGGCAATGAATGAAGGTGCTTTTCGTTCGGACTTATTTTATAGGTTACGTGGATTTCCTCTACAATTACCGCCATTACGAGAAAGAGCCGCAGATATTCCATTGCTTATAACAGCACTATCTCAGGTGATGCAAAAAGAATCAGGTGTACCGGCACCACTTTTTTCTCAGGCAAGTCTTGAAGCTCTACAAAAAGCTCATTGGAGAGGGAATGTGCGGGAACTCAAGCATTTACTTGAACAAGTTTCTATTTTATACCCGCATACCCTAATAGAACCTCCTATGCTTGCTTCTTTGATATCAATTCCTGAGTGTCAAAACAATTCTTTTGTTAACTCTACTAATAGTAATGGTTTTGCTACACGCTTTCTAAGTCTTGACTACAAAAGCGCAAAAACAGAATTTGAACTGTGGTATTTAGAACAAAAACTTGAAGAAGCAGGAAATAATATATCTAAACTTTCTGAGCTTGTGGGGCTTGAGCGTTCTTATTTACATAGAAAACTAAAAGAAATAAAAAATTAGCGGTAAATATTAAGTCCTAACTGTTAAGAGAAGGAAAAAAATGAGGGAGAAAGTCTCGCTTTATAAAAAACGTGACTTTCTCCCTCTCAAATAATTTAATCTAGAAACTAATTACTTAACTTCTGTGTAGTCTGCGTCCATAACATCGTCGTCAGCTTTTGGCTGAGCTTGATCTTGCTGTGGAGCATCTTGTTGTGTTTGTGACTGATTGTAGAGTTGCTCAGCAACTTTATGAGATGCTTGAGAAAGTTCTTCAGTCGCTTTTTTGATAGCTTCTTCATCTTCGCTTTCAAGGAGACCTTTGAGGGTCACGATTTTAGCTTCGATATCAGATTTTAGAGCCGGATCAAGTTTTTCACCAAGTTCGCTCATTGAACGTTCTGTGGTATAGATAAGGTTATCAGCTTGGTTACGAGTTTCGATAAGCTGTTGTTTAACTTTATCTTCTGATGCGTGGGCTTCAGCTTCTTTTACGAATTTTTGAATTTCGTCTTCTGATAAACCTGAAGATGCTGTGATTTGGATTGATTGTGATTTACCAGTTCCAAGATCTTTAGCAGAAACGTTTACAATACCGTTCGCATCAATATCAAATGTAACTTCGATTTGTGGAACGCCACGTGGAGCTGCTGGAATGCCTGTTAGGTCAAAACGACCAAGGGTCATGTTATTTGCAGCCATAGGGCGCTCACCTTGAAGAACGTGAATTGATACTGAAGGTTGGTTTTCAGAAGCTGTTGTAAATGTTTGGCTTTTCTTTGAAGGAATGGTTGTGTTACGTTCGATAAGCTTTGTGAACACGCCACCCATTGTTTCAATACCAAGTGAAAGTGGTGTAACGTCGAGGAGGAGGATATCAGTAACATCACCAGCTAAGATACCACCTTGAATTGCAGCACCCATAGAAACAACTTCATCAGGGTTTACAGTACGGTTTGGTTCTTTACCGAAGAAATCGCCAACTTCTTTTTGTACGAGCGGCATACGAGTCATACCACCAACGAGAACAACTTCATCAATTTCAGAAGCTTTCAAACCAGCGTCAGCAAGAGCTTTTTTACAAGGTTCGATTGTTCTTTTTACTAAATCTCCAACTAATTCTTCAAGTTTAGCACGGTTGATTTTCATCATTAAGTGTTTAGGGCCTGACGCATCAGCTGTGATAAATGGAAGGTTGATTTCAGATTCCATGCTGGTTGAAAGTTCTTTCTTTGCAGATTCAGCAGCTTCTTTCAAACGTTGAAGAGCCATTCTGTCTTGTGAAAGATCAATACCATTTGATTTTTTGAATTCTTCAGCTAAGTAGTTGATGATTGTTTGGTCGAAATCTTCACCACCAAGGAATGTATCACCGTTGGTTGCGCGAACTTCAACAACACCGTCGCCTACTTCAAGGATAGAAATATCGAATGTACCGCCACCTAAGTCGAATACTGCGATTTTTTCATTTGCTTTTTTATCGAATCCGTATGCTAATGATGCAGCAGTTGGTTCGTTGATAATACGTTTAACGTCTAGACCTGCGATACGTCCTGCATCTTTAGTTGCTTGACGTTGTGCATCGTTGAAGTATGCAGGAACTGTAATAACAGCTTCGCTTACTGTTTCGCCGAGGTATGCTTCAGCGTCAGCTTTCAATTTTGCAAGAATCATTGCAGAAATTTCTGGTGGGCTGTAATCTCTTCCATCTACTTGTACAGATGCGTCGCCGTTTGGTCCAGCCACGATTGAATATGGTGAATGTTCTTTCCAACGTTGTACTTCTGGTGCATCAGCTCTACGTCCCATAAGACGTTTTACTGCAAATATTGTACGTTCCGGATTGGTTACAGCTTGACGTTTTGCTGTGTCACCGACAAGGCGTTCTTTGTCAGTAATAGCAACTACTGACGGAGTTGTGCGACCACCGTTAGGATTGGTTATGCACTTTGGCTCTTTGCCTTCCATGATGTATACGCAAGAGTTTGTTGTACCTAAGTCGATACCAATAATTTTACCCATAATAATAACTCCTAAATCTATATTTAAGATAATTTTCTTTTCGCTCTATAAGTTAATAACGATTTCAAACTCGTCTAGTCCTTTAAGCAATTTTTTTTTATTTTTCTTTATTTTTTCTTTTTTTAGAGCTCAGTGTAGTTGTTTTCGAGAGGTGAAAACTACGTTTTTGAGTCAAAACCGGTATCTTATCCTTTTGAGTTTTTTCCCTTCCTTAAAAACCATTTATAATAATTTTATACTATTATGAATTTACTTTATAAAAAGATCACTAAGTGCATAAAAAACTTCCTTCAAAAATTGTGCTTTTGAAGGAAGTTCATTATATTATCTTTTATTACTTAGTTGTATAAGAAGTAAAGAGTTTATTTTTTATCTTTGTTCTTTTTATGAGATGAACGGAAGTTCATACGCATTGGAGCATGCTCAATTTTGAAGAGCCTACGCAATGCTTTTTCAAGGTAACGACGATAAGGAACAGTAATTCTGTCCGCATCGTTTACGAAGAATACGAATGTAGGCGGTGCACTTTCAGCTTGAGTCATATAGAAGAATTTGCCACGTACACGCTTTACAACAGGTGGCTGGTGCTTTGTAAGCACTTCTTCAAGTGAGCGGTTAAGGATACCTGTACCGATACGTACATGGCATTCTTCAAATATTTGGTGCGCTGTAGGTAAAATTGATCGTAAACCTTCACGTTTTAAAGCTGATGTAAATATTAATGGTACGTGAGAACACATCATTAAAGCTTCTTTAAATGAGTCACGCACAGCTTTTCTTTTGTCTTTTGGAACTAAGTCAAGCTTGTTTACAATTACCATAAAAGGTGTTTTTCTTTCATCAAGTAAGTCGATAAGTCTTTTATCTTGTGAAGTTAAACCTTCAGTTGCGTCAATAACCATAAGGCTGACGTCAGCTTTTGTTGTACTTTTAATTGAGGAGTTCACACTGAACTTTTCAACAGAATCTACAATCTTAGAAGGTTTACGTATACCTGCGGTATCAACAAAGATATATTTTTTTCCTTGATGTTCAAAGTAGATATCAACACTATCACGAGTTGTGCCCGCCATATCTGAAACGATCATACGCTCAGTTTTTAGCATAGCATTAACGAGCGATGATTTACCGGCATTCGGTTTGCCGACGAAACAGATTTTCAAATCTCTCTCAAGTTCATCTTCATAAACTTCTTCATCAGCACGAAGACCGGCTAAGATAACCTGAATATCGCCTTCTAAAGCTCTGATGTTATGACCATGTTCTGCTGATACAGCCATGATTGGGAACCCGAGTTTATGGAAGTCTGCCATGATGAGATCTTCTTTTTCGATTCCGTCAACTTTGTTTACAACGAGAAGGCAAGGCTTATCTTGTTTACGAATCCAAGCTGCGATATGCTCATCAAAAGGAGTAAGCCCTTCTCTGCCGTCAACAACGAAAACAAGAAGTGAAGATTCCTCAATTGAAGACTGCGCTTGAGCAAGAATATCTTTCTCAAATCCACGGAGACCGGCGGGGCCGTCAACCGCTTGTGCGTTTTCAGTTAGGGTTACACCGCCTGTATCAATAAGAATAAATGGTGGTTCGCTTTTTGAACGAACTACGCCTTCCATCCTGTCGCGAGTCACACCCGGCATATCATGAGTGATTGCCCTGTTAGATCTAATTAATCTGTTAAATAGTGTTGACTTACCAACATTCGGTCTGCCTATAAGGGATACTTTTAATGATGACATAATTTTTTTGGGGGTTAAGGTTTGCAATTTTGGGGGAGGGAAAACCACAACTTTTAGAAAAGTTGAGATTTTCCCTCCCCCAAGCCCCCACCCTTTCCTTACAAAATTTTTATTTCTCAACACATTTAATTCGTGAAAATGATTAAAGTTATGAGGGGTGTTGAGGGGGAGTTTTTTTCAACAAGAAGGATTTACTAAGAACAACTAGTTTTTTATAAGTCAATAACAACAAAAAAGTAACTATGAAAGTTTAAAAAGTGATACTAGAAAAAATTGACTTACTGTAAATGTATCCTAACTGTTTGGGAGGAAGGGGGGAGAGAGCTGGAGAGAGGGGGGAAACCTTACCTTGAAAAAGGTAGGGTTTCCCCTCTCTCTCGAATAAATACATTAAACTCTGATTGTTTGGTCTCTTTCAGGACCTACTGAAACAAGGCTAACTTTTGATTCCATAAGTTCTTCGATTCTGCGAACATACTTTTGAGCATTTTCTGGAAGTTCATCAAAAGTTTTGCAAGCGGTAATATCTTCTTTCCAACCCGGCCAAGTTTCATAAACAGGCACTGCTCTAGCAAGAGCATTAGGAGTTTGAGGAGCATATTTCCATGCTTTACCTTGATATTTGTATTCTACACAGATTTGAATTTCATCAAGACCTGTAAGAACATCTAGTTTAGTTAAAGCGATATCTGTAGGGTCACAGAAACGCGCTGTTTCTCTAAGGATTACAGCGTCAAGCCAGCCACAACGGCGGGTTCTACCTGTAGTTGCACCAACTTCACCACCAACTTTTTGCAAGTGCATTCCTATTGGTCCATCAAGTTCAGTAGGGAATGGGCCTGAACCAACACGAGTTGAGTAAGCTTTTACAACTGCAAGTCTTTTATCAATGTGTGAGTTAGGAATACCTGTTCCTACAGCAGCATTATCAGAAATTGTGTTTGATGATGTTACATAAGGGTATGTTCCGTGATCAATATCAAGCATTACACCTTGTGCGCCTTCAAAAAGTACTGATTTTCCTTCTTTAATCGCATCAAGTAAAACGCCTGTAGTATCATCAAGGTATGGGAGAAGATTTGGAACAAGTTTAGCTAAGTCCGCAAAAACTTTATCAGCATCAAGTGGCTCTACATCATAAAGAGCTTGGAAAAGAGCATTTTTTTCACGAAGAGCATTTTCAATTTTTCTTTGAACAATATTCATTTCAAGAAGATCGCCGGCACGAATACCAATGCGAGCTTTTTTATCTTCGTAACAAGGGCCGATTCCGCGTCCTGTAGTTCCGATTTTATTTTCAGCAGAACGTCCTTCACGTGCAATATCAAGTTTTTGGTGATATTCCATGATAAGGTGAGCGCCGTGTGAAATACGGATTCTTGCAGGGCTTGCATCAATGCCACGTTGGTTTAGTGCATTTACTTCATTTAGGAAAACTTCAGGGTCAAGCACAACACCATTACCTATTACGCATTTGGTATCTGCATGTAAAATTCCGGAAGGGATTACGTGAAGAACGTGCTTTTCATCGCCAACAATAACTGTATGACCGGCGTTATTTCCACCTTGATAGCGAGCTACATAATCCATCTCGCTTGAAAGCATATCTACGATTTTTCCTTTTCCTTCGTCGCCCCATTGAGCGCCAAATAAAGTATAGTTTGCCATTTTCAACTCCATTTCTTAGTCTATCTTACTGGTATAGCTAATTTTTTATATATAAAATTTTCTATTGGACATATTTTTCTAGCGTATCATATCTTTTCTTACTTCATACGTCAATAGTTGAAAAATGGCATTTCGTTAATTTTTTTATCATTATTATACTATACCGCTTCAATTAAAAAAAGCGTAGGCGCATTTATGCGTATATATTCGCCATATTCTTGGTTAGAAGCTTCTAAGACTAATTTATCTTTGTGCAGTCTATTAATTGCGTTTAATTCTGGGCTACAGTCGTGAAGAAGTAAATCATTATCAACTGTTTCCCATGCTGTTGTCCAGTGAGCAAAAATAGGATTATTAGCCGATGGAATGCGTTTTTCAAATTGGAAAATTGCGGTTTTTTTATTGTCAGGATCTAAATTTTTTTCAAGTGTACTCCAAAAACCTTCAAGGCTGCAGTTTTCATTTTCAAACGGTTTTCTTACCTTGATAGGATATTCTTTTGCACAAATTTTGAGGAATACGTCTACCATTGCAACATAATTTGTTTTTAATGTGAGTATACGAGTAAAAACTATTTCATCACGCGAAATTGTAAGCATAAGCTTATTAAATAGATTTCTTGCTTGCATTGCTTTTATTCCGTGTGTAATCTGTACTGCATTTAAAACCGCATAAGCCGCACAAAATGTATCAATACTTCCTTGATAAAATGGTCGCACAAGTTTCTCCCTTAAATAAATCAGCATATAGTTTATATATCATTATCATTTTCCTAGAAAAAGAATAGACTAGACTTTTTTTTTATTTTAGTCTATACTCATTAAAAAATAAACTATATCACTAAAACTTGATATAGTCATACGATAAAAATTATGAGGTAAGAACTATGATACCAAGCAAAGGAAACTACTTTTTTACATCTGAATCAGTAACAGAAGGGCATCCGGATAAAGTAGCGGATCAAATCTCTGATGCAATCCTTGACACTCTCCTTGCTCAAGACCCAGATTCACGTGTGGCATGCGAAACTTTAGTAACCACCGGTATGGCTATGATTGCCGGCGAAATTACAACTAAAGGTTATGCAGATTTTCCACAAGTAGTACGCGAAACCATCAAAAACATTGGGTATAACCACTCAGATATGGGCTTTGATTGGCAAACTTGCGCTGTTCTTTCTTCTATCGATAAACAATCACCTGACATCGCTCAAGGTGTTGACCGCACAAAACCAGAAGATCAAGGCGCCGGCGACCAAGGTATGATGTTTGGATTTGCTTCAAATGAAACCGACACTCTTATGCCTGCTCCAATTTACTGGGCACACCAACTTTCTCTCCAACTTTCACGCGTTCGTAAAGATGGAGTTCTTGACTTCCTCCGCCCAGACGGAAAAACACAAGTTTCCTTTGAGTATCAAGATGGAAAACCTATTCGTATCAATAATATAGTTGTATCATCACAACATGCTGCTAATGTTTCACAAGATGATATTATTGAAGGCATTACTAAAGAAGTTATTGTTCCAGTTCTAGAACCAACTGGTTTTTTTGATCCTAAAGATTGCGAAATCTTTATTAACACCACAGGACGTTTCGTTGTTGGTGGACCAATGGGCGACTGTGGTCTTACAGGACGTAAAATAATTCAAGATACTTATGGCGGAATGGGTAATCACGGTGGTGGTGCATTCTCAGGTAAAGATCCTTCTAAAGTTGATCGCTCTGCTGCTTATATGGCTCGCTATGTTGCTAAAAACGTTGTTGCAGCTGGACTTGCTCCACGCTGTGAAGTTCAAATTGCTTACTGTATTGGTGTTGCTAACCCTGTTTCAGTTCTTGTATCTTCCTTAGGTACAGGTGAAATTTCTGATGCTGTTCTAACACAAGCAGTGCGTGAAGTATTTGATCTTCGCCCTTACTACATTACAGAAAAATTAAATCTTAAACGTCCTATCTACTCAAAAAC
>CAYJOR010000021.1:0-41009 GCA_964371865.1 uncultured Desulfovibrionaceae bacterium | reverse complement strand
CCTTCAAAAAAACTTTTTAATTTCACCGCATATAACTTTGTGTAACTATAAAAATTATGTGTGGCGGTGGGTTGGCTTATTGTTTTATTCAATGGTTGGAGGATAGTAATATTTTTTTATAACTTGAAATATATTTATTTTATAAGAAAGTAAGGTACAAGATTAAACCTTAAGTAAACCCTAATTGTTTTTTAAGGAAGGGGGAGTTTGAGGGGGAAACCCCATTTTTTTCAAAAAAATGTGGTTTCCCCCTCAAGAAATTCTATCTAAATATAGAAGATACTATTTTACTTCAAGTAAGTTAGCAAGTGATTTATAGATATCTGTGTTATCGTAGAAACCGTCAAACATTGCAGCACCAACGCCTTGAGCATAAGTTCCAACTGTTGTACCTGTGTGTGAGAAAGATGTGAAATCAACACCTGATTTATTGTTGAGAACTTGGAGGATAGTTACTGCTAAAGGTTCATAACCACCATAGATTGCAGCATGTTTATCTGAATCAATTTCAAGTCCGTTTACTGATACTTCATATGCTTCTTTGATTTTACCAAGTTCGTATTCTGTAAGTTGAAGTTGTTTATTAGCAACATCTTTATCAGCTGGAAGAGAAAGACCAAAGAACTCGCGTGCATCAGCTAAAACAGTGTCTAATGGAGTTTTGTTATCTTTATATTCTATCACTTTAGCTTCAAACATATCGTAAGAACCTTGTTGTCCTTTAAGTTGAGCTAAGAAAGTATCGTATTCAGTTCCTGCATAACCAATTGTTAAGCCACCTGTTTCGTGGTCACCGGTTACTACGATAAGGGTATCTTCTGGGTGTTCTTTATAGAATTCGATAGCTTCTTTTACAGCGTTATCAAAAGCGATTGTATCGTAGATAGAAGCGTTTGCATCGTTAGCGTGACATGCCCAGTCGATTTTACCTGCTTCAACCATCATGAAGAAACCTTTGTCGTTATCTAGAACTTCAATACCTTTTTCTACGAAATCAGCAAGAGCCCACATATTTTCTTTTCTATCTGTTTCGTATGGAAGAGCTCCGTCAGCATCTTCACCGATGATGATAACTTTACCGTCTTTAGCAGTAATTTTTTCAGCTGCTGCTTGATCTTTTAATATAACTTTGTAACCGTTTTTCTTAGCTATATCGTAAACGCTTTCGCTATGTCCGCCGTTATCATGTTTATTAATTTCGCCACCACCGAAGAAATCGAAGTCAGAATTAGCAAGTTCCACGCCTAAATCATAGTAGTTATTTCTAGATTTATTGTGCCCGTAATATGCAGCAGGAGTAGCATGGTTAATGGTAACGCTTGAAATGATACCGATTTTATAATCTTTTTGTTTTTTCAATTTTTCAGCAATTGTTTCATATGGAGTTGTATAAGTTTCGTCCATATTGATTGTGCTTGAGTGTGTTTTTTTACCTGTTGCAAGTGAGGTTGCTGTTGATGCAGAGTCAGGATTAAAAGATGTTGAGTCATAAGTAGTTGTAATACCAACTGAATCAAAATCCATAAATGATAACTGGTGTTTGCTTTTTAAGATAGCTTTTTTATCAAGAGCTATGTTTGTATCTTGTTCAAGAGCATCTAAGTAGTAGTTAGCAAGTTGAGTTTGAGTGTGACTCATACCATCACCGATGAACATAAATACGTATTTAGGAGTATCGAAATCTTCAGCGGTTGGAGCTGCAATTGCAGCTGTGCTTGAAAGAGCCATTGCAGAAATTAAAGCGATGCTTTTGAGTAAGTTATTTCTCATTTTTTAATCCTAACTGTTTTTTGAGGTTTTATATTGAAACGTTGAGAAGGAAAATGTATTATAAATGTTACAATTTCATGTCAATTATGTGTCTTTTTTATGAAATTATAATTACGCTTTGCTTACAAGTTTAAGCATTGTGTTTTTAACACCTTGTTCACCGTTTTGAACGTATTCTTGATAAAGTGTCATAGCTGTAACTTGTGCGTAAATGTAGTTTCTTAGACTGTTATAAACTTTTCCATCTAAGTCACTACCTTTAATATTGTATGTATTTTGAGCAATTTCTTTTACAACTGATTCTGACCAGTTGAATGCTGGGCCTGAAAGAATATAATCATGATCAGCTACGTGAGTAATGAATGCTTCTGTTCTGCGTGGAAGAGGAAGAGTTTTACCATCTTTTGCAAGAAGTCCAAGTTTAATTGGATCTTTACCATTTAGAATAGCAGCAGCTTTAAGCCAGTTCACAATATTTGCTTCACTATCAGCATTATTTGGTGGCGTATGTGCTCCTGCTTGTGCAATAACTGCATCAGCAGACATTCCACGATAGATACTTTCTGCAAGACTAAGAACATGGTGTTCACCTGTTCCTGCTAAAGCTTGCTCATTTCTGCATTTACTGTTGTTATCCCATTGGAAAACCCAAGGTTTATGTAAATCGTGTAATGCTTGAGCTGCTATAACTATATCTCTATCTGCATTGAAGTTATACGTTTCATTATAGTTGTCAACCATTGAAACAGCCATTTTTACGTTGAAAGCAACGTGAGTTGCTAACCCACCAGGATACGCATGGTGAGATGCCCAACCACTACCGGTTGATGAATAAAATGGTTGATTTGATTTTGATGTTGAGCTTGCAGCCGGAAGGAAAGAATTACTGTCAGCTTTTGTAAAGCCTAAAGCTTTTAGTTCGTTGTAAGCTTCCTTTTTATCTAGAGTTTTTAATAATGTAGGAGCTGGGTTATTTAATAAATCTAAAACAGTAGCTCTCATTTTAGGTTCACGAATTTCATTTGCTGTATTGTTTAAGTACTCCCAAGATGACATTACTTCACCTGAAGATTTTGCCATGTCAACCGGTGACATGCTCACACATTCTTCTAATGAAATAGTAGAACTGAATGCAGCTTGGCTTTTTGTTGAAATTGAACTTAAACCTAAAAGTGTTGCTCCCGCAAGAGAGAATTTAAGCATATCGCGTCTATTCATTGGTGACATTTGTTTTCCCCTTAGAGCATTTGTAAAAATAGCTCTGAAATAAATTTATGAAAGAGAAATATAATGTATTTGTTACACTTATGTTTCAGTTATGTGTATTTTGTGTGATATATTATTTTAAGTGAAACTTGATGTTACATTTTTGTAAATTTAAAACTATTTTTACAAAAAAAAGAATCAAAAATCTATAAACTTGCAATTTCTAAAAAAATAAGGTAGTTTTGTAAAAAGTAATATTTTAAGGAGAATAGTTTATGTCAAAAAAGTTTTTTGCCACTTTGTTTAGCCTTTGTTTTGCCTTTGTTGCTACCACAGCACAAGCAGCACCAACCTTTGTTACCATCGGTACCGGCGGTATCACAGGTGTTTACTACCCTACCGGTGGTGCTATTGCTAAAATTGTTAACAACAAGAAAGATGTTTACAATATTCGCGCAACAGTTGAATCAACAGGCGCATCAGTATTTAACATCAATGCTGTAATGAATGGCGACCTTGATTTCGGTATCACTCAAGCAGATAGACAATACCAAGCATACAACGGTCTTTCAGAATGGGAAGGAAAACCTCAAAAAGACTTACGTGCAGTTTTTGCACTTGCTCCTGAAATGATTACTTTCGTAGCAGCTGAAGATTCAGGTATTAAAACACTTGAAGATTCAAAAGGTAAAGTTATCAATATCGGTAACCCTGGTTCTGGTCAACGCCAAAACGCTATCGACCTTTACAGCTCTTACGGCATTAACCATGAAAGCGATTTCAGCGCTGAAGGTATTAAAGCTGCTGATGCACCACGTATGTTACAAGATGGTCGTATTGATGGCTTCTTCTATACTGTTGCTCACCCAAATGGTAACATTAAAGAAGCTACTGCTGGCAAACGTAAAGTACGTATCGTTCCTATCGAAGATATCACTGCACTTTCCAAACAGTTCCCTTACTACACACAAGGCACAATTGATATGTCACAATACGCTGACGCAACAAATGCTGCTGATGGTAAAGTAAATACTGTAAGTATGCTCGCAACTTTCATCACTGATGCTGATACTCCTGATGATGTTGTTTACGCAGTTACCAAAGAAATTTTTGAAAACTTAGATGAATTCAAAACTCTTCACCCTGCTCTTGCATCTTTAACAAAAGAAAGCATGCTTCAAGGTCTTACAGCTCCTCTTCACCCAGGTGCTATTAAGTACTACAAAGAAGCTGGCTTAATGAAGTAGTTATTCTGTAAATACATGAATCTTTTTTGTCTCCGACGGGCAAAGGGAATGATTCCCTTTGCAAACCCCTTTTCTTTTCCACTCGTTCCTCGCAGAAAAGGAAAAAGCTTTTCAAAAAAACTATTTCCTCTGACATCAAAACAAAGAAATTTTCTTGAAGTTTGAAAATTTGGAAATAAAACTATAAGAGCTGTCTTAAATATGACAAATTAGATTTTGTATTTCCCATCAGTATTTTAAACATTACAAATGAAATATTGAGGGCGAGACTCATATAATTATTTAGCAAGGGTGTGTTTCTTATAATACGGAAGATACCCTTGCTCCATTTCAAAAAGGAAATGATTCCTTATATTTTCCTAAATCACGAAATAAGATTTCTTAATTTTGACGTAAAGTGAAATAATTTTTTTGAAAATCTTATTTCATTTTTTCCGAGGAACGAGGAAAAAATAAATGGGGTTTCCAAAGGGAATCATTCCCTTTGGTCGCCGAAGGCAAAAAAAAGAAAACAAACTCTAACTAAAATTGGTAAGGTGGTAATGAAAGATTACAAAGGAAAAATAAACGATACCGAACATGGTTTACGTGGTGATTCCATTGGTATAACACATACCTTGACTGCCGTGATAGCATTATCATGGTCTTTATTTCAACTTGCTTCGGTAAGTCTTTTTTTACTTGACTCTTTATATGTTCGAGCAATCCATTTAGCTTTTGCAATTTTACTTGTTTATCTTAATATACCAATGCTAAAAAATTCAAAGTCTCCGGCTTGGGATTTACGCATTCTCCTTGCTATGAACAGGGTGACAATTCTTGATTATATTTTAGGAATTTTAGCATCTTTTGCAGCTCTTTATATTGTTTTTGATTATGTAGGGCTGTCGTCAAGAGCGGGTATACCGATAACTCGTGATATTGTTTTTGGTATAACACTCGTTATACTTCTTTTAGAAGCTACACGAAGGGTCATTGGACCGGCTCTTCCTATTATTGCAACATGCTTTATTATTTACGTTTTTGCAGGACCTTATCTGCCTGATGCCATCGCATTTAAAGGTGTAAGACTAACTCGCTTTATATCTCAAATGACTATGGATACTGAAGGTATTTATGGTGTACCTCTTAACGTATCAGCTACAGTTGTATTCTTATTTGTACTCTTTGGAACTATGCTTGAGCGTGCAGGCGGTGGTAACTATTTCATTCAACTTGCAGTTAGTGGCTTAGGAACTTTCCGTGGTGGTGCGGCAAAAGCGGCGGTTCTTGGCTCAGCTTTAACCGGTGTAGTATCCGGTTCAAGTATTGCAAACGTTGTTACAACAGGAACATTCACAATTCCGCTTATGAAAAAAGTTGGCTACCCAGCTAATAAAGCGGCGGCGGTTGAAGTAGCGGCGTCTACAAATGGCCAGCTTGCGCCACCTGTTATGGGTGCAGCGGCATTTATTATTGCTGAATATGTAAACATTCCTTACATTGAAGTAGCAAAAGCAGCGGCAGTTCCTGCATTCTCAGCTTATGTAGCTCTATTATGGATTACTCACGTTGAAGCATGTAAACTTGGTCTAAAAGGCCTCTCAAGAAATGAACTCCCTGACTTTTTCAAAGTTTTACTTAGTGGTATTCACTTCTTAATTCCAATTGCTATGCTTTTATATGAATTGGTAATTCTTCAGCACTCTGCGGAACTTTCTGTTTTTCGTGCTATTATGGTTCTTTCTTTTATTATGCTTGCTCAGCCTATTGTTATAGCAAGACTTAAAAAAGAGTCATTATGGCAAGGATTTAAGGATGGTGTAAAACTTGTTATCAATGCTCTTGCAGGTGGCGGAACTAACATGGCGGGCGTAGCAATGGCTACAGCATCTGCGGGTATCATTGTTGGCTGCGTATCTTTAGGACTTGGTCAGCAGATTACTTATTTTGTTGAGATTATGTCCGGCGGAAACTTGATGTTATTATTATTGATAACAGGTATTGCAAGTCTTCTTCTTGGTATGGGCTTACCAACTACGGCAAACTATATCATTATGGCATCACTCACCGCACCTATCCTTGTTCAGTTTGCATCTAATGTAGAGATTCACGGTGTAGCAGTACAAGTTCCACTTATCGCAGCTCACCTTTACTGTTTCTACTTTGGTATCTTAGCTGATGATACTCCACCTGTTGGTCTTGCAGCTTATGCCGCGGCGGCGATTGCGGAATCCGACCCAATCAAGACAGGTATACAAGGATTCTTATACGATATTAGAACAGCAATTCTTCCACTTATGTTCTTCTTCAACCATGATATGATTCTATGGGGAATTACAAGCGTACCGGAAGCGCTCTTCATATTTGCTATGACTTGCCTTGGAAGTATGGCTTTTGCTTCACTCACACAAGGTTGGTTCATTCGTTCAAATACATTGATAGAAGCACTTGTACTTGCTCTTGCAACAATACTTCTTATGTATCCGGCTATTATAACAGGCTTCTTCCTACCGCATGAATATCGTTATGTTGGCTATGTAGCCGGTGTGATTATTCTTGCAGTTCTCTTCCTAGTTCAAAGAAGAAGACCGGAAGTTGCAACTCACAGTCACTTATCATTTGCTGACGTATAGGGGAAAATATGAAAAAAATTACAAGACTCCCTAGAGAAAAAAGATTTGTACAGGAAGTTGCTGAACAAGCTGAAAAACTACAGTGTGCAAACTGTAAATACGTTTTTGCAAACTATCTTACTCGTTGCCCTGAATGCGGAAGCGAAGAATGGACCGGATATACAGAAATTAATCCGTATACTAGACTACCTCTTGAAAGCTTTTTAAAAGGTTGTGGTCACATCTTCTGGCTTGGTGGAACTCTTCTTTGTATCTACTTCTTCTGGAATACTGATACTGATGATAATGAACTCAATCAGATGTTTATTCTCATGGGCTTATTATCACTAGGTTTAGGGGTGCTACTTTCATCACTCTACTTTGGGCTTAGCGAAATCATTCATCGTATTCTAAGACTTCAAAGAAGATTACGTGCCTTCCACGAAAATCATCTAAATCCAAGACCTTCTGATTACAATAAAACTACATCTAAAAAACGAAGAACTTTGATACAATATGGTACAGTAAAGCGAAGAAAATAAATCTAAAAAAAAGAGAGTATTGAAAGATACTCTCTTTTTTCTTCTAAAATTCTACTTGTCAGAGTGAAAATTTATCTTTATATAGATAAAAAAAATTAAAGGGTTTAATTCTATAATGGGAACATTTTTAATGACTGTGCTTCTAGTCACAGTAAGCTTTGCTATTTATATTTTTACTAGGTGCGTTTATCCACTAAATATATCTATTCTTGCAAAAATATTTTCTTTTCTTGGTATTCTTATCATGTCAGAATCGCTTGTAATTGGGCGTTTACTTCCAAGGATAGGAATTGAGCTATCTCTTACTCCAATTCGTATTCTTAACTTTTTCTTTTTAATCGTAGTATTTTTTGCGGCTGTCTTGATATTAAGAGATATAGTTCTTCTACTTCTCTATCTTTTTTCTAAAATATCAGGAAATAATATTACACTTTTAAATATTCTAGCCTCAAAAAAATCTTTGCTCATTGCTCTATTTCTTTCACTGGCAATAAGCGGATATGGTACTTATTCAGCTTTAAAAGTACCTTCAGTAAAAGAGATTACAATTACTATTCCAAATCTGCCTCAAAACTTAAAAGGCTTAGAAATTGTACAATTGACTGACTTACATATCGGCTCTGCTTTTGATCATGTTTGGCTTGAAAAAGTTGTAGCAAAAACAAATGGTCTTAACCCTGATATTATTGCTGTCACTGGTGATATGATAGATGAATACGTTTCAGAAGTTGGCGATGAAGTAATGGCTCTAAAAGATTTAAAAGCGAAATATGGAACTTATTTTATCTATGGTAATCATGAATATTATGAAAATCCACTAGAATGGAAAGAGCATTTTGAAGGAATGGGATTAAACTTACTTATAAATCAAAATGTAAATCTTGATATCAATGGCTCCCCTCTCTCAATCATTGGTATTGGCGATCCAGCTAGAGGGCGCCAGCCCGACGGAATGGAGCCCAATAACGAACTTGCACTACAAGGTGTACCCGAAGATGCCATTAAAATTCTTTTGTGCCATCAGCCAAAAATATCAAAACATAACGCAACTTTTGGTTACGACTTACAACTTTCAGGGCATACACATGGTGGGCAAGCAATCCTTATATCTTCTATGATTGAAGGAGCAAATGATGGTTATGTATCAGGGCTTTATCAAGTGGGTGATATGCAGCTTTATGTTTCAAATGGAACAGGCCTTTGGGGCGGTGGCGCATTCAGACTTTTTGTAGATTCTGAGATTACTCGTATAACCTTACAATAATTCAACCTAGATTTGGAAAATACTACCTATGACAGAACTACATATTGAAATTGATAAATTTCCTCTTGAAAAAGCACTATTCTGCGCCTCACTTGCTCATGTAAAGCATGCCGGGTTTCTATCAAGTGACTTATCCCTTACTGCTCAAAAGATAAAAGAAAAGAAAAAGCTTTTGCACGAACTTGCTTTAATGTATGATATTGAAGTGTTACTTGGATTTAAAATTATGTACGTTCCACCGCAACTTATCCCTGACTACACTGAAAGGTTAAAGGAAAAAGGTTTCGATTATATATGTGTTCATGGCGAAAATATAAATGACCTTGTTGCTGAAGGCACTAATTTCGCTGCATTAAGTGCCAATGTTGACATACTTTGTAACGCTGGACTAATTGACAAAAATCTATTAGAATATGCTCAAGAGAAAAAAACCTACTTTGAATTTAATGTAAATCCATTATATTCAAGTGGGAATGCACTCTTAGCGGATGCTGTGAAAAATCATAATATCCGTGCTTGTTGGGGAAATACGATTCAAAGTGAAACAGATTTTGTACACTCATTAAAACGTAAGCAGTACGCCTATGCTTGCCCGAGCGCGCAAGAGAGTGACTTGATTAAAAAATTAAATCAAGATACTGCTATGTTTGTACAAGAAACTATCAAACAAACAAGAGTTTATAGTTAAAAAGAATTTTAGGAGAAAGTATGTCTGAGCCTATTATGTTATCTTTAGTGATTTTAGCAGTAATTGTAATTGGGTCTTATTTTTTCTTTGGTTCAAAGAAAAATCAAGCTAATAAAAATTCTACAAATGGGAAAAATCAAGCTATGGAAATTGTTGAAAATGTTACTGTACCAGAAGAATTTGAAGAAGAATACAATTTTGGAATGTCCCCTATTGGCGCAAAAAACTGCACTTTCTACACACTTACTCACTGCGTGCACTGTGTAAGATTAGAAAATTTCTTAGAAAAGAATGAAATTCCTTTTGAAACTGTACTATTAGACAATTTTGAAGGTCAAGCTCGTAAAAATCTAATGGCTCAAGTACGTTCTTTCAATCCACGTGGTTCATTCCCTACATTAGTTTCACCTGAAGGTGATGTAACTGTTGGATTCCGTGAATGGCAAGTACGCGAAAAGTTCATGAAATACTCAAAACTCCCTGAAAATTCAACTGCTGACGATACTAGTAGCCCTGATAACTCAAATGACAACTCAAATGATTCCGACGAATAAAAATCTATTGTAAATATAGGAAGCCAACTATGCTCGACTTAAAACTAGTTCAAAAACAACCTGAAATTGTAGCCCAAGCATTGGAAAAAAGAAATTCTTCCATCAAAATTGATGAATTTCTTACTCTTGATCAAAAAAGACGTGCCCTTTTAAGTGAAGTCGAAACACTTAAAGCTGAACGTAATACTGCCTCAATGACCGTTGCAAAAATGAAGAAAAATAATGAAGATTGTTCTGAATTAATCGCTGAACTTTCTATCTTATCTGATAAAATTAAAGGTCTTGATGTTCAAACCGATGAAGTGAAATCTGAAGTTGAACAATGGCTTCTTACCGTACCAAACATTCCTAATGATTCCGTTCCTTTAGGTGCTGACGAAAATGATAACGTAGAAGTGCGTAAATGGGGCGAAGTTCCTTCTTTCTCTTTTACTCCAAAAGAACATTGGGACCTTGGCGCAATTTATAATGGTTTAGATTTTGAATGCGGTGCAAAACTTGCCGGTTCACGTTTTTGTTTATCACGCGGTTGGGCTGCAAAACTTGAACGTGCTCTTATGAACTTCTTCTTAGACGTGCAAACTTCTGAATTTGGTCACACAGAAATTTTACCTCCTCTTATGGTAAATCGTGCTACCATGCAAGGAACTGGTCAACTCCCTAAATTTGAAGAAGATCTCTTCAAAATTAATGAATGGGATTACTTTCTTATCCCTACCGCAGAAGTTCCTCTTACTAATATCTACGCAAATGAAGTTATTGACGAAAGCTTTCTTCCACTTAAATTTACTGCTGCAACCCCTTGCTTCCGTTCAGAAGCTGGCTCTGCCGGTAAAGATACTCGTGGGCTTATTCGTCAGCACCAGTTCACAAAAGTTGAAATGGTACACTTCGCTCACCCTGAAAAGTCTTATGAGCAACTAGAAACTATGCGTCGCTACGCTGAAACTCTTCTAGAACGCCTCGAACTCCCTTACAGAACAATTACCCTATGTACTGGTGATATGGGCTTTTCATCAGCAAAAACTTATGATATCGAAGTTTGGGTACCGGGTCAAAACACATATCGTGAAATATCTTCTTGTTCAAACTGCACGGACTTCCAAGCTCGTCGTGCTAATATCAAGTTCAAACCAAAAGGTGGAAAAGCTGAATTTGTCCATACTCTAAACGGATCAGGTCTTCCAACAGGACGTGCGCTTGTTGCAGTTCTTGAAAACTATCAAGAAGAAGATCACATTAGAGTTCCAAAAGTTCTCCAACCATATATGGGAATGGAAATTATTAAATAATATAAATCACATTTATAATAAACTCGAAAAGGGAAACTGCATTTTTATAATGCGGTTTCCCCTTTTTTATAAGTATTGGAAAAGTTTTATACTAACTATTTACTTTCTATGTTCTTTTGATTTCTAAAGCTTTTTGTAGCATTTCATCAGAAGTTGTTACTACTTTTGAGTTTGTTTGAAAACCGCGTTGAAGAATTATAAGATCAACCATTTCGGCAGCTAGATCAACGTTTGAGGTTTCAATGGTTGAACCGCGAATAGTACCATAATTTTCTGTTCCTGCAATACCTTCTTCTAGAAGTCCGCTTGCATCAGTTGCGGTATAATGATTATTTCCTTCACGTCTTAGTCCATCTTCACTTGTAACTCTGTAGAGTGGTATTCTATATAAATCTAGGCTCGTTCCATTACTAAACTGCCCTTGTATGGTACCATCTTCTGTAAACTGAATATTTACAAGGGCGCCTTCCGGCAAGCCATCTTGATCATAGTTAGATAAACTTGAAGTTGAACCGGCATATGCAGTAGCAGCAAAGTGTTCCAAATCAGCCGGAATTCCTAAGGTTGGAAGCAAGTGTGAAGCATTACCAATATCAGCCGCTGTGATATCCGGATTAGACCAGCCATTTTCTGCTTTTGCACCGAAGTTTAATGAAATTTCTTGTATTCCTGTATCAACTGAATTTATTGATAAAACAGGTAAACCTTCTTCATTTAAACTTGCAGGAATCCAGTTTGATAAATCGGAAAGATCGCTTCCTTCTGTTGGAGTAAATGCTGACATATTTGTGAGTTGACCTGAAGATGAAAATGTCATTGTGCCAGACATCAACAAACCTGCTTTTGACGGTGGATTAACATTTCTAGCATCCATTTCAGAAGGCATTGTTGCAATAAACTCAATTATCTTTTCACCATTTTCATTTGTAGCCATATCGAAATGAAGAGTAACTTCTTGTTTATTTCCTTCACTATCATAATAAGTCATTGGCTGTGTATAAGCTATATCAGGAAGAGGTGGATCTTGTTCAGCATCATAAACGTTTAGGAGTGAGAAGAAAGGATCTGAAATAACATCTTCTTCTTTAACTGCATCAGGGTCGGTAGGAGTTGGTGCCGGCACTGTTATAGTTTTAAATGTATCAACCGCACTTGTTGTCATAGAAAAATTGAACTGACCAGCCATTGAACTTGTAGTTACGAAATGAGAAACAGGTGCATCGTTTACTATATCAAGTTTGATGTCACCTAACCCAGCTTCATCACCACTTTCAGGGTCAATAGCATAGCCTTGAAGACGCGCACCGGTTGGGTCAATTAAAAAACCTTCGTTATCAAAGATAAAATCGCCTGAACGAGTGAGGAATTCATCACCATTATCACCAACAACGCTAAAAAATCCATCACCTTGAATAGATAAATCAGTGAAGTTTCCTGTTGCTTCATACGAACCTTGAGTAAAGAGTGTGCGAGTTGACATAAGCATCGCACCCATACCTAGCTGGTTTGTTAAAGTATCAGATGATTGACCTAAAGCTAGATGTTCATAAAAAATATCTTGAAAAAGCCAATCTTGTTGTTTAAAAGCGATAGTATTAACATTGGCCATGTTATTAGCAGTTACGCTAAGTCCGCTATCGTGAACTTTCATACCTGTAGTACCAATATATAATGAACTCATCATAAGGCAACTCCTTAGGAAAAATATTCCTTTCATGCCTTATAGAGCAAGTATCGTACCAAAATAATTTAATTTCTCTAATTTATTGATTATTTCTCTAAATATCTTTGATTTAACATATTAAATTTATTAAATATAAAAGAGATATCCTTAGTATCTGCTGTATTTAAGATAGGAATATTTCTCCTTAAAAAATAATCTGTTACTTTATTATGAGGAAATTTATATCTATTGTATCTTCCACTTGAAATAAGAGCGTATTTTGGATTCACTCTTTCATAAAATTCTTCGCTATAAGCATCTTCTGAACCGTGATGAGGCACAATTAAAATATCGGCTGTGATATCAGCATGATCTGTTAAAATATAGTCAATTCCTTCCTTTTCAATATCTCCACATAAAAGAGCTATTCCTCTTCCTTTGTAGACGACACGAAGAACTATTGAGAGATTATTTGAAGAAAGTTCTTCTGAGTGTTCACTATATATTTCTTTACTTGTTGGAGATAAAACTTCTAAATATAGATAGTCGGCAAGATAAATTTTATCGTAAATTTTAACATCTACCTTTTTAATTTCATTCTTATTTATTTCTTCCAAAAGGTATTTAGCTAAATCTTTTTCAATAGATTGAGACGAATACACAAAATTTTCAATATTAAAATGCTCTACGATATGGAAAAAACCTTTTGCATGGTCCAAATCAAAGTGAGTAACAATAGCATAATCTATTTTTTTATTATCTTGATAAGTCAATATTTTTGCGATTGTATCACGTCCTGTATCGAATCTATATCCATATACTCCCCCAGCATCAATAAGCGAACGTTTACCGTCGTATTCAAGTAGTATACTTTGACCTTGCCCGACATTAATCATTCTAATTACGAGTCTATCTTCTAATTTTGCTATATTTTTATCAATAAAGTTTGCTACAAAAGGACTAATCAGTAAAAATAAAGAGATAAAGAAAATCATTTTTCTTCTGGGTAAAATTTTCCTATAATAAACAAGTAAAAGACATAAAACATACCCTATTCCTTGCCATAAACCAAAACGGTAAGATTGTATCATCTCAAGTAAAGAATTTTCTTCTAGATAAAGCAAAAGCCTTGTAACTTCTTCAATTAAGTATGTTGATTTATTCAACAAAACTTTAGATATTTCTTCAAATGGCATTATAAATAAAGCCAGAAAGTTCAAGGGCATTATAACAAGCTGTAAAAGGGGCAACCAGAAAGCATTCATGAAGAAATGAGGACTGATAACTCCAAAAGTGTACGATTGCAAAGGATAAAGAAAAATTTGTATTCCAAAACTTATAGATAATAAAGAAACTAAAGAAAAAATAATTTTCTTACATAAACTTTTAATTTTTGAATCTTTATAATTTAAGAATTTTTTATTATATTCAGCAAGATATGGATTAATAAAAGCAATAGATGCTACCGACAATACAGAAAATTGAAAGCCTAAATCTCGCCATGCAGAGGGAATGAAAATTAAAATCAATATTGCCGCGAGCATTAGTATATCTAACAAGGAAAATTTCTTATATTTCAACATTGCAAACCAAATAATAAAGAGCATTATTCCTGCTCTCATTAAAGAAATTGGCGTATTCCCTATCCAAAAATATAGAAGGGCAAGAGGTATACTTATACTTGTTACTAAAAGTTTAAAAGGTAATTTGTACAATATATTAGGATAAATATAGATTGTAATTTTTCCAATAGCAAAAGCACACATCAAAGCAAAAGCTAAGTGCATTCCCGACAAAGCTATCGAATGCACCAATGAGGCACTTGTAAAAAGATTTACTGTTCTTGTATCAAAATAAAATCTTTCACCAAAAATCAGAGCAATTGCAAAAGCATGAGACTGAGATATTTCACCTTTTTCATCTCTACAAATATCAACAAATTTTTTATAAATTCGTTCTCTTGCCCTTGATAGAAAACTCCCCTCTCCAGACCAAGTAAGATTTGGCTTATTCATTGTAATATAGCTTGAATAAAAAATATTTTTATCAAACCAGTATTGATGCGATGATAAAATCTCCTTATTTTCTCCAAAATTAATAGTTGTAATTTCTTCATTAAAGTGAACGTGCATTCCCTCTATAGGGGCATTGTCATTTTCTGCTTTATCATAGTAAAGATAAATAACTCCATCACCGATTAAACTTTCATTTTCACCCTTTTTTTTAATATCTGACACAATCAATCGCCATCTTTTATCAGGGAGGGACTGAGCTTTTTCTACTAATGCACTATACTCTTCTTTTTGATTTTCGACAAACCAAGTCGGCAAACTAGGAAGTTCTTTTTTTTCTCCATAAGAAAATCCCAGAACGAAGCATAATATTACAAAACAATAAAAGCTTATATCTTTCACTTTTGAAACAACTAGCAAAAGACATAGCAAAAACATACTCTGCCCAATATATACATTTGCGCAAAGGCCTAAAAAATATCCCAATCCTAAGGCATACCATTTAAAGGTTCGATTCTTCATACTTTTTTTCTTTATACTTTCTTGATTGAATTTATCAAATAAAATAAAAGTTTATATTATCTATAATAATAGTTAATCAAATATAATATATTTTCTAAAATTAAACAATATAAAAAGAAAGTCCCTTTAAATAAAAACTCCCTTTAGACATACAAATATACATCTAAAGGGAGTATGGTCATTTTACCTTAGTAAACTAACACATAAGTTGCAATTTATTATATTAACCTTTTTTTTCGATTTTAGCCCAAGAATCTTTGAGAGTTACAATACGATTAAAGGTAGGTTTATCAGTTGTGCTTTCTTTATCTACGCAGAAATAAGCAAGTCTTTCAAACTGTACTTTCTCATAAGGTGAGTAGCTAAGAAGATGTGGTTCTGCATAAGCAGTAACTTGCTTTACTGAATCAGGATTGAGAACATCAAGGAAATCTTGCCCTTCTGGGAGTGAATTAGGATTCTCAGCACTAAAAAGTTGTTCGTAAAGATTCACATTAACTTCTTTTGCTTCATTTGCTGATACCCAGTGAATTGTACCTTTAACTTTTCTGCCATCAGGGCTTGTTCCACCACGAGTTTCAGGGTCGTAAGTACAAAGGATTTCAGTGATATTACCGTTTTCATCTTTTACGATATCTGTACAAGTAATATAATAAGCATAGCGCAGACGAACTTCTTGGTTTGGTGCAAGTCTATGATATTTTCTTGGTGCTTCTTCACGGAAATCATCTTGCTCTATATAGAGAGTGCGAGAGAATGGCACTTGACGTGAGCCATAATCAGCATTTTCCGGGTGAAGAGGAGCATCAAAATATTCTACTTGTCCTTCTGGATAGTTTGTGATTGTAACCTTAATAGGATTAAGTACAGCCATCAAACGAGGAGTTATTTCATTCAAGTGCTCACGAACGCAGAATTCAAGCATTGAAAAATCTACAACTGAGTCAGAAACACGAGCAACACCAATTCTTGAACAGAAATTACGTATAGATTCAGGGGTATAACCTCTTCTACGGAAACCGCAGATAGTTGGCATACGTGGATCGTCCCAACCGCTTACGTGTTTTTCTTGCACAAGTTGGATAAGTTTACGCTTTGATAGAACTGTATATGATAATTGCAAGCGAGCAAATTCAATTTGTTGTGGGTGGTACACATCTAAAGCATTAAGCACCCAGTCATAAAGTTCTCTATTATTTTCAAATTCAAGAGTACAAATAGAGTGAGTAATACCTTCAATGGAATCGGAAAGGCAGTGTGTGAAGTCGTACATAGGATACACGCACCACGCATCACCTGTTTTATGGTGATGAGCATGACGAATACGGTATATTGTAGGATCACGCATGATAACATTTGGTGATGCCATATCAATTTTTGCACGAAGAACGTAAGTTCCATCAGGGAATTCGCCTTTGCGCATGCGTTCAAAAAGATCTAATGATTCTTCAATAGGTCGGTTTCTGAAAGGGCTTTCTTTACCTGGTTCTTTTAAAGTACCACGAGTTAGACGAATTTCTTCCGCACTTTGTTCATCAATATAAGCTTTACCATTTTTAATCAATGTAATAGCGTGGTTATAAAGAGTTTCAAAGTAGTCAGATGCAAAACGAGGTTCTCCACTCCAATTAAAGCCGAGCCATTTTACATCTTCCATGATTGAATCTACATATTCAACATCTTCTTTCACAGGATTTGTATCGTCAAAACGCATATTGCACTGACCTTCAAACTCCTGAGCTATTCCAAAGTTTAAACAAATAGATTTTGCATGTCCTATATGCAAATAACCATTTGGTTCAGGCGGAAAACGAGTGTGTACTCTAGAATCAAATTTTCCTTGCGCTTTATCTTGCGCTACACGCTCACGAAGAAAGTCTTGTGGTTTATCTTGTATTTGTTCCATACAAACCTCTAATTAGTAAAATAGTCACCTCTTATACAATAGAAAATATCAAAGGTCAAATATTGCTTCTATTGCATTTTTTTTGGGGGAGGGAAAACCACAACTTTTGAAAAAGTTGAGGTTTTCCCTCCCCCAAGCCCCCACCCTTTCCTTAAAAAACTTTTAATTTCACCGCATTTAAATAGGTGGTTAAGTAAAATATCTGCAAGCGGTGAGTGTGCGGATTATAAGCACTAGTTTATAGTTTATAAAGCTGAACGTTTCTTGTTTTACCTTAATAAATTCTAAACTTAAAGAAAAATTCTTTGTTTTGACGTCTACGGAAATAGTTTTTTGGAAACCCTTTCCCCTTTTCCGTAAGGAACGAAAAAGAAAAGGGGTTTGCAAAGAGAATCATTCCCGTGGGAAAAGTTTCCTTGCCCGTCGGAGACAAATTAGATTTCCCTTCAATAAAGTAACAATATAAGAAAATTATAATTTATTTTTGATAATTAAATAAAGACTTTCCACCTGATTTATGAAGAAGCCTACATTCGCTTATACAGATATCTTTTTGAACAGCTTTACACATATCATAGATAGTTGCTGATGTGATTTGTGCCGCAATTAAAGCTTCCATCTCAACACCTGTTCTATCTGCAGTATGAACTTCTGCTTCAATTTCAATAGACGGCGGAGTGTCGATCACATTAAAGCGAATATCTGCATAACTAATCGCAAGTGGATGACACATTGGAATTAACGCTGATGTTTGTTTTGCAGCAAGGATACCGGCAATTTTTGCAGTAGTAAGCACATCACCCTTAGGAAGAGCATTTTCTTTAAGAAGACGCATAGTGTTTTCATTAATGTCAACTCTACAGCCTACAATAGCGATACGTTTTGTTACAGATTTATCACCTACATCAACCATACAAGCATTGCCGTTTTTATCAAGATGAGTGAATTCTTCTTCAATATTTTGATTTTGTTCTTTCATTTTCTGTCCTATATATTCGTAAAGATGATTATAAACTTCTTCAAAAGTATGCTCAGAAGTATCAAAAATATAAGCATCTTCCGCTGGTTTTAATGGATCTATTACTCGATTTCTATCTTGATTATCACGTTCGATAAGATTTTCCAAAAGAGAATCGTAGTCAACTTCTTCACCTTTAGCAATAAGTTCATCGTATCGACGTTTTGCACGTACAATAGACTGAGCATCTAAAAATATTTTACATTGAGCATTAGGGAAAACTTTAGTTCCCATGTCTCTGCCCTCAGTAAGCAGTGAGAAATTCTGACTAATCGCGCGCTGACTCTCATGAAGTACAGTACGAATTATCGGTAGTTTTGCAACTAATGAAGATAAACGAGATGCTTTTTCTGTGCGAATTGGTAAATCATCAACTCTTTCATTGTTGCATAAAAGTTGAGCCGAAGATGAGTTGTTATCTAGAGTAAATACATATGAGCGCGCAAGCCTTTCTAACTTTTCATCGGTCATATCCATACACGATGCACCAAGCTTTAAACCTAGTGTGCGATACATTGCACCTGTATCAAGCATTGCTATATCAAAAGCTTTAGCAAGTTTTTTCGCAAGACTAGATTTTCCAACCCCTGCTGGACCATCAATTGTTATAATAAAGGGTTTGCTCATTAGCCTAAAAACTCCTTAATATAAGAAATTAATTGAGCATTTTCTTCTTGTAATCCAATTGAAATTCTTAAACTTTGTGGTAGACCATATCCCGTAAGAGCTCGGATAATCATTCCTTTTTCTAGTAAGCAATTAAATAACTCTTTTGAACTATTTCCCTCAGGAAGAGTTACAAGAACAAAGTTAGATTGTGATGGACTTACTTTACATCCTAATTTTTCAAGTTCGATTGATAGATACTTTCTTCCTTCAAGAGTAATTTCAATAGTTTTATTATAAAAGTCTCTGTCCCCTAAAGCCGCAATAGCAGCTTCTTCAGCAAGTATATTAAGTGAAAATGGCAAACGTACACGGCACATATAATCCGCAATTTCAGTTGGGAAAATTCCGTATCCTATGCGTAACCCCGCAAGACCATAACACTTTGAAAAAGTGCGCATAATAGCGATATTTGATTCTGAATGAACATAAGGTTCACAGCAATACTTTGGCTCTGCAAAATCTGCATAAGCTTCGTCAACAACTAAAAGACAGTTTTGGGGAAGTCTTTTTGAAAATTCTAAAATCTTCTCTGCTTCAATAGCAAAGCCAGAAGGATTATCAGGATTTGTAAGGAAAACTAAAGAGGTATTCTCGTCAACAAGAGAAAGAATTTTTTCAAAATCGAAAGAAAAATCTGAGTTTAATTTTGCTTGCCGCATTTCAATATTACAAAGCTTGGCTTGCGTTTTATAGATGCTAAAACATGGGTCAAATGCAACAATATTATTAACTTGTGGAGTTGCCATTACACGGATAAGGAGGTCAATCACCTCGTCAGAACCATTTCCAACAACTATTCTATTTGCATCAATTTTATGATAATCAGAAAGAGCATTAACAAGCTTTGGAGTGCCGGACTGCGGATATCTAAAAGCTAAATGAGCTTTTTTTTCAAGCACTTCTAATGCCTTTGGAGAAACTCCTAAAGGGTTTTCATTACTTGCAAGTTTAATAACACTATCAAGTTGATATTTTTCTTTAATTTCATCAATTGACAAACCGGCTTCATAAGGAGAAAATCCTTGCACTTCTTTTCTTACTGAAAATTCCATAGTCTTTTTTTATTACTCTCTCATAAGATTAATTAAAAGGAGGATACTATAAAAAGTACCCTCCATAAACTCAACTAATTAGCTTCTGCAACGGTAGGTTTTATTGTAAGAACCGGCATTGGAGAAGTTTTAACTATCTTCTCAGCAACAGAACCGAAGAGTACTCTATCAATTCCTGTTCTACCGTGTGTTCCCATTACAATAAGATCAGCATTTTCAGCTGTTGCAAGAGCTACAATTTCTTCAGCAGCATATCCCACAACAACTTCTGAGCGCACTTCTACACCCGGAAAATATTGTGAAATAAATTCAGCCATCGCAGTTTCAGCACCGGAAACAATTTCTCCTACAAAAGAGTCAATTGTATTTGGTGGAACGTGGAAGCCTGAATACTGTGTTAATGTTGGCGCAGCATAAACAGCAATAATGCTTGCTCCGCTCAATTTTGCATAAGTAGTAGCATATTCAGCTACAACTTTACTATGTTCGGAAAGGTCTAGGGCACAAATAATTTTTTTCATTTCAATCATAACATTTCTCCTTTCAACATAATTTTTCAAGTTGTTTCATTACAACTTCATAATGGATACATTATACACTATTTTTTTTCTGTCGACAAGTAGTTCTTTTTTTGTTAGAAAAATATATCAAAGCAAATTAAACTATTTAGGCACGCATTTTGCATTTTATAATATAAGCAAAGACTAATAAGGAAATTATTTCCTAATCAATATATCAAAAATGCGAGGATTTTATGAAAGTTAATAACGATTTACACAATATTTTACCTATCGTTGACGGGCAAAATCAGCAAAATAAAACAGGGCAAATCCCGCAAACACAGGCAGAATTTGCTGACCTACTCGCAAGAGCGGACTCTGCTTTATCTTCAACCAATGAGCAAAACCTTATTAAAGCCGGAGTTTTTTCTGCTGATAATTCCTATAAAGATATCTCAGCTACAAACTTAGCAACTATAAATGCAATGCTTTCAGGGAAGCTTGAAGGTACAAAAGCTGATGAAGGTATGCAAGATTTTGAAAAAGAAATCTATGGTATCGCTGCGGCTCTTGATGGACTAGATGCTTACGCTGAAAAACTTACTCAACAAAATTCAGATAAATCTGCATGGCAAGATTTACAAAAAGTTATTGGCCAAGTTGGTGATTTAAGAAAATCTAATCTTCCTAGTGAACTCGATTCTATTGTTTCTGAAATAGAACTCATAGCGTCAACAGAACAAATAAAAATGAACCGCGGCGACTACGAAATATAATTTTAGAAGGGTATTGTTATGAATAAAAGCTTTATTTCGCTTTGTGCTTCTGCAAGTATTATCTGTTTACTCTCATTTGCACTTGCGCAATCGGTTTCAGCAGAAGCGCTCTATGATGTTTGGAAAAAACATTCACAACGTCAACCATATAATGGTTATTCAAATAACTCCGCGCCTATAGATCCTGCTTTATCTTCTCCTACAAAGCAAAGCCAAAGTAGAAAAAAGCAATCAGAATCAACAAGTAAAGCTGAGGTTAAAACTGAAGCTACAACCAATCCTATCACAAAACCAGTATCTACAGATGCTGAAAAATCAACAACTCCGTCAACTGAAGCTACACTACCACCTATTCCTACAGTTGCTCCAGTACCTTCTCTAAGCACACCTGACCCTACACCACCAACAACTCCAAGTGAAACAGTAGAAACTATTGTAACACCTGAAGAAGTTATTACAGTAGAAGAAGCAACTCAAGATAGCGAAAATGCCCTTCCTGATATACTGAATCCATTCCCGCCACAAGCAAGTGATGACGACTCTGAATTCTATAGTGATGAGATTCAAATTTTACGTACACCGGAAAATACACCGGAAGCTCTTCAAGAACTCTTAGAGGAAGAAAGAAGATTACGTGAAATGGATTCACTTAATGATGCTGTAATTACTCCGGACTACGAAGAAATATTATCTCAGTAATGACTTCCGCATATTTATTTGAGAGAGGAAAACTACACAAAAAAATATGGTTTCCCTCTTCATTAAAAAAACTTCCTTTAAGTTGAACTTAAAGGAAGTTTCATTTTAAAAAAGTTCTCTTTTATTATAATGCTCTAAGAGAGGGAGTATTCGAGAGAGGGAAAGTATCTACTCCAATAATATTTATACAGAAAATTTACTCGTGGTGATAGCCTGTTTTCTTTAATATAGCGCAAATTCTAAAAAGTTGTTCACTCAAAACAACTTGAGCTAATTCATGCGGAAATGTTTGTCTGCCAAATGCTAAAACAGTATCAGCTTTTTTTAGAATTTCATTGGAAAGACCATAAGCTCCTCCAATAATAAAACAAAGATTTTTTTCAAGAGCTTTAGTGTCGCACCTCTGCGCAAGCTCTAAAGAAGAAAAGCTTTTACCGTGCTCATCAAGGCAGATGATAGAGTCATTCGGTTGAATATGCTTTAAAATTCCTTGAGCTTCTTTATCTTTTCTTTGATCAATGCTAAGGTTTTGGTCGGCATCTTTCACCATGAATTCATTTACAGTGCAGAAATTTTTCACTCTTTTTATGTATTCGGCATAAGCTTCTTTCCAGAAAGAAGTTTTTATTTTGCCTACTGTAATTATCTTGATAGATTTTATATTCATATTTGCCTAAATTATGTAAAACTCTACTTTTGAGTTTTTCTGTATTTTCTTACGTTATTATTATGTTCTTTAAGAGTTTTAGCAAAGTAATGACCTTTAGCATCTCCTTTTGCTACGAAATAATAAAAAGTATGTTCTTCTGGATTAAATGCAGCCTCGATTGAATAAAATGAAGGAGAACAAATCGGTCCCGGAGGAAGACCACCTTTCTTATAAGTATTATATGGATTCTTTTCATTTTTCAAATGTTTTGTAAGTAAAGGAGGTTTGAACTCCTCTCCTATTCCATAAGATACTGTTGGATCAGCTTGAAGTAGCATATTAATATTTAATCTATTTGTATAAACACCTGCAACTCTAAATCTTTCATCAGGTACTGCTGTTTCTTTTTCAATAATTGATGCTAAGGTAAGATATCTATTTAAAGTATCTTTGGAAGGCTTATTCTTATCCGGTTCTATTTCTTTCCAAAGAGAATCTGTTTTTCTCCAGAAAGTATCAACAAGTCTACCCGCTACGGACTTAGCAGACTCTTTACTTGCTTCATCCGGTTTTGGCAGGAAGTAAGTATCTGGGTACAGGAAGCCCTCTGCGTTTTTAAATGGAATTCCCCAAAATGCTAAAAATTCAGGATCATGAATAATCTCTTTAAAGTCGTCATAATTTGCATATCCTTCTTTTTCTAGAAGTCTACCAACTTCCCACCAAGTTAAGCCTTCCGGTATTGTGAGTCGGCGATAGACAGGATCTCCAAGCACAAGATGATTTAGCACTTCTTGCGGTAGCCATGCAGTGCTAAATTCAAATCTACCTGCTTGCAAGCTTTTGTCTGAATCTAGATACTTTGCAAGCATTTTGAAAGAAAATTCATCTGTGATGATATTTTTATCATGCAACATCTTTGTTACTTGAGTAAATGTAGAACCCGGTTTTATATCTATAATAATTGTTTCTGCTAACTCTTCAGCTACGGGAGGAGTTCTTAGAAATTCTTTTGCTTTGAAATATCCAATACCAACAACTGCCGCTGAAATTATCCATAGTAATAGAAGTGAATAAAGAAAAAATTTTTTCATATTAAGAGCTTTGCCTTATTGTCATAATTTAGAAAAGATAAAAGAATTTGCATTGCCGCTGCTTGGTCTAGCACTTTTTTTCTATCTTTAGGTTTTACATGAGCCAAATAATCCTCCGCTTCAAAAGAGCTGAGAGTTTCATCTATAAGATATATTGGCAACTCACAACGCCTTTGTAGTGAAGCTGTAAAATTTCTCACCTGTGAAGTTGTTGTTGTGTCTTCTCCTGCCATTGAAAGAGGTAAACCTATCACAATTGATTCAATTTTCTCATTTGCTATTGTTTGCAAAAGAAAATCAAACATTGCCTGACGAGTTGTTCTTTCATAAGTACAAAGAGGAAAAGCGTGTATACCATCATTCGATGATACCGCAAGCCCTACTCTTTTTATACCGAAATCTATTGCAAGATATTTCATAGTTCACCTATAAAAAGAAATGTTTTATCAATAAGAAGCATAAAAGCGCATAAATTCCAGCAAGAACATCATCAAGCATTATTCCTAATCCACCGGAAAAAATTGTCTCTAACTTTGCTATAGGATAGATTTTTAAAATATCAAAAAATCTAAAAAGAACAAATGCTATGCTAAGTTGGATTAATGTATCTTTTATATCCTGCCCCAATGTATAAATAGGAAGAAGCACTATCCACAATCCGACAAGCTCATCTATAACAATTGAAGATGGATCTTTTGCATTCAGAGCTTTTTCAGCAATATCCGAAGCCCAAGTTCCAACAAAAAAAAGAGCGACAAGCGAAATGATTCTTGCTAAAAATGGAAGAGGTAAAAAACAAAAATACCCTATTATTAACGCAAATAAAGAACCCCATGTTCCCGGTGCAAACGGAACTAAACCTGAAGGTTCTAATCTTGCTATGCCTACAACAATACGTTGAGTAAATGATAAATCTTGCATGAGTTTACTTATAATTATTTATTATCGCTTGAACGACTTGTTTTGGGGTTGTTTCACGTGAAACATTAACTGTAAAGTCTGCATATTTTGTATACAGAGCCATACGTTCATTAAACAAATCTTCTATTGTTTGATTTGGCCCGATTGCTATTCCTCTATCAGGATGAAGTGCGAGTCTTTCGAGTATAATATCAAGTGATGTTGATAAAAATACGCAAGGTCCTAATGCTTTAAGTTTTTCCATCGCCCAATCTCTATATACAACTGAACCCCCTGTAGATATGACAGTACGTTTAACAAGTAGCTTAGAGATTACTTCTCCTTCTAAATCGAGAAATTTCTCTTTAGTCAAACTATCGGTAATTTGTTGGAGATTCACACCATAGAGTGATTCGATAACATAGTCACTATCAAGATGCGCAAAATTAATCTCTTCAGCTAGCATAAACCCTACTGTGCTTTTTCCTACAGATGGCATGCCTATAAGACTAATACAACTATCAGATGATATCTTCTTTAGGAGAAGGTCATTATTAATTTCTTGTTTCATAACTTTCTATTGTTAGAGGTTTTATATAAAAATTCTTAAAAAATAGATAAACTTCTAATCGAAGTCCGCAAGAAGAGCTTTAAAATCAATTAACTCCGAAAGAGGATTTGGGATTTTACTCCTTATCCTGATAGAAGCTTCAAGAATTTGTGAAGATGAGACTCCATGACGTATCGAAGTATGCGCTTCCATAAAAGCACCCAAAACGTCACAAGCTTTTATAAGTTCACCATCTTTAGGATTACATTCATCTCGATTATAGGAAGAGTAAATGTTTTCTGTTGTACAGCCAACAATTTTATCTCCTTTTGTGTAACAGGCTTTAAACTCCCCGTCAATTGTTAACCCTAGTAGGTAGGTGAGCGGATTTACAATGTTTGTATAACCTGCTTCACTTAATGGGTTGAGAATTTTACGATTTAATTCCATATGTTCATATTCTTTAATAAAATCTGGCAATTCTTTTGATGAATTTTTTACTGGAGTAATAATATCTCTTGTTAAGAGTTCGGGTAAATCATGGAATAAACCACAGAAGAAGTTATTTACTTTAAGCTTTTTGCACGCACCTACATCTATACTCACAAAATATGCCATTGTAGCAACAAAAAACATATGTCCTAAAACAGAAGTTAAAGGCAATCTCGGTTCTTGTGACCACCTTAATTGAAATCTTAATTGTCCACAAAAATGCGCGAAAGAACCTAGTGCTGCTGAACTATCAAGAATATTTTTTAACTCAGCTAAACCATCAACTTCTGTTAAAGCTGATAATTTATCTTTAAAATCTTTTTCAATAAACTGAATTTCTGCATCAAATTTATTCAAATCTTTAATGAGATTGAATTCCCACTCTGATGCAAATAAATGTGATGCCTTTAAAATATCTTCTGTTAAAGTATGACTAAACTGCTTTTCACCTTTATGATATTTTTTAAATTCTGAAAAAAATTCATCATTAAATATTTCTAGAATAGGTTGAAGTTCTCTTTCAACATAAAGAGTAAGTTTTTGATAATGATTTTTATTTGCTTTGATTTGATAAAAAAGAGGTGGTTTTAAATCAGTAGTGACAATTCTATAAAAATAATCAAATAGACTACACTCAATAAGTTCGTGCAGTAGTTCTGTTCTATGCTCTTCTGATTCGCACTCTGTGCTATAAGCTAAGATAAAGGCTATTATCATTTTATGGGCTTGTTTATCAATTTCATAAAGTTCTGTAGGGCGTAACTTATCATTCCAGCGGCGCATATTAAACCCGGAAAAAACTGTATGTAATAAACTCTTTCTGATTCTGCTCATACTTATCCTTTATTTATAATATTTCTTCTAAATTATATATTTTTTAGCTTCTATAATCAATAAAAAAAGGAACTACATTTTGAAAATGTGTTCCTTTTTTAAGGTTTTACTATAAAAAATTAGAGTGTGTTTCTAAATGAAGAAATTTTGTAGAATTTTCAATAAAAAATGATTTTTATGAAGTGAAGTATATAAAAACATACATAAATTTAGTAAAAAACCATCTTTCCGTTCCACTTGGTAAATGCCAAAAGACATAAAAATTAATTTAGAAAGATACCCTAATAATTAACGAGTGGACTAACTTCTAATAAGGCTTCAAGTTCTAAAATAATCAACAAACCATTTGCCATATTCGCAACGCCACGTATATATTCAGCATCAACTCCGGCTACAATTGGAGGTGTTTCTTCAATAATATTTTTGCTTATACTAAGAACTTCAGAAACTTCATCAACAAGGAATCCCATAATTTTTTGGCGTAGTTCCATAACAATAATTCTTGTTTTTCCTGAATTAGCTATGCGCGGCAAATCAAAACGTTTTCTTAGATTAATCACTGGAATTACTTTACCACGTAAATTTATTACACCCTCTAAAAATTCAGCAACATTAGGCACAGGGGTTATTTGTATAAGACGTATAATTTCATGAACATCAAGTATTTCAACAGCAAATTCTTCTTCTGCTATAAAGAACGTAACAACTTGGATAATGTCCTCTGCAACAGTTTCATTCATAACTTCATGGTTTTCAGCTTCGTATGACATAAGTTTTTCCCATCATTTAAAAGATTTTGCAAACATATCCTTAATTATCGGACAAAGCATAATTTTCTTTAGACTATAATTTCTCTTCTTCAACTAAAGCTGACAATGTTTCATGAGCAAGTTTTAGTGAAGCTGGAACATCAATTGATTGTGGGCATTTGCGCATACACTTATTACATGATTTACAAGCAAGCGCACTTTCATTATTCAGAATTGTTGTTGCGTATTGAGCTGCAATCCATTTTTTGTTCTTAAACATATTAAGCTGATTGTATAAACTGAAAATATTCGGAATATTAATTCCGTGTCCGCATGGCATACAGTATTTGCATCCGGTACAGTGAATCGCTGCATGTGAAAGCATTGCAGAACGCGCTTGTGAATAAAGTTGATGTTCTTGGCTTGTAAGGGAACGAATTTGATGTTCATCAGCAATACGAGCATTTTCTATTAGCTGTTCAGGGCTATTCATACCACTTAAAACACAGGATACTGCTTTTCTATCAAACAACCAACGCATACCCCATTCAGCAGGCGTTCTTTTAATTTCAGCACTATCCCATATCTCTTTAATATCATGAGGTACACTTTCAGCAAGAGTACCACCTTTTAGTGGCTCAACAATAGCTATACCCATTCCCTTTCCGGCCATATATGAAAACCCTTCAATACCGGCTTGAACAGTTGTATCTATATAGTTTAGTTGAATTTGCCCTATTTCAAAATCATATTCATCTACAATATCCATTAAAACATCAACGTTATCATGGAAAGAAAAGCCAATATGCTTAATGCGTCCTTCTTTCTTTTTTTGCTCTAAAAACTCTAGTGCTCCTAGCTTTTTCATAAATGCCCAACGAGTTTTGTTAAGAGCATGCATTAGATAAACATCAATATAATCGGTTTGTAAATTTTCTAATTGCATGTTAAAGAATCTTTCAAAATGGTCGCTTGAAGTAATTTTTGAGCAAGGCATTTTAGTCGAAACATAAATATCTTGTCTACGATTACTTTTTTTCATCAAGTCACCGAGAATTCTTTCTGATTGTTCACCATGATAAACAAGCGCAGTATCAAAATAGTTAATACCTAAATCAAGAGAAAGATTAAATAACTCTTCTGTTTTTTTTACATCGACAGTAGGAATTTTTTCTTCTGTGAAAGGTAAACAAGGTAAACGCATTAATCCAAAACCTAGAACACTAACATTTAATCCTGTTTTACCGAGTGGGCGATACTGCATAGCCATTCCTCATAGTATAATTTTTAATATATTGACTTCTTGTGAGAAGATTGTCAAGCAAAAAAAGCACTATAGACCAAAAGTTAGCAACTTTTTATTTAAAAAAAAAAGAGAAAAATAGTTAGCTAAATAACTACATTTCTCTTTAAGCTTTAATAGTATAGTCTAGATAGAATTTCTAGAAATTAATGCCCTGTAATGTTGTATTTTTTTAATTTGTACTGGATTAATGAGCGAGAAATTCCTAATCTGTCCGCTGCATGTGCTTGAACAAAATCAGATTTAACTAAAGCTCTACGGATAAGAGCAGCTTCAATTTTATCTAAAGTGTCCGCCAATTTCAACTCATAAGGAAGGAGGTCAACAGCGCTTTTAAATTGTGCTTCTTCATCTCTAATTTCAGGTGGAAGATCATTGTCACTTATTAGGTCACTTGCAACAAGCACAATACATCTTTCAAGTACGTTTTGGAGTTGCATGATATTCCCTTCCCAATCATATCCTGATAAATAATTCAAAGCTTCTGCGCTAAATCTCTTATCATCCATGCCATGTTCTTTAGCGATTTTATGTGAAAAGAATCCAACAAGCTCTGGAATATCTTCACGTCGTTCTCTAAGAGAAGGCATTTTAATTTCTATGATATTAAGAAGATAGTATAAATCTTCTCGGAAAGAACCAACACTAAGCATTTCTTTTATATCTTTTGTTGTGCTTACTATTGGTCTTAAATCAACCGGAATTGATTTTTTGCTATTTACTCTCTTGAGTTCTTTTGTATTGAGAATTTCAAAAAGATGCCCTTGAGCCTCTAAATTAAGCTCAGAAACATCTTCTAAAAATAGAGTGCCGCCGTGAGACTGCTCTATTTTACCTCTTTTAAGAGTTGTAGTTCCATCATTATCTGATTCGTAGCCGTAAAGTTCTTCTTCAAAAGTTTGTGGATTATAAGATTTACAACTCACAGCAACAAAAGGTTTTTCTTTTCTTTCTGATGAATAGTGTATTGCTTTTGCAATAAGTTTTTTTCCGGTTCCTCTTTCACCTTTAATCATAACAGGAGTCTTTAACTTAGCAGCATGATCAACTAAAGAACGTACTTCTCGCATTACTTTAGATTGACCAATAATATGTTCATCGGAGTATTTTTCTGCAATACTTTCTTGTAAAATTTTATATTGTCTGTGAGCTTGAGCTAGTTTAGAAGCATTATGGACACTTATAATTAATTCATCATTAGAAAATGGTTTTGTGATATAGTCAAATGCGCCCTCTTTCATAAGATCAACTGCTGACTCGATAGAGCCAAAGGCTGTCATTATAAGAACCGGTATGTGTGAGTAATTCTTTTTTACATGATTAAGAATATCTCTGCCTGTAAGTTTTGGCATTTTTAAGTCTGTAACTAGAACATCCACATCAGATTCAGAAAGCAGTGCAATTGCTGTTTCAGGATCTGAAAGAGCTGTAACTTTATAACCTGCATCAATAAGTAATGTTTCTAAAACCAGAAGATAATTTTTTTCATCATCAACTATAAGAATATGAGTTTCACCTAGCATGTTCGCCTCTTATTAATTATTTTTCTTATTAAAGGATATCGAAACACAAGCACCACCCTCTTCATTATTTGAAAGGGTAAGCACTCCATTATGCGCTTCAATTATAGATTTTACAATAGGCAGCCCTAAACCAGTTCCAGTTTCTTTTGTTGTAAAAAATGGATCAAGAGCTTTAGAAAGAGCTTCTTCTGAAAAGCCTTTTCCACTATCTGAAATTTTTATTTCTGTAAATTCATCATTATCAATTACGCTAATTGAAAGGATTTTTCTGTCTTCCTCTTCTAAAGCCTGTAGTGCGTTTGATATAACATTATATATTGCACGATAAAGAATTTCTTCTTCACCCTGAACAATAATTGCATCATTCATTGTAATTTGTACATCCACACCATCAGTTTTTATTTTATTATCTAAAAATGCAAGTGCTTTTTTAATTGAGAATGATATATCTACATTTTTGAACTTTGGAGTTCTTGGTCTTGCATAATCAAGAAAATCGTTTACAACTTCTCCTAGTCTTTTCGTTTCATCGAGAGTAGCATCTAAAATTCTACGAGAAGGATTATCTAAGATATCTTTATTCCTTGAACGGAGTAATTCTGTACTTGATTGAATAATACCTAAAGGATTTCTTATCTCATGTGCAATAGATGCAACTACTCTACCCATACTGGCGAGCTTTTCTTGCTGATGAAGTTGCGCTTCTAGTTGCTTATTTTTTTCCATTCTTTCTTGAATGAGAATTTCTGATTTTCTTGCGATATATTGCAATAAAATAAAAAGTATTAAACTTGAAGCAGAAAAAATTGCAAAAATAACCCTTTGATTATTAATAGCATCTTTGTAGTTTCGAGTAACGTCTACAGAAATTTGAAGTACACCTAAAATGGAATCATCTTGAAAATATGGTGCTAAATCGCTATCCACTGAGAGAGGAAACAAAACTTCAAGCATAAAACTATCATTTTCTATTTTTGAAGAGAAAAATGCTTCCATATAGCCAAGAGCATTTGTTTCATTAAATATTAGAGGTATTTCTCTTTTGAATAACTTTTGAATGCTATCAGTGTGCCCTACATTGCTTTGTATTTCATCGTACTCAGTTGAATATGCAACAATACCATTAATATCAAGAATGCGCACTTCATTAATTTCAAGCCCACTAATAAGTCCTTCAACAATTTCATTCAACAAACGATACTGTGATGGATCTCTAAGGGAAACTTCATCTTCAGCTAGAGCGATTGGAAGTGTAAATCTTCTAAAGAGTTGACTATTGAAATTGTCTGATAAAATTGTAAGATATTCTTTTTGAGAATCTATAATACTTGTAAGTGTTGACCTACCTAAAAAAACAGTAAGAACAACACTTGATGCGATTATCATAGAAAATGATAACCAAGAAAAATATTTCGCAATTTCTATTGTCTTTTCAGGTCTAATTCTTTGAAACACATACACCCCAAAAAAAATTGTTTCACGTGAAACTTTTTAATGTTTCACGTGAAACAACGTGATTTATTTTCCGTAATAGTCTTCGCAAAATTCTGCAACTGAACTATACCCTAATTCATCTAAAAGTACTGGAAGCTCTTGAACTATGTCGAACACTCTTTGAGGATCTACAAAGTTAGCTGTTCCAACTTGAACTGCTGTTGCGCCTAAAAGTAAAAATTCTAGAACATCTTCAGCATTCATAATTCCACCAATACCAATAATTGGAATTTTTACTCTTTTACGAACTTCATAAAGGCAACGTAAAGCAACAGGTTTTATTGCAGGACCGGAAAGTCCACCTATAACATTTGCAAGACGTGGTTTTCTTGAACGAATGTCAACAGCCATACCAGATACTGTATTAATAAGAGATAAAGAATCAGCACCTGCACTTTCAACCGCTTCTGCAATATCCGCAATAGAAGTAACATTTGGAGTCAATTTAATAATAATAGGTAAGTTCGCGGCTGCTTTCTTTACTGCCTCTGTAACTTTATAAGCAAATTTAGGATCTTGCCCAAAAAGGATACCACCTTCTTTCACGTTTGGACATGAAATATTTACTTCAATTGCAGCAATACCCGGTGTTTTATCAACTATAGAAGTAAGCTCAACAAAGTCTTCTAAGCAAGTAGCATAGATATTTGCAAATACAGGAAGTTCATCAACAGGAAGAGTTGGTAGGATTTTTGTGATAAAATTTTCTATACCATCGTTTTGAAGACCAATAGCATTAAGCATACCTGAAGAAGTTTCTGCTATACGTGGAGATGGATTACCTTCTCTTGCTGTAAGACTTAAACCTTTTACAACAATACCACCTAATGTAGTAAGATCGCCATAAGGTGCAAATTCAGGACCGTTCCCGAAAGTACCGGAAGCAGTTAATATTGGATTTTTTAATACAAGAGTTTCTCTTGACGAAGTAAACTTTACTTTAGTATCTATATTCATGATAACACTCTTATAATTCTATATCATCAGTCCAAAATACAGGGCCCGATGTACAAGTTTGAATTGGAAGACCAGCTTTAGATTTATCATGCCAATGCTGAGATGTTTTTGCAACACAGCCTAAACATGCACCCACACCGCAAGCCATTTTATTTTCAAGCGACACTTGAGTTTTTACCTTAAGTTCATGAGATAAAGCCCAAACATGTTTTAAAAATGGAAGTGGTCCACAAGCAAGTACTAAACCGTCTTGTTTTGCAAAGTCTTGCATATTAGTTTTAATATCGCCAAGAAAAGTTTCTAAATCTTCCTTAGATTTATCGTGATACACGTCAACTTCGATATGTTGTGCAATGGTATCAATAGGATAGCATTCAGAATTACTACGATGACCAAAAAGCATATGCAAATTGCTTCTACGTGGATGTTGATCCATATAGCCACAGAAAGGAGCTATTCCAACTCCGCCTGCTAATAATAATGTAGGTTTAGTATCGTCAATGATAAAACTATTTCCAAGAGGACCCCAAACCATGACTTTGTCACCATTTTTTAGTGTCGCAAGTTTAGTTGTTCCTCTACCTGATGCCTGCATGAAGAGAACTAAGCCCCTACTTGTAACACGAGCTATAGAAAAAGGACGAGCCCATAATAATTCGTTGCCCCAGTCTGATGGGCGTATCATAACAAATTGTCCTGCTCTCCAGTTTTTCCAAGCAGGTGCAACTTCATTTAAGTTTTCTGGAAATTCCAATGTAAGCGCGTGAAAAGACACGTTTTTACTGACTCTATCGCCAAAAGGAACGTTATCTAGAACGGTAAGTTCCAATCTTGCGGGCGAAGTAATGTCACTCATTCTTTTGCCTCTCTGATATAATTGTTGTACTATATATAGTAAGATAACATTTCAAGTTCGTCAAGACAAGGAAAATCAGTCAAATTTAAAAATATAAATTTATATTGAAAAAAATCCCAAAACATGACAAATAAAATATACAAAGGTTAAGGAGTAACAGCAATGAAACCAATTATACACATAAGTCTATGGCTAGATGGAGAAGACGGTAGTGGTGTTGCTTTAGGCAGTGGGAGAGTAGAACTTTTAAAGCTTGTAGATGAGCTGGGTTCTCTCAGTAAAGCTGCTGATAAGTTAGAAATGTCTTACAGATCGGCTTGGGGGAAAATTAAAAGGGCTGAAGCTTCACTGAAAATTGACCTTATTGAAGCTGTAGGTTCACGCAGAGAAGGTTCACGCCTCACCCAAAAAGGAAAAGAACTTGTAAAAGCATACGAAGCTTTACTCAAAAAAACTCTTGAATATGCTGAGCAAGAAGCTGAAAAACAATTTAACAACATATAAATATCATGCAAAAAAATACTAGAGAACACATTCTGGAAATTCTTAAAGAGTCAAAATCTAAAAATCTTAACTCTGCGCTTGATGTTCATTTTAAAGCAAATGAACTAAATAAGCAAGAACGTGCATATATCACAAATATGCTTCATCAATTATATAGATATAAATTAAGATTTGATGCTCTTATAAATCTCTATTGTCATAAAAGCGATGGAATCAGTGAAAATGCAAGGGATATTCTTCTTATTGCATTTACTGAAATTTTTTGCATGCAGAGTATCCCACTTCATGCGTCAATTAACGAAGCTGTTGAGCTTTCAAAAAAACACGCATCAAAAGAAGTTGCTCTTATTAATGCAGTACTAAGAAAAACTGATAAAGAATTTCCATTTAAAGAACTCGATAAAGAAAAATATTTTAAAGAAATTAAATTTCTTTATCCTAAAAAAACTTTACTTGAACTTGATGCAACTTATGCTTCACTCCCTTCTTTCTTGCTTGATATCTTACGCAAGCAACACGGAAAAGATTTTACTGAAACCTATTTAAATACTCTTAACGAACTCCCTTGGTATTCTTACAGATTTAATCAGACAAAAGAAGGTTGGGAAGAAAAAAGAGATGCACTTGCTCAAACCTCTATTCTTCATCTCTATTTTGGAAATAGTGGATATTCTGCACCTGTAAACAGTCAAAAAAGTGCTGAACTCTTTGAAGAGGGTTATCTTTCATATCAAGGTTCAACTTCACAAGTAGCAGTACAGAAAATTATTGATTTCTTCACAAAAGAAAAACTCAATACATTAAAAATTTGGGACGCTTGTTGTGGTGTTGGTGGAAAAAGTTTGGCTCTTGCTGAAAACGGAGTTAAAGTTACTTGCGCAAGTGATGCAAGCGAAAAAAGAATTTCAGTATATAATGCGGAATCTAAAAGACTTGGGCTAGATACTTGTGAAGCAACAGCACAGCCACTTCAAGAATGCTCTTGTTCAGATATTGACCTAATCATTCTTGATGCTCCATGCAGTGGAACCGGAACACTCTGTTCTAACCCTGACTTACGCTATAAGATTACAAAGAAATCAATTAAAGAAACAATTGAACTACAAAATGATTTATTAAAATCTTCACTTGATAAATTATCGAATAATGGACACATCGTCTATTTAACTTGTTCATTAAATAAAAACGAAAATGAAAACCTTATTGAAGCTTTTTGCACTGAAAATTCAGTAAGCTGCGTTCACTCTGAATACGTTCAACCTGTAACTACAGGCGCAGATACCCTCTTCCTTGCAATTATAAAGAAATAAAGAAAGATATGAAATACACAATTATAGGCGGCGGTCTTGCCGGTTGTGAGTGCGCCCTAGCACTTGCACAAAATGGAATAGAAGTTACTCTTTACGAGCAAAAACCTGAAAAAATGAGCGAAGCACACACCTCAAACACGCTTGCTGAACTTGTTTGTTCAAACTCTCTGCGCTCAGATGATGCTCTAAATTCCGGTGTAGGACTACTAAAAGAAGAAATGAGATTACTAAACTCCCCTCTTCTAAAAATTGCTGATGAGGTAAAAGTTCCGGCCGGCAAAGCTTTAGCCGTCGACAGAACTCTTTTTTCAGAAAAAGTAACAGAAGCTATTCAAAATCATCCATTAATTACTCTTGTTCATAAAGAAATCACATCTATTAAAGAATTTGAATGTAACGAAGAACATCAAGTTATCGTAGCAGCTGGCCCTCTTGCCTCTGATTCTCTCATAGAAAGCTTGAAAGATTATATCGAAAGTTCAAAGCTTTATTTTTATGATGCAATTGCTCCAATTATCGAAGCTAGTTCAGTCGATATGGATTGCGCTTTCTACGGCTCACGCTATGGGCACGAAAAAGAAGAGCATGAAAAAACTGATGAAGGCGATTATCTCAATTGCCCAATGAACAAGGAAGAATATCACGCATTTTGGCAAGCTCTTGTTGACGGTGAAAGAGTGCCTAGCCATAACTTTGAAAAAGAAATTCACTTTGAAGGCTGTATGCCTATTGAAGCTCTTGCAGACCGTGGTGAAAAAACCCTTTGTTTTGGTTCATTAAAGCCAGTTGGATTTGTCGACCCTAAAACAGGAAGCAGACCTTGGGCACTTCTTCAACTTCGCAAAGAAAATAAAGAAGGTACATCTTACAACCTTGTAGGCTGTCAAACTAAACTTACCTATAAAGAGCAAGATAGAATTTTTAGACTCATACCTGCTCTTAAAAATGTTGAATTTGTAAGATATGGTTCAGTTCACAGAAATACTTATGTGAACGCACCGGAAGTTCTTCTTCCTAATCTAGCTTTAAAACAAAAACCAGATACATATCTTATTGGTCAGATTACAGGAGTTGAAGGATATGTGGAGTCAATAGCTTGTGGTTTATGGCTTGCTAAACTCCTTATAGCAAAAGAAAAAGAAGCTGTGCTTTCTCAACCCCCTGCAAGTTCTGCTCTTGGTGGATTACTTAATCATTTGCAAACATCTACAAAGAACTTTCAGCCGTCTAACGCTCATTTCGGACTCATGCCTGAACTTGGTGGACGTGTAAAAAAGAAAGAAAGAAAACCTTTACTTGCCGAACGTGGTCGTAAAGATTTTGCTGAATGGCTTGAAAATTCAATGTAATTATTTTGATACAATGTTTCTAAGTTATGATTTTTTGAGGGGGAAAACCACATTGTGGGAAAAGTTCCCCTTTGAAAAAAACGTGATTTTCCCACTCAAGAAATCATAAATCTGAATAACATAAATGCTTTACATAAACGAAACTAAAATAACAGATATTATCAATGAAGGTAAAAGGTTTGTTAATCTAATCTGAGTAAGTTCCATCAAATTTAGAGCAATACCAATAATAAGAGCTCCACCGACAGCGGTTAATTCTGTCATAAGCACTTCACTTATATATGGTTGCAAGAAAACCGCTAAGATAGTAAGAAGCCCTTGATAAATAAACACCATCACACCAGATAAAAACACCCCCACTCCATACACAGATGCTAGTGCGATAGATGTGAACCCATCTAGAATAGATTTTGAATATACAATACTCCTGTCATCACGTAACCCCTCATCAAAAGAGCCTATTATCGCCATAGCACCAATACAAAAAAGTACGGTTGCATTTACAAGACCATCTGTAAATTTAGGATTTTTTGAATTGATTTTAGATTTTATAATATCGCCAACTTTCAAAAACTTTGTTTCCAAGTCAAAAAATTCACCGATGATTCCGCCGATAAGTAGCGAGAATATCATTATAACAGGTTGTTCGGTTACTAAAGACATTTTAATCCCTATCACTAAGACTGCAAGCGATAAACAGTGAAAAACTGTAGTACGCATTTTATCTTTTAATCGAGCACCGATTAAAAGCCCTAAAACTGAACCTGCAAAAATTGCTAAAGCATTAACAAAAGCACCAAATGGAAACATAAAAATAACTCCTAAAACGTACTAACAATATCAGATTAATAATGATTATAGAAAGATACTCCTTATCAAACTCTTTGAAAAGTGTTTTTTTCACAAAAAAATATTAATATTTTCATCTATTATTACAAGCGCTTACAATATATTTTTTTTCAAATTACATAGAAAGGACTTGCCCTTTTATAAAAGAGAGGTTATTTATTCAATTACTAGTGTATAAAAAACACAGATAATTACAATCCAGTTGGAGGATCTTTTATGTTTTCTTCTGTAGCTTATGCTGCTGCCGGCGCGCCTGCCGGAGGTGGTGCTGAATCAATGCTTATGCAATTCATGCCGTTAATTCTTATGTTTGTAGTGTTTTACTTTTTGCTTATTCGCCCACAACAAAAAAAGGCTAAAGCGCATAAAGCAATGCTTGAAGCACTCAAAAAAGGTGATCATGTATTATTAAGTTCAGGCTTACTTGGACGTATTACTGAAATCGAAAGTGATGTTATTACTGTTGATTTAGGTAAAACTGAAGTTAAATTAGTTCGTGGATATATCGCTACTGTTGTTGACCCTAAAAATCTTGCTGGTGCTCCTGCAAATCCACAACAATAAAGAAAAGACTAATAGCCTATAAGCTGTAAATGTATAATGTGAAACAAGAAGTAAAACTATTTTTTGTTTCACATTTTTCTATAAAAAATTGCTATTTTTTTTTAATAGCAAAAAGGAATATATATGAAACTCGGTTCTTGGCGCGCTTTACTTTCGCTTATTGTATTGCTGTGTGGCATTGTCTACGCCCTTCCAAATCTTCCTTTTATAGCCAATACTCCTATAGCGCAGTATCTACCCAACTCTAAGATTAGCCTTGGTTTGGACTTAAAAGGTGGTGTTAGCCTCACTTTAGGTGTTCAAGTAGATAAGGCTTTAGAAAGTCTACTTGCATCATCAGGACAGGATATCAAAGACACTGCAAGTAACGAAAATATAAACATTTTAACTGTAAAAGTTATTGATAATAAACTTGAACTTGTTTTACCTAAAGCTCAAGATGCTGATAAATTCAATACCCTTCTTGCTCAAAATTTCAATACACTAGCTGTTGACACACCTGAAACCGGTGCAAATAACGAACTTATCTACAGAGCAGTTTTCACTCCGGAGCATCGCTTAATTTTAGAAGATCAAATTTTAGAACAAGCAGTTCAAACCATTCGTAACCGTATCGACCAATTCGGTGTTGCTGAACCTGATATCCGTAAACAAGCAGATAACAGAATTCAAATTCAATTACCGGGTTTAAGCGATCCTCAACGTGCAATTCAACTTTTAGGTCAGACAGCTTCTCTCTCATTCCATCTTGTACGTGACGATATTCCTTCAAACACTATTATGTTACCACCAGGAACAGCATATTTCCCAATGTTAGAAGGAACCGGTCAGGTAATCCTTGATTCTACTGCCCTCATGACTGGTTCAGATATTACCGATGCTCGTCCATCTTTTGATGATAGAGGACAAGTGCACGTATCTCTAACCTTCAATAACATTGGTGCGGCACAGTTCGAGCGTATTACAGGCGAAAACGTAAATAGACGTATGGCTATTGTACTTGATGGAACAGTTTATTCAGCTCCTGTAATCAACGAAAAAATCACAGGCGGAAGAGCTAGCATTTCTGGTTCAACCAGCGTTCAAGAAGCACAAGATCTTTCTATTATTCTTCGTGCCGGCGCATTACCTGCACCTGTAGAAGTACTTGAAGAACGTACTGTTGGTCCATCATTAGGTCAAGAATCCATTACTTCAGGCTTATTAGCAGCTTTAGTTGGTGCATTACTTGTTATTATTATAATGCCATTATATTACGGAACTTCCGGCTTTATTGCTGATGTTATGCTCTGCTTTACAATGCTTTTAGTAACAGCAGGACTTGGCGCATTTGGTGCAACTCTCACTCTTCCTGGTATTGCCGGTATTGTTCTTACAATCGGTATGTCGGTTGATGCAAACGTTCTTATTTACGAGCGTATAAGAGAAGAAATTAATAATGGATTATCCGCTCTTGAAGCAGTTCAAGTTGGTTTTTCTCGTGCTAGTATTTCCATTATGGATTCCAATATAACCACATTAATTGCTGCAATTATCCTTTATCAATTCGGAACAGGCCCAGTTCGTGGATTTGCGGTTACTCTTGGAATAGGTATTTTATCATCTATGTTTACTGCTGTTTTTGTTTCACGTGAAATATTTATTTCTTGGATGAGCAAAAATGATGGCAAAAATATAAGTATATAGGAGCGGAAAATGGCTATTAATTTTATTAAAAAAGTCCCTTCAATCGACTTTATACGTTTCCGTTTCATTGCATATGCTATATCAGCAATCTTAATTTTATTCTCGCTCGCAACTATTTTTATGAACGGTCTAAAATATGGTGTTGACTTTGCTGGTGGTGTTATGGTGCAAGTTAAGTTCAATCAAGCTGTAGAAGATGAAAGCGTAAAAAATGCTCTCAACCCATTACAGATTCCGGGCTTAATCGTGCAAAAATTCGGTGAGGATAATACAGAATATCTTATTCGTTTCTCAGGAGACGGTAATCAAGATATGCGCGACCCTATTATTGAAACTCTAAGCAAAGCTATTCCAAACTCTGAGCCTACAATTCAACGCCTTGAAATGGTAGGACCTAAAGTTGGAGAAGATCTTAAAAACTCCGCTCTTGAAGCTATGTTTTACGCTGTGTTACTTATTACCGTATACATTTCAGGCAGATTTGAGCATCGCTGGTTCTTAGCAGGTGCAATGGCTGTAGGGCTTGGTGCATTAGTGTATGTTGTTGGATTACTTGGATTAGGACGTGTTTGGCAGGTTTCACTTGCTATGACGCTTACTCTTTGTGTCTGTTACGGGATAAAGCTAAACTTTGCATTTAGTGCAATTATAGCTCTCCTTCATGACGTGCTTATTACTCTCGGTATTCTTACATTCTTAGGAAAAGAAATCGACCTTAATATCATTGCAGCTCTTCTTACTCTTGTTGGTTATTCTCTAAATGATACCATCGTTACTTTTGACCGTGTAAGAGAAAATATTCAGCGTCAGAACTTAGATATACATGAAGATATGAAATCTATCCTAAACGGAAGTATTAACCAAACTTTAAGCAGAACTCTTCTTACAAGTGGAACAACTCTTGCCGCTGTATTAAGTCTTTTTGTTTTAGGTGGTGGTGTTATTCATGACTTCGCACTTACTATGCTACTAGGTATCATAATTGGTACTTTCTCATCTATATTCGTAGCGAGTCCACTTCTTATGGCTCTTGGCGACACAAAACTTTATGTTTCACGTCTTCAAAAGGCTACAGTAGAATACGAAAAACCAGGCGAACACGGTGTTGTTTAGTTTTTAGCTAACTAGGGTATGTTTCTATGGGGAAAATCACGTTTTACTAAAATGAGATTTTCCCCTTTTGAATATTTTTGAAAGCAGATAATGATTTTTTATCTGCAAAATATCACTCTCGTACATACACGCCATTCCAATTCATACGTATAAGTCATATTACACACCCTAAAAGAAAAATCTATAGGAATTTGAATTAATAATAATTATTTTTTAAGGAAAGGGGGAGTTTGAGGGGGAAAACCTCGTTTTTTAAGAA
>CAYJOR010000020.1:30006-41095 GCA_964371865.1 uncultured Desulfovibrionaceae bacterium | reverse complement strand
AAGCAAACGCAACTACAGGCGACAGAGAAGGTTTTGGTGGTCAAGTAGGTTTTGAGTTTAAGTTCTAATCGGTAAGAATTCTTGCGGGGGGAAACCATGCTTTTTTGGAAAAAAGACAAGGCTTCCCCCCGCAAACTGCCTCTTTCCTTTCAAAAAAATTTTTAATATTGATGCGGTTAATCCGCTTTTAAATTTTCTTTTTTACATCTCAATATTCTTCATTAGAGCCAAAGATCCATTCAATGGGTAAATAGTTTATGCTTTACTTATACTTGATTTGAAATTTTTGAATTTTTCTTTATTTTTTAGAAGTTCAAGAAGATTCTTGATATGTTTGTTTTGTAAACTCTCTTCAATATATCCGATGTAAAAGGAAACATTTTTCGGGTTTTTTTCAACTTTTAATTTTACTAATTTTCCTTCTGCAAGCTCCTCTTCGATATGAAGAGAGCTAAGATATGCGCCACAATTTGTTTTTTGAATAAATTTAGCAGCTGCACTTGCAATCATTTGAGAATCTTGTGAAGAGAGCGAAATGTTATTTTCTTTGTAAAAAGTATGAATATATTTAGAAAATTCAGATTCCATAGGAGGAGCGATAAGCTGAAGACTTCTTAATTTCTTCATTGAAATAGGCTGATCGGCAATAACAGGATTATCGGGCGAAACAACAAATGGCACTTCAAATTCAATAAATTCTTGTACACGAATATCATTTGGAAACTCTCCAGCTTTAATTACAAGAGTAATTTCACTTTCGCGTAATTTATCTAAATACGTTTGATAGTTTAGGGTAACAAAAACAACATTAAGCCAAGGTAAATGCTCTTTAATATATTCATAAAGTAAAGGTGATAAAATTTCTGCCGATGATGAATGCAGAGCAATAACTATATGATTTGTTTCTTCGCCAATCATACGAGATGCTTTACTATTAAAAGAGTCTATACGTTCAAAAATTTTTTTAGCATAAGGCAGAAGTTCTTTGCCTTCTTTTGTAAGATTTAAAGAAGAACCATTTCTTATGAAGAGCTTAAAACCTAAACTTTCTTCAAAGTTCTTTATTTGGATACTTACCGCAGGAGTAGAGAGGTTTAAGTGCATAGCTGCTTCCTTAAAACTACTGCATTGAGAGGCAATGTAAAAAACATTAAGTTGATTAAAATTTACGTTAAAGCTCATAATGACTCATTTTTTTTATATACTTTAATGAATTTTTACTTTTTAATCAAGCTTTTTAAGAGGGAATGTTTATGTTAATCACGTCATGCTAATTTAATAGAAGTATCAATGTAAATCTCAATTCAATTGCAAGTCAAGAGTAGGCAATTTTAAACAGTGTTATAATAAACAGAATCTCAAGCCTTAAGAGGAGAATTTTTCCAGTATTTTCTATTTTTTTTAAAAGTTTCAAATTTCACAAAATAACGCTTGACTTTCCACTAAGGGGAAGGTTTACTATTATAAAGGTTATATAAGATAGAATTACTTAAGCCAAGGTATATTTCTAAATTAATTTTTTTATTGAAGTTATGTATCTTTTGATACACGCCTTTCATAAAAAATCTCTTATTCTTTGCTAAAACGACAAAGCTTCTTAATTGATAAATACACCCTAATAAAAGGATTGATATGCAATTTTACTCAAAAACTAAAATTTGCTGTAGTTCGCAAGCATTAGAAGAACTAGAAGGTTTACAAACAAAAAAGTGCTTTATAGTCACAGATGAATATATGAATAAATTTGGTTTTGTAGATCAGGTAGTAAGTCATCTAAATAGAGCGAATATCGAATCCTATGTATTCGATAAAGTTGAGCCAGATCCTACTGTACAAGCTATAACAGAAGCAACAAAAATATTTTTGAAGTTTGAAGCTGATACCGTTATTGCTCTTGGAGGAGGATCATCAATTGATGCCGCAAAAGCTATAATCTACTTTGCATATAAGGTACAAAACCGTAAAGCATACCTTGTTGCTATCCCAACAACAAGCGGTACTGGCTCTGAAGTTACTTCGATTTCCGTCATCACTGACAGCGTAAATCATGTAAAAATACCAATTAATGACGAACTCCTTATCCCGGATTTGGCTATACTCGATTCACGCTTCACACGCACAGTTCCCCCATCAATCACAGCCGCTACCGGTATGGACGTTCTTACACACGCAATTGAAGCCTATGCCTCTATAAACAGAAATAGTTTTGCAAATATCAATGCTGAAAGAGCTGTATACTTTGTGTTTAAATACCTTTATAGATGTTATAAAGAAATGGACGATATGGTGGCAAGGGAAAAAATGCTTATAGGCTCTTGTATGGCCGGAATGGCATTTAATAATAGTGGGCTTGGAATAACTCACTCAATGGCTCATAGTCTTGGAGGACTTTTTCATATTCCACATGGTCTTGCAAATGCCGTTTTACTTCCTTATGTTATGGAGTTTAATAGCTTCGATGCCGGAGTGAGATATAGATTGCTTGCTTCTGTTATATCGTTAGAATCTGAAAATGTTGTTGAAGGCGCAAATAACTTTATTCAAGCTGTTCGTGACTTGAATGAAAAGCTCTCTATTCCTTCAAGAATTAGAGACTTAAAAATTGATGAACAAAAGTTTATGGCTAGTATAAATACAATGGCAGATAATGTGCTAGTTGATATTTGTACAGCTACAAATCCACGTAAACCTTCTAAAGGTGATATCAAGTCTCTCTTTCTAAAAGCTTGGTAAATACAAGCTTAGAAAACTCGCTACATATGACAAACAACTCTTAAAACAATATATTTAAAGGGTTGTTTGTTATGTTTATATTTTATTTATAAAAGCTAGTTAGAGCTCTGTATAACTATTTTGGAGAGGGAGAAACTACTTCATTTTATACAACTCAATAATTATGCAGAAATATTTATTTAACGTGATAATTTCTTTCTACTCTACATAGATACGCACTTCAAAACTTACTTTGATTTTTAGTTGTTTGATTTTATTAGATTTAATTTTAGTAGACAAAGTAAAAAAAATAACTATAATTAGTGAAATTAGTGTAGGGCAGAGATAGATTTTAATGTTAAGTATATGGAATCAGTGGCTGTTAGATGCAGTTATAAAAAAGAAGTTTATACCGGCGCAAGCCTTTTTATTCATACTTGTGCTTTGCCTTGGTCTTTATTCTAGCTATTCTGTTTATAAAATCAATACTCTTTCTAATAAAATCTATGTTGAGAATTTCACTAATTTAGAAATGATGAGTACTCTTGTAAAAAAAATGTACGTTTGCCGAGTACTTGGACGCGATATCCTATTTCAAACCGATTCAGCCCTTAGTGCTGCTATGTATAAAGATTACATAGATGCTTTTGATGAATTAGATCAAAGTATGAATGCCTTTGCAAAAAGATTAAAAGGCAAAAAACTTGAAGAATTTAGCGTCATTATTCAAGAAAAAGACAAATATAAAGAAAGTATGATATTGTCGGCGGACATTCATATGCAGGGTGGTCACTTTGAAGAGGCACTACATGCCTTGCAAGTTGTAACACCTATAGCAAATACTTTTTTTAGTAGTATTGAAAAATACCATCAGGATGAAATAAAATCTGTTAATCTAATTCTACAAGAGAATAAATCCACAACACAACGTCTTGTATTTCTTGTATTATTCTTTAGCTTCTTTGTTCTTTTTGCTGTGCATACTGTTATTTCATATTCAACAAATTTCTTTTCACACCACCTTATTGACCTTTCTTCTGTTTTGTCAAAAATTTCAGAAACAGGAAATATGAAGCTAGAAATACCTAGTAAGTTTTTTACAAAAGATGAATTTGGACAAATTGTTTCAGTTGTAGAAAAATTAAAAAATGTGCTTCAAGAATCCTCCTTTAAAGATAACCTTACAGAAGGTTATAACGCAACTGCTTATTACTTTGAACTGTATGACTATTTTGAAAGCACAGAAAATCTAAAAAATGAAAAGAAATTCACATTGGTTATTTTTGATATGAATAACCTAAAAACTATAAATGATACCCTAGGACACGTAACAGGCGATAAAGCCATTGTATTAGCTTACTCAATTTTAAACGAATGTTTCTCTCCTTATGGTAAAGTTTTCCGCGTTGGTGGTGATGAATTTGTTGCTATTCTACAAATTTTAGATAAAGAGCAAATTGAAAGAGCGATTACATGTATGAACGATAAAATTATGAATGCAAATAAAGATAACATATTTAAAATTGGTATGGCTAGCGGATATGGAATTTTTGAAGGAAATACAAAAGAGCAGTTCACAGCTTTTTATGAGGAAGTTGATAGAAAAATGTATCAAAATAAATCTTATATAAAAATGAAAAACACCTCTTTTAATGATGAAAAAATGATTGCATAAGATAAAATCTAATTTGTAACGTATTGAAAAATAAATTGTTTGCAACTAAAATCTTTATCATTATTTTTTAGATAGTGTCTATACATATAAATAAAAGCAAGTGAGAATACATAATATCTTACTTGCTTTTTTCTTATATTAGAGTGCCCTACATATCTATTAAATTTAAACAATTTTGTAAATAGATAGTGCAATAAGGGTATATTTATAAGTATAAAATATGCGAAAATAATCAATTGCATATCTCTAACTATTGTGTTATAAAGATAAAACAGAATAAAAATATTATATAAGTATAACTTTTTTAATTCTTAAAAAACTACATTCTAGTTAGAAATCATAATATTTTTATTTGCTTCTTAGTTGCAAGGAACATAATGGTAAAAAAAATGAGTCATAAAGCAGAAAATTTTTTTCAGGATATGATAGAAAAACTGAGCATACTGAATGAAGAAATATCTAAAAGGAGTTTTCTCGAGGATATTTGTTGTTTTTTTGATATATCTCATGCCTTTATATATGAATCTAACCATACTGGTGAATTTTATAGAAAAGAATACTTTGAAAAAATACAGAATAATCCACTTCCTGAATCACTCGATATGAGAGCAGTGTTAGGACTTGAATTTTTGAGTGAATTATGCGCGAATAAAGTTGTAGTGCATACAGGCGATACTGAAAAAACTAAGTTTGAACAAAGTTTAGCAAATCTCTTCAATGTAAATATTTTTATCTTTATTCCCATTTTGAACCAACACTATGAACTTGCAGGTTTTGTAGGACTTGCAGATCGCCGAAGAAAAGTAAGAGACGCAAAAGCTGAAATGAATAAAGCTTGTGCACTTTTAAACTTATTAGCTAATGCCGTGAAACTTGAAATGTTCCAAAAAGGAATAGCAAGCACTGAAAAAGCGTTAAGTAACGTTTTAAATCATATTGGCATAGATATCTACGTGAATGACTACTATACACACGATGTTTTATACGCAAATAAATCAATGGCAGCACCTTATGGAGGCGTTGAAAACTTGATGGGGAAAAAATGTTGGCAAGCACTTTTTAATGATAAAACTGCTCCATGCGAATTTTGCCCCCAACCTAAGTTGTTAGATAGCCATGGAAATATCAATAAAACCTATCAGTGGGACTACGAACGCCCTTTTGATGGTTCGTGGTTTAGAGTGCTAAGTTCTTCTTTCCCTTGGACAGATGGCAGAATTGCACACCTAGTCGCAAGTGTTGATATCACTGAAAGTAAGAAAAACCAAATGGTTATTGAAAAGCTTGCTCAGTACGACCATCTAACAGGTTTGCATAATAGAAGAAGTCTGCACGATGATATTCAACTCTTAATAAGTAATGATAAAAAATATAACGAAAAGTGGTATGTACTTTTCTGCGATTTAGACGGTTTCAAAAGTGTTAACGATACGCTAGGACATGATGCAGGCGATGTACTTCTCAAAGCTATAGCACAAGACCTAAAGGATATCTGTACTCCTGAAATAAAAGTTTATCGGCAAGGCGGAGATGAGTTTGTTGTGCTTCTAAAAGATAAAGACTCTGAAAAATATTTAAAAGATATCATTCAAAAATTATTTACAATTTTTCGTACGAAGTATGAATATGAAGGAAAAAGTATGAGCTGTGGCTGTAGTATAGGAATAGCTCATTACCCATCGGAAGCACGCACTGCTAAAGATATCTTCCACTTAGCTGATACCGCAATGTATTGTGTGAAGAAAGAGGGGAGAGGTAGTGTTCGTTTCTGTTATAAAGGTGAATTTCTTAATATCGAAGAATACTTTAGAGCAGTTTTAAAAAAAGATAATGAAATAGAATAGTTCAAATTTTTCTTATAAAAAAAGACTTCTGTATGCTTTTTCAAGTAATTTTTATAATCTTGAAAATAATTACAGAAGTCTTTTTTATGTTTTTTAGAAACACACCTTAACTATGCTAAGCTATTTGTATCGCTTTCAATGAGGTTCATAATATCTTCTGCTGAAGTAGTACTTTCACTTACATCGTTTAATGTTATCTTATGTGTTTGTTCAGGAGCAAACTCATCATTTTTTGATATAAGGATATCATAATCAGCTTCAGGATTGCTTGAAGTACTTTCAACAACTTTGAAGTTATAGCCATCAGCTTTAAGTTCTGTGAGATCGAGCCTATCTGAATCAATATCGAAGTCTACTATAGTATCAACATCGCCGTAAGCGAAATCTTCAAGTTTCCATGTGAAAGTATCATCGCCAGCACCACCTGTGAGGCTATCACTACCTAATCCGCCTATAAGGATATCATCTCCATCGTTACCAATGAGTACGTTGTTTTCATCTGTGCCAATAACTGTATTATTTAGAGGGCTTACAGGAATAGAATCTTGGGGCGTTTCTGAAGCATTATCTAAAGAGGAGAATACTGGGTTATAGGCTGCTACTTCATTCATATTAATGGATAAGTCAAGCTTATCGCCATCACCATCATAAACAGAGAAAGGAAGCTCTATATCAAGACTTGATAGAGGTGTTTCTTTTTGTTGTAGATAGAGTTTTCCATCCTCATAATAGCCTTCAATACTAGTAGTTATGCTGTCGCCAATTTTTACTATAAGGGTATTACCTTCTTGCAACCATGTTATAGGTTGACCCTCAATAGTAAGATTTTGATTATTGAGAGTTTCTAAATCCCATCCAATATTTACAACTTCTCTGTAACCGTCTCCATTCATACTTTCTAGAGTATATTCGTACCCATCATTACCAAAATCAATTTCAAAATACGAAGTAGGCGTACCTTCGATATTTGTGATTACTAGTTCACCTGATGTTGTTGGTGTATCGTCAACTATTTTTACAGCTGTAGTTCCGGAATGAGTTACTCCGCCTTCTTTATATGAATAAGGTATTGTGAGAGTTAAAACGTTTTCACCCTGAATAGAGTCATGCTCAATGCCCTCGTAGAGATTTACTGTATACTTTCCATCAACAATGCCATCGCTATTTGTTAAAATGTTGATTTCAATTACGGTTCTTTGATCAGAGTCATAATCATTACCTACGGCTACGTAGCCTATATAAGTAAACACACCGTCAGATTGCCATGCACTGCTTTGTTCCCATATTACTTTTTCACCATCATGTGTATATATCTCGGGTAGTTTATCTATATCAAGTTCAAATGCACCATTTTTTTGCACATCATTGGATTCTAAAGATATTCCTCCACCGACTGTTCCTGTAACGGTAGCGGGATTGGATGTAGGAAAATCGTAACCTGGTTTTTCTTCGCTTGTAATATCGCTTTCTTGTAGTTCAGGTAAAGTATTACTATCTACAACTGCACTATCACTTCCTGTACCTTTGTTGGTTCCGCTTGCACTTTCTTGTTTTACACTTACAGAAGTGCCTTTACCGGGATCTGGATTTTTATAGCTAGTTGTATAGCCATTATCTATAATATCTTGTGTTACGGTAATAGGTTCTTGTTCAACACCGTCGATTGTTATTGTTAGTTTATCTCCTACATTACTTGATGCTTCATCTACCGTTACTTTAATAGTGATATTATCAGGATTTGAATCATTTAATTCGGTATCGGTAAGTAGTGTATCATTATTACTATCTTCTAAAATTTCAATTTTAGGAGGAGCATAGTTTTCTATATTAATACTTATTGAGTCTTGAACGGTATCACCGTCTTTATCTGTTACAGTGAATTTAATATCGAAACTTTCAGTGTTTTCATCATGCTTGATTGGTTTGTGTAGGTTGACACTATATTTATTATCTTCTGAAGGCACTACTGTAATAACAAGTGACTCTTTTATAACATCAGAGTTTTCGTTCATTAAGGCAGAAGTAAATTCTTCTTGCGAAAGTGTATGTCCAGTCAGAAGTCCATCAATTATAGTCCATGTAACTTCTTTACCATCTTCTGTTTTTAGTGTTGGTATAGAATCTGTATCCCATGCAAAGGTAGAGCCATCTGCACTTGCTTCAATGTTGAAGTTTTCGAGTATTGCAGAATCGGCATCGCCAAGAAAGGAAGGAGTTGGATTTTCAAGTAAGTCTTTTTCACTTAGGGTTACTTCATCGCCGGTAGTGTTTGGTATATCATCAATAATATCCACATTAGCATTGCCGGTGTAGCTGTTTCCATCGCTATCTTCATAAGTGAATGGAAATTCAAGACGTTCTATATTTGCCCCATCTATATCATCATGTTTAATTGGTAAGTTTAGAGTAACTTCGTAGTTGAAGCTACCATCTTCATTTTTACTTATGCTTACCTCAATTGCAGGTATATTTTTTATAGATCCATCAACATTTACCTCAACACTTCCAGTTAGATTACCTGTTTCAGCATCTTGTGACCAAGTTATTTCAGGATCAACTAAACTAAACCACGGTGCTTCGCCTGGAATACCTGAGGCAGAAAGGTCGGGCATATTTTCTAAATCCCATTTAATCCCATCTTCATTTGGAGTTGATTCCAGTTCCAGTTTAGCTGTAATAGAAGGTGAATATCCGTCGCCGCCATGGTTTATATCGGATTCATTTATTTTAGGATAATCGGGTTTGTCGTAATATGCTTGATCAGAACCTGTTCCTTTATCTGACCCGTCTGCTCCTGTTTGAGTGACTGTTATTTCAATTTTTTCACCAACACCAGGGTTTGGACGAGTGATTTCAACATTGCCTTTATCTATGTCTTCTTGTGTAACTGTGTGTGTTGTTGTAACATTATTTTGATCGGTAATTTCTAATTTATCGCCAGGTTTAGTTGAATCTTTATCGAGAGTAATTTTGATTGTTACCTCATCAGGATTTGAGTCATTTAATTCTTCATCGCTTAGATAGCTATTATTATCTGAATCGTCTACAATCTCAACTTTAGGAGGATTTACTTTAACATAATCTTCAATATTAATAGAGAGTTTTCCTTCTGAGGAATCTCCATCTTTATCGGTAACTATGTATGAAAGTTCTAAGTTTTCTATGTTTGAATTATGTTTAATTGGTTTATGGAAAAGCACACTAGCCTCACCCTCTTCTGAAAGAAAAATCTGCATAACAAGGCTATTGAAAATAGCTGTCATGTCATCATCTTCATAGGCAGCATAGAACTCTTCTTCAGTAAGGGTAGTCCCTATAAAGGCTCCCTCAAGCTCTATCCATGTGATATTTTGACCATCTTCAGTAGTAATATTTCTATCATTTAGGTTGTCTAGTGAATTTTCTGCCCATTGAACTGTTGCACTATTATCAGCCCCTGGTTTAAAGAACTGGTTAACACTATCACTGACTTCAGGAATTCCTATAAACTCATCTATTTCAGGATTTAGAGCTAAATCTTTTTCGCTTACTGAAAGTTCAGTATTATTAGCTGTAGGTTTATCATCCATAATTTCAATTGTGAGTTTTCCTTTTGTAGGAGATGTTCCTACTGGAATACCTATCTCGAAACTGGATAAGTCGCTATCTTCTGGGTGATCTATTGGAGCATGCAGTTTTACTTCATATTTACCTGTATAAACAGTACTTATTTTATCAAATGCTATTTCTATAACTTCTGATTCACCAGCACTACCTGTAAGGGTACCACTATATTCATCAAATTTCCAAGTAATAGTGGTGCCGTTTGAGGTTATAGTAGGTAAATCAAAGCTATCTACATTAGGTGTTATAGACGAATATGGCATAAAATCTTCAAGTGTACCTGTAGCGCTGCTGTAGCCTTCTTTGCTTTCATTTGAACCATTTTCTAAGTGCGATTCAAAAAGCTCTGCAATTTTTGAATTATCTAAGCTTGCATTATCTGAATTTGAAGCGGAGTTTTCACCTCTTTCAATTGTAGCTGTAACTTCAATAGAGCCTATATCATCTGAAGAAGTTGGTTTATAAACGACGTCAAAGCTACCGTTATCTATATCATCTTTTGTAAGAGTTTTAGTTTCTTCAGTAAGAAGATTACCCTTATCATCTCTTACTTCAACAGTAACTGTATCTCCTTCTTTTGAGCTTTTATCGAGGCTGACTTTAATATCAATATTGCCGTCTTTAGAAGAATCGGTATCATCATTCAGTTCTTCTTTGGAGATAAATTCATCATTGTTTTCATCAGTAACAATTTCTACAGTTGGTGGACGCAATATTGATGCACTATCTGACGCTTCATATTCTTGACCATCGCTATCAGTTATAGTAGCAGAAACTTCTATATCAGAGTTATCTTCAGGCTGTTCAATAGTGACTATAATACCATCTTTGAGGATATCCTCTGTGACTTTTCCTGTAAAGATAACTTTATCATTTTGTTTTATTGTAATATCGTCGCCAACAGCTGCGTTTTCAATAACGATTTTTGTTTCAATCAACGAATCGTCTGTAGGTAGTTCATTTTCTGTAAGTATAGTATCATCATTTGTATCTGAAGTTATTTTAACATCTAAGCTTGGTGGCGCTGGAGGAACTTCCGGCTCGGTAGGTGGAACTTCTGGCTCGGTAGGTGGAACTTCTGGTTCAGTAGGAGGAACTTCTGGTTCAGTAGGAGGAACTTCTGGTTCAGTAGGCGGAGTGGTAGGAGTTTCTGGTTCGATAGGTGGAGTTGTAGGAATTTCCGGTTCAGTAGGTGGAGTTGTAGGAATTTCCGGTTCAGTAGGCGGAGTAGTAGGAACTTCTGGTTCGGTAGGTG
>CAYJOR010000020.1:0-29906 GCA_964371865.1 uncultured Desulfovibrionaceae bacterium | reverse complement strand
TAGTAGGAACTTCTGGTTCGGTAGGTGGAGTAGTAGGAACTTCTGGTTCGGTAGGCGGAGTAGTAGGAATTTCCGGTTCTGGTGTGGGTGTAGGAGTAGTTACTTCTGGCTCAGGAGCTGGAGTAGTAGAAATTTCCGGCGTAGATGGAACGATAGTTTGCTCCGGCTGTGTAGAAGGAGTAGGAGTTACAGTAGGAGTATTTTCATCAGGTGTAGTTGCCTCAGTTGAAGGTGTATAACTTCCGCCGGCTGTTGAGAGAATCACGTTTTGGCTTTTACCGTTCTCCTGTTCTGAGGCGGTACCTTCAGTGAGTGTACCTTCTATTTCATATTCAGATTCACCATCAACACCGTTGAGTAAATTTACTCCATTAGCTAGTTGATCTAATATAGTGGCATGGCGACTTGGATTATATTCAAGTACATAACCTAAATCAGGGGTAAGCACAGGATCTAAAGCTGCAAAAAAGTCTTCACCCTCAACAATTTTAGCTTCCACAATAAATCTTGGCATAAATTCTTCGTGATAAATAGCATAAAAATCATCTAGAATGATTGAGTTTCCTAACTCTTCAAAATAAAAATGAAGTTGATCATTATGTTTTTCTATGATGACTTCATCAAGATAGAAATTAAATCCTAATTGTGTAACATCTTCTGTTATTTTTAAAACAATATTGCCCTTGATAGGTTTTGATAGAACAAGATTTTTCATGATAATATCCTAAGTATTCTAAGTAATTAAATCTTTACAGAAAGTATGGATTTTTTATAGACTTAGAAACAGTAATAGCAGTTGAGAAGAGTAGAGTATAGATAATCTACTTTGTAAGGGTGTTTTGTCTATAAAAATCAAAGAAGCATAAACTACCCGCCAAACTGTCGACATTAATCATCGTTACAGAAAATCTGGATGTAATAATAAAACAATAATAAATTTTAGTCAATAAGTTTTGATTTAGGAGATAGTGGGTAAACAACTATTCATGTAATAATTTTACAAGCATAGGAAAGAAATTTTTAAAATAAATGTTTATTGCTATAATAAAAAATATAGCAATGTAATAATTAGACCTCTGTATAAAGTATATACAGAGGTCTATAAAATTTCTTAATTTAGAGACACACCCTAGTTTATTTATAAAATAAAAACGAAAGAACTGCTTTGTTGCTTACAAATTGAGCCAATAACAGTAAATTTATAATACAGAAAAATTAATCTTTAGATAGTGCCGTTTTTTTATGTGCTGTCATATTCACGCCTTCTGTTTTCCACTTTTCAAGAAATAGGGGTTCTTTTGTAGTAAAATAAACAAATTTACGTAACTTATCAAAGGTTTCGTTATCAAGTACGTGTTCAACTTTACAAGCTATATCATCAGCTTTTTCTGTTTCCATATCGAGGATATTTCCAAAAAATTCAAGAAGCACACTGTGTCTATGTACAATTTTACTTCCGAGCTTTTTGCCCTTTTCGGTGAGATGTATAAACTTGTATGGGTGATAAGTAACATAACCGAGTTTTTCTAGAGTTTTTAGCGCGCTAGTTACTGTTGAAGCAGAAACTTTTGCTTTTTCAGCAATCGAGCCTGTGCGGGCTGCTCCTTCTAGGTATTCTTCAGTGAAAATGATTTCTATATAATCTTCCAGTGTTGAAGAAAGCTTATCTTCAGTAGATATGTTCTTTTTTGGCACAAAAGTCCTCACATAGTAAAAAGTTGATGACTAGAGAGTACGTCATGAATTTAAAAATTGCAAGTCTAGATAGTGTCGTCAAAATATGAATTTTCGCATTATATCAAGGAAGATGAAAATGATTTGAGGGAGTTTATCAAAACATAAAGGACTGAAACAGCAATTGAAATCTAACACAGAGATAATCGGAAAGGTGATTTTGACGACACTATCTAAGTTTATTCATGAAAATAAGTAGATAGGAGATTAATAAAGCGTATTTTTAGATTTTTTAAAAAAAAATAAATTTAAGCTTGACAAATGGAATAAAGTTAGTCTAGTATAACTCATGAGTTAGTTATAACTAACTTTTGTAAAAACAAACAAATTAAAAAGGAGCTGATATGAATTTACACTCACAACATGTAGCACACGTAGGCAAAAATCTATCTAGTAATCATGAAAAACAAGAAAAGAAAAAGCCTTGTACTGGCTGCACCGGATGTTCTGGAAATTGCGGATGTACAATCCATAAAAAACCAGCTCAAAAACAAAAATAGTATTAATAATTGATTATATCTCCACAGGTCAATTATCTACAAAAAAAGCGTAAAGCCACAAAACACTTTCTCCCAATAATAAAAAAGTCATATACTCCCCAATGTATGGCTTTTTTATTATTTAAAGCGTTTTAAAAAATAGTTAGTGATATAAAAGTCCAATTTTTTTATATCTTCGTCAGAGAAATTTTTTCAGTCATATAGGCTCTGTTAGATTACTAGGGTGTGTTTCTAAATTCATTCTTTTGCGTTTTTTCATCTTCAAAGATGCTTTTTTATTCAGTTTATGTATATTTTTATACACTACACTTCATAAAAAATCACTTTTCATTGAAAATTCCACAAAATTTCTGGATTTAGAAACACACCCTAACAGGAAAAAATTTTATTTCTCATTCTGTCATAAAACTTGAACTTTTTTATTGTGTTAGCTTTTTTTGAAAAAACTCTAAGTCGATGGGTTCTTATTATAGATTATAAATCTGTCTTGCTTTTTTGTGCTTAGTGTTTACTATAGACGTATAGTTTTTATATGAGAAGAAATTTAGAAATGTACCCAGAAAGGGAAATTGATTTTATACTCTATAAATAGAGTTGTGCTCTCCTAAAGACTTTAAAAGGTTCTTTAAAGACAAAAAAGCACGACCAATTCGTGCTTTTTTATATGGAGATAGACTACGGCTTACATTCGCATTACGGAGGTGACTCTAATGACAAATGTTTTAGTTAGTTGCTGCTAACTTGTAAAATTAGAATTATCAAAGTTTGTTTTATTTGTCAACTTTTAATTTGAATTTAAATTATTTTTTTCATTTTGAAGATTTAACTTGACAAAAACTCTATCTAGATTATCTTTTATATAAGTTCTAAAAACAAAACTTTATTTTATTAAACAAATACAAATCAAGGAGACTATTATGAGTAAAATTAGAATTGTGTACGGTTCTGAAACAGGAAATACAGAATCAATTGCAGTTATGGTAAAAGATGAATTGTCAAAAAAAGGTCATGAAGTTGACTGTGTAAGCGCAGGTGATGTATCTGCTAAAGGCTTAGCAGATGGCTTTGATTGCGTTCTTATGGGCGTTTCTGTTTGGGGTATTGATAGCATTGAACTTCAAAGCGAGTTTGAATCCTTAGCAGATGGTTTTGACGAAATGGGTCTTGAAGGTAAAAAGTGCGCAGCTTTTGCTTCCGGTGACACTTCATACGAATATTACTGTGGCGGCGTTGATTTTATTGAAGGTAAATATAAAGATTTAAAAGCAACAATCATTGCTGATGGCCTTAAAATTGAAGGTGATGCAAGCGATAATCAAGATGCTGTTATTAGCTGGGCAGAAGAAATTCACGCAGCACTATAATTTATAACGACAGTTTATAAATGATGAGGAAGTACGTTTTTATAGACGTGCTTCTTTTTTTATTTAAAGAACAAAATTTATAATTTAATTTATATACAATACAATAGTTGAGTAGGTGTCTTTAAAAAGGAAAATCACATTCGTGAAAAATTTTCATAATTCAAAAATGCGATTCTCCTCCTTTTGTGAGGGTGAAAAATAAAACTATTTTTTCATGCTACGTTTTGAAGCTTTAAGTGGGTTTATTTTTGCAACTTTTTCTTTTGGTAAATCTAGAATAAGATGCTTATTTTCATCAAATAAAGCTTTGTAATCAAAACCAAGAGCAATAATTCGTTCTTCCATGGGTTTTCTATTTGAAACTCTGTTTGGATCAGAGAGATTTTTATCAAGGTATTTGCTATGAGTTAGGTATAAACCTCTTTGATCAATAGCTATAAGAAGAGAAACATTATTTTCTTCAACAGGTTGGATAATCATTTCGCTACCGGTACCGAATCTTGTAATCATAATTTTTTCCTTTGTGTTAAATTGTTTAGTTAGTTATAGCTAACTTGTAGTGTAAAAAAATTAAGCTAAAGAGTTTTCTCTTTTTGCAAAGTTGAGAAATTTCTCTGCCAAAACTGATGGCGCAATATTTTGATTTGCAATATCAGTAATTTGTAAGTAAGATTTTTTATTCATTGGAAGGCTTGCATTTGCGCTTTGCAGTTCGTGTTCAAAGGCTTGGCGAAGCATTTTGAAGGATTCATCAATTTCAGGATATTCATTGTTTTCACGCCAAGGAAGACGAAGTTTTTGAGTCCATAAATTTCCTTTATGTGAAATAATTTCAAGTCGATAGAAGTCTTTATATACAGGAGTAGTTAATCTTTCATCTGTATTTGGGTAGCAATACTCTCGCCATGAATCAATAGGTTCTGGAATTGTAGATTTTACAATAACAGGCGGAAGTGCCAAAGCTTTTTCAAACTTATCTACACTGAAAGAATAAGAAAGCACAGGGCGAGAATTCCCTCTTTCTTTTGTGATAGACCATTCTATTTTCATATTTTCTCCTTTATTATCAATATGTTTACTGTTTTAGATAGATTACATCACCAAATGGTGGATTTTGTTTTTCTTTACTACTCGAAATCCAAAGTACGGGATAATTTGGTTCTTCTGGGAAGAGGTTACATTCAAAATCTGTAAACCAAAGCAAGCAAGAAGGGTGCACATTTTCTCTTTCAAGAAAGTTTGGAATTTCTTTGTAATTTGTTCCACCACCGCCATGCACAAAGAGGCTTAAAGGTCTGTCAGCTCTAGTATAAGATTCATATTTTTGCACTTTTGTATCATGATACATAATAAAGAGGTTAGTATCGTAAGCCTCTAAAATATTTTCGAGTTCCACACAAAAGAGCGATAAAAGTTTATCATCAACAGAGCCGGAAGCATCAATAGCCAAGGCCATAGTTTGAATGCGTGGTTCTTTGCGTGAGGGCAGATAAATATCGTGTGAAATGTAACGTTTATTAGGGGTAGACCATGTAAAATCGCCATCATTACAATTTTCTATAAAGCGTTGAAGTAGGCTTTGCCAATCGAGCTGAGGATTTATAGCTGTTTGATAAAATCTCAATATTCCTAATGGGATATCACCTTGATTTTGAGAGCTTTGCATGGCTTGGGTCAATTGAATGAGAGATTCTTGCTCAGCTTTTTGCATGCTTTCGTTATTTTCTTCTGAAAGGAGGGGGTGATCTTTTATCTCGCCAAAAAAGGAAGATTGCGCACTTTGAGTATTTGAATTATCAGAGTTATTTTCGCCCTCATCTTTGCCTTTATTTTTTTCTGGAGATGATGAATCGTTAGCATCACTATTTTCAGCTTGTGGTTTTTTTTTCTTATCTTCTTCTTTGAAATCGCTTGGAGTATTATCTAAAGTTCCACTTGAAGAAGTTTCTTGATTTTTATCTGTTTGTTCAGCTACTTGCGCGCTTTGTGCTCCGCCATGAATGTCTTGATCGTAAAGTCTTGAAAGCTGAACATAAATTTCGTCAACACTCATGTTATCGTAAGCTTTATCGTGTTTGAAAAAAGTTTCAGGCAAGGTAAAACCCGCTTCTATGAGTAGACTATTAATCGCATAATCACAAGCTCTATTCCAAGTTTTTTCGTCTCGGCCATGGCGTCTTAGGTGATGATTGCATGCAATATGTAAAATTTCATGTGCTTGAGCGGCAACTATATGTTCATTCGATAAAACAGAAACAAAATGAGGATTATATGCTAAAGTTTTTCCGTCCGTCCAGAGATCTTGACATTTTTTATCAACTTTTAGCTCAAGCTTCAAAGCAAGTGAGCCAAAAAATGGATGTGAAAGAAGAAGATCTGCGCGTGCTTTTTGCATACGCTTTAGCGCATTTTCTTCAAAATTTTCTATGTTGTCATTTTCAAATATGTTCATATAATTACATTAATACATGGGAGTTTGCTTGTGCCCACTTCAGAAAGGCTTGACTTTGAACAATTGTTTCATCGTGACAAACAGCCGTACGTAAAAGAAGAACTGAAAATTCAACAGGCATACGCAGAGCATATGTTATAACTGCCTCAATATTTTCACTATTTGTTTTAGCACCTAGAGCTTCACTTAAAGCATATAAAGTGGCAGGTTCTGTTGGAATTTCAATGTCAGAAGGGGATGCTAGAACATTTTCAATTGTTGGTAAGTCTCTCCAAATTTTTAAAAATCCAATAAATTCAGTAGCTGCCGCCATTCCTATAGTACCTTGAAATAGTTCATATTCTATAGATGGATGCGCGGAAGCATCTAGAAGTTTAGAAACAAATTCCCAAGAACGAGGAGATGCAAAGGCTTTACTTGAAGATTGTGGGTCAAAATCGTGAAGGAGTTTTGGTCTAAATCTTAGAAAGGCGATGATTTCTTTACGTATATTGGATTTTTCCGCCCATGCAAGCCAATCATCTAAAGATGTTTGCATGTCGATATGCACCATTCTGTTTGCAAGTGCGGTAGGCATTCTATGCGTAACAGCTCTATCTTTATCACCATTTCCAGCGGCGATAACAGTCCAACCATCGGGCAAACGATACTCACCAATACATCTATCAAGAACTAGTTGATAACACGCTGCTTGCACAAGCGGAGGCGCAGCGTTAAGTTCATCAAGAAAAACAATACCTTTCTCTTGATTATCTTCTTTAGGAAGAAAAGAAGGAGGGCACCAAGCAGCTTGACCTTCACTTGTTATACGTGGGAGACCTCGTAAATCTACAGGGTCGAGCAAAACTGCGCGGATATCAATAATTTTATATTCTTTATCCTTAGCAACTTGCGCGATTATTTGACTTTTTCCAATTCCAGGAGCTCCCCATAAGAATACAGGTTGTTGAATATCTATAAGCGTATGTAGCGACGATATAACTTGTAATGGATTCACAATCTTTTCCTTTCGTTTTCAATTGATATTAGAATAATATTTATATTTGTAAAAGTCAATTCTATTTTAATAATAAAATTTGAAAATTCTAACTTTTGTTTTTGCTGATATAAAAGATCATTTTGAGTTGAAGATACTGCAAAATTTCTTAATTTAGTTACACTCTGAATGAGATTATAGACTTATTATATAGAAAGCATAAAAAAGATTATTTACTTGACAGAGATAAATTTTTTATTATAGGTTCATTGCGCGAACAATTTTTATTGATTTAGGATGATGTATGGAAAAACAAGAAATCAAAAAAGAAAACAATAAACTTTCATCTCTATGTGAAGACCTTATCGCAGCAATATTTTTGGAAGAAAGTCAAGAAGGTGCGGCTAGAGCAAGCACTGTTGCTGAAAAAGCAAATATTTCAAGATCTAACATGTCTAACACTTTAAAGCTATTAAAAAAACAAGATCTTATAATATATGAACCATATAGTCTTATTCATCTCACAGAAAAAGGAAAGCATATCGCTTATGATATAATTCACAAGCGTAACACTTTAAAAGTATTTTTTATGATGGTTTTAAAAGTTGACGAAGAACAGGCAACGGAAGTAGCGTGTGATTTAGAACATCTTCTTTCTGTTGACTTGACAAAGAGAATGGGAAAATTTTTGCTTTATGCAGCTGATAATAAAGAATTTTTTGATAATTGGCAAGAAATGTATAAAAAACCTATAGTTAAAAAATAAACTATGAATCAATATTTGATTGATAAAGAGAATAATTCTTTGAGTTATTCTCTTTTTTTATAGTTAGGGTATGTTTCTAAATTTATTATTTTGAATTTTTTCTGCATTAAGGATGATTTTTTATTCAGCTTATGTATATTTTTAGAGGATTTTTAATAAATAACTTTTACTTTTAAATTCCACAAAATCTTTGAATTTAGAAGTACACTCTACCTAAGATTATAGATTTATAAGATTAAAATATACCATAATTTAAAATCAATATGCTTTTTTTAGTACATGAAGTTAGATAAATAAAACTATGATTGAATTAACGTAAAAAATTCTTGACAAGAAAGTGAAAATTTTCTATTTCTATAAAAGTTCATGCTAATGAACTTTATTCTTTTATAAAAAATTTTTAAATTAATAGAAATAAATAAAGTAACTAGCTGAAACTCCTAAAAAAGGAATGGTAACATACTTTGAAATCTAGCTTTATTAAAACAAGTTTAATTACGCTTTGCATTACTCTAATTCTTAGCATTACATCAACTTCTATGGCTCAAACAGAAAATCTACCGAAGGATTTTCCGAGTGAAGCCTACTGGTATGATGGAAAATGGGCGCACGAACACACAAATATTCCACCAGATCCAAACCTAATATTTGGTCGATTAGAAAACGGTTTTCGCTATGTTATTGTTCCGCATAAAAAAAGTGTTGATAGGGTAGCTCTTTATTTAAATGTTCAAGTAGGGTCACACATGGAAGATAAAAACCAATTAGGCTTTGCTCATATAGTAGAACACATGGTTTTTAATGGTACTGAAAATTTTCCGGCAGGTTCACTAATTCCATTTTTTCATGAAAACGGAATGGATTTTGGCGGAGATACAAACGCGCATACTTCAACTGCTGAAACTGTATATAAGCTAAATCTTTCACAAAATAATGTGCAATCTCTTACAAATGGTCTTAATATTCTAAGAGAATTTGCAGATAGAGTTCTTTTTGAAGAGGAAGAAGTGCAACAAGAAATCGGCGTTGTTCTTGCTGAAAAAAATGCAAGAGATTCTGATTCTACTAAGGTGTTGAATAAACGTAATAATATCTTATATGCCGGAACTAAATTTACTGATTCTGTTATTGGCACTGAAGAAATTATTAAATCTGCAAGCTCTCAAAATCTTAAAGCTTTTTATGATAAGTGGTACACACCTGATCGTATGGTTTTAGTAGTTGTGGGTGATATAGATAAAAATCAAATAGAAAAAATGATTACAGATACTTTCAGTTCTATAGAAAAAGGTGTATCTGCAACAGTAACTCCTTGGGGTGTTCCAAAAGGTTTAGGGTTAAATCCTATGCCGGAAGAACGTGATATGGGCGGAGCTATTGTTTCTGTTATGATGCACTATCCACGCGTCCACAAGAGAGATAGCATCGATTTACAAAGAGAAGAACTTCTTGAAAGTATTGTAAAGCATTCAGTAAATCAGCGTTTACAGGCAGTTGCTGAGAAGCAAGGTGGATTATGGGTGTCGGCTCACGCGACTACAAGTTACGAATCTCACTTCACCCCAACAGTTTCTTTTAACGCAATGACTGATATGGATAAGTGGAAACAAGTACTCGAAATATTTACAGATGAAATTGCAAGAGTAAAAAAATACGGCATCACTCAAGAAGAGATTAATGAAGCTATTGAAGATTCAGCTACGAATTTTACACGCTTTAAACAGCAGTATTCACAAACAGAAAACAGCGCTCTGGCAAACAACATTATTTCAACAATTAATAGTGATAAAGTTTATACTTCTTTAGAATTTGATGAGAAATTACTCACAGCACTTCTTAATCAAGTAACTAAAGAAAAGGTAGATAAAAAAGCTAGAGAAATCTATTCAAGTGAAAATGTTACACTTCTTGTTGGCGGAAAAAATCCTCCTAAAAAAGAAGATATAGAAGCTGTTTGGAATGCTTCACAAACAAAAGAATTAGTCGAGTATAAATATGAAACTAATATAAACTTTCCTTATCTTGAAGTTCCAAAAATTAACAATGCTAAAAATCTGCCAAAATTAGAAGAAAAAGCAATCGCAAAAGTTGATGAATTTGAGCTTGTACTTTCAAAAACTACTTTGGCAAACGGCGTAAATCTTTATATTTTACCACTTCCTTTTTCAAAAAATCATGCTGGAGTACAGCTTGTTTTCGGTAATGGCTATGGTGCTCTTGACGATAAAACTCAAGCTCTTTCAAGTTTTTCAAAATATATTTTAGCAGGAAGCGGTTTAGGTAATCTTTCCCTTGCTGAAACAAGAAAACTTGCTAAGAAAATGGATGGTACTGTTTCAGAATCTTATACAGATATCTATAATATGATTAGTATCATAGGAGATTCAGAGCAACTAGAAACTCTTCTTCAATCCGTCTGGACTCAATACCTCGACCCAACTCCAATTCAAGAAGCAGTTGAGCAAACCAAATTTGTTATGGCAAATGTAGAAGAAGGAAATAAAGATACAATTTCAGGATTAATTGCCGATAAAGCACTTCCTTTCTTTTTTGATAATGCAACTCGTCATAAATCAACCAAACTTGAAGAAGTTAAAGATATAACCCTTGAAGAAGTAGATGCTTATATTCAATCTCTTCGTGATGGCAAGAACGTAAATATTTTCATCTGTGGTGATATTGATGTTCAACACGCCTATCTTCTTGCAAGCCAATATTTTGGTGAAATAAAATCTGAAAAAGTAGAAAAACCACAATTATCTCAACTTAATTTTCCAGCAGGTAAAAAAGAACACCATACAGTTGAAGACGATTCTAAATCAGCAATTGTTTGGGGAACATGGTTTGCACCTCTTACTGATATCACAGATAGAAAGCTCCTTATTAAACGTCAGCTCGCAACAACTCTTATTGCTAATAAACTGCGTGAAGATTTGAGAGAAAAAATGGGTGCAGTTTATAGTCCGTCAGCAAAATATAATATAAATCAATCAGATAATGGATACGGATTTTTAGAAATTGCAGTTGATGTTGCACCTGAACAATTACCGCAAGTTGCTGAATATTTACGTAATCTTAAACCTTGGGCAGTGGAACAAGAAGTTCTCGATCGTCTGCGTGAACCTATGTATACATCATGGGAATCTGGCAGAAAGAGAAATTCTACATGGCAATCACTCGTGCTTGTTGAAATAATTTTTGAACAACCATTCTTAGAGTGGAGTAAAGAATACACTAGCATTCTTTCTAGTTTTACAAAAGAAGAAATAAGCCAAACATTAGAAGAACTTCTTACTTCACCATATGCCGAGTGGAGTGCAAGTTCAATTTCAAAAAAGGAAGATAAGTAGAAATGGAAACGTTAATAAAATGCGAAAACCTTCGCTTCACTTACCAAGATACTGAAGTTCTTCATGGTATTAACTTTGAAGTAAACCGTGGTGAAATTGTTGGTTTACTTGGTAAAAACGGCGCAGGTAAGAGTACGTCTATCAATATCCTCATGGGATTTTTAGAGCCGGATTCAGGAAAATGTGAAGTATTTGGTCAACCTAGCCATAAGCTTTCCCCGGCGGAAAGAGTGCGTATAGGGCTTTTGCATGAAGGTTTTACTCAATACAACTTTATGACAATTGGTGAAATTGAAAAGTTCTATTCAGCTTTTTACCCAAATTGGGATAGAGATGTTTATTACAAATTAATTGATAAATTGAAAGTTCCATATTCTAGAAAAGTTACACGTTTATCTTGTGGTCAGCGTTCACAGGTTACACTTGGCTTGATATTAGCTCAACAGGCTGAATTGCTAATACTTGATGACTATTCACTTGGTCTTGATGTTGGCTATCGTCGATTATTCCTTGATTTCTTGCGTGAATACATCACGAAAAGTAATGCAACTGTTCTTCTTACTTCCCACATTGTTGCAGAGCTTGATGATATGCTTGATAGAGTAATTATTGTTCAACGTGGTGATATTATTGCGGATAAAACTCGTGATGACTTGCTTACTTCCTTTAATCGATATGATATTCCACTTTCAGATGCAAGTATGAAGCTTGTTTCAGGTGATGGTCCACTTTATCATGTGGATCAAACTACGCGTTTTGTATCTGTGTATACTTATGCAAAAGAGGATGAAATAAAGTCGTACTTATCTGGTCGCAGCACTGATTTATGGAAAGATGCACAGCATTATAATATGTCAATTGAAGATGCCTTTGTTGGCTTAACAGGAAGGTATTAGGAGTGTTTATGTTTAAAGCATTATTATTAAAAGAATGGGTAAAGCTCCGTTTTGTTTGGTGGTTGCCATTTTTATTGCTTGTTGCTGTTATTTTAGATTTTTATTGGACATTAATTGCAGTTCAAATAAATAATGGAAATGATACCTTGTGGACAAACTTACTATTTAAAGAAACTCCTTATTTCTTAAATATAAAAACATTTTTTATTTTTTCTGGTGTTTGGTTGGCGGCTTTTCAGTTTTATCCTGAATGTTCTGATAAAAGATTGAGAGTTTTCTTCCATTTACCAATTGATTATAAAAAAGCTTTGTCTGTTATATTTGTTGCAGGATTAGTGTTGTTAGCATTACTTTTTGTTCTTGTAACAATAGGGTTTTTGCTTGTATGTAGTCATTTCAATTTTCCTGATGAGATTGTATATCCTATGATATATACCTATATACCATGGGCACTTGCAGGTGTTTCAGCTTGGTGTGCCACAGCTTCTGTTATTGCAGAAACTTCAATGTTCCGCAAAATAGTGATAGGCGGTATTGGATACGGTTTTATTGAAATAATTACACAAGCTTCCGGATTTAATGGAATGTCTGAAACTTTATGGATTTATACATTGGTTTGTATTCCTTGGGCATTTGTACTTGTTTCTTCATCATTGCGTATTAAGGAAGGTAAGTAATGCGTATTTTATATACTAGATTAGCACCTGTTTTATTAGGTATTTTTGTATTGTCATGGTTTATTCCTCAAACATACTTACGCGCTACAAGAGCAGAAACAAGTTATGTTCGTGCAATGTATAGCCCTATAGATAAAGACTTTATTTCATGGAAGCACTCTTCAAGCGGTTTTACAATGGAAACCACAAGCGGTGAAGAGTTGAGTGATAGAGAAGGTAGAATGCGTCTTCCTTTGTTCTTTGCGGCAGATGTTGAAAAATGGGGTGGTTATCCACTTATTATTGATGGCGAACTTATTACTATGGATGCAAGACGTTTCTTTAGATTACAAAGTGTTGGTCAAAGAATGAATTCCTATCCGGTAGATAAATTCTTTATGATTTTGGAATCAAAACCAGAGTTTTCATCACTTTCAATGCCACCTGATGTAATGATTCTTGATAACGATAAAATGCGTTTCATTAAAATGATCGATGGTACAGAAGACGTTGAAAAAGGAAAATTATTTACAGATGCTCTAATAAAAGCAGGTCTTGTATTTCCTTTTATTCAAGCGGCAAACAATGCAAACCCTATGAAAGATATTGATGAGGGTATGTTTATTGTTGATTCAAATAATAAACTTTTCCAGCTTATTATGGAAGAAGGAAAGCCTATTGTCCGTAATACCGGTTTTACAATTGAGGGTAATGTTCGTGGTATGACAATGCAAGAAGACATGCTCAAACGTGATTATGGCTTTATTGCAACTGATGATGCTCTTTATCTTAATAAGTATGAAGGTGAACCTTTCAAACTTCCTATTGACTATAAAGCAGGACTTTCAATTGATATTTGGTCAACCGCACTTAACCGCACATTTAATGTCCTTGACTATACAATATCCGGCTTATCTCCAACCATGAATATTGCAATGGATCCGGAATACAATATTCTTAAAGAATATATATCTGTAATACCGGAAGAAGATATTAAAAGAGCGGAAATGGTGAATAAAGGATTATCAATTCTTACTCCTTTTAGATTTATACAATCTGATAGTCTTTTTTCAGGTGTAAAATTTAGATTTGTTCTAAGTAAATATAAAGAATTTATACTATTAGGTTCTTTTTTAGCTATAATTATCTATCTTGGATTTTTCTATTCAAGGTATAAAACAACAAAAGCAATTGTATCACGCAATTTGTTGGAAATTTGCTTATGTGCGGTATTTGGAATACCGGCTGCACTTATGCTTATTGTTTTTGGTCCTATTACCAGAAAAAAAATATAAATAAGAAATTCTGTAGGTAGAGATTTTCTTTATCTACAGATATTTTTAAGGGAGGAGTTTGATAAATCTAATAAAGTACAGTTGCAGTTATGGAGTATTTATAAAATACAAAAGTACTTTTATGTATGAGGGTGATATTGTTTTATATCAAGTAAATCAGTAATATTTAATTTTTATGAGAAGTAAAAAACATGGGAAAAATAACTAAAAAAATAGCATTAACAATAATATTCGCTATGACATTTTCTAGCTTGAACCCACTCTATGCAATGGCAAATGAGACTCAAACAACAGATGCTACAGCAGTATATCGCTTAGAAACAGTTAATATCAGTGCTGAAGAAGAAGATGGAAGTGAAATTTCATTATCGCGCGAAGAAATTGAACTAATGCCAAACGCAACAGGCACAATTACAGATTTATTCCGTGGTGATTCAAATATACAATTTGATAAAGACTCACGTAATGCAAATGCCGGCGGCGAAATTACGCCTCCTAAAATTTCTATTAACGGTGCAAAATACTATGAAAATAACTTTACCATCAACGGTATTGGTAATAATAGTCTTTTAGGTGTAGATGGTTTTAATTCAGAAGGACTAGAAGGAGCAACACCTACAATTGCACCTGGTGGTGATGCACAAGCGATATTCTTAAGCCCTAGCTTAATTAAAGAATTAAATGTATATACTGAAAATATTTCAGCTGAATATGGCGATTTTATTGGTGGTGTTGTTGATGCTGAATTAATTGATGGATCTATGGATACATTTAGCGGATCTTTTGGCTATCGCTACACTGACGATACTTTTGCATACTACAGAAGTATAACTGACCCTGATTATGAATTTGCCGGGCAAGATTTTCAACCTTACTTCAAAAAAGGTAATTTTGATGCAATGCTGAATGGTTATATCATAAAAGATGAATTAGGTTTCATGCTATCATATACCAATACTCATAGTTTTATCAAAAAACGTTTAGAAACACATAGTGCTGAAAAAACTGTTGATGAAACACGTATGAATGAAAATTATATGTTACGCCTCAATACAAATCCTGCTGATGATATTTATTTTGCTTTAACAGCAAATTATGCACCTTATGAAGGAACACATCTATTTTCTACCTATAAAGACGGTGGAGAATATGAAACTAAAGGTGGTGGTTTATCATTCATTTTGAACAACCACGTAAAGTTTGATTTTGCAAAATGGACAAACGACATTGGTTATATTTCAAGTGAAGCAAGCCGTTACTCTAGCAGTAATGTCCAATACCAATGGGGAAAAAATGGTGGTAATCATTACAGTGGTGAAATCTTCGAGAGTCCTGAATGGGCAACTAGTGAATCTAACTTTGAAGGCGGACTTGGCAACTATACTATGAAGCAACAAACTCTTTCATGGAAAAGTATGCTAGATTTTGAAGCTTTCGATTTGGGTACTACTGAACATAATTTCATTGCCGGACTAGAGATAAAATATAATGATATTCGTTCTGATATGGAAAGTAGCATAATGTATGCTTCACCAACTCCATGGGGCACAGGCGTGAATGGTTCAGAAGCTCTTATTCCTGACAAACAGTATGCCGGAATTAAAACTGAATTTGAAGGTGGAAAAAAAGCTACCAGCTACAGTACCTACGCATTCTTCTTAGAAGATACAATCGAGTGGGAGAGAGTAACACTTCGTCCTGGTGTACGTATGAGTTATGATAATATCATGGAAAATTTTGATGTAGCACCACGCCTATTTGTAAATGTAGATGTTCTAAATGATGACAAATACAATATCTACGCTGGTTATAACCGCTACTACGGCTCACAAATTCTTTCACAGGCAATTAATCCGAATTATGTTACCACAACTTATATGCGTGGTGGCTACTTTGGTAACGATTGGACAACATTTGATGCTGATGGGTATACAACAGTTCGTGGCGACATTAGAAAGTTGAAAAATCCATATACAGATGAATTTACAGCTGGTTTTTCAGCAAATATTTATGATTTTACTTTCAAATTAGGTGCTGTATATAGAGATAATCAAGATTTATTAATGACTGCAGAAGACCCTATAACAGAACAAGATATCTACACAAATGATGGCGAAAGTAGATATATGGGGCTTACTCTTTCAATAGATAGAACATGGGATTTAGGGGATTACGGTATCCACACAGGTTCACTCTCAGCAACAATATCTAGCGTTGAAGGTAACACAATTAACCAAGAATCAGTATCCTCAGAAGAAACTGGTTACAATATTGATATCACTAAAATTTACCTTGATGGAAAACTACAAGATTATGCAGATTTAAATCCGGGTAATTATAATAGTCCACTTACAATTGCTTATAATCACAGTGCTTCTTGGTTCGATAATCGTTTACGTTTATTCACAACCTTGCGTTGGGAGGCAGAGTCAGATTATCTCATGAGTCAAGATGAGTATTATATTTTACCTAGTGGAACACGTGTAAGATCATATGAAACTGAAACAGTTGATTCTCATTTCAATATGGATTTATCACTAGCTTATGACGTATGGAAATACAAAAAGCAAACCTTTACACTTGAAGGTGATATCTATAACGTATTCAACCATATTTCAAGCAGTTATGATGTAGATGGTGCACCGGCATATTCAATGGGTAGGCAGTTCTACTTTGGTTTCCGCTATACTTTCTAATAAGTAATAAAATGCTTTAAAACAATAATAGGTGTTTATTTTTACGATAAATACCTATTATTGACTTTGTTTTTAAATATATTGTTATAAAATTTATGAACTGTCGCAGTTCAAAAAGGAATAGAAAATGAAAGTTTTTACTAAGCAACTGGTTTTTGCTTTTAGTTTTATCTCTGCTTTTTATGCGCAAGAGCAAAACCTTCTCGCAAATGTCGAGCAACTGGAAAATACTATGCAGGGTATAGTCAATGAAGATTCAAAAGCCGGAACAACAGTAAAAAACTGGCATCAAGAACAAGACGATCTTATTAATGAACTGCGTCAAATAAAAATAGAAACTCAATGGCTTGAACTCCAAAAGAAGAAATATACAGGTTATGTTTCTAGTAATCAAAGAAAAATTGAAGAAATTGAAAATACAAATTCTCGTTATGCAGTTATTGCTCTCCAATTAGAAAGCGCAATGATTGATTATCTTGAAGATCTAAAAACTCTTGTTAACAGCGATTTACCTTTTTCCACTGAAGAGCGTAAAAATAGAATTATCTTCCTTCAAAATAGCCTTGAAGATCCTGATCTTTCACTCGGTGAAAAATTCCGTCGTTTCTCAGAAGCTTTAAATGTGGAAGCGGCATACGGAACAGATGCAGAAGTGACTTTCCAAAATGCTGACTTTGATGGAAAACAAACTGAACTTATTACTATTAGACTTGGTAGAGTTGGCTTTTACGCATTAACTCTAGATTTAAAACAATCAGGCATTTGGAATAAAGGCGATAATTCTTTCAAAAAGGCAAGTGAAGAAGAACATAAAATTATTCTTGCATTACACGATGCTATCAACAGCAAACAATTTATTGATTTAATTCCTGTTCCTATGGAGGGCGCAACTAATGCAAACTAATCTTATGAAAAATAAATACATGGAAAATGTATCTGAATTTAAAAATAATGATTCTTTTATAAAGAATTTTCTTATACTTACTTTTGTATTTTTAATGATGTCTTTAACTTTTGTGAAAAGTGTGCAGGCAGAAGAACCAGCTCCTAGCGAAGCGCAAACAGCAGAAGATAGAGTTCAACGTGTGCAAAGCGAGTTGAATGCGCTTTCACGTAGTATCGGAAAAGAAATTGATACCGATATGGCAGCTTTCACTCAAGATCAAAAAGCTTTTATGGCAGAATATGAAAAAGCTAAAGCTTATAAAGAAAACCTAGAAAAAGAACTTGAAGTACTAGAAACAACTTATAATGAGCAGAATTTACTTATTAATAACCTTGAACTTGAAGCGGCAAATAATGAAGACAGCAGAAAAGCTCTTCAAGGCGCAAGTAAAATAAATTCATCTCTCATTAGCAAAAGACTTGATTTTAGTCCTTATATTATAAACGGTTTTATTGATATAGAAACTTTAAAAAAACTATCAAAAGAAATAGAATTTCCTAGTTTTGAAGATATTAAAGCTCTACTTGAAATGCAGTTAGCAGAAATAGAGCAGAGTGGAAAAGTTAGTCTTCAAGATGGAATAATTTACTCAGCTGACGGGCAGGAGCAAAACTCTAAAGTTCTGTCAGTAGGCGGATTATTTGCTGTAGCTCAAGTAGCTGACTCAGCAGGAACAAGTTCAGTATTTTTGAAATCAGCGGCGAATGGTTCACGTTTAATGCACGCACCTCGCGCTCTTTCAGAAGGTGAACAAAAACTATATAATGATTACTTTACAAATGTAAGTTCAATTCTTCCAATGGATTTATCTAAAGGAAAACTATTTGTAAATCCAGTAGTTGAGAAAAGTTTTGTTGAACATATTTTAGCCGGTGGTTTTCTTGTATGGCCGATTTTAGCTGTTGGTTTCTTGGCTATGCTATTAGGTTTATGGCGTTATTTCAAATTGATGACTGTGAATCTTGGTTCTAAGGAAGTGCTTGCTAGTTTCTATGAACTTGTGAGTGATGGAAAATTTGATGAAGCTAAAGCATATCTTGAAAAAAATAATAAAAATATTCTTACTTATAATATGCTGATTTATATGCTTTCTAACTGGAATGAAACAGTTGTGAGCCTTGAAAAATCTTACGATGAAGCAATGCTTACTTTTATGAATCCACTACAAAAAAGCATTGGATTTATTGCAGTTGCAGCGGCAGTAGCACCATTGATGGGACTTTTTGGTACTGTTACAGGTATGATTTCAACATTTGATGTAATCACACTCTACGGTAACTCTGACCCAAAACTTCTTTCCGGTGGTATTTCAATTGCTCTTGTGACAACAGAAGTTGGCTTACTTGTGGCTATTCCTCTTATGTTCTTACATTTCTTGTTGACTCGTAAATTGGAAGTAATTGATCAGTTCTTAGATACAAAAGGTGCAATATGTTTATCCCGAGCATGTTCACACTTGGTTGAATCAGCACTGTCAGGATATATAGCAAGCGATAACCAACTAATTGAAACTACTCAAAAACAGACAAATAAATAAGGAAACTCTATGGATTTCTTTATAAATGTATACGCAAGAATAGTATCAGGCGGTTTGTTCATGGTGCCTATTTTTCTTATGAGTGTTCTCATTTTTGCTATTGTATTATTTCGAGGAATAAAATTATGGGTTGTGCTACGCGAACTCAAAATGATTTTCCAAGATGGTACAGTAGCAATAAGAAAAATGGGTAAATGGCATAAACGTGCTTTTGACTATATTAACTCTCGCTCAGGAATAGAAAAAATTGATATAGAACTGCGCGATAAGCTTAGCCATGATGTTCTACAACAACTAAGTTCAGGAAAGGGAATACTACTTTGTTCAGCTTTAGCAACTCTTTTGGGGCTTCTTGGAACTGTAAGCGGCATGATTACATCTTTTGAGGCTATTAATGCGGTTGGAGTTGGAAATACGAAGAGTATGGCAGCTGGTATATCAATTGCACTTGTAACAACTCAAAGCGGATTACTTGTTGGAATCGTTGGAGTTTTATTTGGTAATATCTTAGATAAGTTAAGTAAACAACTCGTAACTAAGGTGAATCAATTTTATTGTTTTGTTGAAGAAAGACTATAGGAGATAACTATGAGTCGCAGAAGAAAGAATTCGAGTCAAGGAGTGGAATTAAACCTTACTCCATTGATTGATATGATTTTTATATTACTTATTTTTTTCATGGTTACAGCAAGCTTTGTGCGAGAATCCGGGATAGACGTTGAAAGGCCTGTAGCACAGACATCTAAATCTTTAGCGCCGTCTGTAGTGCTGAGTGTTGACCACGATAACGTGATTTGGCTTGAAGGCAATACTATTGATATTCGCTCGGTTCGTGCTTGGATGACAAACTTCGCGAATGAAGCACCAGAAGGAGTTGTGGTAATTGCTGCAGATGTAATGTCACGTAGTGGAGTTGTTGTAAGTGTTCTTGATGCTTGCAAAGAGGCCGGAATTGAAAACGTAAGTGTAGCAACCAAATCAAAATAAGAGCTAATCTAGGGATTTACTATGGCAACTTTAGTAGAGGATAGTCAAGTTTTTACTGATAAAGATAATTTTTCCGGTAGGTTACTTCCGAAAGGAATAGCTTATGAAAAACCAACGGAAGACAGAGTTTTGCTCAACCATCTTGAAAGTGAAAGTGATTCAAATAAAAGAAAGCGCTATGCTTTAAGGTATAGTTATTTAGTTTTGAGTATTTGTTTTTCCTTTATTTTTGCTGCAATTCTTTTTGTTTTGGGCTTTGTTTCAACAGCTATTGATGAAGAACCTTTACTTGTAGATAAAAAAACAAGTATACAGTCAACTCATGTTGATCAACCTAAAAAAGAGCCTGAAAAACCAATTGAAGCGAAATTGAATGAACAAACTGATATGCCAAAACAGCCGGATACTCCACAAATGAAGGCTATAAAAGCACCTCCAATTAAACTTGATTATTCTGTAAATACAAATCTTTCTGTTGGTATTGCAGTTCCGGCACCACCAAGCATGTCGCAAGTGGAGGTAAGTAATACTCCATTTTCAGCAAGTCAGCTTGATGAGCAACCTAACATTCTTTATAGTCCACGCCCAAATTATCCAAGTGCGGCTATAAAAGCTAAGGTTGAGGCAACCGTAATTGCAAGAGTTATTATCAGTCCTGACGGTAAGGTTGTGAGTGTTGAAATTCTTCCGGGTGAACATTCAGAATTATTTGCTGCAGAAGCAATTAAATCTTTGGAACGTTGGAGATTTAAACCTGGAAAATTAGCTGGGAATAATGTATCGACAGTTGTTGAAATTCCTTTAGCTTTTTCTTTGGAAGATTAAGAGAGTAACAATATGAAATTATTAAGTTTTCAAGTAAGAGTAATTATATTTTCTTTTTGTGTGTTGCTGCTTTGTTCATCATCAGCGTATTCAGCGGTGACACTAACAGCAGCACAAGCACAAACATTAAATAATGCTTATAAAGAGTTTCAAAACGGAAATTTTGAAAAGTCGATAAAAATGAGCGAACCTTTTATCTTAGCCGGTCAAGCTCATACCTTTGCTTATACAATTTACGGTCTTGCAAATGCGCAAGTAGGAAATTACAAAAAAGCGATAACTGCCTATGAAACGGGATTAAAGCTTTATCCTGATGATTATACCCTTAGGCATAACTACGCTAATGCGCTTATGAAGGTGAATAGAAATAAAGATGCCGGTAGAATTTTTGAAAGTATTATAGGCGGAGCACCGGCTGAACAAAAAAGTTCAATTCGTTATCTTTCAGCACAAAACTACTATTTAGGTGAAGATTTTAAAAGTGCGGCAAGATTAGCAGAACCTTTAGTACAAGCAAAAAATGTGAAAAAAGATATACTTGAATTAGTTGCTCTAAGCTATATGGGAGCAAAAAATCATGCTAAGGCTGAAAAATATTTATCTCTTTATGTAAATCTTTTTCCCTTTGAAGTTGACGCTTGGAATGCTTATGCCGGATATTATATCAATAGAAATAATCTCAAAAAAGCCGGCACCTTGCTTGCAGTTGGAAATAAGCTAAATAAAAATAGTAATCAAGTAGGAAGGATTAATAGATATCTACCTTCGCTTTATGCAAATATATCAGCAGTTAGACTTGAATTTCAATCCTTGAAATCAATTATAGCCAACACAAAAGAAAATGCGAAAAGTTATTCAAATCTTAAAGAGCAAGAATTAATATCAGTTATAAATTCAGGTAATTATAAAAAAGCTTTGAATTATATTGATAAAGAGCTTTCTACAAAGCCAAGCTCATTTCTATATTATATGAAAGGTAATGTGTATACTCGACTTTTAGATAATGTAAGTGCTCAAAATAGCTATGCAATTGGAGCTGAGTATAAGGATAATTACGGAAATGTTTGTCTTTATACTTTAGCTATGTCTTACTGGGAAAATAGAGAGTGGGAAAAGGCTCAAGTTGAGTTTAGAAAGCTCTTAAACGTGAAAGAGTATGCGCAGTACGCCGAGCATTCTCTAACAAACTTAGAGCAAATTCAAGAAGAAGAATTACTTCTTACAACACTTTCAGATGAGCAGTAGTAACAGTTCATAATTTTATAAAATGACAAATAAAAAGGAAACTTCACTTATAAAATGAAGTTTCCTTTAAGAACTCTGCATAATTATTTTCGAGAGGGGGAAAAGATAATCAGTATTTTCTCTCTTTTGCAATTGTGCAGAGATATCTATTTAAAGAAGCTTTGTAACTACCCAATTTTCTTTTGTTGCATATTCTTCTAAACTGCTACCGCCAAAACTTACGAAGTTAGCATCATTAATAGCGGCTTGTAAAGGTTTAGCATAATTATGAAAGTCAGAGATTTTTGTACTGAAAACTTCGTCACGAATTTGCTGTCTGATTTCTTTTGTATTCTGAATAAGCTCACGGGTAAGAGCGGTTGTTCCCATTGCTTCTGGGAGAAGATAGGAATCAATTTCTCCAATAGTACCGATTATTGCGCAAGTAAGTTCTCTATCACTGATGTGAAGATTTCCTAAATAGTCAGCAATGCCTTTGAATGATTCAACAGTTTTTTCTGTTTGTGGATCACGGTATGAGGCACAAGTGAAAGTTCCACAAGTTTTAGAGAATTGTAGTCCACAGCCGTAAGCACCGCCGATAATACGTATTCTATCCCAAAGATATGACATACGAATATGTCTATTAATTACAAAGGCAGAACCATTAAATTCATAGCCATGCTTATAAAGATTTGCCCCCATACCTGTGTAATTTACTCTAGAAGGTACGATAAAAGCTTCATTAGCATTTAAATACTTGTAATTCCACACTTGTTTATCGTGCAAATAATCATTTGCTTGTATTTTTTGAAGTAGAGTAGCAAAGGCTTTTTGTGTGTAAGTTATTATTTCACTGCCGGCTGTAATATCAAAAATTACATTGTTTTTTCTAAAGAGGTGCTTGTGGATTTCTTGTAGATTTTCTAAAATGTTCTGCCAATTAATGTCGATATTTTTTATAAGCTCTCGAATATATTCAACATAGCTTACGCCTTGAGTGTATTCGGCGATTGCGCCCACTTTTGAGAATCTTGCTTGAAGTCTTGTTGTTGCAAGTGTTCGACCGCCAGGAATAAGCATTCTTTCAACTTTAGCTTTTTCTTCTAAAAGCATCTGAGTAAAGCGTTCTTTATTGTTGAAATCAATTGAGAAAATAATTTCATCAAGAAGAATAGCAAGGTTTGTTATTTTATCTTTTGTTACTTTTCCTGAAAGAATAAGTTGATTTACTTCTTCATCAGTATTGATTTTAGCTTGGAATGATGTATTTGCTCTTATTCCGCCGGTATAAGCGCTGATATTTAATCCCAATTCTGAAAAAGTAGAAGTTGTTGTTCCCATTTCAGTGAGAGCTCTTGAATAGAGCGGAAGAAGAGGGAGTAGATTATACGGTAAGCTATCTAGATTACAAATGAGTTTAGAATATAAAATTCCATTTGTTTCGATAGCATGTGTATAAGTGGTGATTTCTTCTTCTACTTTTTCAATTGGAAGTTCTTTGCCTTCTTTTGGTATGTCAGCAAGTGTAAGAACTGGAATAGTTTCGAGTGCTTCTTGACTATCTTCTTTTGCTTGAGCTTCTTGAATTCTTTTGCATTCTGAAGCAATATGCGCTCTTTCCTCATCATTTAGTGAATCGTAGATAGCTTGAACTTTAGCTTCTTCTTCCTCCTGTCTGATTTTTCCTTGTTCAGAATCAGGAATTAGGCTCACAAGAACACGATGATTATTTTTAAGAAGGTATGTTTTTATAAGATCTTCAAATACTTTCTCACCATTATTAAGTCTGTTTTTTATAGTTTGTAAGTCATTTTCCCATTTGAGAGCATCAATAGGGTCTTTATCGTGTAACCAATGTGTGAGGCACTGAGTCATAGTCATAAGCCCTTTTGAGAACATATGAAATGCACCTTCACGTAATCTAAACTCGATTGAATTTATTGCTGCTTCAATAGTTTTCTGTGGAATGCCTTCTTCTGAAATCTTTGTAAGAGTATCAAGAATGAGATTTAGCATTTCATCTTCTTTACCCAATTTGATAGAACGTAAGCCTGCGGAATAATACATTTGAATAAGAGCATCGCCAAGTCCGCCTCTTACATCTTCGCCAAGTTTTGAATCAATAAGAGCTTTACGGAGTAATGAACCAGGTAAACCCATAAGAATATGATCAAGTATACGGAAAAGTAGATTATTTTCACTTTCGTATACAGGGGGAAGTAACCAGCTAACCATTGCATGACCATGTTTTTTTTCATCAGTTTGAGAAACTTCAAAACATGCTTCAATTTTACGAGGAGTATCAATTTTTTCTTGGAGGTTGATAGCAGAATCTACAGTGATTTTATCGAATTGAGAGATAATAGCGTCAATTCTTTTTAATCTCATTTCAACGTCATCGTCACCCCAAGCAAAGAAATAAGCATTTGTAGGGTGATAGTAAAGCTTATGAAATTCTTCAAATTCTTCGTAGCTGAGTTCAATAATATTTTGAGGATTTCCACCAGAACTATATTTATATAGGTTATTCGGGAAAATTCCTTGTTGTGCTTTTTCGTTCAAAATTGTATCGGGGGAAGAATAAGTCCCTTTCATTTCATTGTATACAACACCTTTGAATTGCCACTTCTCGCCTGATGTATCAATATGCCAACCCTCTTGAGCAAAAACATCGCGGCCTTGAGGAGTGCGAACGCGTGGAAAGAAAACTGCATCCATGTAAACGTCCATAAGGTTGTATAAATCTTGAGTATTTGTGCTTGCTACAGGGTAACATGTTTTGTCTGGATAGGTCATTGCATTGAGGAAAGTTTGCAGTGAACTTTTGAGAAGTTGTACAAAAGGTTCTTTTGTTGGATATTTTTCAGAACCGCAAAGTACGGAGTGCTCTAAAATATGAGCAACACCCGTTGAATTTTTTGGTGGAGTACGAAAATTTATTGCAAAACACTTATTTACATCATCATTTGATATTGATAAAAATTGAGCACCTGTTTTATCATGTCTGTAAAACCTTGCAATGGCATCAACTTCATTAACTTTTTCTTCTTTTACGAGAGTGAATCCATATGTATTCATTTATTTGTAATCCCTTTATAAATTTATTATACGCAAGATATATACTTAAAAGTTTGATTAGTCAAAATATTTTTTATAAATAAAATTTAAGTTGACTCTCTATGAATTTTAGACTAATCTAACTTTCATAAATTCAAAGGAGTTTTGATAAATTATGAGTACAGAATTAAAAGAAAAAGTTGCAAAAATAATAGCAGAAGGTAAATTGTCTTATCTTTCAAAATTAGCGAAAGACTGTGAAGCATCTGAAGTAGAAGTAGCAAAGGTTCTTCCATTTGAAGCTTGTACTATTGCAAGTGCAGAAAATTTTGATAAAATATGGGAAGGAATAACCGAGTGGGATTCTTGCTTATTTGTAGTAAGACATTTAGGCTCTGTTCTTGAACTTGGCGGAAAACTTCCTAAGGGTAACTATGGGCATGGTTATTTCAATCTTGCGCATGGCCCTGAATACTGTGTTAGTGGTCACATGAAAGTTGACGATATCACTGCAATTGCATTTGTATCACTTCCTGAAACAAAAATGCCATCAATTGCATTTTTTGACGAAAATAATAATACAAAATTTACCATTTACGTCGGATATGAACTTACTGACGACGGAATTAAAATTCTTGACTCAGCAAAAGAATCTTTCTTCAAACTTAAAGAAGAATTTGGTAAAGCTGAATAAGAAATTCATTTCCTCTAAAAAATAAATTCTAAAAAGATTATCTTGTAGAGCATATCTGATGATGTTATAGTTGTGAAAGATATGCTCTACTTTAAATTAAAAGGAAATATAAATGATTGATATTTCAAAAATAAATACCATCAAAAGATTTAATCATGTAAGCGAAACTCTTGTAACTTCCGGTCTGCCTACAAAAGAAGAATTTGCTCAGTTGAAAGAGGCAGGTGTTCAAGTCGTAATTAATCTTATACCACCTACTTCAGAAAATGAAAAACAACCGGATTTATGCGCAATTCAAGAAGCTGGATTTTTCTATTTTGCAGTACCATTTTATCTATCAAATCCGATAGCTTGTATTGAAATGTTTAAAACAATTATGGACGAAGTAAAAGATAAAAATATTTTGGTACATTGTTCTATAAATTGGAGAGCGTCAGTATTTACAGATACTTACTTTCAATTAACAACAGGAAAAGTGAACGAAAAAGCATATTTTCCTGATTTAGACTTACTTGAAGAAGCGAAGGAACATCCTGTATTCATTGAAACTATAAGAAATATTGAAAAACATTATAATATTAGTGTAATACGTAGTTTTAATGATTAAATTACCTTTCCAAGTGCAAAAAAATATTAAAATAAAAAAGCATTCTATTATTTAGAGTGCTTTTTTATGTAAAATATATTTACAAGCTATTTAGATATAAGCCCTAATTTTTTTTCAGGAAAGGGGGAGTTTGAGGGGGAAAATCTTATTTTTGACACAAAAGTAGGGTTTTCCTCTTCAAAAAAATAAACAAATTAAATTTTATCTAAACAAGATTTTACAAATGCTTTTGCGTTAGTGAAATCTTCTTCATTTGGGTGTTTATTCCCTTCTTCGATACGAGCTTTGCGTTCATCGGTCATTGGGTGAGAGTCACCGTATTTTTTTGCCATGCTTGCAAGAAGATTTGGGTCTACTTTACCCATACAAAGCCAAGAGCCTAGAATTGTGTTATTTTTATTTTGAACGAGTTCTTCTCCGCGTTTCATTGAATCTTTAGCGTGATCGCCATCAGGGTATGCACCTAAGGTTCCGAAGAAAATAATTTTTTTGTTTTCGATTGATTCTATAAAGTTTTTTGAGGCAGTGTCTGGCATACCTCTATCAACCCAATAACCGCAGATGATACAATCGTAATCAGCTATATTTGGGTTGTCGGTTACAGAGCAAAGAGTCACGTTTTCTAAGTCTGATGCTATTGCTTCTGCTACTGCTTTTGTATTTCCTGTTTTACTTGAATAAACAACTAGTTTTTTCATAGTGATATCCTTTATTATTTTTAGTGAATTTTGATATTTGTATCTAATGAATATATGTAATCATAAATAGGTTCAAGCATTGCATCTGTGCCTTTTTCACCCATTACAGGGAAATGGCTTGCGATTGGTCCTTTAAAAAATGGTGCTGATACAAGAATTTTTGTGTTTGAATCATTTACAATATCAAGAGAAATTTCATCAGCAAAAATCAATTGATGTTGGCAAGCTTTAAGAATATTGAGTTTATCTTTTTCTTTTGGAAGATTCTTGATATTCTCAACTTTATCGCAGTCAAATAATGCAAGAGAGTGATCGCAGATTGCATGTTCTACTGTAATATCAATATTTTTTAATAGTTCAGATATACCTTTTACTCTGTCATAGTCGCCTACGATAACAGCTTTAGGTTCTTCAATTCTAACATAACGAATAAATTTCATTTTTTCAACAAGCTGTTTTGCTTTCTTTTGAAGTCTCGTTTTCATTTTTGGATTAATTTCGCAGTTTATAACTTTGCTTACCTCTTCAAGCCAGTCTAGCGTGCCTTGATAGCCGTAAGGAGCACCTAAAACATAAGGCATTTTATGTTTCTTTTCTAGTAATTTAGCTCCGGCAAGCCCTTCTGTGCGTAGAACAATATTGATATCCGCAGCCGGGAGATTTTCAAGTTCAGTCGTATTTGTTTCACAGCAAAGAGTAGTATTTAGAGTGTATCCGAAGGCTTCTTGCATAAGCTGGCCTACTTCCCATAAATCACTTTTTGCATGGTATTGACCCATTGATAAGCCTATAACATTATATGTTTTTTCTTGCTTTACTACATCTTTTTTAGGGAATTCTTTACAAAGAAGTTTGTAAGTTTCCATAATGCCGACGGTATAATCGCCTTTTAATCCACCATGATCAAAAGCAACAAGACGTGCTTTTACTTTATCCTGCATTTCAAGGCAAACGCCCTGAATATCAGTTCCTATAACCGCTGAAAGTGATGAGGCTACAACGAAAATTACCTTAGCTTCAGAGCACATATCAACTTCTAAAATTGCTTCTTGAAGACGTGATACATCGCCCATTACAACATCATCTTCGCTCATGTGAGTGCTATACATTCTGCCATTTTGCTCGATGCCAAGGCTACCGTAAAGTATCATACTAAAATATGTTGTACCAGATGGGCCGTATTCTAAAACAACTGAATCTTCAATTGATAAGAGTGACCATAAAATCGACATTCTATCAGAAGGTGTTGGTAAATATCTGCAAAGACTCATTATTTTTTCTCCATAAGATTTTTATAATCTTCGTGTGCTTTATCAATAGCTTCTAGGAAAAGTTCAGCTAGTTCAAATCCGAGTTTGTTATGTGAGCTGTGAAAACGTACAGGTATAATATTCATTTTTTCAAGTTCGCCTGGATAGCCAATTCCAAAACTGAAATTAGGCTTTAATGTTTCATAAATATTCGCCATAGCAGGGGAGTTTGGAATCCTTGCTACATAAGGATTATGCTTTTCTAAAATTGCTTTTATATCTTCCATGTCATGTTTATTGACACTGCCGACTTGCAGTAGCAAAGGCTCAAGTCCGAATTCAGTTAGAAGTCTATTATTTTCAAAAGTAATAAATGGAGATGCACTATAAATATAGGTAAGCCCATCAAATATGTTACGTTTTGATTCAAAATTTTCTCTTGTTGCTTCATACTTATCAGTTATTTTCTGTGGAAGAGGAATACCGAAAGTTTCAAAAATTTCTTTATACGCTTTGAAAATTGTTTCGTGCGAGGAAGATTTATCGAAAATAACATAAGGAGTGCCAAACTTTTCTTCCATTCTTTCTGCAAGTGAATGAGCTGTTGAATTTACAACAAGATTCATCTTCGCTTTTGGTGCAGTTTTTACGATATCGAGAGTGCATTCTCTTGGGAGTTGAAGATTAATTTCAATCCCACTTTCCTGAAGAATTTGGTAAACTTCTGTTTTTTCAAATTCCCCTTGTCTTTGGCCAAGAATATTGATTGTATTTGTGTTTTCTGTTTTTTCCATAATATCAGTACATGCGGAAAGTGCGCGTTCAACACCCGGAAGATGGTCTTCGCACTTAAAGTGTTCTGTATGAACAGGAAGTACAGGAAGATTATATTTTTTTGTTAGTGCAGCTGCTAAAGCATCAAAGTCATCACCAATTATTTCAATGAGGCATGTTGAGATAAGAAATACGCATGAAGGAGTATAATCTTCAACTAATTCCTCAAAAGCTTCTTCAACTTTTTCAACGCTTCCAAAAGTAATGTCGTTTGTATCGAGACGAACAGAAACAACTCTTCCATGCAAACCGCCATAACCTGCAAAGCTGATTGTCATGCTTTTTGAATAGTATACACATTCGTCAGTGCCAACTACAAGTGCAAGACTATCTTTTATCCCGCGTGAAACTAAAAGAGCCCCTGTAAGGGGGCAATGTTTACCCGGAAACTGAGTATGGGTGATGTTCTTCACATCTTTCATACTTGTAACCGTATTTAGTCTACCTACTTTTTCCAGTAGATTTTTATTTTTATAATTTAGAACAGAATCAAACATATATTCCTCTTAGTTGATTGAGTTATTTTTTTTCGAGAGGGGGCAACCACGTTTTTTTGAAA
>CAYJOR010000019.1:0-46932 GCA_964371865.1 uncultured Desulfovibrionaceae bacterium | reverse complement strand
TAGTTTTTACCTAATATGAAAATTTTTGAGGGGGAAAACCACGTTTTTTTTGAGAAAACGAGTTTTTCCCCCTCAAACTCCCCCTTTCCTTAAAAAACATCTTTTTAAACCGATATTCTCATCATTTAGTTAAATATATTGCAAAATAATTCTAAAAAATACAAACAAGTCCAAGCTTCTACTTTGAAACTTGGACTTGTTTATTCTTTTAATGAAGAATATTTATACTATTAATTAGGAAGCTTATACAGTTTAAATTCTGTAAAGTTCTCAAGGCTATCCTGTAGGTTTTCTTTTACAAGATGTAAGTTGAAAAGTTCGCCTGCATTTTTTCTGCAGAGCACAGCTGTATTATCACTTATAGTTCCCTCAGCAAGTCTACGAGCGCCTATTGCAGTATCTTCAATTTCTACCGCTCGCATATGAGGAAAATATTTTGCTAGACTTTCTTTACACTGAGATAAAGCTTGAACGTGAGACACTACCTCTGTTATCATATTGATATTAACATCTTTATCTTTTACAAACAAAAAGTGACTAATTCTAAGTTCATGTGTGCCAAGCACTTCAAAATTTTCATTTAAAAGAGCATTATGAGTTTCTTCAACTCTACCACTTAATGTATTTTTTGTTGCCATCACGCCGTAATCGACTTCTTTTGCTTTTAGAGCTGATACAACATTTTTTGAATTAATAAGAGGTACATATTCTACATTTTCTAACTTTAAAGCTAATGCTAAAAGTTGAGCCGCTTCCTCAGAGTTACTTCCCTCTATACCTTGATACGCTATTTTCACACGATTATCCTTGATTAATTTACAGTTATTGCGATACATGAATTTTCATTAAATGTCAAAAATTAGATACTGCTATCAAATTCGACAGCAGTATCATATAAATTAAAGTTATTTTTATGATAAAAATTTGAACTTATATTATCAAATTGCTTGCTTCATCATCATAGAAAGCTCTAAAATCTTCCTGGCACATTGGCTTTGCGTAGTAATAACCTTGAAGAATATCACAACCCATCTGTTTTAAGATTTTTGCATTATCTAAAGTTTCCACGCCTTCTGCTATTGTTTTAATTTCAAGATTTTTTGATAAATCAATTACACTTTTTACAACAGCTATACTGCGTTCATGAGATTCAATCTCTGTAAAGAAGCTCTTATCGAGTTTAAGCACGTCTATTGGCATATTTTTTAGAAGACCAAGTGAACTATAGCCTGAACCAAAATCGTCCATAAGCACGTTAAATCCAAAACTTTTAAGTTTATGAATCAATGCAATTAAGTCTATTTCGTTACCAAGCATACTACTTTCTGTTATTTCAATGCCAAGATATTTTGGATCAACATTATACTTTTTACATATTATATCTAAATTAGATACAAAGTCAGAAGAATATAAGTGCTTACGTGAAAAGTTTACTGAAATAATAAATGCTTTTCTCCCTTCTTCTATCCAACTGTGAAGATAACTACAGGCTTGCTCAAACATAAACATATCAAGTTTTAGGATAAAGCCGTTTTGTTCAAAAACAGGAATAAATTCATCAGGTCGCATAAATCCGTTTGAGGTTTTCCAACGTACAAGAGCCTCTGCGCCTACCAACTTTCCTTCTTTAAGATTGAGTTCAGGTTGTAGGAACATAATAAACTCTTTATTATGAAGAGCCTCTTCCATATGATTTTCTATTTCTTTTGTTTTTATTGCATTTAGTAAAAATTCATCAGAATAAATACTCAATAGTGATTTTGTTTCCTTTGCGTAACGATGTGCAATATTTACTCTTTCTATTGCTGTTGAGATATCTATCTTTTTAGACTCCATAAAATAATAGCCTGTAATTATACGGAAATTATAGTTAAATTCTCTTCCCAACAATTTGAGTAAGTTTTTCTCGTAAGTATCACGCCATTTATTTACATTTTCATTTGTATAGGCAATCATTACAATAAATTCATCAGCATGCACATGAGCAGAAATGCAATTATTTGACCCACAACTTATTGCAGTTGCCATGCTTTTTAGAACTCTATCACCTTCTTTAATGCTTAGTGATTCATTAATCAGTCTAAAGTTTTCAATGTCAAATTTAATTAGTAAAAATTTCTTATCGCTATTTTGAGAGATGAACTCTTTAGAATCTAACTTAAATTTGATTAATGTTCTAATACCGGTTAGTTGTGAAACATAAGCTATTTCTGCAATTTTTGCTAGAGTTTGCCTTTGAGATGCGTTAATCATAAAACCAAATACTGCAATAAATAACATACTTACAATCGAAACTATAGCTGTTACTACAACTATACTTCTTGTGGTTGATAACACAACATCTTCTGGGATTACGGACATAATCATCCAGTCTTTAATTCCAATCGGTTTATATATTACATTACTTCTTTCACCGTTGAAATCTATTGTTATTCCTCCGCCAACGTTATTAGCAATATCTTTTTTTAATAATTCAAACTCTTCGACTGTTTTTAAGTCGCTATTTTCTATTAGACTAAATGCGTTAGTCGATCTCTTAAAGTTAGAATCTTTCACACCATTTGAAATAATATTCCCCTTAGAATCGAGAATAAGATTTGCGCTAACACCCTGAATTGTTATATCGAACATATCATCAAGAGTATCAAGATATATAAGCCCTGTAAGCACTCCACGAGTTTCACCGTGTGCTATCATAGGTGTTGCTATAAATATCGCTTGTTCTTTATTAAATGTAGAGGAAAAGGGTCCATCAATAACGGTTTCACCTTTCATTGCTTTTTGGAAATATTCAAATTTTACTACATCGCCAATATTGGAATCGCTACCAACACCGTAACCATACGGATTTACAACTATCATGTAGTCAAAACTTCTGGCAAGAAACTGATAATGTTCTGAATCAAAGTTGATATAGCGTAAGTAATCCCAGACCGGAAGTAAAGACGCTGACGACTCTAATAAATTTATATCGAGTTCAAACTTCAGCTTAAAACTTTCAGCACTATTATTGACTAATTGTTTTAGATTTTGCTCAGAAAGTTCATCAATTTCATCACTTATATATATATTAAACAAAAAGAGCGAAAAAAACAAAAAGCATACCGAGCCCAATATAACTAATGGGAAAACAAAGCGACTTTTTTCATAACGTTGCATTACATAACCCTCTATATCGTAATCCTATCAGAAAAAAACAAGTATTTTCTAAGGGTTGATTTGATAATTTAAAGTTTCAACATATTCATCGGCCGCAAGCTTAGCATCGTATCCACTAAACACTTTTTGCAGCAATTTATACCATGCAACACGTTGCTCTGGCCATGCCGGTGTTACCTGATAATAATCGCCCAAGTTTGATAAAAATGACATATAAGTAAGCATTTTTTCCTCGCTTACAGTGCCTATATATACATTTCCACATTTACTATTTGTAGGGAAAAAGTTAGTTGCCCTTACACTTTTCTTTTTTTGTGAAGGATCATCAACTAAAAATTCTATAAATTTTTTAGCAGCCTTCACTTTATTCATATCGCCATTATTAAAAATTCCAAAACCCCAAATTCCACCTTGCAGCTCAATTTTATCAGAATTTGAAGGAAAATTCATTGCAAAAGGAGTGAAATCAATCTGTGCGCTGTAGTGAGATTCGTTTGTAGCATTCCAAGCTAGAGTTATTGCAGTATCTTGCTTTGCAAATTTTTGTAGCTCGTCAGATGCAACGATTTTAGGGTTGTGCGACAAAGAACCATTTTCAACCATTTTTTGTAAAAGAGATAAACCCCTAACTCCCTCTTCTTTATTAATTGTATATTGAGAATGATCATCATTTGTAAAAGATGCACCATAAAGATTCGTAACTAAAGCTCTTGTACCTTGGTCACCACCTTGCCCGCCTGAGTAAATAATTCCAGGTGATTCTACTAATCCACTATCTCGAATTGCTTCCATTGCTGATACAAAACCATCAGCTGTCCAAGAGCGATTTTCAATGTCTATAAATTGAAGAGCGTTTGCTTTTTCAAAAATTTCGTAGTTTATCGCCATTACATGCGTTGTCATGACCATAGGATATTCGTAAAAAGCACCATCCGGAGCTTGGCATGCTCTTAGAATTTCTTCTGAGGTTTCGCGGATACCGGCTGTTGTTTCTTCGTCCCATATATCACGAAGATCAATCATTAAACCTCTTGCCCCCCAGTTGGCTAAAAGACGTTCCGGCCCTTCCATAACGATATCAGGAGCTTTTCTAGCTTCTATTGCCTCTTCTATTTGCGCATCGCCACTACTGTAATCTAGATTTTTTACATTTACCTTGATATTTGGATATAATTTATTAAAGTCAACTATAAAACTTTCAATCATTTCTTTTTTAGAAAAATCCCCAATAGGAAACGCCCAAAATGAAATTTCAACAATTGGTGATTCAGTATTGCTTATAAAGCTTTCAGATATCGGGGTTTTTATTTTTGACATGTCTAAAGATTGAGAACTATCTACAATCTCATTGTGTTTTGTGTTAGCAAGCGTAGTTGTTCCTAACGCTCCAAACAACAAAAATAGTGTCAATAATAAAACCTTTTTCATACCTAAACTCCAAGAAGCAGTAAAGCGTGATTTAACCCCGTTAAACTATACAATGATTTATAGAAAAAATCAATACATTATCCATGAAAATTGTTAATATTCTGAAAATATTTTTTCTTATTTGTTATAAAAATAAAAACATATGTTTTGTCAGAAACTTGTAAGATTTTCATAACAAATTATAATTAAAAATTTATTACTTTAAAGAGGCACACAAACATTCAAAATAAACTTCTTTGTTAAAATTCATCTAAGATTTCTATTTTTACTTTTCTATTTCCTTTTGTAAACGTATTAATACTTTCCTAAAAATTTCATATTTAATAACTTTCTTTTTTATTGACATTCTTAAAATATCTGCATACATTTACAAATATACTTTTATCTGTAAACTGTTGTATGTATAATTTCATCAACATACAATACTACGCATACATATATACATATATTATTAGGAGCTTATATGGCTGAAATTATAGCGCTTACAAATCAAAAAGGTGGTGTTGGAAAAAGCACTACTGCACAAGCAATTGGCTCTGCACTTGCAATAAAAGGGAAGAAAGTACTCTTTATTGATATGGACGCTCAAGGAAATCTTACCTACTCTTTAGGAGCAAAAATTGATAATTACAACATCATGCAAGTACTGCTAAAAGAAGAAAATATTACAAACTGCATAAAAAAAATTGATAATGCAGATCTAATAACATCAGCGCCTAACCTTTCAGGAGCAGATGCAATGCTAGTAGAAACCGGAAAAGAATTTAGACTTCAAGAAGCTCTTGAGAGTGTAAAGAATAATTATGATTATATTATTATCGACACCCCTCCGGCTCTAAGTATTCTTACTGTGAATGCACTTGCGGCTGCGAATTCTCTCATCATTCCATCTCAAGCAGATGCTTTTAGTCTTCAAGGGATTGGTCAACTTTATAAAACCTACGAAACAGTAAAAAAATACTGTAATAAAGATTTGAAAATACGTGGAATTTTACTCACTCGATTTAATGCTCGTTCTGTTATAAGTAAAGATATGAAAAAAATGCTTGCACAAACAGCTGAACAAATCGGTACGAAACTTTTTGATACTGAAATTCGTGAATGTGTTGCGACAAAAGAAGCACAAGCTTCAAAACAAAATGTTTTCGACTACGCAAAAAGAAGTAATGTTGCGAAAGACTATCAAAGCCTGACACATGAAATTTTTGGAGTGTAATTATGAGTAAAAAATCATTCACAGATAATCCGGCAGAACAATTTATCAGCAGCTTTCAAGACGATAAAAAAGAAGTGCAAGAAATAAAAGAAGAAAGCATTGAGCAAAGTTTATCAAATCAAAATCAAGCTAAAATGCAAATTCCAGAAGGTTATAAATTAGATCCTAGATTTATTGAGAAAAAATCAAAAAGATTAAATCTTCTTATGCAACCTAGTCTTTATAAAAAAATTCAAGATAAGGCAAAAAAAGAAAAGAAAAGCGTAAATGATTTCATACATTCTGCTATGGAAGAATTACTAAAATAGCTTTTTAAGTCATTTTTAATATATTTATACTTATATCCGTATACAGACATACATATTCTGACTCTGAGAGACTAGAAAAGGAGATTTTGACGATACTATCTAACCTTATACACTAAAGTTTAAGAAATACACCCTAGACTCCATAAAGTGAAAGAGTAAAACTTGATTTATCAATTTAGTTTTACTCTTTTATTATATGTGTTGACTTTAAAAGATAAATTAAGTTATATTTTACTATAAGGTTTAATTTATATTTCTCATGCTTTACACACAATTGACCTAGGGCCTGTTCCTAAATTGATTTCGGAGAAATTATGTCAATACAAACAGCAGTGCAGTTATTAGGTGGCGTAGGGATATTTTTATTTGCAATTAAATTATTAAGTGAATCTTTACAAGCATTAGCAGACAACAAACTCCGCTCTCTCATAGCAACTCTCACAAGAACACCTATACTTGGTGTTATTGTTGGAACTGTAGCAACTATGTTTCTTCAATCTAGTTCTGCTACCACCGTTATGACGATAAGCTTTGTTGATGCTGGTCTTATGACTCTAAAACAAGCTGTTGGAGTCATCATGGGTGCTAATATCGGCACTACTATTACCGGACAAATTGTAGCATTTAATTTAAAAGATTTCGCTTATGTCTTTATAATTATAGGAGTTATTCTAAATTTAGCGACTAAATCAAAATCGAAGAAAGATTTAGGGATTGGGATTTTTGCTTTTGGGCTGTTATTCGTCGGCATGCAGACAATGGAAAATGCTATGTATTTTCTTAGGGATAGAAGTGATTTCTTCCTTATGTTTGCCGATAATCACTTTCTTGGACTTTTAGCAGGTGCAGGGTTAACTTTATTAGTCCAGTCAAGCTCTGCAACAATGGGGATTACAATTGCTTTATCAATTCAAGGTCTTATGCCATTACCGGCTGCTTTGTCGATAATCCTTGGCGTGAACGTTGGAACAACAATTACAGCTATGCTGGCTGCGATAGGAACTTCTCGTGCAGCAAAACAAACAAGCGCTGCTCATGTACTCTTTAATTTGATAGCAGTTATCATCTTTTATCCGCTAATACCTTTCTGTATTCCTTTTATTGAGAGCACTGCCAGTACAATTCCTCATCAAATAGCTAATGCTCATACATTGATAAACATTATTAATACACTGATTTTCCTACCTTTTGTAAACCCTTTTACAAAGCTTATACGAGCTCTTATTAGTGATAAAAACCTTAGTGAAAATAAAGTTGAGGATGTACAAAGCAGTAACTTAGATCCTCAACTTATTGAAAATTCTCCTATTGAAGCGGTTGCAGCTCTAAAACATGAGTGTTATCACATGGTAGAAATCACTCTTAAGCAACTCAATGCACTTGAGGAAATACTTTTCAACAATAATACCAACGAGATAGAATTTATCAAATCAAGTGAAAAAGAGTTGAATTTTATTTATGATGACATTAGTAATTACGCTTCATTACTCACTCAAGCCTCTCTGCCCAACAAGCTATCAAAGCAAATTTATTCTATACTCTCATTTGCGAATGATTTGGAACGTATAGGAGATAAAACTACTCAGCTTATTGTATTTTATAATGAAAGAATTTCGTCAAATCAAGAGTTTCCGTCTACTCTTCAAGGAAATTTTCAAGCGATTTTCAATGATGCGCGTGAAGTTTATAAATTAAGCTATTTTCTTCTCTCGCAAGCGCAAAACGATAAAGAATTCAGTAAAAAAGATATTAAATCAATTAAAAAGAAAATTAGCAAATCGACAAAAAACATAAAATTCAAATCCTACAATGCTCTTCTATTGCCAGAAATACGCGACAAAGCATTCAATACTAAACTTGAACATGCCTTTACTGAATCTATAAGAATTATGGAACGTATAGCGAATAGAGCCAGCGCATGGGTTCATACGATAAAAGAATAATGTGCCAAAATGTGCTTCTAAAATCACGTATAGACGCACTCGAACTATACATATATATACGTCAAACGCAAGAAAAAAAACCAATAAAAATAAATAGATAATGATTGACAATATCTATAATTTGTTTATATTTGTATTAAAGGTTGGTTTAATGAACTTGTAGAAAATAATTTTACATTTGATTCACTCATTGGTAACACTCTAGACGATTTTCTAGGAGGAAGTAATATGCAGATTGATATGCATTATTATGGAACGTATGCAATGGCACGAGCAGCTGGAATCCCTCAAAATGACGCAAATACAATTGCATATGCAACTCAATTTGTTGACGATTCAACACGCTATGACAGTGAAGAACACGACGACAGAGGCCTACTCTTCGGTATAACAACCGCTCATCACCCTGCTCAAGTTCTAATTAAAAACGGAAAGGATCATCTAAAAGGCTTTGAAGAGCAACGTAAGATTTGGATTCCTTTTCACTTCTTCCCAGGCGGTAAAGGTAATACTTTTGAAGAAAAAATTATCTGCACAATGGATAGTGAAATCGTCAATCAAATGTTAGAAAATCATTTACGTTTAGCGCTTGAAAAGCCTTACGGTTTAGAACTACTTGGTATATCAGCACATGTTTATCAAGATACTTTTGCTCATTATGATTTTTCAGGTCTTAGTTCAAAGTATAATGATGTAAGGCAAGAAACAATTCAAACAGTTCCAAATGACGATAACTGGTTTGAAGCTGCTATGACAAAAATATCAGGCTTTTTAGCTCAATTTGGTTCAAATAGCCTAGGGCACGGCGGTGGCGCAACCTTGCCGGATGAACCTTTCCTTAACTGGACTTGCGAATTTGAAATAAATAGACCGGAAAACGGAGCTACAAGCGTTAGAGACAACCAGAAAACTTTCCTACTCTCTCTTGAAAAGTTATACAATTTCTTGGTGAAGTATGCAAAAGCAAAGTACACAAATTCTAAACAAATTCCCTTTGAATCAATTAAAGACGAATTAATAGAAATAATTGCACTTGAAGATAATAAATATAAGCGCTGTGATAAGTGGAGAAGATCCGCACTTACAAAGGGAGTTCTAAAATATGATCCTGAAACATGGGAAAATCAAAAAAAAGCTTTTCATAAGCTAAAAAGTTCTGCTGAGGGCATTAAGCAAAATATTTATCGTTTCCATCAAGCTGCTGCATATCATCGTTACTACGTTCTTAAAGATTTATTGCCTGAACATGGTATTGCCGTCTATTAGATAGTATCACCAAAATAGAACATTTTTATAAACGAAAACCACATACTCCATGGAATATGTGGTTTCTTTTTTACTTAGAAACACACCCTAGTTAAGAGCTCTGCATAATTATTTTCGAGAGAGGAAAACCACGTTTTTGAGTCAAAAACGGTGTTTCCCCCTCTCGAGCTCTCCCCCTTCCTTAAAAACCATTTAGTGGAATATCAATAAGTTAGAAACATACCCTAAAGTAAAAAGAAAATTATTAGCTTTTCTCAATAAGTGTTCAGTAATTATGCAGAGGTCTTTAGTTATTTCTTTTTTTTAATCCGTTCAAATATTTATTTATTTCTAAACGAATATCGGTAGAAGTTGATGTTCCAAAAGAAATATTTTCAATCCAGAAACTGAGTTCTAATTCGAGGGTATCGCTATTCATATCTTTAAAGATGACCTTTGGTTGAGGATCACGCAGAACATAGGTATGAGAATTTGCAATTGCAAGCACAGCATCCATCAACTCTTTCACATTGATATCAGTTGTTACTGTAACTAGCAAACTTTTCTTAGTTTTCTTACCATTATATGTATAGTTTTTGAAGGATTTAGATACAAATTCATAGTTAGGCACAAAGATAAGACTATTATCTGATGTAAGTAAGCGAGTTGTACGCAGATTTATATTTTTTACAGTACCTGATATACCTGCCACGTCAACAATATCACCTTCTCTTATACTACGTCCAAAAATTAAAGAAAATCCGCTCATTACATTAAGTACAATATTTTGTAAACCTAAACCTATACCAACACCTAAACCAGCACCTAAGTAACTGATACTCATTAAGTTTACTCCAAGCACACTCAATAAATAGAGAATGAAAACTCCCCAAAGACCAAAAGTAATGCTTGATTTTATTGGAGTTGCAAGCAGGGTTACTTCAGATACATCTTTTTTCCACGCATTATCAATATAATCACAAGATGTTCTTATAATAGACTTTATAAGATAAAAAAGCACTAGAATTACAAGAAGTTGTATAAGGTCAGACGAAATTTCACCGTATTGAATTTTGAATCTACCAAGAAGCACCATTACGTGTTTTCCACCAGGTAGCGCAAGTACCCATGTAAAAGGCGCTAGTAAAGCTATCACTAGCAGGACAGGTAGAATTATTGAACCTAGTAGACCAATAAGAAGCGATGGTATTCCACGCTTTGGAAGAAAATGTGATGCTACCGAAGAAACATGCACATAAGCATCTAATTGATGTATTCCTACTACCAAGCATGAATAACAAATAGTTAGTAATATTGAGAATCTTACAAATCCTATTATTGTAATAAATATTGAAACTAAAAATACAAAGTTCAAACTATAAAGCAAAAATTGCGTCAAGAAAGGTGCTTTTTTAGATGATTTACTGAACCTATACATTGAAAAAATCAATACTGCTAGCCAAATAAATGAAGAGAAGAAGTTATTTGGCATAAATGCAACTATAAATAAACTCACAACTAGTACATAAAATATAATTAAAAATGGAGATTCCCCAAGTAAATTATCAATAAATTTTTCTTTGCGATTAAAAGTATAGAGTTGCCATGCAAAACGAATTTGACCATAAGCTTGTAAAAAAGTGCCAAGCATTGTAATCATTTGATATCTTATGCCCTCATGCCAAGCACCAATATTTAATGCTACACCAAGCACGATATAAGGCATACTTTTTGTGAGAATTTTTTTCCACTGTTCACCAAAAACAGACGGAAGATAATCGCAAACTTTCGTTATAAGAAATAGAACAAGTGCAAAACCTACTACTATCAACAAAATTTTAATTATTATATTCATATAGATAGATATTGTTGATGGCAGCTCTTGTGATATTATTTCTAAAAGTGATACCTCATCATTTGTATAAGAAATAATTTTTGCTGTATCAAGTTCTATTGGAGTTTTGATATCAGCCACAGAGGTGATTGTATTTGCAAGTTCATTTAGTTGTATTTCTTCATATAAATCTGAAAAAGCACCGGTTTTGTAAAAAATTTCCCAGAGTTCAGGCATTCTATCTTCAAATTCTTTATTAGTGGTCTCTAGCTCTGTAAGAAGATTTCGGGATATCGGTATGTTATCCTCAATATGCCTTGCCATATTTTTATAAAATATGATTAATGTTTCAGTTCTTTTTATAACATCATCAAAAATACTATTTTGATAGTTTGCAAGGTTATTTTTTATGTTTTCTAATTGTACAATACGCGATTGCGCATGCTCATAGCTACTGCTAAGCGGTTGAGATAGCAATGATAGTTCATTTATATAAAATTTTAGTTTTTCTTCTAAGCGAGTAATTACAACCGGTTCATTTTTATTGAAATTATATTGAATCTTTAGATTATTAAACTCATTATAAGTTGAATATGTTTTATTCGTCAATTCAGTTGTAAGAGTTATGAGATTCTTAGTGATAACACTTTTTTCGTCTTCAATTTCACTCAGCAGTTTTTCTTGTTCCTCTAGATGTAAAGAAAACAGCCAAGCAAGTTCTTGTTGTTCTTCCTCTGTAAGGTTTGGCAAAAGCGGAACGCCGGCTACTGCTTGAGAATACATCGTATTTTTTTGCAGATTTTCAGTCAGTTCTTTTATTCTTTCCTCATTTTTATTTGCAAATGCTGAATTTATATGAAAAAAAGATAAACTTACACTGCTGTCTTCATATGTATTTTTCTCAAAAAAAGAGGGATTGAGGAAAAAAGAAATCAATACTAAAAAAAAGACAATTTGTTTTATTACTCTAATCACCATTCAAAACCTCTTTCTAAAAAATAAAAAATAAAATCCTAAATATCTATAGTTTAGGACAGGCCTATTCATGCTGTTTCTTTTAGATTATATCAAAATAAAATAATCTTCAAGTTTTTTGATTTAACTTTTTAATTGAAATTTCGACACTTACTTTAGAAATGTATAATTTTCTACTTTATGAGACATTGCATAATTATAATTTTATATATATATTTTTTTGAACATATCAAAAAAACAATTTAGAATAGTCAACTCTAAATTTAATTTGAACACCGCTCTAAAGTTAATTGAGCACCATACCGATATAATGTTTGTAAAGTAGTTTTTATATATAACTACTTAGATATTGTAATTTTTAGCTTTTATCCTCACGGAGGACATTTCATGAAAATCAATGAAAAGTTGCCACAAAAAGTTATTCTTTTTGCCTTATTCTCTTTTGCCCTTTTTAGTGCAGAAAATGCCTATTGTTCCGATGTGTTGCAGGAAAAGAACAAGTATGTAGGAATTGAGGCTTGTGAAGATTGCCATTATGAAATTGTGGAAATTTATCGTGAAACCTCCTCTAAAGCGAATAGTAATGAAAGCGTATTAGTCATGCGTGAAAAGCTTACAGAACAAGAATTTCAGAACTGTCTTTCATGTCACACCACAGGTTATGGCGAAGAAAGTGGATTTATAAGCTTTGAACAGACTCCTCATCTTGCAATAGTAGGGTGTGAATCTTGTCACGGAATGGGGTATTTGCATACTTTGGACGGAAGCACTGAGAGTATATTGCGAACTCCTACTACAGAACTATGTGAAACATGCCATGACGATTCTAGAGTTAATCGTATCAACTATGACGGTAGAATTCATGCCGGTGGTCATTAATTTTTGCTTTTGCTTATGAGGAGTTGAATATGCAATATATTACAAAACATATTGGTCGTAAATTTTCGTTATTAATCACCGGAATGATGATTATAATCATTAGTATAGCTGTAGCTTGGCTAACTTTTGCGAATAGAGAAAGATCTCTTTTACAAATGGAGCAAAGCTCTATTCTTGTTGAAGAATTAATACAAAGTATTGTTTATCGTCCTATGATGGCCGGCGACGATGAAGAAACACGTAACGAGTTTGAATTTCTTGCTAAAAACAATCCTCAAATGCAGATGTACATGTCTAGCTTTTTAGATAAAGTTACCTATTCCACGGAAAAATCTATTGAAAGAAAGTCTATTTCTCAAGCAGACATTCCACTTCCTGTGATTGAAGAAGCTCAAAAAGCAATAAAAAAAGATATACATACAAGTAATCTTAGCGAATATAATGGCAAGTGGTATTTTAGCAAAATTACCTCTATTAAGAACGAGAAAGATTGTTATCATTGCCACGGTTCATCTCAATCAATTCTTGGGCAGTTTACAGTTATTAATAATGTAACGCCTCTTATTACAGAGCTTACTAATTTCTCATATAAAACTGTTGGTATGGGTGTAGCTACTGTTATCCTTATGATTATACTTGTTAATATTTTTGTGAGCAAGGTTATTGTAACTAGACTCAATAAAATTCGCGATATCAGTACTGAAGTGAGCAAAGGCAATCTAGATGCCAACTTTAGCGTTTCCGGTACCGATGAATTTTTCACCTTGAGTGAGAATATCGGTAAGATGGTGCAACATTTGAAAAAAGAAATGGGCTTTTCAAAAAGTGTTCTTTCAGGAATGTCCGTTCCTTATCTTATTATTGACACTGATACACGTGTAACCGCCTGTAATAAAGCAATTTTAGAAGCTTTTGGAACTGACCTTTCCCCGAAAGATTGCTCAGGTACACTATTAAGTAACTTCACTTCACAAGTAGGTATTGGTTTGAGCATTCTTACTCGCGTTCTTTCAACCGAAGAAGACCTTATCGACATACCTCTACACTTTAAAAATCTAAAAGGAGTTGATAAATACTTCCTTATTACTTCAAGTGCGCTTTATGATTTAGACCATAAACTAATAGGAGCTTTTGCGATAGGTGTTGACATTACAACGATTAAAGAGCAAGAAAATCATGCAAAATTGCAAAGTTATCGTATTAAACAAAATGCTGATTCTGCTCGTGAAGTATCTTATACCGTAGCAGATAACTCTACCCTACTTTCAGAGCAAGTAAGCACTGCACAATCTGCAGCACTTGAAATTTTAGCACAAACTCAAGAATCAGTGAGCGCTTGTGAACAAATTCAAGCAAGTTTAGTTGATGTGAGTGAAAAAGCCGTTCATGCTTCTCAATTAGCTGAAAATGCTACTGCTGAAGCAAATAATGGACGTAAAGTTGTAGAAGAAGCGGTTCAGTGTATTGATAACGTTATGGGTGAGGTAAACTCACTTGTTGAAAGCATGACAGCTCTTAAAAATCAAACTACTGAAATTACAAATATTATTTCTGTCATTGATGAAATTGCAGATCAAACAAATCTACTCGCCCTCAACGCCGCTATTGAAGCCGCCCGTGCAGGTGACGCCGGACGTGGCTTTGCAGTAGTTGCTGATGAAGTACGTAAACTTGCAGAGAAAACTCAAGAGGCTACTAAACACGTAAATACAAGTATTAATAGTATCATTCAAGATATCTCCAATACTACCGAAGGCACAAATAAAACTCTAAATCTTATGGAAACAGCTACTGATTTTTCAAAACAATCCGGCGATGCGCTGCATAAAATTCACGCTATGATTCAAGATACCGCAAAAAATATCAGCATTATGGCAGAAGAAGCTAAAGGACAAATAAATACAGTTGAAAACATGAGTGATGGCGTTGGAATTATTAACTCCATCAGTACAAACACTGTCGACTCCATGAGTGTGGCTACTAATGCGGTAAAAGAGCTTGATACCACTGTTCAAAGACTCAATGAAATTATTGATCGAATGAAATAAAATAGATTTCTCTACAGTATCGTCAGACTCTTACATTATTCCAATTTATGACTTCTTGAGGGGGAAAATCACATTTTTTGAAAAAATGAGGTTTTTCCCCTCAAACTTCACTCACCTAAAAAAATAGTTTATAATAAATCAATATCTTAGACAAATACAGATATATCAATTTTTAAAACACACTTTATACAGATGAATCGTAATAACGTGGCATTCGTGTAGCAATAGTAAAGTTAAACTTGATTTTTTCTAAGTAATATTATAAATGTAAATACATAAATAAGACTCTTCAAACATAATTAACTATTGTATTGATAGGCTCTTTTTTAAATAAAAATAATCTTAAAGGACAACATATATGTCTAAATCAATTTTAGTTACTGGTGGTGCCGGTTTTATTGGCGCAAACTTTGTTCCTTATTTTGCTGAAAAATATTCTGACTATAAAGTCATAAATCTAGATAAACTCACTTATGCCGGTGATATGGCAAACCTTACTGAATGTGAAACCATGGAAAATGTCCTTTTTGTTCAAGGTGATATCTGTGACAGACCATTTATCGAAAATCTATTTAAAGAGCATGATATCCGAGGCATCGTAAACTTTGCTGCAGAAAGTCACGTTGACAACTCAATCACCGGACCAGCTGAATTTATTAATACTAATATTGTAGGGACATTTATACTTCTTGATGTTGCACGTCAAGCATGGTTCGATGCTCCAAGCAAGCCTAAAGCAGGATATGAAGATTGTAGATTCCATCATATATCAACTGATGAAGTATACGGAACTCTTGGAGAAACAGGTCTTTTTGAAGAAACAACTCCTTACGCGCCGAATTCGCCTTATTCTGCATCGAAAGCAAGTTCAGATTTCCTTGTACGCTCCTATCATCATACGTATGGAATGAATGTAACAACCTCAAATTGTTCTAATAACTATGGTCCTAAACAGCATAAAGAAAAGCTTATTCCTAAAATTATTTCAAATTGCATGAATAATTTGCCTATACCAATCTACGGAAAAGGTGATAATATTCGCGATTGGCTTTACGTACTCGATCATTGCAAAGCTATTGATTTAGTTTATCATGCAGGTCGTAGCGGCGAAACTTACAATATTGGCGGACGCAATGAACGCACAAATATGCAAATTGTGCACAAAATCTGTGCTATACTTGATGAAATACGCCCTAAATCAGAAGGTAAATATGCTGATTTGATTACATTTGTGCAAGATAGAGCCGGTCATGATCAACGTTATGCTATTGACGCAACTAAAATTGAAAATGAACTTGCTTGGGAAGCTGATGAAAACTTTGATAGCGGTATTATCAAAACAATTGAATGGTATTTAAACGTATTACAGAAATAAGTTTGAAATATCAAGATGATAAAAAAAAGGGGAAGTCACTACTAAATCGTGATTTCCCCTAATTTTTAATCTTTCTGAAATAATCTACTTAAGACTTCTCGACCTCTCCCCCCTTCCACATATTATGAAAGTTTATTTTTAAGAAAAATCGCTAGTCGAATAGATAATTATGAGATATTATTTACTTAATGTATCTTTTAATTTTAGAACATTAGCATGAATTTTAGCAATAATTCCTTTGAAAGTTTCATCATCACAACCACTTGGATCATCTAATCCCCAATCTTCTGCATACTGAAACTTAACACTCGGACATGAAACATTACAACCCATGAAAATTACAACATCAGGTTGAGGAATATCCTCTACTTTTTTATTAAACTGAGTTGCTTCCATATCTATTTCATAAATTTCTTTAATTAGACGTACAGCATCTTGATTTATTTGATCTTTTATTATAGTTCCGGCAGAATAGCTTTCAAATACATCAGAAGCAAGTAATTTACCCAAAGCTTCTGCCATCTGACTTCTACAAGAATTATGGTTACATACAAAAGCGACTTTCGGCTTTCCGGTGCACATAATCATAGGTTTAATTGTTGTGGAATCACTTGTTGTAATTTCTGTTGGTCTTTCGTTCATCGTTATATCCTAATAATCATTTATTATAAAAAATTATCCACGAACTTGTTTAATAAGCGAGATAACTTCTTCTGTTTTCAATACTTTTCCTGAAGATGCTAAAACACCATCAATCACTAAAGCCGGAGTTGCTGTAATTCCGTATGATGCAATTGTAGCGATATCGGTAATATGCTCTACTTCTGAGCTTATCCCCATAGATTCAATAGCGTTTTTGGTGATTTCAGTAAGTTCTTTACACTTAGCACAACCCATACCAAGTACTATTATTCCTTGCGCTTGAGCTGAGTTTTCCTCTGGTTTTACCATTGTTGGAATTTCAACTGGTTTACTGCCGCAACCACAACCGCAACCTTTTTGTTCACTCTTTCCAAAACCAAAAATTCCCATACTAAACTCCTTATAATATGTTAGAATTCAAAGAATTCCTAAAATCCAAGATAAAACATGTAAAAACCTATAAGTAAAATAAGGCTTCCCATAATAGCTTTTATAACTACACTTGCTTTTCCGTAAGATTCATTTTCTGATAGCTTTTGTACAAAACCGACTGAAGTTCCTGCAACTACAGCAAGAATTCCATGTCCTATTGAATAAAGCAGCAAGAGCAACACGCCATAAGCGAGATTCCCTTTAGATGCAACAATAGTCAATAATGCTATGAGAATAGGAGTTGAGCAAGGAGATGAGAAAATACCACCCAAAATACCCGCTATAAACGCCCCTAGTTGACCTTTTGTTTTATTTTTTGATATCAAATAACTAGAAGGAATAATATCATAAATTCCCCACGTTTGTAGAGCCATCAAGACCATTAACACGCCCAGAAAAATATACCATGCGCTTGCTTGTGTTCCTATCAAACTTCCTGCCATAGAGGCAACTACCCCTAAAAGCGTAAAAGTAATCGCAGAACCAATTGCAAATATCAATGATAAAGCAAACGCTTTCTTTGTGTTACGAGAATCAACACCACCAACATAACTAATTACTAAGGGAATAGTTGAAAGTGAACATGGAGTAAAAGATGTAAGAATACCAGCTAGAAAGGCTATGAGTGGAGCAAGCCAATAACTTTCTATCATCATTGTAGATAATTGCTCTAGAAGCAAGTCCATTAGATTTTCTCCTCAGAAGCTGTGCTTGACTTTGTTTTCATATCTTCAATGATAACGCGTAATTGCTCTTCTGTAAGACCACCTTGATGAACAGTGTATAAATGTGCACCGGTATCTTTATCAGCATATAGTGTAAATTCAAGATCTAGATTATCAGATGGTACATATGGTTTAGAATCTGCTGTGAAGAAAAACTGAGTCGGTATAACTTGAAGAGGGAAAGATTTAGCAGAGTCCGGATTCTTCCAAACGTCAACAAATTGTATAATTACAGAATCTTGCATTTCTGTATTTAGCTTTGATAGCACAGGTGCCATCTCTTTGCATGGAATACATGAATCCGCTCCAAAATCAATAATTATAGGCATTTTATGCGCTTGTAGTTCTTTAATATCAACTGAGGCTACAGTCAAAGGAAACTTTAAATCTGCCTGTCTTGACAATTCTTCTTGCTGAGGTAAATTTTTAGCAAACCATATTCCTATCACAACAATTAAAATACCTACTGGAGCAAGTGTTTTTAGAGCCTTTTTATTAAACATTATTAACCTCATTCCTAATTTATTTTGATGCTTTTTGAGTTTTCTTATGTAAGATATCAATTTACAGTTTATTAAATCAAATATTTTTGATATGTTTTGTAAAAAATTAACTATCACTACAGATAGTTAATTATTCTTGCGTTAACTCTTTAAGAATTTGGATTGCTTTTGCACCGCCTTCTTTGCTTACTTGGTAGTGCGTCCATTTTCCAACGTTCCACGATTCAATAATGCCACTTTCACATAGAATTTTCATATGATACGAAAGTTTTGATTGTGCAATATCAAGTGATTTTGTCAATTGACATGCACATCTTTCTTCGTTCTTTAGAAACTTTACAATTGCAACTCTGGTAGGGTCGCATAAGGCTTTGTAAATTCTTGCTATTTCTTCATCTGTATGCACTGCTAATCCTCAAATCAAATATTTTTGATGAATTGAAAATAAAATGAGAAGTAATAAATGTCAACAACTTTTTTGATGTGTCGTTAAATATAAAACGATCTTATAAGCAAAAGTTTGATTTTTATAGTGTTCTCTGCTTGTTACTTGTTCTAAAATAAAAAAGGCAGTTCAGAATTTTTCCGAACTACCTAACTTTATAAACACATATCCAAATTATTATTTATTAGATTTAATTCTTGTCATAAAATTGATATAGTCGATTATTGAACAATGATATCTGCGCTAACTTGTGAAATGCTTGCTGTACCTGTTAGCACCATTGCTTGAGTGAGTTGCCCTTTCAATTGATTTGTATATGCAACAACACCATCTTTCAATCCGCCAACTGCTGCAATTGAGTATGGTCGACCAATCATAACTGCATCTGCGCCAAGAGCAAGCATTTTTAATATATCAAAACCATCGCGAATTGCGCCATCAACGATTATCGTAGTTTTTCCTTTCACCGCTTTCGCTATTTGAGGAAGCACTGTAGCTGTTCCCGGTGTATAATCTAGCACACGTCCACCATGGTTCGATACAACAATAGCATCACAACCTGCATTTACAGCATTTTCAGCGTCAGCAACAGTCATCACACCTTTGAGGATAAATTTCTTATTTTTTGCATGAACCATTTCAACTATTTTAGTCAATTCATCTAAACTCTTAGGAGAAACGGGTCTTCCTTGCAAGGCTAGAGTAATAAGCCCTGCTGCGTCAATATCCATTCCTATCGCCGGGCAATTTGTAGATAGGGCTTTTTCAAACTTCAGATTAAACTCTTCACTTTCCCAAGGCTTTAGAAATGGAATACCAAATCCATCTACTTTTGTGATGGCTCTAAATCCTGATTCATAGATAAGATCCGCAACTCCATCACCGGTAGTTCCTAAAATTCCAGCTTCTTTAGCACCTTCAACAACTGCATGAGTATATTCATCCTCTGTAATTGCACTATTCATATTATGGGAGGTTCCACCTATAGGAGCAACTAGAAGAGGCATATCAAGTTTAATTCCAAGAATAGTTGTTGATAAGTCAGGCTTTTTCACATCATGAATCAAACGTAGGTTGAGGCATACATTTTTTAAAGCATTATAATTATTGTGAAAAGAAGTTGCTGTTCCACAACCACCCATTCCGGGAGTTTCACCAATACAAACTTTACCGTCACAAACTCTACAAACTCGGCATGAACCTGTAAATAGTTCCTTTGCACGAGCACGAATTTCTTTCATCTCCATATATCCTCCAAATAGTGTTATAGTCTTATCTGATAGATAACATATTTTTTTATTTACGGTTTGTCAAATCAAGTATCAGAATGTACTTATAGACTATATAAAAAAATTAAAAATAAAATTTATAACCTAATATTGAACAGGCACACACTAAATTTGATAAATAAAAATAATATTTACCAGTGATAATTTATTTTTAATATTCTGCTCATTCCTTTGTAAAGAGCTTATCAGAGCGAAAAATAGTTTGACAAATTTAATAAAATACATACCTTTAAGATTATAAAAACTTATTATGAAGTCGCTAAATAATGTTATCAAAAAGGAAAGTATTTATGTTATACGATACACATACACATAGTTATACATTTGATAGTCGATACCAAGTTTTTAGCTATCTAAAGTATCTAGAAGATTGTGAGTCAAAATGCTTTGATAAAATCTGTATGACTGAAGTTATTAATGCCGATATGAGCATAGCAAGCTTTGGTGAAGAGCGTTATGTTCAAAGCTGTAGAGAAGTTTTAAAAAAAGTTAATGACACCCTAAAATCTCTTTCTTTAGACGAACTTATTTTTGTTTATATTTTTAATTATAAAAACTTCATTGTGGCTACAAATGATTTAATCTCTGAAAAAGATTTCATTAATCTTATGCACGCCTTTCATAATGAATATGAACTTTCTACCTCTCTTCATACAAGACTTAACGGCGTTTCGCGTTTCGTGCTTGTGCTTGAACAAGATAATATGGTCGATAGAGCTAAAAGTACTCTATTTGTCAATAAAAAATCACAAGATACCTTTATCATCGCTACAGATGAAAAAGAGCAAATGCTTAAAGAAACAAGCAAAAACATTAAAAATTTCGACCTTATAAATTATGCAATTAATAATGATAGAATAGTGCCTTTCTATCAAGGCATAGTAAAAAATAATACAGGTAATTTTGAAAAATATGAAGCTCTTATGCGCATTTATGATAAAGATGGCAAACTCTATAGTCCAGCTGCATTCTTAGAGAGTGCAAAAAAACTTAAGCTCTATCTTCCGCTCAGTAAGATAATGCTTGAAAAAGCTATGAAAGATTTTAAAAATAAATCAAGCGAAGTTTGCTTGAATATATCACTTTTCGATATTCAATCTGAAGAATTTAAAGAATGGTTTATTAATAAAATAAAAAAATATCCAAACCCTTCAAGAATTACTGTTGAATTTGTTGAAACCGAAAACTATAACAATACGAATCAACTTATCGACTTCCTTACTGAAGTACGCAATATTGGTTGTAAAATTGCTATTGATGACTTTGGTGTTGGCTTTGCTACATACACATCTATAATCTCGCTAAAACCAGACATCATAAAAATTGATGGTGATATCATAAAAAATCTTCTAACCACACCTGAAAATAGTATTATACTCGATTCTATTTGTTACATGGCTGACTTAATCAATTCTCAAACGGTTTCAGAATTCGTTGAAAACAGCGCTATTCAAGATATTATAATGCAGAATAATATTGACTACTCACAAGGTTATCATTTCGCAAAGCCTATGCCTATGTCAGAATTAAACGTACACTAGAATGATGATGACATGTATTCAAATTCAAAAGAATCAAACAGAATAAAGATAACACAACAACTTTAAATAATAGTTATTTTTCCATACTATATTTCTAAATTACATGCTTTGATACAATTCAGAGCTTGCAATTTATCTATGTATAATTACAAAGAAACATTCTTGTAAAACAAGTTAATTTATGATACTATATCTAAAGTTTTCTATGGAGAATGTCGATATATATATAAACGGTAAAAAAACTTTAAAAGTCATTATCTACATCTTATAAGTAATATATTGAAATGAATTATTTTTTTAAATATTAACTGTTTACTTTCGTCTGACTTGTCAAATAATAGAGAATTACAAAATTACACATTTTCCCCTTTGTATGTTTGTTTTTTACTCTTTTTTTTCATGTTTTAGTCGTCATAGATGTGGCGAGCTTGATTTACAAGTATTTTTTTTACAATAACTTGAGGTATTTATGAAATTATTTTATAAGTTGATTATGCCATGCCTTCTTTTTGTTTGTTTAGGCCTTGGCATTGTTATTTGGCAAAGTTTTAGTTTAAGTAATCAAGCAATTGTTTCTTTGAATGAAGAAAAAGTTCTTGTTGCGAACTCAAGTGCCACAGAAAATCTATCTAAGCTTTACGCATTTGATAAATTAAATGCAATATCCTTTTCACTTTCCACATTTTTTAAGCCTTATCTTGTGGGCGATATCGCTGAAAAAGAGGCGAATCTTACAGCATCAAAAAAGCGTGTGGTTGATACAAGAAGAACCTATAGTTACGCAGAAGTAACCCTTGTCGACGCTAACGGAAATGTTCTATTAAGTAGTAATGATAGTGTTGAAGGCTCTTCCACTGCAAATAAAGATTTCTTTCAAAAAGCTATTAAAGGCGAAATTACAATAGGTAATCCATTTTTATATAATAATAAACTTGCCTATTCTGTGGCCGCTCCAATTTACGGTTATGATGGAAAAGAAATCATAGGAGTCATCTACATCTTCAACTTTATAGATGACAAAATTGCTAGTAGACTTGTTTCTGGTGATTATGGAACCTTTATGGTTGTAGATACAAACGGTCTTGCTTTCTTACACAATGATAGTTCAAAAGTTTTCAACTACAATATTAATAATACTGATATTCTTTCACATCTAAATTTTGAAAACGGAATACACAGAGGGCAATTCACTTACGTAGACGGAAGAGAAAAAATTGCTTACATGACAGAGATTGAAGAACCAGGATGGAAGATTCTAAACATTTCTGATGTAATAGAACTTGAACAGTCTAGTATTGCAATAAGAAATAAAAGTATTCTAATTGCAATTGGTGTTGCTGTTTGTATTGCAGTACTCATGTTTTTTATAATTAGGCATTTCACAAAACAAATTGCGTTAGCTTCTCAAGTCGCTGAAGACATATCTAAAGGTAAATTGGATGTAAAACTTGAAATAAAATCTAATGACGAAATTGGTGCACTTTCTCAATCACTTTTAGCGATTCCGAATGTTTTACGTAGTATTTTATTAGAGTATCAAAACCTAGAGAAAATTATAGGCTCAGGCGAGTTAAGCACTCGTGTGGACGCTTCTAAATATTATTACGACTTTGAAAAAATTGTTAATGGTACAAATTCAATCCTGAATAGATTCTCCTCGACTCTTGATAATATGCCTCTACCAATTATTCTATTTGATAAGGATTTTTCTATAAAGTATACAAATTCAACAGCATCACAAAATTTTGCTAAAGAAGCTATTGGTAAAGATATACGTAATGTTTTTGCCCTCAGTGATAAAGATAAATCCTTGTTTAATAATGTATTACATACAAAAACAAAATTTCAAGCAGAAACACATATTTTCTCATTTGATATTGAGTATACACTTATTCCTATGCTCACACCTAATCATGAAATTGAGTCACTTCTTATGATTGTGAGTGATGTTACAAAATTCAAAGAAGTGGAAAAAACAATTCTCGGTGTTGTAGAGTCAGCTAAAGATATTTCAATGGAAATCTCTTCCAGAATTGAGGATTTATCAGCTCAAGCAGAAAATTCTCAAAAAAGTGCAATGATGCAAGAAGAAAAAGTAGAACTTGCAAATACTACTATGGATCATGTTGATTTTATTACTAAAGAAACTGCATATAGAGCAAGTGATGCTTCAGAAGCCTCCATAACAACAAAGAAAGAGGCTAATAATGGCGCAAAAGTTGTGCGAGAAACCATGCAAAGCATAACAAATGTTCAAAATCAATCCCATAAAGTAAGAGAAGGAATGTTCAAACTCAATGAAGATACAAATGCAATTAGTAATGTTATTACAACTATTTCTGACATTGCAGATCAAACAAATCTTCTTGCTTTAAATGCAGCTATTGAAGCTGCAAGAGCCGGTGAAGCAGGTAAAGGTTTTGCCGTTGTTGCCGATGAAGTGCGTAAACTTGCAGAAAAAACTATGACCTCTACAGAAGAAGTAAAAAAAGCAATTATAACAATTCAAAGAAGTGTTGAACAAAGCGTTAAACTTGTTGACAACTCCACAACTTCTATTGATGATGCAACAAACCTAGTTCATAATACAGGAACAGTATTCCAGAATATTGTTGAAATGGTAGAAAGAACATCAGAAAGTTCATCGTCAATAGCAGAAGCTAGTAATAGTCAAGTAGAAAGCAACGCAAAAATTAAAGAAGTTCTTGGCGATGTAAATATCCTTGCGAATGAAACCGCACAAAATATGCGTGAATCAACTGAAATTGTGGCTAATCTTGCAAAACAAGGTCAAGATTTATCTGTTCTTATCGGTCAACTATCTAAGGTTTTGGATAGATAATAAACAAACTACTTAGAAAAAACACACTAAACTTATCCAGTTCAAATAACAGAAAAAGTCTCACAATACCTTAACGATGTTGTGAGACTTTTTAAGTTTATAAGAGTATTATTCATTTTTTATGATCCTTAGAAAGTAGTTGACTATCCATTATTTCGCTTATATAAGAACTTATAGATATAAAAGACTTAGAACTTTTCTAAATGTTCAGTATTATAACCAAATAATACTGCTAATACCAAGATACTAATGACTACTAAGATGTGTTTCTAAATTAAGAAATTTTGTGGAATTTTCAAGGAAAATGTATTAAAGCATACATAAACTGAATAAAAAGTCATCTTTGTGCTATACTTTAGATGTCAAAACACAAAAGAATTAATTTTGAAACATACCCTAACTAAAAAGAGAAAATATTTTATGAATACAGCAATAATAGGTACAGGATATGTGGGACTTTCTTTAGCCACTCTCTTTTCTCAAAAATACAATATATATGCTATTGATATTATTTCTGAAAAAGTTGAAAAAATCAATAAACGTATATCACCGATTCAAGATACTATGATCGAAGAATTTTTTGCAACAAAAAAACTTAATCTTACTGCTACTTTAGATTATAATGTATGCCATGATTGCGAGTTTGTTGTTATTGCAACTCCAACAGATTATGACCCGCAAAAAAACTATTTCAACACATCAAGCGTTGAAAGTGCAATAGAAAAAGTTTTAGAAATCAACAAAGAAGCTACAATCATAATAAAATCTACTATTCCTGTTGGTTATACTGAAAAACTTTGTCAGGAATATAATACTGATAAGATTATTTTCTCACCGGAGTTTTTACGTGAGGGAAATGCTCTTTATGATAACCTTTATCCATCTCGAATAGTAATAGGTTCTACTTCTGATAAAGCAAAAAAATTCGCATCTATGCTCGTTGATTGCGCTGAAGCTACTGATATTCCATTAGTTTTTTCCAACTCCACTGAAGCAGAAGCTATTAAACTATTTGCTAATACCTACCTTGCTATGCGCGTATCATTCTTCAATGAACTTGATACCTATGCAGAAAGAAAAGGCTTAGATGCAAAAAACATTATTGAGGGCGTAAGTTTAGATCCAAGAATCGGAAATCATTACAATAACCCTAGCTTTGGTTACGGTGGCTACTGCCTACCAAAAGACACAAAACAACTCCTTGCAAACTATCAAGATGTTCCTCAAAACATGATGACTGCAATAGTTGAAGCGAATAGAACTCGTAAAGAATCTATAGCGGACAGTATTCTCAAAAAAGCAAATTATTACGATTATGAAGAAGGAAATCAATACATTAATAGCGAAAAAGAGCCGCCTGTTATTGGTGTATACAGACTTACAATGAAATCAAATAGTGATAACTTCCGCCAAAGTTCAATTCAAGGTGTTATGAAACGCATAAAAGCCAAAGGTGCAATTGTTGTTATCTACGAACCTGAACTAGAAAATGGCTCTACCTTCTTCGGTAGCAAAGTTGTAAATGACATCAATAAATTCAAAGAATTATGCACAGTTATTGTTGCGAACAGATACGATGAATGCTTGGCTGATGTTAATGAAAAAGTATATAGCCGTGACTTGTTTAGAAGAGACTAGCTTAAAACATACTTCTAAATAAGTTCAATATACGCAAATCATATTCTCTTTGAAATTCAAGTAGATGTATTTTCAAATTAATAAATTTTGTGGAATTTTCAACAAAAGGTGATTTTTTATGATGTATAGTGTATAAAACATACATTAACTAAATAAAAAATCACCTTTAATGCGTACTATAAAGTCAAAACACAAAAGAATTAATTTAGAAACATACCCTAGATAGTGTCGCCAAAATATAAACTTTCGCATTGTATCAAGTAAGATGACAATCTTTTCAAGATGTTTATCAAATCATAAACAACTGAAAAAATTTTGAAATCTAACACAGAGATAGTCGAAAAGATGATTTTGACGACACTATCTAGGTTTAAAGAGGATATTTTTATCCTTTACAATACAGAATTTTTTCACAAATTAATTATTACAGTAAAACTATATCTATACAACTAATACTAATATTGAAAAATCAACAACCTAGAACTTTACCGCTTTATTCCTTGACTTATGAGTTTCTTCTGCTACAATGGGCGATAAATTTATTGTAAATGTTAACATAAGAAAAATTTATTACTATAATTATTTATGTATAACATTTTAGGAGACTCCATGAGTGCAACAGCGCAGAAAAAGACGTGGCTAGATACCATTGAACGTGTAGGGAACAAAATCCCTGATATTACAATGTTATTTTTATACGCAACCATCATTTGTATTTTGATTTCATTTGGTCTTTCATTTATTGACTTTGATTATGTTCACCCATTAACAGGAAAAACAATCCAAGTTGTAAACCTCTTTACTCCTGATCAATTAATGACTCTCTTTAGCTCTATGGTAAAGAACTTTGCAGGGTTTCCACCTCTAGGTATTGTTATTGTTGCAACTTTAGGTATTGGTATTGCTGAAAGTTCTGGCTATATCCAAACTGCTCTTAAAAGACTTTTATCAGTTGTACCAAAGAGTGCAATTACGCCTTCAGTAATTTTTATAGGAATTTTAGCTCACATTGCTTCAGACTCTGCTTATGTTGTGTTAATGCCTGTTTCTGCTTATCTTTTCTATAAATCAGGTAAACATCCTCTCGCTGGTATCGCAGCTGGCTTTGCTGGCTTAGCAGGTGCATTTAGTGCATCTTACATGCCATCCACTATCGACCCAATTCTTGCAGGTTTCACCGAAACAGGCGCACGAGTATTAGATCCAACTTATGTAGTAAACGTTTTATGTAACTATTTCTATTCATTTGCTTCTACTTTTGGAGTTATCCTTGTTTGTTGGTATGTTACAGATAAAATTGTAGAACCTCGCTTACAAAAGTCAATGCCGATTGATGTTGAGCAAGTTGAAGAAGAAAGTAGCGAACACGATCCTAAAGAAGCTCGTGCATATAAACTTGCAAACTATTCAATTCTTGCATTTATTCTTGTATTAGCAGCCCTTATGATTCCTGAAAACTCACTTTTCCGTGCAGAAGATGGATCACTCACTAGTCCTAGTGCTCCTGCAATGCAGACAATTGTTCCTATGATTTTGCTCTTTTTTGCAGTTCCAGGATTAGTATACGGCTTTTCAAGTGGCTCATTCAAAACAGCGAAAGATGTTACTAAAGCTATGGAAAAAATTACACTTTCATTAGTATCATTTATCGTATTTGGTTTCTTCTGTGCTCAATTCTTATATTGCTTTGGCGCATCGAACATTGGTAGTTTGATTGCTATTTCCGGCGCTGAGGGACTTAAAGCTCTTAATATGCCTGGTCAAGTTACTGTTTTTGGTGTAATTATGCTTACTGCGGTGCTAAACCTCATTATTACATCAGCATCATCTAAATGGGCGATTTTAGCTCCAGTTCTTGTTCCAATGCTTATGGCTGTTGGTATTTCACCTGAACTTACTCAAGCTGCATTCCGTATTTCTGATAGTGCTGTGAACGTAAGTACTCCTATGTTTGCATTTTATCCGCTTATTTTGTCATATATGCAAAACTATTCATCAAAAGCAGGAATTGGAACTCTAGTTTCTATGATGTTCCCGTATACAGTTGCGCTACTCTTTACTTTGATGGCTATGCTCTACATCTTCTGGGGACTTAATATTCCTCTTGGTTTCAACAGTGGCTATACTTACGGAATTTAGTGAGGTAAAAAAATGGAAGATACTAAAATACAAGAACTTTTAGTCAATAATTTTATGACTTATTCTGCTATCAGCTCTCAATCTGACGGTTCTAAAAGTCAAATTCCAACAAGTGAAGGGCAAAGAGATTTAGCTATTCTACTCGAAAAACAATTAAAATCACTTGGTTATGAAGATACTCACCTTCTTGATACAGGTATCTTAGTTGCTAAAATTCCGGCGACTCATGGCTTTGAGAATGCAACCAAAATTGGCTTTGCTGCTCACCTTGATACTGTAGACGTTGGATTAAGCCCTGATGTTAAAGCGCAAATCCTAAAATACACTGGAGAAAAGCTCTTTCTTAATAAAGATTTAGATATCTCTATTGATGAAAACTCTCACCCTGAACTCGCTAAGTATAAAGGGCAAGATATTATTTTCTCTGACGGTACAAGCGTTCTTGGTGCAGACGATAAAGCCGCTGTATCTGTTCTTATGACAATGGCTGAGTACTTGAAATCTGCTGATTTAGCGCATGGTGATATCTATCTTGCATTTGTACCTGATGAAGAAATTGGACTTCTTGGAGCAAAAGAACTTCCGCTTGAACTCTTCCCAGTAGACTATTGTTACACTATAGACTGTTGTGAACGTGGCGAAATTGTTTATGAAACATTCAATGCTGCTACTGCAATTTTCGATATCAAAGGAATTACAGCACACCCTATGAGCGCAAAAAATGTGCTTGTAAATCCAAATCTTATAGCTCATGATCTTATCTCTCTTCTTCGTGATAAGGGGCTTCCTGAACAAACAGAAGGTCGTGAAGGTTATTTCTGGGTAATTGGTATAAATGGCAATCAAAATACTTGCTCTGTAACAGTGCATATTCGCGATTTTGATTCTGAAAGTTTTGCTGATAGAAAAAAATATCTTCAAACTTTGAAAGATTTTATTCAAGAAAAGCATTCACGAGCAGAAATAAGCCTTAACATTATCGAAATGTACAGCAATATTGCTCAAGCTCTTCCAGAAGAAGGGTTAGAGACTAAAGCTCTTGTACGTCTTTATAAGGCATTTGAAGAATTAGATATTCCTGCAAATACAATTGCAATGCGCGGTGGCACTGATGGCTCTGCTCTTTCTGTGAAAGGTTTATTCACTCCTAACTTTTTCACCGGAGCACATAACTTCCATAGTCCATTTGAATTTTTACCTATTCCGTCATTTATTGACAGCTTTAAAGTTGCGATAAAACTTATCTCTGAATAGAATAATATATAACTAAACCTCAAAAGGGAAAGTTTACTTTGAATTATCAAAAGTAGATTTTCCCTTTTTTATTTTTATATAAATATCTATAAAAGCAATATAATAATTTTTTAATGTATTTGTATATCTTTATACTTATATGCTTTTACTTATAAGCACATACACTCATACACCTACTCATATACATATACTTATATACACATATTTATATATAACTTTATAAGAACAAACATACAGTTTTTTTACATTGATTTTGAAGTTTCATTTTTATAATCAATAATTCATAGCAGCACACATACTCTAGTTTGTATACAGACGACAATATACATATATTAGTATACTGATACAGAGATATCGCGTCAATCTAGTTCTCTTTTATTTTCCTTGAGTAAAATTTTATGTTATAATCAAAACCCACCGCATGCACAAGTTTTGCACAAGCACGTAAATAAATGCGGTGTATTAAAAAGTTTTTTGAAAGGAAAAGTGTGAGTTTGAGAGGGGAAAACCTTGCCTTTTTTCAAAAAAGCATGGTTTTCCCCTCTCAAGATACCAAATTAGATTCACGTGGCACAGATATAAATTTACACCTATTTTTACTTGCAATATTATAGAGTATGTGCTTTAATTTAAAATGGAAATTTGAATACAGATTTATCAATATTCTTTACAACATTCAAAAACTAATAGGTGGTTTATATGAGTATTTTTTGGCTTGTTGTTTTTGTAGCTCTATTCTTTTTAGAACTATTCGCCCCTACATTTTTTTGCGTGTTCTTTGCTTTTGGGGCTTTTTCAGCTTTTATAGTATCGATGTTTGAATTTTCTTTACTCTATCAAGTAGTAACCTTTTTGATAGCCTCAGTTATTTCACTAATTTTATTTAGAAAGAAACTTAAATCAGTTTTTGTTGGCGATAAAAATAAAAAATCAGATACTGAACATTTCTTATATGGTCAGCAGGGAACTGTAATAAAACCGATTACTCAAAATGTTATTGGTGAAGTTAGTGTTGCCGATAGTTTTTGGCAAGCTACTTCTGAGGAAGAAATACAAGAAGGAACTCTTGTGAGCATCATAGGTGCGACAGAGAACGATTCTCTCATCCTTAAAGTATCAACCATTAAACGCTAGGAGGGACTATGCCATTTTCAGATACTTATATTATTCTAGGACTTATAATCTTTTTATTTATCGTTATCCTTTTAAAGACAGCAATTGTTGTACCTAATCAGCAAGCTTTTGTCATTGAAAGATTAGGTAAATTTCATTCTGTTCTTTATGCTGGTTTTCATATTCTTATTCCTTTTCTCGATAAAATCGCCTATAAACGTACTCTCAAAGAACAAGTGCTCGACGTGCCTGAACAAATGTGTATCACAAGAGATAACGTAAGCGTAACTATTGACGGATTTCTATACCTACAGGTTATTACACCTGAAAAATCAGCATACGGAATTGACAATTTTGAATACGGTGCAATTCAACTTGCTCAAACTGCGTTGCGTTCTGCAATCGGTAAAATGGAGCTAGACAAAACATTTGAAGAACGTTCTAAAATCAATTCAGAAGTAATTGAAGCTTTAAACTCAGCAACCGCACCATGGGGCGTGAAAGTTCTTCGATACGAATTACGTGATATCAAACCGCCGCATAGCGTTATGGAAGCAATGGAAAAACAAATGCGCGCAGAACGTGAAAAGCGTGCTCTTATTGCTCAATCAGAAGGTGAAATGCAATCGCAGAAAAACCATGCTGAAGGTGCAAAAGCTGCTTCTATTGCAAAGTCAGAAGGTGAAATGCAGGCTATGAAAAACAAAGCTGCCGGTGAAGCTGAACAAATTAAGCTTGTAGCAAACGCAACTGCTGAAAGTATCAAAATCATCGCAGATCAATTAGCAACTGAAAAAGGTATGGACGCCGCTCAAATTCGAGTAGCAGAATCTTATATCGAACAATTCGGTAAAATGGCAAAAGAAAGCAATACAATGATTGTTCCATCAAATATTTCAGATGTAACCTCAATGATTGCAACTGCTATGAAAATTATCCCTGTAAGTAAATAACTAAAGTAAAAAACTCCCTCTTGAAATAAGTGGGAGTTTTTATAAAAATTCAATGTATTAGTTAAAAAATATTTTTTATAATTTTTATTTCAGTAAGCTCTAAATCTTATAATTATTTACAATATCAACAACTTGTTTCACTTCTTCATCGGTCATTACTGGACTCATTGGCAGAGAAATAACTTCATTATGAATTTGTTCTGTAATCGGCAATGAAGCACTACTCCACTCGCTGTATGCACCTTGTTTATGAGGAGCTGTTGGGTAGTGGATAAGAGTTTGAACACCGTTTTCTTCAAGATATTTTTGGAAGTTTTCACGGTTTTTTATTCTCACAACAAATACGTGCCACACATGCGCATCTTCACTAGAAGTTTGTGGGAGTACTACAAGTGGATTAGAAATATTATCTCGGTAGTATCTTGATATTTCCTGTCTACGAGCATTATCTTTATCAAGACCTTTCAGCTTTACATCAAGAACTGCAGCTTGTATTTCATCAAGCCTTGAATTTATCCCTTTATAGATATGTTCGTACTTTTTATGTGAACCATAGTTTGCAAGGGCTTTTAGTTTGAAATAAAGTTCATCGTCATTAGTCGTAATTGCACCACCATCACCAAGAGCACCTAAGTTTTTACCCGGATAGAATGAAAAACCTGATACATCTCCTAGGTTTCCGGCACGTCTATTGTGATAATATGCCCCATGTGCTTGAGCAGAATCTTCAATGATCTTAAGATTATACTTTTTAGATAAATCCCAAATTTTTTGCATTTCAACAGTTCGCCCATAAAGATGAACGACCATAATTGCTTTAGTTTTAGCTGTAATTTTTTCTTCAATTAGATCGAGGTTGATATTGTATGTATTAATATCCGGCTCAACTAAAACAGGAATGCACCCATTTTCTGATATAGCTAAAATTGAAGCAATATAAGTATTTGCAGGCACAATAATTTCATCGCCTTGACTAAATCCGTATGCTTTTATAATAAGATTTAGAGCATCTAAACCATTAGCAACGCCAAGAGCGTACTTGGTGCCACAGAATGCAGCGAAATTTTTACAAAACTCTTCATTTTGTCTTCCGTTTAGATACCAACCGGAATCAAGAACCTCTTTAAATATCGCATTAATTTGAGGTCTATATTGTTCATTTATCTTGTAGAGGTCTAAAAATTTAATCATCTGCTTCTTCTCTTATTATTTATGAGTTAGTATTTTTTTGGGTTTCTTTAAGAAATTCATCATAATTTCTTATATAGTCAACCTCATCATAATGTTCAGAAGCTAGAACGACCACAATACAATCTTTGGAAAAATTAGTAAATTCTCTCCAAATATTATGTTTCAAATGTAAACCTTGAGTTGGATCATTGAGGTGTACTGTTACTCTTTGCTTACCATCATCCAAAATAAAGTCACACGAACCGGACATGCAAATAATAACTTGCTCTAAAGCTCTATGCGCATGCTTTCCTCTAACTGCATCCGCTTGAGTATCCCATATATAGTATACTCGTTTGATTTCAAAAGGAAAATCTTCGTTCTTTTCTAAAGCAACTAGCTTTCCTTCGTGATCTGCATGAGTTTTAAAGTCTAGTAATTTATACATATTCCATACACCTTGATAATAAAAGTCAGTTTTTAATAGCTTACTTCATTAAAACTTGCAAGTGAAAACTATTTGTATAAAATTTCTTGACAGGTTTTTCCACCCCCCCCAACCCTTTCCTAAAAAAAGCAACTGTCAATTCTACATTTTTTATTATTTTTATAATCTTTCTTCAGAAAATTTTATTGTTGTTTTGTTCAAAATTCTGTTGTCTTATAGCAAAATACATTATACACATCATTTTTTATACTTATAACATCGTTTGTATTTATAAGTATATTATATATTATTTTTTTAAATAGTAGGGAGTATTATTCCTCAACCTTAAATTTGGAGTGTCAAGTGAAAACAATAATAAAAATCCAGCTAACTTTATTTTTTATTTTATCTTTATTTATCTCTAGTAGTTACGCAGAAGCACTATTAGATGCTACTAAAAAAAATGACTACGAAACTGTAAAAAATCTTCTAGACAGTGGTGCATCGCCTAATATACAAGATCAACTTGGCAGAACACCTCTTATACTTGCATCGGAAAGCGGTCAAATAGAAGTAATAAATGCTCTTTTAGAGAAAAATGCTTTGATTGATGCACAAAATAAAAAGGGGGAAACTGCTCTTATAAGTGCTTCTCAAGAAGGTCACTTAGACACTGTAAAGTTTCTTTTAGACAGTGGTGCTAATCCTGATATACAAGATAGACAAGGCACAACCGCACTTATGTACGCACTACAAAAAGGTAATTTGGGTATTGCTAAAGCTATTTTAGACGGTGGAGCAAAGCCCGATACTCCGAATAGTTCAAACGGCACTGCACTTATGATGGCATCATTAAGAGGAAATCTTGATATTGTGAAACTCCTTTTAGATAAAGGTGCTAATCCTAATTCGCTCGATAATTATAATGGTAACGCTCTTTTAAACGCTGCTAGCCAGAATCACCTAGATGTAGCACAACTTCTTCTAGATAAAGGTGCTTCGCCTGATGTACTTAATAAAAAAGGTCAAACACCCCTTATAGTAGCTTCTAACCTTGGATATACAGAAATTGTAAAAGCTCTTTTAGGAAAAAATGCTTCGTTTGATTTAGCAAATAAAGAAGGTGAAACAGCTCTTCTACTTGCATCTAACAGAGGCCATTTAGATGTTGTGATGGCTCTTTTAGAGAAAGGAGCTAATCCTAGCACACAAGATAAATCTTCTTATACAGCTATTTTAAATGCTACTAGTCTTATCTATGGCGAAGAAGATTTAGCAAGACGCGCAAAAATTATTAAAGCACTTTTAGAAAAAGGAGCTGATCCTAATGTGCAAGGTCCACTTGGTGATACAGCTCTCATAACTGCTTCGCAACAAGGTTACACAAATCTTGTAAAAATCCTCTTAGAAGGTGGTGCTGAACCTAACATACAAAATAGAGATGGTGACACTGCTCTTCTAAAAGCTTCTTTAGTGGAGCATACTGATACAGTAAAGCTTCTTTTAGAAAATGGTGCTGACCCTAACATACAAAATAAAGATGGCAAAAAAGCTCTTGATCATGCCCTAAAAGATAAAAATACAGCAATAATTAAACTCTTATCAGAAAAAGGTGTGAGTGCAGAAGATTCAGATCAGGCACAAGTAGATGCTCTTTTAAACAGCAAAGAAAACTTATTCACAGCTATAAAAGATAAAAATCTAGATGGCGTAAAAAGTGCACTTAACAATAAAGCAAGTCTAACCTCTACAGCAGATAAAGGGCAAACTCCACTTATGTATGCTGCCCAATATGGTAATCTTGAAATTGTAAAGTTCTTGGTACAAAGAGGTGCAAAAGTTAATGAAACTGCCAAACTTGGTGGCTTGCCTATAATATCAGCTGCTATGGGCGGAAATGTAGATATTATTCAATTCTTTTTAGATAAAGGTGTAAATATCAATTCAGCAGATAGATATGGTTACTCTCCACTTGTCGGTGCCGCTCATAATAAGCATGGAGAAGCAATAAAATTCCTTATGGAAAATGGTGCAGACCCTAAACAAAAATTCAGAGGTGGTGGAACTGCAGTTGATCTTTTATATGGTCATAACGATTTAATTCTTCTTATTGACCCAACCTTTGTTCCTGTTGATGAAGAAGTTATAAAAGCTACATCAACCTTATGGAGTGCTATAAGACAAGAAGACTTAGAGGCTGTAAAATTAGCAGTACAAAATCCAAAAGTAGACTATAATGATCTAGATCATAATGGGTTTACCGTTTTAGATAATGCTGATATAAGCGGTAATAAAGAAATTATTGAACTAGTAAAAAATGCTAAAATTGCCTCAGAAACAAAAAAAGAAGAACAACCTATAAAAGAGGAAGCTACACCTAAAGAAGAAGCGAAAGCCGAAGAGCCAAAAAAAGAAGAAAAAGTTCAAGATGCTAGACTACTCTCTCCTGAAGCTAAAAAACCTGGTGTTGGAATTATTCTTCCTTACGAACAAGATTTACTTGCTCTAAACGCTTTTGAAGCAGATAAACAAAATGACAGCAATCTTCAAGTACTAATAAAAAATGCAAGCCCACTTATAGCTGTAAAAGTTGAATCTGTAGGTGGTATACCTGCATCATGGAAAACAAAAGACGTTAAAACCTCTGCAATGTATATCATGCAAATTATGCAGGATGATAAAATCGTTAACGAAAAAGACAACTCTTTTGAACTTGATGTTACAAATCCAACCTTACTCAACTTTATCCTCCAAGATAATGGTGCAATCAGTGATAAAAATACGCGTATCCGTGTAACCTTATTCTATAAAGATGGCTCTAGAAACTATGCCACAATAGATAAAACAAAATAATCTGTAAGATGGTACTGTCAAAATATTCTTCTTACCTATTTTGACATCGGAAAAACTTGTAAAGCAATTTTAAAAAAGAGAAAACTCCGCTGTAAGAAAGCTAAGTTAGCCACAAACGAGTTTTCTCTTCAAAAAAGCATAAGTTTAAATAAAATACATTTAATTATACAGGCATGTCTCTTTACTTGACTTTGTAGTTTGCTTATTATATTTTTCTTCAAAGCTGTCTTCTGAATTAAGATATTTTTTACTTTAACCTAGGGTGTGTTTCTAAATTCAGAAATTTTGTGGAATTTTCAATGAAAAGTGATTTTTTATGAAGTGCAGTGTATAAACACATACATAAACTGAATAAAAAAACATCTTTGAAGATGAAAAAACACAAAAGAATGAATTTAGAAACACACCCTAATATATTAATTTAAAAACACACTCTAGATACATATCCTAAACAACAAAAGTTATTTGTAGGTGAACTATGAAGTATGATTATAGCAATTCTGAAATACATGACCTTATACATGGAAAATTTAGCCTAAATGAAGAAAGAAAACCTACAGATGAAAAAACGTGTATAAATCAAGTTTTTAAAGATCTAAGAGATCTTAATAATCGTATTATCAATGACTTTTTAGAGCAAATCAAAGATAAGGATATTGAAAACTTTCTAAAAGATACAAAAACAAAAAAAGTTCGATTAATGCACAGATTTTTTAATTCTTTTTCTAAAGAATCCTATATCAATATTGCATGCGAACTAAAAAAGCATAGAGATTTCGACTTTGAAAATTTTTATTTCTTTCTTCTTATTATAAAAAGTCATGAAAATAAAAAACTTAGTTATAGAGTTGAAAGCTTTCTTTTTTATAATATCTTTATCACTATAATCTTTCTTTCTCTTCTTTGCGGAACACTCTACACTACGTACAATTTAAATTTTTTTAGTATCCGCGAAAAGTACAATTTCTTCCAAGAAGATTTGTCTAGTCTAAAATCTGACAATAGAATGATCGCGGAAGAACAAACCAAACCAAAAGAAGAAGCAGTTCTAAAAAGCGAAACTAAAACAGATACAAAAGAACTTGCAACACAAGCAAAAGAAGAAGTTGCGCCTATAGTAAAAATAGAACCAGAAAGTAAAAAAGAAGAAATTTCTCCTGTCGAAAATACAGAAGAATCAAAGGAAGTAGAAGAAAACACAGTCATCGAACCTATAGAAGAAAATAAAGAACCTGAAGAACTAATATCTGAAAAAATAGTAGATGAGGAAGTAATGCCTGAGATTACAGCACCTATTGAAAATAAAGAAATTATAGAATCACAGCCTGTTGCGCAAATTCCTGAAACTACCGTATCACTTTCTAATTTCCCAAATCTGGTAGCAAAAGCACTGAAGTCAGATGAAGAAAAATCAGTTTTGATGAAGTTAGAACAAGTTCTTATGCTTCAACTTGAAAACAATCAACCTCTCCAAGCTCTATTAGTGAAACATGAAGAAAATCTTGCAAAAAGAACTTCTAATATCATTATAAAATCAATTGGTTATGAAACTCCTGAACAAGCCACAACTTACCTTGATGGTCTACTGCCTTTGTTTGAACAGCAACAAACACGATACAGCGATCAAATTGCTCAATCCCAAAAAGAAATAGAAGCAAATATGCAAAATACTGAACTTCTAGAAAAGTTAAATACTGCTCTAGAAAAAACTTCAAATAATAAAGAAATTCTTACTGTTATGAAAGTTATAGTTGAAGATTTACTGCAAATTATGAAGTAAAATCAAAACAGACCCTTGTAACTATTTAAATTTTATATAATCATAATCAAAACAAGACTTTAAGGAAATTTTATGAATAATGTTTTTATTTCTTTTCATTTCAAAGACCTTGGCGAATTAGTTGAAGAACTAGCTATTGGAATTAATAAAGATATTGTCCTAGAACAACAAAGATTAAAAGCATTTCACCTTAATGAGAACCGCTCATATCCTGGTGCGCCTTTGGAAAACAGCCTTGAAAAAGTTGCTAGTTCCAGATATATGCTCCTTCTCATAGGTAACAGTCTTGGCAGTAAGCCAGAAGGACATGACAAAACTTATATTCAAAAAGAACTTGAAGAAGCTCAAAATAAGCAGATTCCAATTCTTGTGTTCCTAATCAACTATAATGAAGACAAAGCTAGTGATGATGTTAAGAATCTAATAAAAACTTTAGACTCAACAACTACTTATTCTATAAAAAATGGTACAAATAAAGAAATTGTAAGCTCAATACTTGATGATTTCAGAAATTCTGTATTCCAAAAAAATGAAGAAAGTACAAAAGATTACAGTCTTAAAAGTGAAATATTCACTGTCTCAAGCATAACTATCAGTAAATATATTCAATTGCGTAAAACATATGAATCTTTGCAGGATGATGAAGATACTTTCTTCCATCTTTTCCCGCAAACAGCGCATATTCTAAAAGATATTTATGTGAATTTTCAATCTGACATGCCTGCAACTTTGTCGCACTTATTAAAACAGTTAGACAAAATTTTTAGAATTGGTTCACCTGAAGAAATCGGTAGTAGACTATCAGAAGATATAACAGATCAAAAAATCTTAGCTTTAAAAAGTATCGAAGCTGGGAACATTGTTGACTGTGTTGAGCATTTAAAAAAATCTCATGCTATGTTCCCCTCAGATTTCTATACCTGTTTTTGGCTTGCAAGAGCATATTTATATAATGAAAACTCCCCTAAAAAAGATGTAGAGTTTGCTTATGATGCCCTTGAAAGAATAAAAGAAAGCATAAATGAAAAAGAAGAACCATTTCTTTTTGCCATCTATCACACCATGAGAGCTGTTGCCCTTATGAGATTAGATAAGGGTTATAACACTGTAAATAGTGAATTTAATAAAGCTTTTAGATATTCTGGACTCAAGGAGAGCTACTCATTCTTATGTCAATTCCACTTTAAGTATATTATCGGCATCGTGAGTTCTCCTGAAGTTGATACAATTGAATTAAAAAATAAGCTTATCATTAACTTACAAAAGCTTTTAAGTATAGATTTATGGTATTACTCTTCAACCTGTAGTAAGCTTATCAGTATAGAATATTCCAAAAATTCAAATACTAAAGATACTACAAAGCTATCATCTTTAACTGAAACTCAAAAAATCAATGCTTGTCATTCATTCCGTGATATCATGCGTGAAATTGATACCAGAGAAGCAATAAAAAGCGATGTTTTCTCTGAATCAGCAAAAAAAATGCTTGATGACTTTAAAGCATATATAGATTTCGACAAAGAAAAAACTGAGAAAAAAGAAAAAGAAGAAAAAAAAGTTATAGTTGAAAAACATACTCCTTCCCAAAAACTTGTTGCTCTAGACGAAGATAAAGACGAAAACAACACAGAAGAGGAAGAAAAGAAAAAAAAGAAAAGCAATAACGGTATTGATGATGAAGAAAACTACGCTTTCCTTACAAATTACGCATTCAATACTTATAGTGCTGAAAAAATAAGTAAAATACTACTTCAATCACTTTATTATTTTTTCATGCTCAAACTGTCCGTCAATAAAATTGTTCAATCATATGATGAACATATCAACAACAAAGAACAGCTTGATAAGTGGAATAAATCTCACACTGAAAAGTTGAAGAATTTTAGCACTCTTAATGCAAATAAATTTGTACTAAACATGAATATATTTTTACTTCTTGTTACTACAGCTTTATTTATGTTTTCAGCTTACTGCTTGCACACTGGTTCATTTATACCGCCTGCAAGCTATGAAAATATACTTCTCTATAAGGAGCAATCCTACTCTCTGTTTGATTATACTTTAAAAATCTATACTCTTGCAGAAATAGTTCTTTACTCTGTGCTTTCCTTGAGCGTTCTATTCCTAATAAAAATGCTTATTGATAAAAAAAGAATGGTGTTTGAAATCAACTTTATAAAAACTCTAATGAACGTTAATAACCTAAAATTAATTTCTTTGTACAATAAATATGAAGAATTAAATCCAAAGGATACAAGCGAAATCTATTATTCTTTACCTATGCAAAGCAATTCAGGTAAAGTTGGAAGAGTAAATATAAACAAGATGAAAAAAGAAGGTAAATTCCTTGTTGAAAAGCTCTCAAATATTATTGAAGCATCTAACAAAAAAATAAAAAAAGATATTGTGCAGTGGGGCGAACATCAGCTTGATTTTGAAGAACATTTTCTTTCAATCTATGATAGACAGTTTAGTATTTCACTCAACAGTATATTAGATTTTCCTTTACTCCCTTCAAAATTTTTCTCATCATACCACATCTATAACTTCATTGTACAGACGAATAAAGATGCTGAAATAACTTACCCTAACTACATGTTATTCTCATTCAACAATGCAAATAACCGACTAGTATCTAAAGAAGAAACTAAACTACTAAACAACTTTACCCTTGAAGTTTCCATTAAAGGGAAAGAGAAAATAAGAGGTTTAGATGTATGGCTTGAATCTAGAAATTTAAAAAGCTTTTTAGAAATATGTCTCATTGAACTCGAAGAAGACAATGCTCTTCTTGCTGAAAAGAAAAAGGGTTCATAAGGCATCTTTTGGAATTAATTTAGAAACATACCTACTCTTAAAACTTGATGACTACATACAAAAAAGAGTCGTTCCCTAATAAAGTGAACGGCTCTTTTTATTATTTATACTATTTACAATCCTCAACGAATCAATATACTAGAAAAAGACAAGAATATATACTTTAAAAATATATTTTACATACAAATTAGAATGAGGGGCATATGAATTGAGATAAGAGACTCTAGATATTATATAAAGTAAAATATATTTTTGTGCCATACTATAAATGTAACCCCCTCAAAGGAATTAATTTAGAAACACTATCAAAAAAAATTTTTAATATATATAAAACTATACTTGATATAAATTATAATATAATGTATTTTTGTTGTGTATCAATAGAGAAACACTCTATTAAAAAGAACTAAGCCTCTGCTTTCTACAAAGCCTTCCAATTGATTTATCTTTTAGCTACAAAAAAATAGCTTGCTATTTAGTGGCATGTTTTATTTATGAATTCTTTACAAGAATAGTGTCTTCAATATCACAAGTTTGAAGTACTTAAGTTTGAAAACTATTACTAAGTATGAAAACTATCAATACTCTCACTGACTACAACCACTTTAAGGAAATAAGTATGGCAACATTAGAACTTCTCAAACCAACTGGCAATTTGCAAGAAGCTATCGTAATTACAGATGATGTTACTGATATAGTTTTTAATTTTGACCCTACAAGTGTTATAATCGAAAAAGTTGATAATAATCTCATTATCAATTTTGAAGATGATTCTTCTATTATTCTAGAAGAATTTTATGCTGTTTACAACTCTGACTTTATGCCTAGCTTCCTAATTGATAGTCAAGAAGTTACAGGTGAAGATTTCTTTGCAGCTCTTGACGATTCCCTTACTCCGGCTGCCGGCCCTGCAACAGGCGTTGCAACAGACGGTGGTAGATTTTATAATACCTCTACTGACACTATTGCTGATGGTGTAGATTCTCTAGGCGAAAATCTCGCCGGAGGTTCAGACTATGCAGTTAATTCTATTTCTACTAATTCAGCTGATTCAGCTCAAACACTACCGTTGATAGTAGAAGTTCCACCACAAATTTTTATTCTTTCGCCTATAGATCCTCAAATTGCAATGAGTGTTCAAGATAGTGATGCGTTACAAAATGTTCCACCAACCTCATTTGCTAACTTTGTTGACGCGATATCATCATCAGTTTCTATCACCGGTCAACCCGGAGTTACTCTAAACGACCCTGTTTACTCAAACTTCGCTTTAACAATTCTTAATCCTAATACAGATATGGTGCACGCCGGAGAACCAATTACCTTAGAAGTAGATCCTTCTACTAATGATGTAATAGGAATGGCAGGTGGTAAAGAAGTGTTCCGCGTTGGTCTTTCTGCTGATGGCGAATTTTCAATGAATTTAAGTGAAGTAATTACTCATCTAGACAATCAAGATAATAATTTATCTTCTTTAAAACTTCCAAATAACCTTCTTTCTGCAAGTGCAACAATTAGTGTTACAGATTCAAATGGTGCTTCAAGCTCACAAGATATTACATTAGATCTTGGCGGCAACCTCACCTTTATTGATAATGCCCCAAGCATAACTTTCCCGAGTTCATTCACTCCAAAAACTCAAGTAGCTGACTATAATGAAATTGAGAAAACTTTCAAGTTTACTGAGTATTTTAGCCAACCTGAGTTTAATCAAAGTCCTGATGGTAATGTTCAAGAAACAGATTCCCACTCCATTACACTTGAGGATACTAATGCAAGTAAAACTTATACCTTTGAAAATGGAACTTTTACAAACTTTCCAAAGACTGGTATTTCAACAGGTATCATGTTTGCTTCAGAATATGGCCCTAGAGAAGTGGTGCTTTATTTGTATGACCAAAATGGTAACATGTATGTTGATAATGATAATAATCCTTATCTCAGAGGTGATGTGTGGGATAATTTGGGAAGCCCAATTGTTACATTTACTTTCACAGAGGCAGGGGTAATCTGCAAACAATTTGAAACTTTCCTCAATAGTGATTTTGATATTAAACTAAATATCAATCAAACAGTTTATGCAAAAGATAGCGACAATTCTGATGTAACCATTCTAAATAGTTATGACATATTACTAGAAACCCCTTTCAACAGCAATCCTATTATCAATTCACTCACACAAGATGACCTAACAATAGATCCTACAACCGGAAACGTTGAAGTCAGAAATGAAATTGCTAGTCTTGCTGCTGGCGAAAGTAAAGTAGTTGGAGCAAAGTTTGCTTACGCTGAAATGGAAATCCTAGAGAACGGCTCAATTTCTGCAAGCGGCACTGCGTCTGTATTTAAGATAGTAAATGAAAACGGTATAGACTATCTATATGCAACAAGTAGCAAAAATGATATATACAAAGTTAATCTTAAAACAGGAGAATCTGTATACACCAAAAGTGAATCTAGCTTAGATTCTATTTTTGATGGAAACGGTGAATGGAATAATAGCCCAATAGGACCTCATGACGATCATCTCTCTCTTACAATCAAACACGCTGACGGCACAAAAGAAATTGTTCAAATCAGCACCACATTCTATTCAAGCGTTGTTGATTTCGGTGACGACCGCAACCCTACTGACCCAGATGCACTTGAGGATCTAGGTGCTCCTCTTAAATTGATTAATATTAGCGATAATATATCAGCAACAGGATACTACACTGAAGGTGCTGACGGTGGCAGCGAAGTTCAAAACTGGTCTGAATGGATGGGAAATGACGTACTCGTTGGTGATAAAACAGCTTCAGGTGCCGGAAATGATAATATCGAATCAGGCATCGGTAATGACATTATCTTTGGTGATGCAGTTAATGCCGATTACTTGCTAGAAGAAACCGGATTTTCTGACTATCTAAGTAATAATTCTATCGTCCTTGAAAATGGTGATTCTTTTGAAATTCTAAATAATTACCTTGAATATCAAAATAATGAAAATCCTTGGCAAGCAAACGATCTCCGTGAATTTATCAGAGATAATTATGAAAATCTTTCAACTTCTGCTACCGGTGGTGGTGACGATATCATAAGAGGTGGTGCCGGTGAAGATATTCTTATCGGCGGAACCGGAAGCGATATATTTGTATGGGAAACCGAAGATTTCACAAACGGCACAGATCATGTTCTAAATGTTGAAGCTGGTGATATTTTAGATTTAGCCGCTTTCTTGAACGACGATGACATTCTACCTGGTATAATCTTCCATACTGATAGCATAGAATTTCAGCTCGAGAACATGCAAACAGGTGAAACTCAAATTATTAATGTAACAACTCACAACAACTATGTAGCTAATGATATGGATCTTATGGACCAGTTTTTAAATGATAACCTTGATGGAATGATTATTTTTAGATAGTATTAATATACCATAATTAGAATATATTCCTAAATAGTTTTCCGAACAAACAAGTAAGCCACCTTATAGAAAATAAGGTGGCTTACTATTTTATAATACTTTACAAATTGTTATAGTTTATTCAGTAATCCATGTTTTAGCACGTTCATTAGCTCTATGCCACTGAAATAATGTATTTCGCGCTGATTCTTGCTCATTTTAGGCTCAAAGGCTCTATCAAGTCTTCATTCAGAATCAAGTGAAATGCTTTGTCACAAATTTCTGAAAAAAGGGAAAAGAGAACGCATAATTAGTCAAGCTACCTGCGACAAAGAAGGAAAGCTTATATATAGTTGAGAGAGCACAAGAAATTTATCTTACACTATCTTTATACACTTCTATTACCTAATAGTATTTGCGTGATAGCACTTTTGTTTCCTGCTTCAATTTCAGCCCAACCTCTTTGAGTTTCAAGACTTTCATTATTTTCATATCTATCATTTATAAATTTTGTCATTTTAGACGTATAGTTTTTAATCAAAGTTTCATACATATCATTTACTTTTTTTATTTCAAAATCTGATTCAATATTGGAAATTTCTTTTTCATTTACAAGTGATTTCACAAGAGCAGAATCATTCAAAATAAAGCTTTCTGCATTCACAGTGCTTTCATAAAGTACTGTAGTTTCAAGTGTATTCTTTAATCCTGCCATTTGAAGGTTTGAACTAAAAACTCCTGTAGCTTCAATTGCGTTTTCACTTCCCTGCATATTAATATTTGTACTACTTACATACCCATCAATATTTAATTTTGAATTATTCAATAAATTCAAACTACTATTAGTAACTGAGCCTTGAATATTGCCTTGAGTTATACCATCATTATTTATATTTAATCCATTAGCAGAAAGTTTTACTTCAAAATCTAACGTACCTGAACCATTATTGATATTCAACAAATCATCTACTGATGCCACTGAAGCAGTGTTTTTTCCATCGCCAAAAGTAAGCGTAGAATTTGAAATATCAGCCGCTTCAAAAGAATTATTGCCATCACCAAGTGAGAGATTTAGATTTCTTGTATCGTCAGATTTTATCGTATTATCACCGTCACCAAATGACATATCACCCATAACTTCAACAAGATTTACCTTATTATTTCCATCGCCTACATTGAATTTTCCTGCATTAATCTTTCCTTGGTCAATAAAAATAGAATTATTACCATCGCCTACATTTACTGACGCATTCGGTATAAAGAACTCGATAAAAATATCGTTATCTCCGTCACCTAGATTCATTTCACCTGTAAAAGCTTGAAGTTTCAAGTCATTTTTGCCATCACCGGCTTCTATATTGCCAATGATTGTTGACATAACTGAGTTATCTCCATCGCCCATGCTGATAGAGCCAATACTCTTAGCTACTTTATCTTCTGACACATCTGAATCCCAAGCGTAAACTTTATTATCCCCATCGCCAAGAATAAGCTCTTCAACCGTGACTTCTACTTTAATATTATTGTCTCCATCACCCATTTTGAGAGAGTCAATAAAGTCAGCTAATATCGTATTTTTTCCGTTTCCAAAGGTTACAGTACCAACATTTTTAGCATCTATGTTATTGTCACCATCGCCGAAAGACCCTGAAATATATCCACTTTCTACAGTGTTATCGCCATTACCTGCTGTAACGTTGAATCTTACCTCATCGTTCGCGCCTATAATTTTGTTATTACCATCACCAAGCATTAGGTTCGAGCCTTGTGCTATATTGAATATAGTATCATTTCCAGCACCTGCAATAAAATCACCCTCTTTAATGGTGATTACAAAATCGTCTGTGTCTGTACCTACTGCAATTTGCCCCTCTTCAAATTCTCTCATTATCACCTTTCCATTTTCATCTGTACTAAATACTGTATTTTCAGAGAGTTGAAGAATTTCTTTAGAGCCATCCTCTTTTGTTATATTGACGTAATATGTCTGATTTGTCTTACCTTCCTCTTCTTGCAGCGCATGTACTGAAATTTTTGAGCCATCAGCAAATGTATTGCTTACAAGTGCTTCTGTAAGATCTTTAGCTTCTACTTTTGATTTAGAATTTGTAATCTCATCTAATATTGTTGTTTTACTTGAGTTTAGATTGAAGTCGTCTACAGCGGTAAAATTTTTAATATTTTTATTATATTCTTCAATACTATCAATAGATAAAGTAACTTTATCATAAGAAGCGTAAGCAAATGGATTCTGTGTTTTATCTTCTTTTTGCTTATTAAACATATTATTACCTAGACTAAATGTGTTCAATGAAAAAGAAACTCTGGAAACTTCAGACATAGCCAACCTCCAAAAGATAATTACATGCGTATAATCTACTATTCGACACTATTTAATTTTACTTTAGTCGATATCAGTATTTTCTACAAGCTCTCCTTTATAAATTAAAACTTCGACACAACTATTAAAAGAAAGAGTTTTCCACTACCTGAAAATAATTATGCAATTGATTACGAATTATTTCCTAAATAGTGTCGTCAAAATGCTTGTTAATTTTTCCAAGGAGTGTT
>CAYJOR010000018.1:0-47595 GCA_964371865.1 uncultured Desulfovibrionaceae bacterium | reverse complement strand
GCAAAAAATCAAAATCAGCAAAGAAAAAGGCGCAGGACGACCACGCACAATTCTTTCTCTCAATAGTATATGCGAAAAAAGGGAATAAGCGAAAATAGCGAAAAAAGCGAAGAAAGTTGCTTCCTAATAAAAGGGGTTATTTCGCTTAATTCGCATAATTCGCTTTATATCTTATTTCGCAGAAAAGAAAGCTACGAGTTATCGGCATACTTATTTGATAGCTCCAAATTTAGCAAGCCAGCCTACCCATTGTGGGCACAATTTCAACAAGTTGAAATGTTTCCACATGGAGACTGGTGAGGGGCTGTGCCCCTTCAAACCCCTAAAAATACAGAAAGGCAAAAATGACAGTAAAAACAAAGAAAGATTTTTTCATTAAGGTGCGTGTCACCGAAGAAGAAAAAATCCTCATAGAAAATAAGGCAGAGGAAAACGACCTTTCGGTCTCAGATTTGATACGCACGCTCACCCTCAATTACAATGTGCGGTACAATCAACAACAAAAAGAATTTATCCGCCATTTTGCAAGAGCAAGCTCAAATATCAATCAGATAGCAAGAAGCGTAAATATCTTCAAGCACGACATAAACAAAGTGCGATTGATTCTCTATCTAGCTAAAATAGAAGAAGAATTGAAAGGCTTGAAGCAATGTATATGAAAGTTTTTGCTCATGGCAAAGGCAGGGGCGAAAAAGCTACGGACTATCTTTTAGATGAAGATTTTCCAAATCGTCAAGAAGAAAAGCCCGTTTTACTTCGTGGCGATCCTAATTTGACAAAAGAACTTATCAACTCTCTTGACTTCAAATGGAAATATACTTCGGGAGTGCTTTCTTGGCATCCAGATGACAAAGTAACAGTTCAAAAAGAGCAAGAACTTATGGATAAGTTTGAAGAAATTGCTTTTGCAGGTATGGAAGCAGGGCAATATAATATTCTTTGGGTTCGTCACAGTCACGCAGACCACCACGAAATGCACTTTGTTATTCCACGAGTGGAGCTTTCAACTGGTAAATCTTACAATCCTTGCCCTCCAAATTGGCAAAAAGACTTCGACCCTTTACGTGACTTTTTAAATATCAAGGAAAATTGGGCAAGACCTGACGATCCCGAAAGGGCACGAGTTGTTCAGCCGGCACACGCAGACATTCATCATAACAGAATGAAGCGATGGGGCAAAGAAGTCAAACAAAGTGAACTAGATAGCATAAGGGAATTGCTCATCAATTATGCTGTAGAGAAAATCGAAAGCGGACTTGTGCAAAACAGAGATGATATTATCAATGCTTATAAAGAATTAGGGCTTTCTATTTCTCGAAAAGGTAAAGATTATATCAGCGTACAAGATACTGAAAGTAATAAGAAAATTAGATTAAAGGGAGGAATTTTTAATGAATCATTCACACTTGAGCGAACTAAAGAAGAATGCTCAAAAAATTATACAGAAGGACAAACAAAATCACGACGAAGCCCTCATTCAGAAAATGAACACGAGCTTGAAAGACTTAGAACTGAAATTGCAAGAGTGCACAAAAAACGTAGTGATTACAATAGAAAGCGATATGCAAAACCTAAAGAACAGCTCGAAATTGCTGACAAAATCGAGCATGAAAATATTCATTTTCAACTTAGTGCTGAGCATGAGCTTGATATTGGGCTTGTTCATGGGCAGTCTTGGTATAACGAAGCACTTGAGCAGTCAAATAATGACAACTCAAGAGGAAATCAGCTTAATAGAGGAAAAAATAGCGAAAAAGGAGAATTTGTTGAAAGAAATACAGACGCTTGGACTGGAACTTGTCAGCAGGACGAATCAGGAGGGAGTGTTGGAGCAATTCATCATACTACCGCAGGGAATGACAGCTCTCACGGGTTACACCAATGGCGAACAGAACGCAATCAAGTTGCTAAAGGAATAAATAATGAGCGAAATAGACAATTATCTCAAAGAGATATTAGCTCAAATGCAAGAAGAGCAAAAGAAATTCCACAAATCCCAAGAAGAAAAACTAGACTTGAAACTTTTAGCTCTAGACAAGGATTTACAGAACAATTTAGAAGCTCTTGTACTAGAAGTACAGCAAACTTTAACAGGCTTAGCCAAAGAGCAGAAAGCATGGGAAGAATCGCTAAAGACTTTGCAGGAATCATACACGGAATTACTCGAAGCTTTCAATACACTCTACAACGCACTGAAAAACAAGTAAAATCTCAGTTTAGAATGAGATAAAAAAGGAAAAAATATGATTAGACACAATATCATTTTAAATGGCAAAGGCGGAACATGTAAAACAAGAACAGCAGTATTTTTAGCTTCTTACTATAAAAGTAAAGGACTTGAAGTTCAAAACTTTGATACTGATAGCTCTCAGGCAGGTTTTGCAAAGTTTGAGGAATTAGAAGTAGAAAAAGTAACGTTTTATCGAGATAACAAAGAAAATAAAAATCTTGAAAACTGGGTGAAGCGACTTATAGAAAGTAACTGCGACACAATCACAGATATAGGCAATTGTGACTATACCCTGTTTCTAAATTCTTTGGAAGATAGCAATTATTTGAACGTTCTTACGGAAGAATATGAGTATGAAATTTTCTATCATATTCCGTTCAGCAACTGCATGGATAAGGAGTACATAAAATCTATTGAAGATAAGCTCTTAGGCAGTGTAACAAAGAATACATACCTAGTACGTTGGGAGCATTTCTTTGATAATGCAAGCCAGTCAAGAAGTGAGAGCGAAGAAAGCCTAAATAAAATCCCGACAATTAAAATTCCATGTTTTTCAGAACTCGAAAGAAAACAGCTAGATACTGCTTTAGTAGAAGGTGTTGACCTCAATAATCAGGAGTATCTCAACAAGCTTTTTATTGCAGAAAGGTCAAGATTAAAAGCTCTTTCTAAAAAAATATATTCAGCAATTGAAGTATGGATTTAAAGGAAAAACAAATAAGATAAGTGTGTTATCGCTCACCAATGGAAATAACAAAATTTCCACAGACCGCTAAGGTGCTACTTTGGCATTCGCTACAGCTAAGAGGTCAAGGGACGTTCGCAAGCTCTCTCTTGCGCCCTTGACCTCGCTTTGCTCTTGCCTTTCTGCACCTTGTCGCGGCTCCGATGGAAATTTGCAATTACTATATTCTTCTCTTGCAAAGCTGACTACTTAGAATTATACTTTATGTATTGGGAAGTTTATATTTAAAGTGTATGAAATTATCCAATCGAGCTAATGTTAAGGAGTAGTATATGCTGTGCTTTTTACCAGAAACAATGACAGAGAAAATTATTGAAAGTGATAGATTACCAGAAATAGTAGCAGATTTGTTGCATGCATCTTATTCAAATTTTAATCATTTCAGAATTCCTCAAACAAATTTATCAGGTCACTTTGGCTTTGATGGTGAAATTGAAACTGACTCAAATTTTGTTCATCCTTATATATCATCTGGAAAGGTTGTATTTGAAATGGGCATAAATAAAGAAGTGAAGGCAAAGTTTGAATCTGATTACAATGCAAGAAAAATAAACACTAGTAAAGATACAACATTTATATTTATTACTCCACGATTAGCAAACAATGCTAGTGATTGGTGTAAAGAGAAAAAAAGTGAAATTGATTTTGCTTGGAAAGATATTCGAGTAATTGAGCAAGTTGCCTTGTATGAGTGGTTTAAAATGTGCCCTGTTGTTGCTCATAAATGGGCAGAAAGATGGGGATATAAACAAACAGAAATTTACACCCTTGAAAGGGTTTGGGAAAGATGGAGCTGTGCTTTTGAGGAGAAAATACCATTCTCGCTCGTTGCAGCACTTGGGGTGAAAAGTAAGCATGAAGCCTCAAGCTTTGAATTGATGAAAAACTTCATTGAAGGTGTGCAAAACAAATTTATTGTAACTGCTTCTAGTGTTGATGAAGCTCGTTTATACTTATCTTCATTGTTTTTAAGTGAGGAATATTTTGTAGGAAATAATTTAATTAATAAAGTAATTTGCTTAGATACAAGAGATGCTTTTCAAGTTTTCTTTGGACAAAAACAAGCAGATATAATTGTTGTTACTCCCTTACAAGACGCAGATATAATTAATGAAGCCAGATCTTGTGGAGCAAAAATCATACAAGTTCTTAGAGCTACAAAAACAAGAGAACATGTTGATATTTCCCTACCTTTACGCATTAATGAAATAAATTTTAGTGAGGAATTATCAAAGATAGGTATTTTTACATTTGATGAAATAGAAACTCTTGCTAAGAAATCAGGACGTAATTTAACTTTGTTACGCTCTATAGTTGGTAAAGAGCCTTTGCACTGGATGAAAGAAAATCCATCAAAAGCACTACTTGCGGCTCTTCTAGTCGGAGGTTGGTGTTCCGATTATGAAGATGATAAACAGGTAATGTGCCAATTATCTGGAACTGCAACCTATCGTGATTTTACAGATGAAATTAATAAATACATAAAAATTGAAAATCCACCTATTCAAAATGAAGGTGCATACTATCGTACTCTATCTTCCTTTTCATCATTTATTGCGTTGGAAGACTCATTAACCGATGAATTTATAGCAGACTATAAAGCTATTTGCATAAATATCCTAACCAAAAGTGATAAAATTAAAATTTTACCAGAAAAAGAACAAATGTATGCGCAATTTGATGGTATAAATAATGATTTTTCATACTTACTAAGAACTTCAATAGCAGAGTCGCTGATTCATATTTCTATTTTATATGAAGACAACTCTAATAAGTACAGTCCTAGCACTGATGTTGTTAAGGCTGTTTGCACAGGCAGTATTGAAAATTGGAAATCAATTTCTCCCTTTATTTCAGAACTTGCCGAAGCTGCACCCAAAGCTTTTTTAGAAGCACTTAAAAAAAGTATTTTACAACAAAAAAGCAAATTAAAACAATTAGTAAATGAAGATTTTGAATTTATGCAAAGTAGTGGTGTATACACTAATATATTATTTGCCTTAGAAGCTCTTGCATGGCAAAATGAATATCTAAACGAGGTTACAACTATTTTATTTGAGTTGTTGCCTATATGGGATAATATACCGAAAAATCTTTTAAATTCACCGCTTAGCACGCTTCGTCAGATTTTTTGCTCATGGTGTCCGCAAACGTCAGCTACTGTAACTCAAAGAAATATATTATTGAATGAACTATCTCATAATTATCCAAAAAAGATGCCTTTGCTTTTAAAAAAACTGCTTCCTGATAATACTAGAGGCACTTTAAGGCATAGTACAAAACCTCAATGGCGCTGGGATGTACTTAATGATAATAATGAAATTACACGTGATGATTACTTTAAAAGCGTAAAAACAATTATTAGACTCTCACTTCCTTATGTAAATAGTGATTTAGATATTTTTTTAAAAATTATGCGAGCAGGAGTTAATAATTTAATTTTTGATGAAGAAAAACAACTATTTCTAAATTCAATTGATTTTACTACATTATCAGATGAAAAATCTTTTGAACTTTGGAATAAGCTACGTCATGAGATTGTTTACTTTTGTAGGTATGATAAAGAGAATATTGATAAAGTTTTTTTAGCTGAAATTACCGCGAGGTATAGTCTACTCGAACCTCAAAACATCACCCAAAAGTATGCTCATTATTTTTATGACTTATCAAATGTAATAGAAACAGCAAGCAATAAAGAGTATTATAAAAAGTTAAACCCTGTTTTAGCCCAAATTCAAGACGATATTTTAGAAAAAATTTACTCTGAAAACGGAAGAGAAGGCATAATAAAGCTTTTGGAAACTGTTTCCCTGTATGTTGAAACTTCTAACTATTGGTTGAGAGAGTCTTTAGAGAAAATTATTAAAAAACTTTTTACTCTTTCTATTCTTGAAAAAGATTGCAAAACTTACTTTGACATATTAGTAGCGAAGGGAATAAAAAGTTTTTTCATTGAAATGTTTATGCTTCAGTACATACAAACCTGTCAAAACTCTGCACTTAAATCTACTTTCTCCTATGCTCAAGGCTGTGGAGATGAGTTTTTTAAATACTATTTAAATGCTTTGCCTGTTACAAAAGAGTTACTACTTGTAATAGCAGAACAAAAAGAGGATGTTCAATTTCTTTTTTGGAGTTCTGTTAATACTAATGCTTTAGCTAAGGTTGAAAATCATAAAAGTGTATTAGATTCTCTAAGTAAATTTAAAGAATTCACTAAAGCAGCAAAATTATTGGCTTGCGACTACAAAGATATTGCTGATTTTGAAACTATCTTTGTAATACTCGATGGTTTATTTAGGAATGATATAAAAGCTATTGCCTATATCAAACACGATATACCCCTTCTTTTTGATAGAATGCTTTGTGAGAACGAGGAGCAAAAAAATAGATTAATTGCTCTTGAATGGGCATATTTCCCCTTACTTCAACAAAAGGCTAAAAGGTTGTATTCGGCTATGGTTGAGTCACCTGAATTTTTTATGGAGTTTATATCAGCTTCTTATAGACCAAGCGAAAAAAGTGAAGGATACATAAAAGTTGAAGAACATATTGCTAAAAAAGCATATGATCTACTTGATGGAGATGTATATCTACAAAAAAGAAGTCCATTGCTAGATGCTTTTAGACGTATGGATGGAAGTCTTTCAGAGGAAAAACTCCAAAATTGGTATGCTAACATATCAGAAATTGCCAAAATTAAGTTTTACGAAAGAGTAATTAATTCAGTAATTGGAAAACATTTTGCATACTCAGATAAGGATACTGATGGGATTTGGCCAGAAAAAGCAATTAGAGGTTTACTTAATCAATCAGAAAATAGATTACTAAGAGATGCGTTTAATCTTAGTTTTACCAATAGGCACGGAATATGGATGGGAAGCGCAGTTGAACATTATCAAGGGCTTTATCATGAGGTAGAAAATAATAAAAACAAAATAGATGAAGAAAACTTATACTATTTTTCTCAAATGTTAAGTTCTTTATTAGGTAGCCTTAAACTTAGAATTGATGACTCAAAAAAACTTGAAAGAATTGATGATATAAGGGGGCAGTAATGAATGATTTATATGATGAATGCCCATTAGAATTTCAAAAGAATACAGATGAAATCTTTTCACTTGAATCTGAAATGTCCATTCAGGAACGTTGTGATAGGTTTTTATGTTTAATTAAACAGGCATGTATTATTTTTCTTGAAACAGAAAGAAGTGGAACTCTCAGAAGCTTGCTTTTGCAAATAAAAGAGCATTTACAAATAAGTGAGTTTGCAAATAAAGATGAATACTTACCTATTGTTGATAAAATTTTTATTTTAACAGAAAATATTGCAAATAATTATTTTGATGAAAGCACGATTGTTGAAACTATTCATCGATCATACGATACTTTTATGGAGTTAATTTTTTCCTTGCAAAATGAAAGAAGAGCTATTTATTCGATAGCTCGCTCTATTCCAAGAGCAGATGATACCTGTGAAGAGCTAATTGAAGCAACTCTATTTAGCTCTTCAGAAATTCCACCTAACAGTGATGAGGTAGCTTATAAACAGTTAGTGGCACTTTTAAGAAAAATTATTTCTTCTTTAGAAAAAGATGAAGAGTTTAAAAATGAAATGTATGATGGAGCACGAGATAGAGATGAAAATTCGTGTTCGAGAAAGTTTGTATCACGAATTAAGACTCTTCTTGAATTTTTGATGCCTACTATAAAAATAAAAGGACAAAAGAAATGCTTAGAAGGAAATTGTGATATTATAATAAGCTTAGAAGATTTTGTTATACCCGTTGAAGCTAAAAAAAATAAAAATTCTGCTCTCTGGACTGCTGCTGAAGAACAACTAATTAATAAATATATGAAGGATCTAAAGAAGTATGGTATTTACTTGGTGTACTGGTTTGGTAGTCAAAATCAGCAAAGCCCACCAACAGGTATGTGTGATAAACCTCAAACCCATACCGAATTAGAAAAATTGCTACAATTGCACACAGTTCCAAGTAATTATGCGGATCAAGTTACAGTACTTTGCATTGACTGTACTATAATTTTACAAGGCTAGAGAAATAAAAATTGGGTGTGATTGAGTGGAATCGAACCGCTAGGCCTACATCTATATCAACTTAAGTTTATTTATTAGGGGATTAATGCTACCAATCACACATAAGCCTGTACTCATCATTTCACCAATTGTTGTTACTACCATAAATAAATCTCCTGTTAATATTGTTTCAAAACCAATAAAGCAATTAAGCTCAAGAGTGATAGCAACACTAAACCTAATAAATACTGCGCAAACTAAGTTGAGAAATAGCAATATTTTTTAAGAATAATTTATCTAATGAAAAATGTCAACTTGTGATTAAGCTTGTTTTTCTATGGCAGTACAGCTAAGAGGGCAAAGGACGTTCACAAGCTCTCTCTTGCGCCCTTGACCTCGCTCTGTTCTTGCCTTTCTGCACCTTGTCACGGCTCCGATGGAAATTTTTTGCACTTGACGAGTAGGATATATTCCACTACTATAAAAACGAACTATAAGGAGAGAAAGATTTGAAATATACAGACATTAAGAATGAGTTATTAAGTAATTCACAGGTGAAAACTAAATATGATAAACTTACTCCAGAATATGAACTTGTGAGGGCAACTCTTAATGCACGTCTTATGGCAAAGATGTCACAACAAGAGCTTGCTGAAAAAATAGGAATAAATCGCTCAGATATAAGCAAGTTAGAAAATGGTAAGTCGAACCCTAGCTATAAGATGCTTTGCAGACTAGCAAAAGGCATGGGAATGAAACTTAAAATTGAATTTGTCCCAGATTCAGAATAATAGAAGGCGTTTTTTATGAATAGAGAAGCAGTTAAAGAGTATATTAATTCACAACCAATTAAGGTAGTTAAAAATATTGACTTAGAAAAAAAGAAAATTTCATATACAGCTATTAAACAACACCGTACTATAGAAACTATTTCTGGTGACGAGGAAATAGTTAGAGCTTATATTTTAACCCATTTAGTAAATGAACTTGGATACTCGCCAGACAGAATAGAAATAGAGCGTGAATATACTGCAGGGCGACCACATACTATAACTAGCAGGATCGATATTATTGTTCGTGATATAAATGGTAAAGCCTTTCTTTTTATAGAGTTAAAGTCACCAACTGATTATGAAAATGAAGATAAAGAACAAATTATTGAAGAACAACTATTTAAATTGGCAGGGATGGAGCGTGCAGAAGGTGGGGATGTAAAATATCTTGTTCTATGTTCTACGCGTGAAACAGGTTCAACTATTGACGATGAATGTATTGTCATTGATAATGAAAAAACACTTACTTATGCTGATTGGGAAGTTACACGAGATATTGTAAATACTTTGCCAATTAGATATGGTAAGGCTCAAAAAATTCCTTATGCTAAGGCTTCAAATAAAGATTTGGAAACAGATTTTACACAAGAGGCGTTAATAAGACTTCAAACAGACCTTCATAATGTACTATGGGGTGGTGGAGGAACTGATGATAACGAAGTTTTTTCTTCTTTAGTAAATCTTATCCTTTCCAAAATACAAGATGAAGATGAAAAAGAAGATGGTGATGTTTATGACTTCCAGTCGCTCACCTTTGAAAAAGACGGAGATGAAGCGTTTGAAACTAATGAAGAACTATTTGACAGAATAAACAACTTGTATAGAAAAGCTCTAAGAGAAAAAATGAACCTCATTGACGAGAAAGAGCTTAATAAGGCTTATGTTATTGATACTAAAAAGTTTTCTCTCTCAAAACTAAAATATACAGTTCAAAAATTAGAAGGGTTATCTTTTGTTGATGGTAAAAACAGTTTAGATGGGAAAGATATTTTAGGTGATTTCTTCGAAGGAATTATCCGTGATGGATTTAAACAAAGCAAAGGACAATTTTTTACACCTATAAATATTGTAAAGTTCATGCTTTGGGGTATTCAAGCTGATAAGTTAGCGATAAAACGTATAAAAGAAGATAAGGAAATTCCTTACATGATTGACCCATCTACTGGTAGTGGAACATTTCTAATTGAATATATGAAATTTATTACAGCAAGTATGAAGTATAGAAATAGAAATGCTGATGGGTATAATGCTGATTTGGGTACTGCGAGGGCTGTAAAAGATAAAATTAAGTCAGACTGGTTTTACCCGGACCATCGCGAAAATAAATGGGCGCAAACCTTTATCTATGGCTCAGAAATCAATTTCAACTTAGGTACAGCTACTAAAGTAAATATGATTCTGCATGGTGATGGCTCGACAAATATTTTTGTAAAAGATGGTTTGCTTTCATTTTCTAAATACGAAAAAGAAACAGCACCAAATGCTTTGCAAGGAACTGTCGAAGATCCAAATTATTCACAACAAAAGAAATCACTTGGAGTCAATGAGCAATTCGATCTAATTTTAACTAACCCTCCTTTTAGTGTTGAACTTGAAAATGATACTAAAAAGTCAGTCGTAAAAGATTTTATGTTTGGCGATAAGAAAAACTCTGAAAACCTCTTTGTTGAGCGTTGGTATCAATTGCTTCGCGAAAATGGGCGTTTTGCAGCAGTTTTGCCCGAAAGTGTTTTTGACACAACTGAAAACAAGTATATTCGATTGTTTTTATTTAAATATTTTAAAATAAAGGCAGTTGTATCCCTTCCACAAGTAACATTTGAGCCTTATACAACGACAAAAACAAGTATTTTGTTTGCACAAAAGAAAACAAAATCTGAGATAGATTTATGGAATACTGTTTGGGCTGAGGCCTCAAAAGATTATTCTAATTTAAAAACAAGGGTTGAAAATATTATAAGTGTTTTTGAAGGAAAGAAAAAGAAATCTAGCTTACCTTCAATTAAAGATTTAACTATTGACGAAGAGCGTAATTTATTAAATAGAATACTAAAAAATCACTTAGTGAATAATGATATACAGCTTTCAAATGATGAAATAATTGCAAAGTATAGAGACGACCTACAAGACTTGTGTAAACACGACAAAGACACGCAAGATATGTTAGGTTTTGTTAATACATGGTGGGTATTCGGTGAAGTATCTTCAAAGCTAAATTATGAGATTTTTATGGCAGAAGCGGATAATGTAGGCTATAAGCGCACAAAGCGTGGCGAAAAAGCTATGCCAAATGACTTGTTCCGTATCAATCAAAATGAAATTTGTATTGATGATGGTATTGAAACTACAATACTTGATTTTATGCGAAATATTGTTTGGCAATAAAGAGATAGCTATGAAATGTATTACAATAAAACTAAATCAGATAGCTGAGGATAAATGTTTTCGTAATGACGTGAAATTTCACTCATTTTATGAAGAAACTAAATGGAACATATTTGAAGTAAACAACGACAATTTAATTAAGCTCAGTGATGTTCTTATACTTGATCAAAAGAATTTTAATTTTGAAGATGATTGTGAATACAAAGGAATTCCTACAGGACAAGTATACATTGATGAAGATGGCGATATTATTGATTGTCAAATAGTTACTAAAGACAATCACCCCAATAGGTTGAAATATACGGTCAATAAAAATAATATCTTGTTATCTAGCTTGCGCTTTGCAAGAGCTCCAGCATTAAATTTTGATATTCCTGATCTATATAACTATGTATTTTCAAACGGGTTTTATGTGTTCAAAGTACAAAAAGGCTGGAACACACAGTTTGTCTACTATTTATTACGCAGTAAAACATTAAAAAAAGTACTTGATAATTCAATTTACCGTGGAATTGGTATTTCTTCATATAAGTATGAAGATTTATATAAAGTAAAAATAAGAAACTTAACATTAAGTGAACAATGTAGTATAGTTGAAAAAATCAAACCTATTAATAAGTCAATAAAAAAATTAAAGAAAAATATTTTGCCATTAAAAGAAATTATTGATAGTATAATATCCGAAAAATTTTCTATAGAGATTGATGAATTACTGAAGGTTGATAGAAAAAAAATAGTTTTATCGTCTACTATGGATTTAACTTTTAATAATTCGAATCATAGATTTAGCACTAGGTGGAATAAAGTCGGTCTAATACAAGAAAAATCATTACAAATGTCTTCAGATTTTAAACTATTAGGTAATTATATTATATCAACTCAAAATGGTTGGTCACCAGAATGTAAGGATAGTTCTACAATATATAAAGTTTTGGGTGTAGACTGTATAACGAGTAGTGCTGATTTATCTTTCGAAAATATTAAATTTAGTGACGTGTATAACGAAAACTATAAAAACTATCTTATTATAAATAATGATTTTTTAGTCAGTAGAGGAAATACTACAGATTTAGTAGCCTTAGCTGCGGTTGCTGAATTTGATAATCCTGAGGATGAATTTATTTTCCCTGATTTGATGATAAGAGTAGAGTTAAGTCCTGAAATAAATAAAAAATTCCTAGCCTATATTTTTAACTCTTTCATTGGAAGACTTTATTTTAAATATTCTTCCAAAGGAAAAAACCAAACAATGGTTAAAATTTCCAAAAAAGAACTTCATGATTTTTATATTCCATTGCCTAGCTTGGACGAGCAGAATCAAATTGTCGCTAAAATAAAAACTGAAATCGACAAGCAGAATCAAATTAAAGCTGAAATATTAAATCTACGCTCTCAAATTGATAAAATAATTGAGGACGCTATAACAAGTGGAGTTTAAGCCATGAGTGAATATCCTAGAGGTTCAGAGTGGAGAAGGTGGGATTTACACATCCACACTCCAAATACTAAGAAAAATGATCAATTTATAGGAAATACATTAGAAGCGAAATGGGAACAGTATTATCAGGACATTTCAAATTATAATACTACACACAAAGAAAATGCAGTAGTAGCACTTGGTATTACTGATTACTTATCAATAGACAACTATTTAAAAGTTGTAGCTGATGGGAAATTACCTGAGAGTATCAAGTTGATTTTGCCTAATGTTGAAATGAGAATACAACCAATTGCTCAGGACTCACCTATTAACATCCATTTTTTATTTAACCCTGAATTTGCCAATGAAATAGAAAGTAGATTTTTTTCTAAGATTACCTTTCCGTACGGAGAAACAAATTATACGGCTAATCGAAATGAACTGATTCGATTAGGTAAAGAAATGAATGCTGGCATTGATAATGACTTGGCATACAAAAAAGGTATTGATGTATTTGTTGTTTCTTTTGATTCTATTAAAAAAGTATTTGATAAGGATATAGAATTAAGAAAAAATGTAATAATAGGAGTTTCTAACAGTACAAACGATGGCATAACTGGGGCTACATCGCATTCTGGCTACATGGAAGGTAATAACTCACAACTAAAAGCATTCCGTCAGTCAATATACAAATTTGTAGATGTAATTTTTTCTGCAAAGCCAAGCGACTATGCTTACTTTTCTGGATTAAAATTAAATTCTCCTCCAGAACAAGTAAAAAAAGACTGTGGCTCTTTAAAAGCATGTCTTCACGGTTGCGATGCACATAGTAATAAAAAAATATTTGAACCTGATAATAAGCGATATTGCTGGATAAAAGCTGATCCTACATTTAATGGATTAAAGCAAGTGTTATATGAACCAGTAGAAAGAGTTAAAATTTCTGAATCAAAACCTGAAACTAAAGCAAATTATTTCGTTATAGATAAGGTTCAATATAATCATCAAGATTTTCAAACGGAACCAATATTATTTAGTGACCAACTTACGTGTATAATAGGAGGAAAATCTACAGGTAAATCTATCTTGTTGCAGAATATTGCATATTCTATAAATGCCGAAGAGGCAGAAAAATGTTTATCAACCTCTAAAAACAAAACCTTACAAGTTGATTCTATGAAAGTGTTTTGGCGAGATGGGCAGGCTGAAAAGCGTAAAATAATCTATATTCCACAGACCTATTTAAATAAGCTAAGTGACTCCTACCAAGAAAGGACAGAAATTGATAAGTGGATTCAAGAAATAATAATGAAAAAAACAGAATTTGTACTGGCATATGACCAGTTAAAGTCTGCAAATAATGATTACAAAATAACTTATGAAAAAAATATTTTAGATTTATTTTCAATCAATTTTGAGCTTAATAAGCTAATTGGTGAACGTGACGATATCGGTATACAGAGTGGAATAGAAAAAGAAATAGCTGAACTTAAAGCAACAAAAGAAACATTGTCTAAAGAATTAAATTTATCTGAAGAAGATTTAAAAACTTATGATGATACACTAGAAAAAATAAATTCAATCGAGCAAAAAATAGCACAAAAAAATAACGACTTAATATTAATTGGCAGTATACAAACACTTATTGAAAAAAAACATATTGATACTAAGATAAGTGGAGAGTGCACACAGCGAGTATTAAAAATTCAAGAAAGTATTATAGAAGAAGCTAGTTCTGCGTGGAAAATACAGCAGGCTTCTATTATAGAAAGCATAAGAAGTGAAGTTCAAGAACTATCAATCTCATTAGAGAAAAATTACAAAATAGTTGAACCTCTTAAAGCTCAAATACAAAATAGTCATGCTATTAATGAATTAACACAAAAAATTCAAACTGAAGATAAACGCTATAAGTCTTTTTTAGAAAAAGATGAAAAAATAAAAGAATTATCGAAGAAGAAAGAAGAAATTATAACAATATTATCTTTGAGTTCAGAATGTTATAAAAAGGAGGCATTCAAATATTCTGATTTAGTAAATGGTAGTATGATAAGCGAAGATGGGCTTGAATTTTATATAGAGATTCCGTTTAGGCTTGACAGTTTTATTAGTAAAATGAATGAAATTTTTGATATAAGATCACTCAAATTTAAAGCTATTTTTAATAAAGAAGATTTTTCTGATAAAGATTATTCAAATACCCTTCTGAGTGAAGTCATTAGAAGTATTCTTTCATCAGAAATGCCACTGAAAAAAGGACATACTCAAGAGTCCTCTATTCGGGACTTGTTAACCAATTGGTATAATATCGTTTATAGAGTAAAGATGGACAATGACCCGATTGATCTGATGTCGCCGGGAAAAAAAGCTCTTGTTTTGTTAAAAATACTAATTAGCTTAGCTGATAGCCAGTGTCCTATTTTAATCGATCAACCAGAAGATGACTTAGATAACCGTTCAATATATGATGAATTAATTCAATTTATCAAACTAAAGAAAAAAGAAAGACAAATCATAATTGTTACGCATAATGCAAATATAGTTCTAGGCAGTGATGCTGATGAAATTATTGTAGCTAATCAAAACGGTAGTACATCGCCTAATCAAAAACATCGCTTTGAGTATCGTTCAGGAGCAATAGAAAACAATATGCCTTTATTTGATGAAAATATGGCTATTAGTGAAGGAATAGTTAATCAAGTAGGAATACAACAGCATATTTGCAATATTTTAGAAGGTGGTGAAGCTGCATTTGCAGTTAGAAAAAATAAGTATAATATATAATACAAGATTATTTTATTGAATTACTACTGATAAAATATTCATTAGGGATTATATTATATCTATTTGAAAATATAGTCATATTTATTCATTAGGAGAGATTCGTGAACTCAGGTATTATCATTCAACGTAGAAATGATGCTCTGGAAGAGGTAAAAATAATAACCTCTCAGAAAAAATTTTGTTACTTAATACACTACTCATGTGAAAGTTTTTATGACAACATAAATGGACATTCACCTCGGATAACATCAATTGCTGTGCGACACCTATCATCTGGTCAAACGAAGTCATTTTCAATCCACATGTATGCTGAACGTGAAGGAGTATGTATAGACTCATTTGAGGATAAATACAATCAACTTGAAAAAAAGATGTTAGATGATTTTTATAACTTCATTAAGATACATAGTAATGTATTATGGATACACTGGAATATGCGCGATATGCACTTTGGATTTGAAGCAATTGCTCATAGGTATGCGGTACTTGGAGGTAATCCTGTAGAACTCCAACATCTTTCACTACATGATTTGGCAAGGTTACTGATTGCTATTTACGGTGAAAACTATACCGAACATCCAAGATTAGAAAGTATAATAAAACATAATAAGATCTCTACTCGAGATTTTTTAACAGGGAATAAGGAGGCTGAAGCTTTTCAAAAGAGAGAATATTTAAAACTTCACCGTTCAACACTTAGAAAAGTTGATATTTTTTCAAATTTGCTTCAAAAAGTAGAGGATAGGAGCTTAAAAACACAAAATAATTTGAAATTGTATATATTATATCCCAGATGTTGGGGTGAAAAGTTAGCTCAGCATTGGCTACTAGCTCTTTTGCTAGCCATTATAGCAATTGTAACGTTTTTAGAGCAAATTCAAGTTATAGATTATATAGAAACGATTTAATTGATTTAAAAAAGTACTAGAGCGAATAGGACATTTCAAGTTTGAAAGTTATGGAATTTAAAGAAAAAAGGGCGTTACCGCCCTAAAAAAATTATGCTGCTTTACTAGCTTGAAATGGAATTACTGTTGCTGTTGGCTGAGTGATAGCTTCAATTTGCTCTAGTAAGTCTAGGCAAGCATTGCGACAAGCTTTATTTATCATATTTTCTAATCCACCAGCTCTCTTTATTCGTACATTTCTAGCAGCGCCACCATAAATTGTTTTTCCATTGTGAAACAATGGTTTGCAGAATGAGTCTTTCATAACACATCCTCCTTATTGTATATTAATTTACACAGCAACTTTATTTGCTATGGTATTTCCTGTTTCTGTGGTGGTAGCCCCGTGGTAGCCCGAGCGGTTTTAAACGTGAAAAAACCACTTACAATTTTCATCGTAAGTGGTTGATTTTCTTGTGGCTCCCCGAGACGGTCTTGAACCGCCAACCTAGTGATTAACAGTCACCCGCTCTGCCGATTGAGCTATCGGGGAATGACAATCAACATAATGTTGCTGTGTCGTGAAGAAAGTTCTATATAATTTTGAAACAATAGTCAAGTAAAATATCACACTATTTTAAAAAAAATTATATTTTTAATTCTGATACACCATATTATATATAAAATCCAACTTATCGTCCGTTTTACACTTTAAAAACTTGAAAAAAATCCTAGAATTATATCATTTAATGTTGGATATACTCTTACACCTTAACGCTTTTCCTGCAAAAGAAGTTCTAGTTGTTTTTTATCATCAATATCAGATGTTTTTCCTATAGAAAATAACGGCTTGTTATTCTTGCTATAGATAGTTTTATAGTCTATTCTAAAAAAGCGTGCTGAAGCATCAGGCATATTGAATTTTACCTCAACAGGATAATGTCTTCCCTCCTCCATAGCTTTTACAAAATTTATAAATTCCGGAAGATATTGAGACTGTACTATCGTTCTGTCAATAACTTCTTGTGGAAAATCCATTTTATCAGAAGGCAGATTAAGCATTTCTTTGCCTCTACCAAAAAATTGGATAGTCTTTAATCTATTATTATACACCCAGAAAAATTCTGCGGCAATCTCTGAAATTGCATTAAAGAGAGTTTTATCAGATACTTCATTGAAAAAATATTCATTTGCCCAATGAGATGCATCAGTACCTGCAAGTTGTGGAGTCAAGTCTCTTGTATAGCCTGCTATAAGAAAATCGCTATCCTCACTTTTTACATCAAGGCGCACAAGAGTGAGTTCACACGGTACTTCTTCACCATTTAATCTGCAGTGCATCCAATTAAAGCGCGCGTACCCTTTAATTCTAGCCTCTTTTAGATAGGTGTAGGCTGCATCAATAGAAGTTCTTCCATCAGGTTGCATTTCAGGCGATAGCATAAAGAATTTATCTATGTATTCATCCTTACTTTCTAACTTAAATAAATCTATAACCTGCTTATTACACATAATATTTCTATTATTATGATCCCATAAATTCATACATAAAGGCATAGCTTCGATAGCAGAATAAAGCTCATCATAATTTACTATGAAATTTTTACGATTTTTATTTTTTATATTTTTTATATTTACTAACTCACCACCGCCATAACTTATCTCATACGCACGCATAAATTCACTTATTGGCATAGGACGATAAAAATAATATCCTTGCCCATAAGTACAATCAAAGTTCTGGAGAAGTAATACTTGTTCTATGGTTTCTATACCTTCCGCAACGCAAGCAGATTTTCGTAATTCCTTGATTGTTTTGATAATATTTCTTACAACAGTTCTATTTTCAGCGCTTGTAGTTATATTATCTATAAGCCCTTTATCAATTTTAACTTCACTAAATTCTGCCATTGTAAGCATAAGTAAATTTGAATGTTTAGCGCCAAAATCATCAAGAGAAATTTCAAAACCAAGCTCTTTTAACTCTGTGATTTTTTTGTGGAAAAATTCAAAATCCATTTTATCAATACTTTCTGTAAGCTCAATTTTAATATAATGATGAGGTATTTCATAATTTTTACAAATCGCTACAATTTCATCGATTATATCATAGCCAATAAAGCTTACTCGTGAAAAATTTACAGCTATAGGTAATGCAATATTTTGAGATAAAAGCATTTGCAATAATTGACATACTTCTGAAAGTACAAAAAGATCTAAGTGTCTTATTGTTCCCTCATTTTCATAAATTGGAACAAACCTGTCTGGTGAAATTATTTTTCCATTTCGTCCATTTTTTCTTACTAAAGCTTCTGCGCTTGATATTTTTCCTGTTACCAAATCAACCTTAGGTTGTAAGTAAATAAGAAAAAGCTCTGATCTAATTTCATCAAGGATTATTTCTACAGGATTTAATCGAGATTGAACTTTATCATTTTTCTGTGCTTTATAGAAGTTTTGTTTTTCTGAGAACATAATATCAGTAGCTTGTGTAAGACCTTGACGTAAATCAATTTTTTTATCTTGCCACACACCACCAACGGCAAAAGTGAATTCCGTTTTTTCCTGCTCTTCTTTTCTTAATTTGCTTATTAAATCTTCAAAATCCTTTTGTGTTATATCTGGACAAAGCGCAATAAACTCATCTCCAGAGATACGAAAAAGATCTGATTTTATATATTTTGATAAAATCTCAGCGACTTGTTTTAATGTATTATCACCGTATTTTTCTCCATAAAGCTCATTCATTCTTTTAAGTGCATTTATATTTACATGCACATACCCCAAAGATGAAAGCTTTGATATATTAATATCCTCTAACCTTTCAAGATATTTATTTCTATTATTTAGTCCAGTTAAAATATCAGTATAAGAAAGATGTTCCAACTGCTTCACAAATTTATCTTTTTTAATATCGTCAACAACAAAGAGAAGAACAGATTTTAAAAGAGTAAGATCTTTTGTAGTTCGTTTAGAATTATCAACTCCCATAAAGTGAGTGACTACGCCATTTGCATGTATTGGTACAATTTGAACTGTTTTGCACTTTGTTTCATGTAAAACTTTATAAAGAGCCGAAGATTTATCAAGCTCTTCTACATCATCAATAGTTAGTTCACCACTTTTTTCAAAAGAGGTAAGGATTGGATTTAGTTCTTCAAAATTAAAAATAGGTATTTGCTCTATCGAAGCAAATTCAGGACTGATACACCATTCATGTGTATTTTTTGCGGTTTTTGTATAGTGATCAACCTCAAAAAGATATGCTCTATCAGCATCATAAAACTGACAAACAATAGAAAGAAGTTTTATTATAGCCTTATCAAGGTCTATATCCTCGATAAGAGTTTGTATACATTGAATTAAAGTTTCCTCTAAAGAAATTTTTCTTGAGAGAGATTCAATTTCTTCTTGCTGCTCAGATGCGTCATAAGCGAGCGTAAGTTTAACTTTTCTTCCATTATGTTCTATTACAGAATCAATATGAGTATAATATTTTAGATTTTTATTATTTACTATTTCTGTTCTTAATTTTTGCCCTTCTTGCAATAAATGATTATTACAAATTTCGCATGGAGCATTTTTTCCATGTAAAAAATCATAACACGTCTTACCTACTATAAAATTAGAGGCAAAGGGGCTAAAAGTGGCACATGCCATATTATTTGCATATAGAAGCTCGTATGTGTCTAAATCAACAATGTAACACATTATATCCATGTTATTTATGGCTAATTTTTCATACTCTGTAAAGCTCATAAGTGCGCTCCTTCTATGAAAATAAAACAACTTGATATAATCATATTTCTATTTCAAAAAAAACACAATAGCAAAAGGCATTTTTTAAGGAATTATTCTCAATAATTTTTCTGAAGCAAAGAAATTCTGTAAAAATATTAAGTTAGGATGTATTTCTAAATTCAAAGATTTTGGGGAATTTTCAATTAAATGTGATTTTTTATGACGTGCAATGTATCACAAAAACACATAGACTAATTAAAAAATCATCTTTATAAGAATAAAAAATGCAAAAAAATGAATTTAGAAATATACCCTAACTATTATTTTAAGATTTATCACACTCCATCAAACGATTATCACATTTTTGATTGTTTGCGTAAAAATTCTTTTTATCTCGATACAGAGCCATGTCTGCTTCTGTTTGAGCAGTTACCCAAGTGTCATAATCAAGTTTATCAGCGGAGGCATAGCCAATAGCTACACTTGAAAATGGAATTTTTGCTTTTGCTTCTTCTTTTAATTTCACCTTTATAATTTGAGAAAATTCTTCAAGGCTTTCTGGGGTTGAACTAAAGAAAAAGACTGCAAATTCATCACCACCAATTCTATAGGCAACATGATTATCATTTTCTTGTGACCTTAATGCTCTAGCAAAACATTTTATATATTCATCGCCAAGTTTATGCCCGTACTTATCATTCACGACTTTTAACGAGTTTAAATCAGCAAGCATAATAGAAAACTTCTCTACTCTATTTGATTGAATGAGGTTTTCTAAATCTAAATCATAAGCATTTCGATTTTTTAATCCTGTTAAAGAATCTGTGTTGGATAAATCTTTAAAGTGTGGATTTGAAATTCTTCTAAAGAGCATTCGTGATGTAAAGAAAGCTATTAAACAGGTAATAAAAATAACAAAAGGAGTTGTATATCTTATTCGTTTAAATGCTTCATACTGACGATGTGCTGGAAATTCAAGCCCTACAGCACCTATAATATGTGTACGTTTTTTGTTATGAATTGGATAATACGCAACAAATACATCGCCCCATTCGGTGTTTTTTATATCACCCGGCATAACTATCGCGCCTTTTAAAGCTTGAGATAGTTCACTTTGAAATTCTGGCTCTATAAGATCACCTGGGTGCCTAAAATCTTTATCTTCTATAGGTAAACCATCAATATGGTAAATTAAATCACCATTTGCATTTTTTGTTGCTGTATAAAGATATTGCGCAGATGAAATTTCTCTTATTTCTGAAAGAAATCCTTGAACTTCTTGATAAGCATCCGTTTCAACATCATCTTTTTTTGTTATTTCTGTAAATACAGTCGATGGAATTTCTTTGTCCACATAAACAGCTATACAGTGGACTCTTTCTTTAAGAGTATCAATCATTTGATTATAGCTTAGAGTATAAGCAAAAAAGTAAACCACAATACAAGAAAATACTACTAAAACAGTCACAAGTATAGCAACCTGCACATCAACACGTTGTAAGGCAGTTTTCTTTCTCATTATAGAGCTCCCATAAAAAAGTGCTTCAGACAATGTAAGACCTAATACTATAATTTATACAAAAACTACATAATGTCAAGGAAAAGCAATTATATTCAATATAGTTAAAGAGAAAAAACTATTATTTTAGCAAATACAAAACTAACCTTTTTAAATCTTTATTAGAATATTTTTCTAGGATATACTCTAATGGTATTTCTTAATATAAGTAGCCAATCTTTCCATTGCTCTTTCGAGATTTTCCATAGAATTAGCATAAGATATTCGTAAAAATCCTTCTGTTTGTGAACCAAATTCACTACCGGGAGTTACACCAAGGTGAACTTTATCTAAAATATCATACGCGAGTTTTATGGAAGAACCATCAAATTTTTCTGCAAGATGTCGCGCATTTATAAGCACATAGAATGCACCAAGAGGCTCAACTGGAATTTGAAAGTCAAGTTCACGTAAAGCTTTAAGCACAAAAACACGTCGTTCATTATAAATTTTACGCATAGATTCTATGTGGTGTTCTGCTTCGTTTAGCGCATAAACACCTGCATATTGACTCATAGTATTAGTAGATAAAAAGAAATTTGATATAAGTTTTACTAAAGAATCTGCATATTCTTTTGGAACAATAGCATAACCTAATCTCCAGCCTGTCATCGCATAAGCCTTTGAAAAACCGTTTAAAACAATTGCATTTTCTGTGTATTCAAGAATCGTATGTTCTTCGCCGGCATAACTGAGCCCGTGGTAAATTTCATCTGAAATAATTACGGGGCTTATATTATTGTTCTGCTTTGCAAATTCATCACGCACACTTACAAGAGCCTTTAATCGTTCCTCATCCATCACAATACCGGTTGGATTTGTAGGAGAATTTATCAACATCGCCTTGGTTTTTGAATTTAAAGCCTTTGCAACATCTTCTGGTCTAAGTTGAAAACCATCGTTTTCATAAGTAAGAACTTCTCTTATATTTCCACCAGCATAGCGTACAAAATTACTGTAACAAGGGTAAGAAGGATTTGAAATAACCACTTCGTCATTCGGATTTAATAAAGCACTGAAAATAAGGAACATTGCCGAGGAGCTTCCCGGAAAAATAATAACTTGATCGGCATCAATTGTAACGTTATATTTTTTCTTATAGTACGCAACAATAGTCTCTCTCAACAGTGGCAAACCTTGCGAAGATGTATAATGTGTTTCTCCATTATCTAATGCTTTCTGCCCTACTTTAGTTATGTCTTCAGGAGTATCAAAATCTGGCTCGCCAATTTCTAAGTGAATAATATCAAGACCTTCCGCTTGCATTTTTTGTGCTTTTGCTAAAATATCCATAACCAAAAATTTTGATACTTGAGAACAACGATCGGCTAATGAAGCTAGAGGCATACTTTCTCCTAAACACGGATTTTGATATTATAAAATGTTATTTTTTTTCTAAACTTTTATTATGTTTTGCCTTACATAGCTTTTTTTATCTAAGTTGTAAATAAAAATTTACAGTAAAATTTCTTGACCTGATTCAGAATATATTCAGCTTATTAAGTGATTCAGCTGAGATTGACTTTTTGATAAACTCAAGTTAGATTTCAAACGGTTTTGAATTACACAAGATTCAATTCATGTGAATACGGATAGAAAATTTCATATAACTATATAACATAACAGAGGAAAATATGGGTAGCTATATTAACAGTGTATTACTTAGCGATGAAGAAGTAGCTTACGAAGGCGAATTTGCATTATGGGATAACTTTTGGTGGATTTTCTTTTCACTTGGTCTTTTTTTACCAATTATATTTTATTGGCAAAGATTCTCGGAAGTAGCTGTAACAAATTATAGAGTTATTTCTAAAAAAGGAATTATCAGCCGTACTGTACTTGAATATCCTATAAAAAAGATTGAAAGCGTTCACGTTGACCAAACATTTGCTGGAAGAATTTTTAACTATGGGCATCTAACCATTACAGGAACTGGAAATAATGTTTTACATATTAAAAACATTAAAAATCCGGATGTATTTAAAAATCAAATTGTATCACTTTGTATGTACCGCTAAAGATTATATTTAATAAACACACAGAAAAGCCACCCAAAAATTTGAGTGGCTTTTTTTATTTTTTACTAGGGTGTGTTTCTAAATTCATTCTTTTGTGTTTTTTCATCTTCAAAGATGTTTTTTTATTCAGTTTATGTATGTGTTTATACACTGCACTTCATAAAAAATCACTTTTCATTGAAAATTCCACAAAATTTCTGAATTTAGAAACACTCCCTAGTTTATCTGGATATTTTTCAATAAAAACTGTAAATATCTACAAACTATAGTTTTGCAAAAGTTTTTAAAAAAAAATTAATCATCATCTCTGTCGTCGTCATCGTCGTCATCATCGTCGTCGTCGTCGTCATCGTCGTCGTCGTTGTCATCAAACCTGTCGTCATCGTCAAACCTGTCATCATCATCAAAGCTGTCGTCATCGTCAAATCTGTCGTCATCGTCAAATCTGTCGTCATCGTCAAATCTGTCGTCATCGTCAAATCTGTCGTCGTCGCCAAATCTGTCGTCGTCGCCATCACGATTGCCATAGAAAACGTCGTTTTTTAAATTTATTACGCCACCTTTTGCATTTTCAAAGGCATTATCTATACCCTTCAAACTTTCTTTTGTTCCCTCTTTTACTGTATCTTTAATGTTATCTGCACCGTCAGATAAATCATCCCAAGCTTCATTTATTGCATCAACACCTTCGTATGGTATCAATTTCGCATTCGCATCAAATGACGTAAATACACATAAAGCTAACAACATTATAAATATTTTTTTCATACTATAAACCTCATTTTTTTGTTATCATAATAAAAATTAAATCAAAAGTAAACTCAACCTATATTATTAAAAAAAGAAAACCACATAAAATCATGCGGTTCTCTTATAAAATCTACTTATGCTAGAAACTAACCTAGTTTTGATACCATAAGGTTATACATTTTATCGGCAATACTTTTTAAATCAGGTTTTGCGTATTGCGCATCAGCCCCTACAGACTCCGCTTTATGTTCAGTTGCAGGTGTGATAAGTGATGAGAATATCGCTACCGGAAGATTTTTTAGTACTGAATCACCTTTAATTTCTTTACAAAGTGCTAATCCATCCATATATGGCATTTCGATATCGGTAATAACCCCTTGAATATAACTTTCAATTGGCAGTTCATTCGTCACAGCTTCATTTTTTATTTCAACAAGCTTATCGAATGCTTCCTTACCGTCACTACATTGAAGAACTTCAAATCTGCCATCTTTTTCGAGCATAGCAAGCACTAAGTGCCTAATTGAAGCCGAATCCTCCGCATGTAATATACGGAACTGACGAACATTTGTATCTTCAGATGTTTTTTCATATTCACGCAGAGCAAGATTCGGTTGAAGAGTTGCAACAATTGCTTCTAAGTCTAAAAGGAAAATAACCCTTCCTTCAAGTTTCACAACGCCGGTAACAGATTGTCCACTCATTTTTTGCAAAAATTTTCCCGGAGGTTCAACATCTTCCCAGCTCAACCTATAAATTCTGTTCACACCTGATACAAGAAAAGCAGTTTGTACTTTGTTGAATTCAGTAACAATAATTTTAGGATCTTCAACGCTTTCGGGTTGTTTATCAAGAAAGAGTGCTAAATCAATAAGAGGAACAATTTTACCGTTACGATAAGAAAATGCACCCATTACTGAAAAGTGGCTCATTTGTGGCATTGAAGTAACTGCTTGCATACGAATAATTTCAACAACTTTCGCAACGTTTATACCATAATGCCCACGATAACCTTCTTCATCAATATAGAACTCAACAATTTCAAGCTCATTAGTACCCGATTCAAGAAGTATATTTGTCTGTGCCATTTATCCTCCAATTTTTGAAGTAGTTATTGAGAAAAAATACACTTTTTTTCAATTTTGAAAGCTTTATTTTACAGGAAAAATTCCCAGCTGTCTAATAGAAAATATTAGTTCAAAGTTGTGCGTACACTTGGCATAAGAGGCGGTTTTGGAACATCATCTTCAACAAGAAGTTCAAAAAGTTCGCTTCTAATTGGAATGGTCATTGATGATTTTGCCATAACTTCATTTGTTGGAAGGTGTATCACACTTATGTTATAGCGAATATTTTCAGAGGTTTTCGTATAAGTTCCTGTTACAACACCAACTCCATTCGCTGAAGAGTTGAGAAGTTCTTTCACATCACGAGTAAGAACAAATTCACCTTCTTTTTCTATAATAGTAAGAATATCAGCTTTTCTTAGTTCGTTCAGCTTGTAGCCTTTTTCTGACATTGCTGACGAAATTTCTTCAGAGATTTGTCTAGAGAGTGGATTTGTAGTTTTCAAATTTCCCAAAAAAACCGGTACTGTACTTATCATTACAAGGTTACTCTTAGGTGAATCTTTAGTTACATATCTTTTTGTGATTTGCTTATCAAGCTCAGACACAAGCTTTTTTGTTGCTGCCGGAATTTCCGGTTGACTCAAAAATGCCGCCGCGGAAAAAGGAAGTAAAAGAGCAAGCATTAATAAGAAAATCACTATAAGTGGGTATCTTCTTTTCATAATTTTATCTTCTTGTTTTTATTTGTAGGTCTAGAGCAAAGAGTTCACGTTCAATCCAATTTTGCTCGTCCATTGTTTGCGCTTGCGATAGTGCAAGCAACATATATTCTTTAGCAATTTCGTATCTACCTTCTGCCTGCAGCTCTTTAGCATATGCCCAGTTTGATGATTTTCCAGAAGTCGATACAAAAGACGAACCAGCATTTTTAGAACAACCTACCATGAACAACATTAAGCAAAGGAAAATTATCATTAACATGCTTTTTTTACATGATGTTTTCATATTATTCTCCTCTTATTGGCAACGAGCCGCCTGAAAGAAGTGGAGCTTTTGTCATACCATCAAGCATCGTATTCATTGGAAGCACCATTTGAGCCGTGCGCAACACATCACCGTTATTATGCACCAAACGAGCATTAACAAAGATTCCTGCTTTCTCCTTCAGATAAGTACCTACAAGGAAAACAGCTCTTGAATTTGTCACACGTTCTGAACCGTGAGTTTTAAAGACAAATTGCCCATCATCACGAAACACTATTTTATTACTCACTTTTGCATCATTCACAGGAAAACCGCGCTGATTTAACTCAAAAATAAGTGCTTCTGCAATATAGCGACCAAAATCAGAGGTACTATTATAATTTTCAAGATTTACAAAAGTCACAGGATATGCAGCAAATCCTTGAAGAGCGTCACCGGAAAAAGTTTCAAACATTTGACTTGCAAGTTCTCGAATTTGTACTTTAAATTCACGCATTTCAACTTCATCTTTATCAATACGGATTTTTTCCATATCATAAATTGTATCAGGTGGAACTGGGTAATCGTACAAAGTTCTAGTTGTTTGAACCTGCATTTGTTGAGGTGGTGCGCTTACAGTAGATGGTGCATAACTAGAAGAAGATTGCACTTTAACATCTGCACACGGATCTTCTTCAAGGTCTGACATTTTCACAATCTTCGGAGGTGGAATTTGTGCAACATTTGTATAAGGATTTTTTCTATTGGTCGCACCAGAAATAGGTAATCCTTGTATATTTGCATTTACAGTTGACGAACTCACCGCCGGTTGTGCGGCAGTTTGAGCAGAACTTGCATTCACTACATCTGCGGGCTCACTTGGTGGAGCTCCGGCATAGAGACTGAGAGGTGAAAAGCACAGAACACTCAATCCACAAGCAAGTATATAATTTTTCATATTGAACATATTAGCCTCTGCAGTACATTGTATTTTTCCGAATCTTACGAAAATCGTTAAAGTATCTACACAAAATTAAACGGCAAAAGAAAATAAAACTTTAGATATTCACCGATAAAAGTTGTTTATCTAAATAATTATATAAAGCATCTTGATTTGCAAGGTCTTCTATTTTATTTAAATCCGGCAGTACATAGATTTTATGACCATTATAATAGAAAGATGAATAGCGTCCCCTACTTGGCAATAAGAGGGTATCTCTTGTTTCAGATCCAAAAACTAGAAGATTTCTAATTTTTAAATGCGCTATGACTGACCAATAAAAACTTGCTCCATTTTCTTCAAACAGTTCACCTACTTTATGAGGAGTGTCGTAAGGAATAAAAACATGAGTTCCATTTGGTCTATTCAGTTTACGAATTAAAGAGCGTACAAGTTCTTGTCTTTTTGGGTCAACATTTTCATTTTTCATGAGGTCGGCATAAAAACCTGTATAAGTCCAAGCAAGCTTAGGCTTTTCGTGCCTGATGATTTTTTTATACAGTTCTTTCCAAGTATCACTCCATTCAAATTCCTTAAGAATTGGAAGTGGATAAATTGATTTTCTGTTGTTCTCCTCAATCTCTCTAGCTTCTTGGGAAGAGCGTGGACTTTCAATAATTGATGATTTTTTTTGAGTAGTTACTCTATTCTGTTGAATATTATTATGCGTAGACTTTGCTTGAAAACTATTTTGTTGTGCACCTTGAGCTACCGCCGAAACTTGAGTAACTTGAGAAGTATTTACTTTAGCGGTAGTTACCGATTTTGCAGGAGTTTTTTTAGTGCTTAGTTCTTCACGTCTTTCATCGCTTGGAATATAGAGAAATTCAAGTCCGGCATTGAACCAAACTTTCTTTTCTACAGGGATTGTATATGACTGTTGTAGCATAAATACATCCTTATATTAAAGAGATGAAAGCCAAGTAAGAATATTCCACGCAATTTCTGTTTTAGGTAATTTTTGCCAATGTTCTTCTCTTCCAAAGCAATCGGCAACATAAACTTTATTATCGAGTGTAGCAAATGCGTCTGCAACATTATTTCCTACAATCATATCAGCGTTTTTCGAGTTTAATTTCTTTTGAGAAAGCTGGGCTAGTTCTTCTTGAGAGTGCACAGATTCTGCCGCAAATCCAACAACTTTTTGATGTGCTTGCTTCTCACCCGCTAAAAGCTTTAAAATATCTTGGTTAGGATAAAATCGAAGTGAAAACCCTTCATCAGCTAAAGACTTTTTAAATTTTCCACCTGTGTGTTTTTCCGGACTAAAATCAGCTACAGCAGCAGTAAAAATACCATAATCCATATCGTTCCAGTATTCAGCTGAGGTATCAAGCATTTCACTTGCTGTTCCAACTACATGTCTATGGAATAGTTCATCATCTGGAGAATAAAGGGTAACATTTTCGCCGCAAACAGCGTGAACTTCTGCTCCTCTTAGCCAAGCAGAAAGCGCAAAGCACATTCCCATCATGCCGGTACTTCCGTTTGTCCAGTATCGAACGCTATCAAAATATTCACGAGTAGCACCAAGAGTTATCAAGATTTTTTTACCGGCAAGATCTTGAGATACTACACTTTTAAGAGATTTGAGAAATAAAATTTTGTCAGAGGCTAGTCTACCTTCTCCATCGTCATTACAAGCAACTTTTCCTTTATCCGGCCCAATGAAAATCACTCCGCGACTTTTCAAAATGCTCACATTATCTTGAGTTGCTGGGTTTGACCACATATGCGGATTCATCGCCGGAGCTATAACTAATTGTTTTGGAAAAGCTAGTGCTTGTGCAGCTAAAAGGCTATCTGCCCTTCCAAGAGCTATTTGAGCAATTGTATCAGCACTGGCAGGTGCTATAACGAAGGCATCGGCATCTTTTGTAGGAGCTAGATGAGATAGTGGCTCGTCAAACATTCCCTTGTATACAGGTTTTGCGCCGAGCGATTCAAAAGTAAGAGGTGAAATAAACTTCATGGCAGAGTCAGTTAAAGTAACACTCACTTCTACACCGGCTTTTTGCAAGGCACGCATTAGCTCAATAGATTTGTACGCAGCAATAGAACCTGTCACCCCAAGGTGAATTTTTTTCATTTCAGGTAATTCAAAAAGTAGATGTTTATCCATAACTCTCTATATTTATTTTGTTAATTGTTCGATATCAGAATCTGCGCCCTCTAAGGAGTCTACAGAATTTTGTACGTTATCACCAAGTTCTGTTTTAACTAAAGAAGCGTCATCTTGAAAAGTTTTAGGAAGTTGTGAAGTATTATAGTATTCACGAGAAGAGTTTTCTTCCATATTATCAAAAACCCAAACTTCTAAATTTGTTGAAACTAAATCTTTTTCAAGATACAAAACTGCTAAGCGCACATCTTTTTTGTGTATTTGAACATATCTTGAATCAGCCTTAAATCCAAGCAATGACCAACCATTTTTCGCCATTATATGAATCATTGTATTATTAAGCGTAACTACATCACTACCACCTGAAAAAGTTTCAACTCCAACAGATTGATTATTTTCTCCAAGTGTTACCAGCGACTTACCATCATCTCTTTTCATATAAGACGGAACTGGTATATCTATTATTTGCCCATAATTAACAGATTCAACAGCTATAGGGTCAGTCGCAAAAGGATTCGTAACTTCTACCTTAGAACAAGCTGTCAAACTTAAAGCAATAAACAAAAAAGAAATTTTTTTCAGATGCTTATACATACACAACCTCAGCTTCGCGCTATCTAAAATATTTCTGAACTGATAACCTTAGATTTTAAATCCACTGTATTTCATCGCATAACCCGTAACATTGTACACATTATTGAAAATAAGTTGACTTTATAAATATAAAATTATCAATTCAGAAATACTATTATTTTGAATCTATTTTACTTTGAGTAGAAATCGAAGAAAGCGTCATCGTTTGATTCAGTAGTAGCATTTTGCTCTTTATCAACTTCATCAATTGATTGTTCTATATTTTCGGATACTTCTTCTGAATTTTCCTCTAGGCTATATTCCTCATCGTTGACATTTTCAGTTTCAACTTCTTCGTCATCCATCTCGTCAGCAAAATTTTCTGGATGTTGAGAGATAATGCGACGTCTTGTAGTCTCCATAGGAGGCATTTCTTCTTGGTTTTGAGCTGATAAATCAGGCTCAGGTAAGGCGTTATAAATTCTCCAGAAAGTAGGGAATGAATTGAATACAGAATCAGGATTTGCAATGCGGATATGTGGGCGCATGAACGCAGCTAAACTGATTGCAAGCCCCCATTCAGCACTTGGTAAAAACCAAGTAGTTGTAGCTACTTCAGTTCTTTCAAGAATATTTTCAGAGTTTACTCTCAAACCGATTTGAGCAAGGAAACCTTGAACAATATCTTCATTCACACTTTCAGGATATTCAGGAAGAGTAACTTCTTCACCACTCAATGACGCAAGTGCAGCAAATACAAGAGCAAATGGATAAGAAGGAGCTAAACTATAGTCTGGTTGAACAAGTTTCATATCAGGATGTTCAGAAACTATGTTTCCATCTTCCACAGTAAGTTTTAATCCTGTAGATTTCAAAAATTCTAAACAGTTATTATCAGAACTATTAAGAGAACCATGAAGAACACATTTACCAGCAGAAAATGCAGGAATAGAAAGAAGAGCTGTTGTAAACAGTGGATCTAATTCAGCTTTTAATTCATCTGCAAACACAGGAGCTGATGGAACATAAGATATTATGAGCACACCATCATTATTTTCCATTGAATGTTCAATATTCAACAGTCCAAAAAGTGAAGTAAGTTCAGCACTTATTCTTGCAGCTTCAGCATGATTCTGAATTCTAAATGTTAATGCTTCATTTGTATCAGTGCGCGCTATAGAAACGGTTACAAAGCTGATGATAAAATCAGCCGGTAATTCAGCAGAAAAATCAAATTCATTCGGTAAGATACCTGCTGATTCCATACGAACAGGAATACCTTCTTGACCAGGAATTACTGTTGCCATGCGAGCATTAATTTCAGGTAAATATTTACGTATAGCTGAAGTATCTAAAAAGCGGAGGTTACCGTCGCCAACAATTTTCAATCTTGAAGGAACAAGTAAAGCCATTGATAATGTTAGATAAAATGATAATACATCTTCACCAACAGGTACAACTTTATCGATATGTCTTGTTAGACCATCACCGCCACGACTTAATACTTTATCATTACCTTCCCACCAAAGCTGACCACCTAATTGGTTAAATGCCTTGATTGTAGACATCATACTTGGTGAAAGATATACTTCAAAATTAGCCATAACACCTGATGATGCAGCAAGTGCAAACATCAAACGAATCTGACGTGCAGATGCAAAGCCTGGTAAGTCAATATTCACTGGAGTAAACTGTGGTGCAAGATTATAAAATGCAGGTTCACCATTTACAAATGGAATTGGTTCTATCTGCTGTAAAAGATTGAAGAAATCTCTTGCAATACGTGCATCACGGGTAACTCTGGCAACGCCGGCTTCCCATGAACTACGCAATTTCTTTTCTAAAGATGGTGGTATACGATTATCACGCTTAACACCCTGTAAAAGCTCAGCTCTTTTCAAGAATAAGCGAAGAATTGTTTGGTCTAGATCAAAAAGATTGTCGGAATTTTCGCGAAAACGTGAAGTTCTTCCTTCGCGGGAAAAGCGGTTATTACGACGGAATCCGTCTCTATCCCCTCTCTCACTTCTCTGTCCTCTATCACCTCTATCGCCTCTGTCACCACGATCATTTCTATCGTTCCTTTCAAAAGATCTTTCATTATCACGGTAAGGCCTATCGAACGAACGGCCTTCACGATTTGGTCTTTCAAACGAGCGATTTTCTTGAGAATCTCTATCGAATGAACGATTTCCTTGAGAGTCTCGATCGAATGAGCGTCCTTCTTGCGGACGTCTTTCAAAAGATCTACCTTCGTAAGGTTTTCTATCATAGTTTCTTTGGCCGTAACCGCGGTCAGAGCCTCTTTCGTTTCGGAAAGAACGATCGCCGTACTCACGTTGACGTTGTGGGCGTTCTTCTTGGTTGTATGAACTAGGTGAGAAAAAATTATCAGATGAGCGTTCTTTATTTTCGTAATTATTATATCGACCTTGGTTTGAAGGGCGTGATGAATAGTCTCTATCATACCCTTCGCGTCTGTTTGAGTTTTGACGATCATAACCATATGGTTTTCTTTCACTTCTATCATTTCTGTCATGACGGTCATTTCTATCAAATCTGTTATTTCTATCAGAATCGGCATACTCTGAATTTCTTTCAAATCTACCGGTTTGATTATCAAAGGAACGCGGAGAATACGGGCGTCTTGGAGCTCTATCATCGTAGTTTTTTTGATATCTTGAATTATAATCTCCACTATTTTCTCTTTGAGAGTAACCTGAGTTATCGCTATTTTTCTCTCTATAGTAGGAGTCATTGAATCCGTTATTTTGTCTTGGTTTTCTTTGATATTGCTCATTCTCTTGGTAAGAATTATTGCTATACTCAGAATCTTGTCTATCATCATCGTTTAATTTACTTTTTTCAAAACTACGCGTAGGTCTGAATCCCATAACACACCTCATTACTAATGTTTGTTCAAAGCCCCATCTAAATTCAATTCACTCTACACAGGGCTTTGACTTTCTCCAAAAACCCATTATTCATCACTTTTAAATTCGATAGATAACTCTTGCTATTTTTTTTGTTTGATATATAATTATTAAATGTTAAAAGAAATAGGCCTAGTGGTGAACATGATCACCTTTTTTAATTCTGTATACGATTGCTTTAATCATGATTACAAAATAAATAAAAATAAGCCCTACGCCCACAAAACCTTGTGGTGAAGATTGCATTGCATTGTGGATTAAGTCACTCAACATATAGATGTCTCCTTTTTAGAATATAACAGATAAAATATGAAGAATTAATCACCAAAAGTCAAGTTTTATTTAACCACTTAACCTAAACTAAATATAAAAAGTTGAATTATGACAAAAAATTTTGATATTCGCATACATGGCATCGACCATGAAGGCCGTGGAGTTGGTCGTGATGAGCAAAATCGTGTATTAATCGTAAAGGATGCTCTTCCTCAGAGCCTTGTTCGAGTACAAATCCTCAAAGAAAAAAAGAATCTTGCATTTGGGGAAGTTATTGAAGTTTTAGAAAAATCTCCTTATGAGATTGCAAGCGCTTGCTCACATTCAACTGAGTGCGGAGGGTGCACTTGGCAAAATCTTGATTATTCTAAACAGATAGAATGTAAAAATGAAATTATTACCAATGCCTTTAATAAAATTGCTCGCCAACCACTTCCAGAGACTTTTACTATTCACCCAGCTGAAAACATTAAACACTATAGAAATAAAATGGAGTTTTCTTTTGGTTACAGCAGTTCAGATGATTCTGTTTTGCTTGGACTTAAAAAGAGAAAATCTCATGAAGTTTTATCTGTAAATTGCCAACTTTGCGATTCACGCGTAAATACTCTCATACACAGACTTCAAGAACTTGTAAATCAATATAAACTTCCTGTTTTTTCTGCTGAAAGCCCTAATGAAATCGGATTTCTACGATTTGCTGTTACTCGTGTAACCCAAGCTCGTGGACACAATGACTTTCTTTTAGAGCTAATTACTTACCCTAACCCTAAATATAATCAAGATTTATACGCAATATGTAAAGAATTAACTCTAGAATTTCAATTCCTTAGTGGAATAGTTCACACAATAAGAAAAAATAACTTACCAGTAGCATACGGTGAAAAAACTATTGCAAGATTTGGTAAAGAACTTCTTGAAGAAAGCCTTACAATCGGCGGAAATCAGCTTCCTTTATCCTACTCTCACCAATCTTTTTTCCAGACAAACACACATATGACGTCAAAACTCTATTCACGTCTTATTGATTTTACAGAAGGATTAAAAATTTCTAATATTGCAGATATTTATTGTGGTGTTGGTGGTATCGGTATTGCTCTAAGCAAGCATTTATACGATAAAGGTCAAGATGTAAAGCTTTATGGTCTTGAAAGCATGTCTAAAGCTATTGATTTTGCACAGAAAAATGCCAACAAAGCTCAAATTGATGCTGAATTCACTTTTGGAAATGCAAAAAACCTTTCACGTTTCATTAAAAGCTGTAAAAATATTGGACTTATCATTCTTGATCCTCCAAGAGCTGGCATTGACAAGGAAACTATGCAAACTTTACTTAAGTATAAAATTAAAAACATGCTTATAGTTTCATGTGATCCTGCTTCACTTGCTCGTGATATAGCTCTTCTAAATGAAAGTTATACTCTTGAAAAAATTGAATCTTTTGATTTATTCCCACATACTCCTCACCTTGAAAGTTTAGCACTTCTATCCTTAAAAAAATAGATAAGAAGAATTCAATAGACGACTTATTATTCATAAATTTCAGCTTATTTTTTGTCTGAAAATCTATAATAAGTCGTCTATAGCTTTTACTCGCTAAACGGATAATGACTATTCTGAATTATTCTAAATAGATCTCTAAATCTTAGGATATAAAACACTTACTTATAGTATCTTTATAAGAGGTTAGATATTATGGATAAATTAAAAAAAGTTATTGATTATTTACAGTCGGAACATAAAATTCCTCTTTTTGCCTTTGAAAAATATACTAATTTCGAGCTATACAGAGCTTTAGTCAATATTCGCCAAGCAAAGCCAATTCCACAAGAAATTCTCTCCCTTCAAGATGAAGTACTTCAAGAAATTTCTATCAAACGAGGAATTGTTGACTCAGAAAATCTTATTTACAAAAATAATATATCTGTCTGGCAGGGTGATATTACTCAATTAAAAGTTGATGCAATCGTGAATGCTGCAAATAGTGCAATGCTTGGTTGTTTTTATCCTTTACATGCGTGTATAGATAACTTCATTCACACCTATTCAGGGATTCAACTAAGACTCAACTGTGCAGAAATAATGGATAAACAAGGACACCAAGAACCAACAGGAGAAGCAAAAATAACTCCTGCCTACAATCTTCCTTCTTCATACATTTTGCATACTGTAGGACCAATCATCACACATTCAGTTTCTGACAAAGACAAAGAACTTTTACAAAGTTGCTATAAAGCTTGTCTTGACCTCGCAACTCAAAACAACCTGAAATCTATAGCTTTTTGTTGTATTTCAACTGGTGTTTTTAGGTTTCCTCAAGTGCTTGCAGCTGAAATTGCAATAAATACTGTAAAAGAATATCTTAAAAATCATAATAATTCAATCAAGGTGATTTTCAATGTTTTTAAAGACGACGACAGAGACATCTACACAAGATTACTTGGATAAAATTCAACAACTAAAAAACAAACTACAAGAAGTCGATACTGTTCTTATTGGTGCAGGCGCTGGATTTTCTGCGGCGGCGGGTCATCTATACACTGGTATAAGATTTGAGAGCAATTTTGCAGATTTCAAAGAAAAATACGGCATTACCGATATGTATAGTGGTGGCTTCTACAACTTTCCCACCCTAGAAGAGTTCTGGGCATGGTGGAGCAGGCAAATTTTTCTTAATCGCTATAACAGAGAAAAAAATTCTTTATTTCAAAACCTTTTGAACATTGTGAAAGATAAAAATTATTTTGTCATCACGACAAATGTAGATCATCTTTTTCAAGATAATGATTTTGATAAAAATCGTCTTTTTTATACTCAAGGGGATTACGGACTTTTGCAATGCTCGAAAGCTTGTCATTACGTCAACTATGATAATAAAGATTTGATTTATGAAATGTACGCACAGCAAAAAGATATGAAAATCCCGTCAAATCTTATCCCTTATTGCCCAAAATGTGGTGCACCCATGACTCCAAATCTTAGAAAAGATGATACATTTGTCCAAGATAGCGGCTGGGACAAAGCGTATAGAAATTATGAAAGTTTTATAAGGAAAAATCAAAAATCTAAAATTTTACTTATGGAGTTTGGAATTGGTAAAAATACTCCTTCCATTATAAAGTATCCATTTTGGGATTTCACAATGAATAATAGAAGTGCTACATACTCTTGCATTAATATGGATTTTTGTACTTGCCCTGCCCCCTTAAAAGATAGAGCAATCCTCATACAAGCTGATATTAAACAAACTCTTGAAGATTTGTTATAGCCTACAAATAAAAGATCACGGTATTGATTGCTCAATACCGTGAAACATAGGGTTTCTTATACATTAACTAATCAACAAATTTACGATTTTTCTCATAAAATCTAAATGCTAGACTATGAGAGTTTCTTGGATAATTACCTAACAACACTACATTTTCCGCATTAAAGATATGTTCATAGTTTCTTTCTAGACGCGTTTCTGCCAAAAGTTATTATAAGGTTCCTATAACTATATCGTTGTAGTCACCGTTATTGATTTCGTCAATCTGGGTTTGACTGAAATTAGCTTGTGCAAGTGTAACTTCTTGGGAGTTACCCTTTTCCTCGTCAAAGGTGGCAATTAGTGAAAGTATTTCATCATCCATATCAGTATTCTTCGCTAAAATTTGAGTTCTAGCATCCTTTATCTCGCTGATATCTATATTATCATCTTCGTCGATGTCGAAATCAAAAATGGTATCATTTACACCACTTGCGAAAGATTCTAATGTTTCATAGAAGTCATCGCTTTCTTCATCATAACCCAATGAATTACTAACACGACCACCAAGCAAAATCTCGCTATTATTATCAATCATTTCGATGTTTTGCAACATATACATAGATGTACTGCTACTATAATCATCGAATATCATAAACTCATTTTCGTCGTATTCAGGTTCTGATAAGTTTCCGAAATTATCTCTAATAAATTCGGTTAACTCTCCGTTCCCCCACGCACCTTGCCCGTATGATTCATTCATAGAAGCTTGGATTATTTCATACGATCCTGTATAAGAATAGCTTTGAGCTGAGGTTAAATTTATTTGTTCTTCACCGGTTTCCCAGATTTCTTCTAGTACAGTTCCGGTGTAGAGGCCATTATAGTCATTAATATCATTATAACTTGTACCTCCTTGCAAAACTTGTTTTGTGTGAACTTCTGTTTGTTCATTCACATTTTTTAAGCTTTCATCAACACCTAAGCTTTCTACTCCTTCTACTAGCTCAGGAGTTTTTGATGTTTGTATAGTACCATCGATGGTAGTTTCACCTTCCAAAGAACCTGCAGCCGGCATTAAATCTGGTTCTAAAGAAGCAAAAAAATCGTATCCAGTTATTAAGAGATTTTCGTATGAAAATGAAGGCATAAAGTCGGTTGTGTAAGCTGAATAAAAATCTTCTAGGTAAATCACTTCACCCGTGTTAAAGTTGATACGAAGAGTATTACCGACTTTTTCAAAAATTGTCTGGTCTAAATCAAAACCAAATGAAATCTCTTGCACATTTTTATCTACAGTTAAGCGGACTTCTGCTTTTTCCGCTGGCTTCACGATATTTAGGGTTGTCATTATTAGGTTTCCAAAGAAAACGAAGGATAATAAAAAACATCTTCGTTTTAACTAAAAGTACATACCGCTCTCTATTGGAGAAATAGAGCCAAGGAGAAAGAAATAGACCTCCATTTCTAAAAATCCTTTATGAATAATGCTGTCTACCAAAAGTCAAAGACTCAGCATTTACCCAATCCCGCCGACATTAAACATCGTTGCAGATAATTTCTAACACAGTTTATCTAAAAAACTTAACTATATTATATACACTTTTAAAACAATTGCAAGTGCTTTTAATTTTTTTTTTATTATGTTAAATGAACACCTTAGAAAATCAAAAAAAGTTCCTTCTTAAAAAAACAGGGAAACTCAACCTGTTAGGCTAAGTTCCCCTTTAAATTTAATTTTAAATAAATTTATTTTGCTAAAAATTCACGATAAGCTTCTGCTGTGAACATATTTTCAAAGTCATCGTCATTATTAGCTTTTACACGAACAATCCAACCATCTTCGTAACAATCTGCGTTTACAGTTGTTGGGGTATTGTCTAATTCTTCATTAAATTCAACTATTTCACCATCAAATGGCATAAATAATTTATTTACAGATTTTACTGATTCTACTGTTCCAAAATCTGCTGCTGCGCTGAAAGTATCTTCTGCTGCTGGCATTTCAATATACACGATTTCACCTAGTTGATCTTGAGCAAAGTCAGAAATACCAAGTAGATAAGTATCTCCGTCTTTTTTAGCCCAAACGTGTTCATCTGTGTAGTTTCTGTCTACCGGTAAAATGATTTCCGCTAAATCTTTCATAATAAACTCCTAACTATTTATTTATTTTTTTGGTGCAGTAGCCCAGTTGTGTGCAACTTCAAATAGGCCTTCTGCAAGAGTTGGATGAGCGTGAATTGTGTGTGCAATATCGTAAGCTGTTGCCCCTAATTGCATTGCTAAAGCAGCTTCCGCGATAAGGTCAGTCGCATGAGCACCCGCTATGTGACAACCTAAAACTTTTGCTGTTTCTTTTTCTATAATAAGTTTAAAGCAGCCCGGCAATTCAGCCATTGCCTGCGCTTTACCAAGTTCACGGAATTGGAATACTGGGCATTCAACCTCAATTCCTTTTTCTTTCGCTTGAGCTTCTGTAATGCCAACACAGCCAATTTCTGGGCTTGTGAATATTCCTGATGGAACAACTGAATAGTTTGCTACTTTTTCTGTTGAGTCAAGAATATTATCAATAACTGCAAGACCTTCTGCATATGCCATATGTGCTAGCATAATTTTTGCTGGTCCTAAAATATCGCCTATTGCGTAGATATTTGGAATGTTAGTTTCATAAAGATCATTGGTTTTTATCCAACCACGATTGTCAGTTTCAATACCCGCTTCTTGAAGACCAAGACCTTCTGTATTAGGCACGCGTCCTGCTGCTACAACTAAAACATCAGCTTCTAAGGTTGCCGGTTTCTTAGCTGCTGCTGGAACTTCGCTCAAAAATGGTGATGGAGCTAACTCTGCGTAAACTTTATCGTTTTCAACTTTACATCCGCTAACAATACGGCAAAGTTCTTGTTTAATGCCAGCTTTTTTCATTTCACGTTGAAGAAGTTTAGACATTTCTTCGTCGATAGAAGGCACAGGAAGAAGTCGCGAAAGACCTTCAACTACAGTAACTTTTGCGCCAAATGTTGAATAAATTCCTGCTAGCTCAGCACCAATAACACCACCGCCAACAATTATCATGCTTTCCGGAACGTATTGTAATTCAAGAGCATCGTCAGATGATAGGATATTTTTGTGATCAATTTTCAAAGCTGGAAGTTCAAGTGAACGAGAGCCTGTTGCTATGATGATTTTATCGCTTATTACTTCAATAACTTCGTTCTCAAGAGTAGTTACTTTTACAAGGCTCGCGTTTATGATTTGACCGCGACCTTTAACTACTTTAACTTTTAGCTGAGCACAAGTTTTTTCAATTCCGCCTCTTAATACTTCAGAAACTTTACGTTTTCTTTGGATAACTGCCGGCATGTCAGCTTTAGCTTCTCCAATACCGGTTATACCGTAAGTTGCTAAGCTGTGCGCTTTTTCAAGAACTTCAGCTGTAGATTTCAAGGTTTTAGTTGGTATACAACCGTAATTCAAGCAAGTTCCACCCAAAAAATCTGATTCAACTAATGTTACTTCTGCACCTTTTTTTGCAGCAGCAAAAGCAGCCATATAGCCGCCTGGTCCAGCACCAATAATAGTAATTTTTGTACTCATTAACGTCACCTTTATATTATTTTTATATCTGTTATCTAATACTTACAGCATATAATGGAAATCATACATTTTATATCAAGATATTCGTTAGCATAGAATTATAGAACTATCAAGCGTAATTCACAAACTCTAAAAAGTTTTTTTTATCACAATTAATACTTATACATTTCAAACAATAAGCTAGCTGCGTGAAATTTTACCTTTTTCTATTGTAAAGAGAGTAGAACTTGGAACATTTTCTCTCAATATATTAGCAATATGCGGATGACAAGTGAAAAAAAGAATTTGGTGAGGACTTGAGTTTTCAGTAAAAGTAGCTAAGGTTTTAGCGGTTTGTGTGGATCTAAGTGTGTCAAAATTGACGAGAATATCGTCCATAATTATAGGTAAAGCTTCTTTATACGTCGCCGCATTTCTAATATAAGCAAGACGCAATGAAAGATAGAGTTGTTCGCGCGTGCCCTGACTCAATTTATCAGGAGTCACAGGAAGCCCTCTACTTGGGTTTAACGTGAGTGTGTTATCTTCAATTGATGTTGAAATATTTACCCATTTTCCATCAGTAATATGATTAAAAATTTCTGAAGCTGTTCTTATAAGTTCTGGTTGTTTTTCTTCTTCATATTTTTGTTTTGTCTTTTGAATACAAGATTTTGCAAGAGAATATGCAAGATAACTTTCAAGGGCATAACTATTTTGCTCTTCAAGACTAGCTTTTTCTTGTTTAAGCTCTGTAAGCACACTCGAATCTTCTAGCTGTTGAATAAATGCTTTTTTTTCTGCCAAGTTTGTACTAATTTCATCCTCAAGAGATTGAATTTCTGTAAGATTTTTATCTAGATTTCTTTTTTGATGCTGTAAATCTAATAAATCTATACCTTCAAAACTTCTTATGAAATCTTCAAGATTCTTTTCTGTTGAAAGAAGTTTTAGTTTATCAATTATCTGTTCCAACATCTTGTTTAATTGAAATTTTTCTTCAAACTTTATTGACATCTCTTTGAAGTCACTAATGGTTTTAAAGTTCAATGATTCTAAAATTGCTTCAATACTTTTTGAAATTTTATCACTTTCCTCTGATAGTACATTGATTTCTTTTTCAATATCAAGAATTTGTTCTTCGAGAGTAGTTTTAGCATTCAGAATTTCTTTTGCTTTTTCAGCATCCCCCAGCAATTGATCAAGAGTTGAAAGATAATCTGCTTGATTATCAAGCCTTTTCAATGGATTACGGTTAACTTCTTGCAAGAGCTTCGTTAGAGGGACTACAAGTCTATTAATTTCATTTTGATGTAACTCTTTTTCTTTATTAATATTTTCTATATCTTTCTCAATTATTCGACATTTTTCTATGTGTCCAAGAGTAGCTTTGGCTGTTTCAGGCGACATTACTATATCAAGCGATTGACTACTAAGATACTCCTTCCATTCTGTTTTTATAATGTTTAGATTTTTTCCTTTTTCTTGTAACTCATCGTTGAATTTTGCTAGAGTTGATTCGATTGTCATTTTCTTATTATCAAGAGTATCTATATTTTCACGAAGTTGTAACTTTCTTTCATTAATTTTTTCCTGCTCGTTACATATATTAATGATATCTTGTACTGTACGAACTATTTCATCGCTCGATAAACTCAACTCTTTGATATCTGGGAGAATTTCTAACGCAAGATCGGCAAGTGTTTGTTTTGAATTTTTAAGTGCATTGATTTCTTCTTCAAGATTTTTAAGTGTCTGCTTTGCCATACGTATTTGGTCTATACGTGCAAAGTATACTCCAATAGCTTCAGCTGAAGGCACATCGGTAATTGCAAGATCGGCAAAATGCTCTTGCCATGCCCTACGAAGTTCCTGAATAGCACGTTCTTCTTTCTGATATCTAGCATAGTTATGCGAAAGTTCAAAACGAGCCTTTCTAAGTTCATTTTCTGTTTGCGATGTTTCTTTAAGAAGGTTTTCTTTACTAATAAGTTGCTCTTGTTCATGTTCAAATTTTATTTCGAGCTCTTCTAAAATTTCATTATCTACTTTTTTTACTTCAAGAAATTGACAAAGTCTTATAAATTCGTCTTTATTTGCCTGAAGTTTTTGCACGGCTGCTTCTTTTCTACTGTTAATTTGTGCTAACATTAAAAGTTTCTTTTTTCTATCAGGATTATACATTGGAATGTTTACGTAAATACAAGTAAATCCAATTAAAAATACTAAAAGAGCAAAAGGTGAATGAATAATGTATGTATGTGGTACTTCAATAAATTCAGTAAGATAAGTTTGTACAAACTGACTTTGAGCAAAAAATGAGATATCTATTTCTTTAATGTCATAATACAAACCTGTGACAAGTAAAATCCCTCCCAAGCAAAATGCAAAAACACCAAAAACAAATGACATTAATCCACTTGTTTTATTAGGTAGTTGCGCTAAAATATCATCGTACTGACCTTGTAAATCTAGAATACGCTCCACTTCTTGTTCTTGATTTTGTTCAAGATATTTTATACGTTGTACAGCATTACGTTTCTTGTAGAGTGTTGCTCTTTCAAGATGCAAAAGTTTCTGATTTTCCTTTACAAGAAAATCTTGCTGTTCTTCAAGTTTATCTACTGTCTTTTTTGAATTTTTTAGAGTTTGCTTTGCAATATCAGCACGTTGAGCTTGTTCTGAAATTTTTGTTGCCAACGTAAGTAAAGTTGTTTGAGCACTTGAAACTTTTGATAAAATTGTATCGCTTGGAGTTATTCGGAATGAAAGCTGATTTAAAGATTGCGTAAAATCTGCCTTTGCAAGCTTCAAATGTATAAGCTTTTCAGGCATTTTTTCTACTGCATCTTGAGTTCTACGAAGTGCAGTTGTAAGTTGTTCGCGTTTTGCCGGATCTAACTCTATCTTTTCTTTTTTAAGTTCAGCAACGCTTTTTTCAAGATATCTGACTTCATCCTCAACTATCTGTTTTTCTTGATTAAGATAGCTAATAGAGCTTTCAACTTGCTTAAACTCCCCTTCTGCTTCTGAAAGTTTTACACTGAAAGATTCAATAGATTTATAAACTTCAAAAGAATAATCTATGCTTTTTACTTTTTCTAATGTCCAGGAATCACCGAGATATTTTACTTCTTTCGCAAGTTCTTCTTCTCTTTTATTTATATTATCTTGATTGTAAGGTATTTGAATAAAAGCATTTCTATAACTTGCTTTATACTCAATTAACTCTTTCAACTGAGGTAAAATTTCAACAAGCTGAGCATTAAGCTCTTTCTTTTCCAAGTTTGAAAGTAAAACCCTCTTCTTATCTTCAAAAGACTTTTCTTGTGCTTTATTTTGATATTTCGCATCTTCCAATTTTGATAAATTCTCAATAACTGAAAAAGATAAAGATTCGTTAATTGCTGGAATTCTTTTAATTTTCTGACTAGTTAAATAATAATCTTGATAAATTTCCCACGCATTAATTCTTTTTTGAGTTGCAAGAATTTCTTCATATTTAGTTTCTCTACGCGCTCTCACTTCTTGCAAATTATTACGTATGAGATCATATTCCTTATAGTAGGTATCTATTTCTTTATTTTTTTCTGTATACTCTTGGATTAATGCATTAATTTCTTCAATTCGTTGTGCATTTGTTTTGAAAACATTTTTTATCGAATCATTTTTTATAAGGCTTTTAGCGTTCTTAGCTCCAATAATAGTATCAATCTGCGCAAATGCTTTTTGTGGTGAATAAAGCCCAAGTCCGAAAGATGTACCATAAAGAACAGTTCTCACCTCATCTGCTTCAAGGGTATCAAGAGTTTGGATTTCACTTAAGCTAAACCCATAAAGACTTGAATAAATATCCCTACTTACCCCTGCAAGTAAAGCTTCGTAAATTGCTAAATCTAAAGAGTTTCCTTTTGCATCAAAAAGATTAAATGAATTTTTTGTGCGCTCAACTTTAATTAAACCAGCATTTTTTGTACTAAGTTCTAGCATTCCGCCCATTTGAGAATTTTTACTCGCAAAAAGACCTTCTCTAGATTTTTTTGAACGAGCCGACGGAAAACCAGTCAAAAGAGTACGGAAAAATTCCAGAGATGTAGATTTTCCAGCCTCATTTTGACCTAAAAAGATAAGTAAACCAGAGGGTAAGTTATATTGGCTTTGTTTAGCTAGTATTCCAAAATCTTGTATATCGAACGCATTAATTTTCATAAATGATTATTTTTCCAATGTTTCCGCACAAATGTACTGTGCTTGGCGAATTATTTTATCAAAAACTTCTCTATTAGTCGGCATAGGTATTATTCTTTTATGTTGGTTTTTTACAGGACTATCATGATATAGTTTTTGAAAGAGTAAGGCAAGTTCTTCATCATCTTCATTGAATAATTTTTCTGCTTCATGTAAAACTTGTGCTAGAAAATCATTACCTTTTAGAAGTTCATCGATATTTTTATCCTCCTGAACATCTTCCGTTCCCACCTCAATTTCTTTCACTAAAATTGGAGGACGAAGTTCACTCGCCTGTTCTGAAAGAGAATCTGTTAATTCTTGTATTGTATAGATATTTCTAAGCAAGTTATTTAACTCAGTCTGACCTTTAAGTGTGATTTTTACAATAACTTGTTTAGTACAAGACGGTAAATCATCTTGAAGCGTAGCAAGTGTATCATAAATATGCTGCTGAGCTTGAGTAAGGTTTAATATATCATCAGGGAGTACACAGTCAAGTTTTTTCCAATAAAGAGGGGCAATTGGAATAAGCTCATCTTTGATAGACACACTTTGATTATTTTCTCTTTCTATTGTAATAAGTACACAACCATGAGTATTATCTTCATTAATATGAGTACCTTGCAAAGCTCCTGAAAATACAACATGAGGATTTTCTTCCAACATTTGATAGCTATGCACATGCCCTAAAGCCCAGTAATGTGGATTTTTTTCCTTTAATTCCGCGAGAGTACATGGAGCATATACTCCTTCTCCATCATTTTTTACTAAGGAGGTATGAAGCATAGCTATATGAAAACATTCACTTTTCATTTTTTCTGTAATTATTGGAAAAAAAGTAGAAAGGTTTCTTGTCTCTTTTTTTGTGGCATGACTAATGCCATGTATCATCGCTATAATATCATTGTTTTTTTCTAGCGGAACACATTCATATTTATCTTTAAAGACATGAACGTTTTGGGGAAAAGTCAGCGATTTAAAGTTATCGTCAAGAGGATCATGATTCCCATGACTTATAAAAACTTTAATGTCATATTCGTTCAAAGTGTTACATGCTTTAACCACTGCAAGCCTAGCTTTCAGGCTTACTTCTTCATGATTCCAAATGTCACCAACCAATAAAAGAGCATCTACTTTTTCTCTTATCGCAAATTGTACGAGATTTTCCAAAGCTTTATATGTTGAATCTGCCCCAATATTTTTACTATTCGGAACATTTTTCATCGGCACATCTAGGTGCAAATCAGCGGCATGAATTATTTTGACTTTTTGCATGAAGGTACTTTTCTTTTATATTTTTTTATGATACGTTGAGTTTAGACATTCAAAATTGTATTGTCAAGTTTTCAGATTTCTCAAGCTATTAGTTTAGCCGCCTTTTAATTATTATAAAAGCCTTATCATTTCATTTTGTTTCCCTTTGTGTATTATTTGTTGAAGCTATTGTATTTAAACTAGCTATACGCAGATTCATCTGCCAACTTAGGTATGATTCTTAATATTAAGAAATTTTGTGAAATTTTCAAAAAAAGTATTTTTTGTGAAGTACAGTGTGTTAAAACTTACATAAACTGAATAAAAAATCATCTTTTGGACAGAAAAAAACGCAAAAGAATTAATTTAGAAACATACCCTATACAAAATAGGATAAAGCTTGCTCTTATAAGCATATCCACGATTAAGGAGAGAAAACATGTCTGATAAAAAACTTACTATGGCTAACGGTGCGCCTGTTGCCAACAACCAAGACAGCCTCACCGCCGGAAAGCGTGGCCCAATCCTTTTACAAGATGTTTGGCTTATTGAAAAACTTGCTCATTTTGACCGCGAAGTTATCCCAGAAAGACGTATGCACGCTAAAGGCTCCGGTGCATTCGGAACTTTCACAGTTACACACGACATCACAAAATATACAAAAGCAAGCATGTTCAAAGAAATCGGTAAAAAAACCGATATGTTTGTACGCTTTTCAACCGTAGCAGGTGAGCGTGGTGCTGCCGATGCAGAACGCGATATTCGTGGCTTTGCTATGAAATTTTACACAGATCAAGGTAACTGGGATTTAGTTGGAAATAATACTCCTGTATTCTTCTTCCGTGACCCCCTAAAATTCCCTGATCTCAATCATGCGGTTAAACGTGACCCTAAAACCAATATGCGCTCAGCAAAAAACAACTGGGATTTCTGGACAAACCTTCCTGAAGCTCTTCACCAAATTACAGTTGTTATGAGTGATAGAGGTATTCCAGCTTCTTATCGCCATATGGACGGCTTTGGAAGCCATACCTTCTCATTTATTAATGATAAAAATGAACGCTATTGGGTAAAGTTCCATTTCAAAACTCAGCAAGGAATAAAAAACCTCACCGATGCTGAAGCTGCTGCTATTATTGCAGGTGATAGAGAAAGCCATCAGCGTGACCTCTTTGATAGCATTGAAAAAGGCGACTTCCCAAAATGGACTATGTATATCCAAATTATGCCTGAAAAAGATGCTGACAACTACGAATTCCACCCGTTCGATCTCACTAAAGTATGGAGAAAGAAAGATTATCCACTTATCGAAGTTGGATACTTTGAACTCAATAAAAATCCTGATAACTACTTTGCAGACGTAGAACAAGCTGCTTTCAATCCTGCTGCAATCGTCCCAGGTATCGGATTTTCACCGGATAGAATGCTGCAAGGTCGTCTCTTTGCTTATGCCGATGCTCAAAGATATCGCCTCGGTGTAAATCACACATCTATCCCTGTAAATGCACCTCGTGTACCTGTTCATTCTTTCCATAGAGATGGGCAGATGCGTGTTGACGGTAACTACGGTTCTACCCTTACATACGAACCAAACTCAGAAAATGAATGGGCAGATTCTCAAAATCTACAAGAACCGCCTCTCAAGCTAGAAGGCGATGCCCTAAACTATAACTATCGTGACGATGATGACGATTATTATACACAACCAGGACTTCTCTTCAACCTTATGTCAGCTGAGCAAAAACAAGCCCTATTTGATAATACAGCCCGTGCTATGGGTGACGCTCCTAACGAAATTAAAGAACGACACATAGCAAACTGCGCTAAAGCCGACCCTGCTTACGGCGAAGGAGTAAAAAAAGCATTAGGATTGTAAGAAAAAATATGTAGTATAGATTGATTTCTTGAGGGGGGAAAACCACGTTTTTTTATAAAAGCGAGGTTTTCCCCCCTCAAACT
>CAYJOR010000017.1:8579-50670 GCA_964371865.1 uncultured Desulfovibrionaceae bacterium | reverse complement strand
GGAAGAAAGTTGTAGGGGAAAGAAGTGGGAAAATAATATTCCAAAAACGTCGCCACGGGCTAGCACCGTCAATCGCTGCTGCTTCGATAAGGGAGCGCGGAATAGCATGTAATCCGGCTAAGAAAAAGAGGAAATTATATGCTACTTGTTTCCACGATGCCGCTATAACAATCAATAAAAGAGCTTGATTGCCATGGATTTTATGATTCCACTCATAATCAAAAATTTGTAACATTTCAGTTAATACACCACTTGATGGATTAAATAAAAACAACCATAAAACACCTGCAAGTGGTGGTGCTACGGCGTATGGAATTACAAGTAAAGCCTTATAAATTCTGTTTGCTCCGCGTATTTGATCAGCCATAACAGCAAATGCAAGTGCAGTTCCCATTGTAAGGGTTATTGTTGCAACACTGAAAATAAAAGTGAGCTTCAAAGTTTCTAAATAGGTACTGTCAGAAAAAAGGATTTCAAAATTTTCTAACCCCACAAATTGTTTTTCTAGACCGAAAGTGTCTTCAATAAAGAAAGATCCCCAAATAGCCTCACCGGCAGGGTAGAAAAAGAAAATTAGTGTAATTGCTAATTGCGGCAATAAAAAGCATATCGGAAGTAGCCAATGCTTTTTACCTTGAAATGTATAACGTCCTTCTGTCATAGGGGTCCTTTATGGGGTTGTTTTCAATACGAATCGGTGGTTTATTGTTTTTTTAGGGGAGCTTCTAAATTTAGAGATTTTGAAATTTTAGCAAGGAAGAAGTTATTAGAAATGCTCTAAAGTTGATGGAGAAAAATTCATTCAAGATAGAAGAGAACTTTTCTCCATCAATACAATATTAAAAACTATTTTTTATTCGCTCTTTCAAAGCGACGAAGTTCAGCATTACCGCGTTCTACGGCGCTATCCAAAGCTTCTTTAGCTGTTTGTTGACCTGACCATACACCTTCAAGTTCTTCATCGAGAATGTTACGAATTTGAACGAAGTTACCAAGGCGAATACCTAAAGTATTGATAGTAGGGTTGTTGTCAGATAAAGCTTTTACAGCGATGTCTGTACCAGGATTTGCTTCGTAAAAACCTTGTGATTTAGTAAGTTCATAACCAGCTTTTGTTACAGGAACATAACCTGTATCTTGGTGGAATTTAGCTTGTACTTCTGGTTGTAGGAGGTATTGTAAGAAAGCAGCAGAACCTTTATCAGCTTCTGTTTCGTGTCCACTCATAGCCCAAATTGCAGCACCGCCGATAACAGTGTTGTATGGTGCACCTTCAGCTTCTGGCCAGTAAGGAAGAAGAGCTACGCTCCAATCATGTTTTGAACCAGCTTTTGCTGATGCGTAAGAACCTGATGAGTTCATAAGGAATGCAGCTTCGCCTGATGTGAATGCGTTAATAGCTTCTGACTTACGTCCAACATAAGTCATAACTTTATCTTTCATAAGTTGACCTAAGAAGTCGATATGTTTTATGTGAAGTGGGCTATTGATTAAAAGTTCAGCATCAAATCCTGAGAATCCGTTATCTTTTGAAGCATAAGGAACGTTGTGCCAAGCTGAGAAGCTTTCTAACTGAACCCAAGTTTGCCAACCGCTTACTAAACCAAATTTTGCAGCTCCGCTATCTTGAATTTTTTTAGCCATTTCAGCAAGTTCAGGCCAAGTTTTTGGTGGTGAATTAGGGTCTAATCCAGCTTTTTTCATAGCGTCTTTATTGTAGTAAAGAACTGTTGTTGAAGAGTTGAAAGGCATAGCCATAAGTTTTCCATCTGTTGTGCTGTAGTAACTTGCAACAGCAGGGAGGAAATCTTCATTTTTTATTGGAGTTCCAGCGTCAGCCATAAGTTCATAAATAGGACGAATTACCGCTCTAGCAGACATCATGCTTGCAGTACCGATTTCAAAGATTTGAATAAGGTTCGGGTGTTGTTTAGCACGGAAAGCAGTGATAGCAGCAGTCATAGCTTCATCATAGTTTCCTTTGAAAACGCCTTTTACTTCATATTCACCTTGTGAAGCGTTGAAGTCGCTAATAATTTTGTCAGTGATTTCACCAAGGCTTCCGCCCATTCCGTGCCAGAAAACAACTTCTGTTTTTGCATAAGCACTTGTTGCAATCGTCATGAAAGCAAGAAAAGCAGTAAAAATCTTCGATAAACGCATAGTTTCTCCTAAGAGTGTTAGAGGGTGAGCTGTAACGCAGAATTATAGATAGTTCAATAGAACTTAACTTTACAATTAAGGTTTAGTTGAGTTGATACCGTAGAATTGTTACATTTCTGTTACAAAATGATACTAATTTTTGAAGTAGTAAGCACAGTCTTTTAAGCATTTTTCAGGGAAATCAGTAAATACGCCTGTAATACCTGCTTCAAATAGTTTTTTTGCCTCTTCCATATCATTTACAGTCCATACATATATATAGTAGCCCGCTTCACGAAGAGGAGCTATATCGTCAATGTGCAAGAACTCTCTTCCAGGATGATATGCAACCACTTCTAACTCTTGACAAAGAGCAAGTGGATTTTCAGGGCGTTCTTTTTCTATAAGAGCACCTCTAGGCAGATCGGGCATAATTTGTTTTGCTTCGCGTAAATATGTGTGCTGAAAGGAGGAGAGTAGTACTCTATCCTCAACTTTACAGGATTTCACTAGATTAATCACATCTTTTGTGATTCTTTCATGACCGATAAGGTGTTCGTGATTTTTTATCTCAAGGTTTACGAACCAGTCCAGTTCACGAGTAAGACTTAGAGCTTCTTCAAGAGTTGGAACTTTAAGTCCTTCATAAGAATTGATTTTTTCTTCTGTAAGCTCGTGAATAGTTTGAAAAGGATCTGTTTCTCCATACCAAGAGCCGGCATCGAGTGAGAGTATTTCTTCAAGAGTGAAATCGCAGACTCGATAAGAACCTCGATTTGGGAAGGCTTGTTCTACGTTTGTAGTGCGAGTAAGGGTGTCATCATGGAGGATAACTAGCTGAAAATCTTTGGTATAGTTAGCATCTAATTCCCACATATGTGAGCCGACATTATACCCTAATTTTGCCGCTTCTAAAGTGTTTTCCGGAGCATGCGCACGTGCACCGCGGTGAGCTATACAGAGCTTTTTTGAAAGCAGAGAAGCTAAAATTGACATAAAACTAATCCTATTTATTATAATTTCAGATTTAGAATCTAATATCTTTAAAAACGGTTTTTGTCAATGTTATAAAAAATCATGAATACTTAAAAAAGTAAATTTGAGAAAAAAATCACGATATGTGAAATATTAACAAAACCTTGACAATAGAGTAGTAGCTATATTAATAATAAATGTCTTTATAAAAAGAAATTTAAAACTAAGACAAAAGATAAAATTTAATTTGTTTATAATATAATGGAGCAAAAATGAATAAAAACTGTTGTGGAGAGCATAACCACCACGAACATGCACACACAGAAGAGCACTGCCACGGGCATGAGCATCGCCATGAAAACTGTCACGGACATGGACATGGAAAAAAGAAAGAAACTAAAGTAGGGATTTTACTTGCAATGTTTGGCACAACAGCAGATGAAGCAAGTGTTGATTATGAATACTTAGAAGCACAAATCAAAGAACGTTTTCCTAATATTCCAGTATTTTTCTCATATACAGCCGATAAAATTCGCCGTAAACTTATAAGACAAGGCAAAGAAGCTTTTTCAGTAAGCCAAGCGCTTATGGATATGTATGACCAAAAATTTACTCATATAGCAGTGCAGTCTTTACATACAGTTCCAGGCGTTGAATTTAACTGGACAAAACAACAAGCTGAATCTTTACAACATCCACGTAAAGGACTTCAAAAAGTATCATTGGGAGCGCCGCTTATTACAGGTGAAACATTGTTACATGTAGCTGAACTTATTCCTGAATATGTTCCTACAAATCTTAAAGACGATGAAGCAATTCTTCTTGTTGGTCATGGAACATATCATGAAGCACAAATTTATTACCATGCGCTTGAAGCAAGAGTAGCAAAGTATCTTCCTAATTGCTTTGTTGGTGCGTTAATGGGTGAAAATCTTGGTATTGACGTTGCTATTGATAGAATGAAAGCAAGAAACTTCAAGAAAGTACACCTAGTTCCTTTTATGGGAGTGCCAGGACATCACTATCTTCTTGATTTACTTGGAGAACATAGCACTTCATGGAAATCAATTCTTGAACATGAAGGTTTTGAATGTCAACCTTATGCAGTAGGTACAGTTGCACATAAAAGCTTTACTTCTATATGGTTACATAACTTACATATTGCTCTGGCAGAACTGGGGGAAGAAGTAAGTAAGAATTTACCGAAAATCCCTGAAAGTGAACTTCCTTACATAAGAAAAGAAATCAATTACGGGCATGCACATGACCACTATCATGGTCACTCACACGGAAATGCACATCACCATCATGACCACGACCATCATGAACATGGCTGTTGTCATAATCATAAACATTAATTGAAAATAGAGGGTATGTATCTGAAATGAAACATACCCTTAATTATTTCTAAGAGAAATAGAGAATCTTAAATGGGAAAAATTTACTATGTAAGCGGTGGAGCAAGAAGCGGTAAAAGTAGCTTTGCAGAAAAAATAGCTTTTGATTCACAAAAAAACAAAATTTATATAGCAACTGCGCAAGCTTATGATGATGAAATGCAAGAAAGAGTCCGTCTCCATAAGGTTCAACGTGGGGAAGAGTGGGTTACTATTGAAGCATATAAGAATCTATCATCATTACTTAAAGAATATACTGAGAAAGAAAATATTGTGCTCCTTGATTGTTTGACGAATTTAGTTACAAATTTTATGCTTACACTTCATGAAGATTGGGATTCTGTATCTAAAGAAAAAATAGCAGAAATTCAACAGATTATAGAAGATGAAATTTGTGATTTACTCGCTTATATAGAAAAATCTAGTCTAGATTTAATTGTAGTAAGTAACGAGCTTGGAATGGGTCTAGTACCCGCTTATCCGCTTGGTAGACACTTTAGAGATATAGCTGGAAGGATGAATCAAGTTGTGGCTGAAAAGGCTGATAGTGCATCTTTTATTGTTTCAGGGCTTGAATTAAAATTGAAGTAGGTATTGTATGTCTAAGTTTATACAAGAATTTAATAAATTTCGTTTATTTTTATCCTTTAGTTCAAGACTTCCTCTACCTATGCCGGAATATGATGTTAAAAGTCTTGGTCTTGCTATGAAATATTATCCACTTGTTGGGCTTGTGCTTGGAAGTATAAGTTTTGTGATTATCTACCTTATCAGTTTGATTTCATTTATTTCTTTGTCGCCATCGCTTTATGCAATTTTGGCAATGCTTATTGACGTTTTCATAACAGGAGCTATACATATTGATGGTCTAGCAGATACTTCTGACGGTATTTTTTCCTATCAAAACAAAGAGCGTATGCTTGAAATCATGAAAGATTCTTGCGTAGGAACAAATGCAGTGCTTGCTCTTATTTTTTATTTTCTGATAAAATATGCACTACTTACTGAAATTTTTTCTATTTATGAGCATGCTATTGAGCAAACATGGATATTTCTTGTGATTCCTCCAATTTTTGCAAGGTTGTCGGTTTTGTATTCGTGTGCGTATTTTCCATACGCAAGAGCAGAAGGAATGGGAAAAACATTTGTAGATAATACAAGTCATTCAGACTTTATAAAAATAGTTTTTTTTCTTTTTATATCTTTGATTTTTATAGCTTTATTTAATGAAGCTTTACTAGTTTCTCTTTTTCTTTCATTTGTTTTAGTTATGATTTTATCATACTGCTTCAATAAAGCTATAGAAAAAAAATTAGGTGGTTCAACGGGCGATACATTTGGTGCTCTTCTTGAGCTTACATCACTTCTTGCAATATTTGGGCTTTTTATAGCTATATAAGGAAAGAATATGGGTAGATTAATATTGATGCGTCATGGTGAATCAACTTTGAATAAAGCAAAATGCTTTTATGGTTCGCTCAATCCAGAACTAACCGATAAAGGAATGGAACAATGTAGAGAAACGCGTGAAATTCTCTTCCAATATGATTATGATATCATTTATTCAAGCGACTATATCCGAGCAAAAAAATCAGCTGAAATAGTGAATTATAAGAATTTAGAAATTATAGAACATAAAGAGCTAAGAGAGAAAAACTTCGGTATTTTTGAAGGCTTAACTTTTGACGAAATTATAGAAAAATTTCCCGATGAATCTGAAAAATGGTTTGCGGATAGTGATAATTATAATTATATAAGTGGTGAATCCACAGTTGAATTTTGCGAAAGAATCACGACTTTTATGAAAAATACAGTAGACTTGAATAAAAATATCTTAGTAGTTGCACACTGGGGAGTAGTGAATGTTCTTCTTAGTTATTATCTTATGGGGGATAGAAGTGCAGTAAAAAAGTTCGATATAAAAAATGCCGGAATAGCAGTGTTGAATTTCCATGAGAATGATTGTGTATTAACTAAGCTAATTTAAATTTATATTCTAAGTAGTTATGTGATAAAATTATCATACTTGACAAAGCCAAATCAGTACTATAGTCTTGTGTACTTTGATTATATATAACGTGTCGGATTATTGATATAAGTATGTGGGTAGGAACCGGTACACTTGGAGAAGATATGAAGTTAGGCAAATTTTACGGCGTAGGGATAGGTCCTGGAGATCCTCAATATTTAACTTTACGCGCAGTTGATGTTATAAAAAGTGTAGATGTGATTTTTACAGTTATTTCAAAAAATTCAGAAGATAGTGTATCAGGTCGTGTTGTGAGAAGTCTTGAACCTAAAGGTGAAATGGCAATGCTCGTATTCAGCATGTCTCGTAATAATGATGAAAGACAAGCTCAAATAGACGCAAATGCAGAAGTTATTTTAAATGCTCTAAAGCAAGGTAAGAACTGTGCTTTTGCAACTTTAGGCGATCCATCAACATATAGTACATTTGCCTATGTACTTGAAAGAATTTTGAAAAAACACCCTGAACTAGATTTGGAAGTTGTACCTGGTATTACATCTTTCGCAACTTTAGCGGCAAAAGCAAAAGTTTCCTTAGTTGAAAATCGTGAAATGCTTAGGGTAGTTCCATCATTTAGAAATGATGATGTTGAAAAAATCGAATTTCCTGAAAATAGCACAACAATTCTTTTGAAAACCTATCGTACTCGTAAAGCTCTTATTGAGCTTCTTAGAAGAGAAGAAGAAAAAAATCCTATTAAACAAATAGTTTATGGTGAAGAACTTGGCATGGAAGATGAAAAAATTGTTTATTCACTTGATGAAATAGAAAAACTTCCTGAAGCATATCTTTCAATGATAATGGTAAAAAAATAATATGATATCAGATGATTATAAAAATAAACCATGGCAAGAAATCTGCAATAATGATCTTCGATGGAATTTGAGTGGTTCAGAGATTGAAAATGAAAGTTTTCGTCTTATAGAAGAAGAATTTCCAGTTTCAATACGTTCAAATCTCTCAGAAAGTGAGTGGCAAGTAGTACGTAGACTAGTGCATACAACTGCAGATATGGAAATTGCTAAAGGTCTTGTTTTCAATAATAATGCTATTGAGGCTGGACGCGAAGCTTTGAAAAATTGCGCAACAATCATATGTGATTCTAAGATGATACGCTCTGGTTTATCGCTGGATAAATTGAAAAAAATCAACCCGAATTATAGTGAAAAAAAACTTGTTTGTACAATTAGCGATCCTGACATTATAGAAAAAGCAAAAAAAGAAAATAAAACTAGAGCGTTATGTAGTGCTGAAAAAGTACGACCTATAATGGATAATTCAATTATTTTAGTAGGTAATGCACCACTTTCTCTTGCTCGTTTTGCAAGATACATACTTGAAGAGGGTGCAAAGCCGGCACTTGTTATTGCCATGCCTGTTGGATTTGTTAATGTTGTGGAATCTAAAGAATTAATATCTAAAACCTCGTGTCCAAATATTGCGCTTATGGGTAGACGTGGCGGTTCGGCGTTAGCGGTTACAACATTACATGCAATTATGGAAAATCTTTTGGTTTAATTGATATGCGAGAAGAAAAGAAAAATTTGAAATGGGGATATTCAACAGGAGCGTGCATGTCTGCGCTTGCTCTTGGGGCTTGGCACTACTTTCAAACTAAGACTTTTTCTGATCAAGTAGAAGTCTACTTTTTGGATTCTCAAATAAAATTCCTTCCCCTTTTAGATCTTGATATACAAGGAAAAAATCCAGTTTTTCGTATACAAAAAGATGGTGGAGATGATCCTGATTGTACGCATAAAGCAATACTTTATGCAATATTAGAAGAACTTGATATTAGTGTTGAAGAAGCTAAAAGAAACGAAGATTATATTCTATCTATTGGAAATGATATATTAATTTTATCGTCTGTCGAAGGTGTTGGACTTTGTACTCGCATAGGTCTTGATTGCGATAAAGGCTTGTGGGCGATTAATAAAGGTCCACGTAAAATGCTTATTGAAAACCTTGAGCGAGCAGGCTTTGGAAGAGGTAGAGATAGGAAAGTTTGGCGATTTTCTATAGGCGTAGAAAATGGAAAGAAAATTGCAAAACATACATTAAATCCAATGCTTGGAATTGTTGATGGTATCTCTATACTTGGCACAACAGGGCATGTAAGACCTTATAGTAATGCTGCTTATATTGAAACTATAAAGGTTTGTGTTCGTTCACAATCTATTGTATCTGGAACGCATATAGTATTCTCTACTGGTGGGCGTACGCAAAAGCTAGCTCGAAAATACTATCCTCAACTTGATGAACAAGCATTTGTTTCTATAGCAGATTTTATTGCGGAAAGTATAAAAATTGCTGACGAATATAGTATAAAAACAGTAACAGTCACTTGCATGGCTGGAAAACTCTGTAAGTATGCAGCAGGATTAGAGTATACTCATGCGCATAAAACTAAACAAGATATGCAACTTTTGCGAAATGAAATATCTTTAGCAATTGAAAAATCAAATAGTTATGGTGAAATTTCCTTGTCCACAAAGGAAGATTTAGCGAATGCGCAGTCCGTACGTGAAGCTTTACTCTATCTACATGAAAATATAAGGATTTTAGTTTTAGAACAATTAACTCTGAAAGCCTTGTTATTTTTTCAGTCCTTAGCACCTTCAATTGACTTTACACTATTGCTTAGTGATTTTGATGGAAATATTATTTTTAATAGAAGTATAAAGTCAATAGAGTCGACGAAAAAGGATTAGGAAAAGTGATGAATCAAAAAATAGATATAAATTTAGCTAGTAAAGAGTATAAAATAATTGTTTACTCTTGCGGAATAGGTTATAGTTATGATGTTGAAAGTATAGATTTTTCATTGTTTGATGTAATCTATGGGTCAAAGTCTCTGCTTGATGAGTATTTATTTGAAAAATTAGATTTACTTTCTTGTGTTGCAATTGGAGCTAAAGCAAAAGAAGATTCAAAAAATATTATAAAATTTGCAAAAGAAGGTAAAAAAATACTTGTTCTTTGTAGTGGTGATGGGCTTTATCATGGATTTGGTGGAACAATTCTTAAAAGTGCAGAAGAAGAAAACCTAGAAGAATTTATTAAAGAGAGTATTTTATTTATACCAAATGTCACAGCATTTCAGGATCTTTTTCATAAAATTGCTATGCCATGGAGTGATGCAACACTTTTTAGTGTACATAATTATTCAAAACTGCCACTTCGTAAAATTTTGACGAGTCACTTGCCTGTTGTTTATGGAGGGAATAAATTCTCTGCAAGTAAAATAGCGCAAGAAATTTTAGAATATAATCCAAATTTATCAAATAACAAGGCTGTTGTTGCTGAATATTTAGGTTCTAAAATAGATGGAAAATCAGAAAGAATTGTTCAAAGTTCACTAAAAGAAATTTCTGAAGAGAAATTTTCACCTACATCTATTTTAATTTTACTAGAAACGACTGAAATTTTAGAAAATTCATATTTACCGCTCGGCTTAGAAGAAAGTTTTTATGATAAAGATGAGAATCTTATAACTGCATCAGATGCCCGAGCTATTATTCTTTCTAGGTTACGACTTCCGTATAAAGGTGTACTATGGGACTTAGGCGCAGGTTCAGGATCAGTAGGACTTGAGGCAGCGGCTCTTTGTTTAAATTTAGAAGTTTATGCGGTTGAAAAAAATGAAAAAAGAATTTCTGATATTGAAGCGAATAGAAAAAAATTAGGTATCTGCAATTATAAAATTTATCAATCTGATATTTTAGAAAAGTTAGGGGAAGAAAGTTTAGAAAACCCTGATCGTATCTTTATTGGTGGTGGCGGAAAAAACATTATAAAAATTGCAGAATTAGCTAAGAATTTTCTTAATGAAAATGGTATAATGGTGATATCCGCAGTAACTCTTGAAAGTTTCACAGCCTTACATGCTTGGAAGAAATCAGAAAAAAAAGTATCGTGTTTAAAACTTGATATTGCAAAAGAGCGTGTAATTGCAAACGAATATACATCTTTTAAACAAAGTAATACGCTCTATATATTTATATATCAAAAATAGAGAAATATGCTCTAAAGGTAAAGAAAAATGACAAAACGTGAAATACAAATCGTTGGTGCTGGCCCAGGTGCTGTTGATCTCATAACAGTGCGTGGTTTGAATGCAATAAAAGAAGCTGACTTCGTTCTTTATGCTGGTTCTTTGGTCAATCCTGAACATTTGCTAATGTGTAAAGATGGGTGTATTACAAAAGACAGCGCAAATATGAGCCTTGAAGAGCAAGTTCAAAGTATGACTGATGCTGTAGAAAAAGGATATAAAGTCGTACGTTTACATACTGGTGACCCAGCGATGTATGGCGCAATAAGCGAACAAATTTCACTTCTTGCAAAAGAAGGAATAAAAGCAACAATCGTTCCGGGTGTGAGTTCTGTTTTTGGAGCGGCTGCGGCTCTTGGCTGTGAGTTGACAGCTCCAGAAGTTTCACAAAGTGTTGTTTTAACGCGCACAAAAGGTCGTACTCCAATGCCAGCCGGTGAAACACCTACCGCTTTTGCAAAAACAAAATCTACTCTAGTATTTTTCTTAAGCACCGGAAAAATTGAAGAACTTACAAAGGAATTATCTACAGAAGGAGAACTTCCTCTTGATACTCCGGTAGCTGTTGTTTATCGAGCGACTTGGCCGGAAGAGCGTATTATTAGAGGGAATCTCGAAGATATAGCTCAAAAAGTTCAAGAAGCAGGATTTGGGCGTCAAGCCCTTATTTTCGTGGGTGAAGCTTTACGTCAAAGTATAAACGTTATGGAAGAGCTTGAAACTAATCAAAAAAAATCGAAGCTTTATGATAAAAATTTCTCACATGGCTATAGAAACGCGTTACCGCAAGAACAATTTAGCGGAAGATGTGCACTTTATGCTTTCACAGAAAAAGGAAATGCAAGAGCGGAAGAAATTGCTAGAGGGCTTAACCTTCCCAATGAAATTTTTTATATTTCAAAACAGTCTGAAAATACAGAATCTTTGTCGTCAAATTTGGTAAAAAATTGGAATATATTCGATGCGCATATTTTTGTTGGTGCAACAGGAATTGCAGTCCGTTCTATTGCGCCACTTCTTGAAAATAAACTCCTAGATCCTGCTGTAGTAGTATGTCCTGAAAGTGGAAGTTATGTAGTAAGTCTTACTGCTGGACATATTGGCGGTGCGAATAGGTTGTCTCGTAGAATTGCTCGTATAACAGGTGGACAAGCGGTAATTTCAACAGCAACAGATGTTAATAATCTTCATGCCTTTGATGAAATAGTAGCAAGAGAGCAAGCACGAATTATAAATCCTGAAAATATAAAACACTTGAATTCTGCTCTACTAGAGAAAAAATCAATTGCATTTCTTGGTAAAAAATCTGTTTATGACAGCATATATAAAAATTCTGAGGTTTTTTATGCAGAAAGCGCTGAAAATCTAAATACAGATTATGCAATTGCTTGGGATTATAAAGATAATATTCAAGGTATAAAATATCTATTACGTGTTGAATCTGCATCGTTTATACTTGGGATTGGATGTAAAAAAGGTACTGATGTTAGTCTGTTAAGAACTTCCTTAGATACCTTTTTGCAAGAAAATTCTTTGTTAAAATCACATGTTGCACAAATCACATCATGTACTTTAAAAAAAGATGAAGCTGCAATTTTAGAACTTTCAAAAGAAATGGATATAAAAGTAGAATTTTATGAGGAAGAAAAATTAAATAAAATCTCAGTTCCAAATCCATCACAAAAAGTATTTGAAAAAACAGAAAAAACTTCATCAGTAAGTGAAGCATCTGCGCTTTTTGGATTGAAAGAAAAATATTCTCAAAAAATTAGAAAAAATTCTATTTATGCCCCTAAAACTGCGTATGCAAATTCTATAACTTTTGCTCTTGCTCGAATAGAACACGGAGAACTACAAGCTACTGACAACAAATGTAAAATGCTTGTTGTAGGCTTAGGGTCAGGAAGCAAAGGTCAAATAACTCCACAAGTTGTCGAAGCCTTGAGAGAATGTGATATTGTGGCAGGATATACTCCTTACGTTGATTTTATTCGAGATATTGTTCAGGACAAAGAAATCATACAAAATGGAATGATGGGTGAAGTTGCACGTTGCACACATGCTCTTGAAGCGGCAGCTCGTGGAAATACAGTCTGTATGGTATGCTCAGGCGACCCTGGAATTTTGGCGATGGCGGGACTTCTTATGGAACTTAAACAAGATAAAGAAGAATTTTCTGCTGTTGAAATAGAAGTAATGCCCGGAATTACTTCAGCAAATATCGCGGCTGCTAGTCTTGGAGCTCCACTTCAAAATGGGTTCTGTCTTGTAAGTCTTTCTGATTTATTAGTGCCTCGTGAAGAAGTTCAAAAAAATCTGAAAGCAGTAGGGCAATCAGCTTTACCGATAGCGCTTTATAATCCAGCTGGAAAGAAAAGACGTGAATTAATGGCGGAAGCAATTGAGATATTTACAGAACTTAGAGGTGAAGAAATTTATTGTGCTTATGTGAAAAATGCAGGTAGAGCAACAGAAACTAAATGGATTGGAAAACTTAAAGATTTTCCACAAAATGAAGTCGATATGTCAACTTTGCTCATCATAGGTTCTCACCGCACAGTATACGAAAATGATATGCTTTATGAAAAACGTGGATATATGGAAAAATACGGAAAATAAATATGTCAAAATTACACGCATTTACCATAGCAGCAATTCGCTCAGGTGAAGGAAAAACTACTGTAAGTTTAGGACTTATGAGGCTTTTATCTCGTCGGTTTAAAACTCAAGCCTTTAAGTGCGGTCCGGACTATATCGACCCAACCTTTCATGAGATGGTAACAGAAAGACCTTGTTACAATCTAGATACTTGGATTATGGGAAAGGACGAAGTAAAGCGTGTATTTACCGAACATACTAATGATGCAGATTGTGCTATATGTGAAGGTGTAATGGGGCTTTTTGATGGTAAAATTCAACCTAAAAAAAGCATATTAAATCATGAAGAGAACAATGATTTTGTTCATAATCTTCCTTCTCTTGAAGGGAGTACAGCACATATTGCACAACTGCTTGATATTCCAATAGTTTTGGTGGTTAATGCAAAAGGGATGGCATCGTCTATAGCTCCTCTTGTTGAAGGATTTGTAGTTCACGCTCTAAGATATGGATTGAAACTAGCTGGAATCATTGCAAATAACGTAGGAAGTGAGAGACATGCTCAAATACTCAAACAAGGCTTAGAGAATTGGCAACTTCCGCCTTTATTAGGGTATTTACCTAGAAAATCCGAGTGGAGCGTCGCTGATAGACAGTTAGGGCTCGTTCCCCTTGCAGAATCTCAAAAAAATCTAGCTTGGGCAGATGCTATTGCAGATACTTTAGAAAAGAATCTCGATTTAGACACGCTTTTAGAATGTACTGCTATTAATAAAAGTAATAAAAAAATATCTATAAGACATACAAATTATAGAGAAAAAATGCCAAATAAAATTCTTGGAGTAGCTAAAGACAAAAGTTTTTGCTTTTACTATCATGAAAACTTTAAAGCACTTGAAAAATTAGGTTGGAAACTTGAATTTTTCTCACCACTAGAAGATAAGCATATTCCCAAGGTTAATGCTCTTTATTTTGGTGGAGGGTATCCTGAAATTTTTTCAAAAGAACTTTCAAATAATATATCTATGCGTTCGTCAATAAAGGATTTTGCTGAGAATGATGGAGAAGTATTCGCTGAATGTGGTGGATATATGTATTTAACGAATGAGCTTGTTCTTCCACAAAAAGAAATATCTTATCCTTTATGCGGGATTATAAATGCAAAAGCAGTGATGGGTACACGCTTAAAATCATTAGGTTATCGTGAAATGACTCTTTACGTGGATACAATTTTTTCAAAGAATGATATTAGTTCTAAAGTTTTTCGAGGGCATGAATTTCACTGGAGCGATATAGAATTACTACAAGATTATAAACCTTTTGTAATGCTTGACGATAAAAATTACGGTGTTGTTTATAAAAATGTGCGTGCAAGTTATATACATTTTTACTGGGGTAATATGTATTAAAAATAGTATATTGCTAGGCTTAGATAAAGAATAAATGCAACTTTAGCATTGATAACACAAGTAGTTATGACATCTTTATGTAAGAGCGTTCGAGGATTATTACCAATAAATTCTTTTTCAACTATTTTACCAAAATAAATATTAGTTCCGCCTAGTTGACAATCTAAAATTCCGGCAAGTGCTGCTTCTGGGTAAATCGCATTTGGACTTGTATGCGCGTGTCGATACTTAATGATAAATGGTATACGATTTTTCAATGAAACTAAACACATAAGAAGAGCAGTTAGTCTAGAAGGTATAAAATTGGCTATGTCATCTACTTTAGCAGAAAAGAAACCAAAATCTTTGTACTTTTCATTTTTATAGCCAATCATAGAGTCGAGAGTATTTATCATTTTGTAGGCAAACATTAGAGGTATTCCGCCGATAAAAAAGAAGAAAATAGGTGCGACTACGCCATCGCTCAAGTTTTCTGATAGAGTTTCTAAAACAGCGCTTCTAATTTTATGTGGGGTAAGTTCACTTGTGTCACGTCCAACAATCATACTTAAAGCTTTTCTTGCTTTTGCGAGGTCAATTTCTGAACCATTTTCATATCTTATAAGTTCATTTTCAACTTTTAACCCTTCCTTTATAAGGCAATGAGAACTAAGTCCATAATAGAAAAAAATAGCATTCCATAAGCAAAGTATATTTGGAAAGTCTGAAAGAAGAAAATTCATAAAATAGAAAAAAAGAAAAGCAGAAGTAACTAGAAAAATACAAACTAAACTACCTTTTAGTTTCTTATGTAAGCCTTTGTTATATTTATGATTTAAATAATAAATAGCATTTCCAAAAACTCTAATGGGGTGAGGTAGTGAATAAGGATCACCAAAAAAAGAATCTAAAGTTGCACCAATCAAAACGCTTATAAATAAATATGAAATTTCCATTAGTTCCAGTTCTTTAGAGCTTCAATGAGCTGAAGATTTTCTTTTCTTGTTTGTGCAGCAACTCTAAAATATTTTTCATCTAGAGTGCGAAAATTTGAAGCATTTCGTATTAAAATACCATATTTATCAATGAGATATTTTGATAAGTCTTTTACTGTGTATTTAGTTTGTTGAGAAATTTTACAAAGAAAAAAGTTACACGAGGAGGGAATTACGTCAAACATTGGTAGTTTAGAAATTTCATCTTGTAAAAAAAGCGATTCTATAATGAGTTCGTCTTGATTTAAGATGAGAGAATTATAATTTTTTATAATAAATTCACCTGCTTTTATAGCAAGTGAGTTGACTGTCCACGGTGCACGCATTCCACTTATTTCTGAAATAATTCCTTCATTAGCAATAATAAAACCAAGCCTTAAACCAGGAATTCCAAAGGATTTAGTAAGAGAATGAATAAGTATCAGATTTTCCGGTAAATTATCTTCATATTCTCTGTTGCTAGAAAGTTCATTATATGCTCTATCAATCAAAAAATATGTGTTGGAATTTGAACTTGATACACTTTCAATATCATTATATTTCACTCTATAACCATTTGGATTATTAGGTGAACAAAGCCAAACAGAATTGAAGTTAGAGTAATCAATGCTTGTAAATTCATTATGATTTTTAAAGTAAAGGTCGTGTGCAAAAAGCGAACAAGAATCTTCATACTCAGAAAAAGAAGGAGTAAAAATTAAACTCTTACAAGGTGCTGATGCCTTACTACGTTCTAAAACTTGTTTATTAAGCCAATGCGCTAGTATATAAAATGCTTCAGCTGAGCCATTCGTAACAAGTATATTTCCCTGCTGAACATTATACTGTTTTGCCAACATTTGTGTAAGATACAAAGCATTTGGATCAGGATAGTTTTTTATGCAGTCAAATTCATTCTTTAGATAATCTACTATGATTTGAGACTTATTATTATAGGCAACATTTGAACTAAAATCTATTTTAATTTGCCCTTTATCGTATTGATAAATATTATTTCCATGTCCGTTAATCATTGTATTTCCAAATAGTTAAATCTTTGTTAATTGTTTATATTATAAAGAGCGTATACTTCTTGCGCTGTTTTAATCTGCTTAGGAACTTCTAATGCCGTTTTTAAAATTGGATAAGCAAGAAGAGCACCTGTGCCTTCTCCTAATCTCATATTCATATCTAAAAATGTTTTCATTTCAAGGTGTTGCATGATGATTTTCATCCCCGGTTCTTCACTGCTATGCGTAGCAATAATATAATCCTTGACTTTTGGTTCGATTGTGCAAGCAACCAAAGCTGCAACTGCTGAAATAAATCCATCCATAAGCATTGGTTTTTTCTCTATTGCAGCACCAATATAAAGACCTACCATACATGCAATGTCTAGTCCGCCAACATGCTGTAAAATTTCAAGAACTGATTTGTCTTTTAAGTTATATTTGATGTAAGCATTTTGGATTACAGTTTTTTTTCTTTCAAGCCCTTCATCAGAGAGTCCACCACCTCGTCCAACTACATCATTAAGGCTCTTGCCGGAAAGTGCGTAGAGAATAGCCGAGCTTGTACAGGTGTTTCCAATACCCATTTCTCCATTTGAAAAGCAGTCATAATCTTTTTTACTTTTTATCGCTTCGATACCGACAATTATCGCTTTGAGAGTTTCTTCCATAGTCATGGCTGGTTCTTTAGCGAAGTTTTTAGTTCCATATGAAATTTTTTTGTTATAAAAATTGGGGTAATTAATAAATTTGTTATCTAGATCTTCTAAAATTCCAATATCTATGAGATTTAATTCAACATTCATTTGTCTACAAAATAAACCAATGGTACAAACTTTATCTAGCATTGTTTCAGAAACAAGCTTAGTAAAAAATATAGGAGATGACGAAATATTTTCTTCAACAACTCCGTTATCGGCAGAAGCAACGAAGTGGCAAGGATTTTCAATAGAGTTATAGATTTTACCTGTTATTCCAGAAACTTGAATTGCAAGAGCTTCTAGATGTCCAAGACTTCTTTTGGGGATAAAGCGAGTGTCTGTAACTTCTCTACATTTCAGCATTATTTCAGTGTTTACTGGTTCTACTTCAGAAATATAAATATTTAGCTTTTTCTCTAATTCTTGCATTTCTTGGATCCTTGTGCTAGGTAACATGTTTGGTGGTAGTCTATTTAAAAAGGCTTTGAATGTCAAATTTATATTTCAGACTATTATCTTTTTAGTAAATATTGCTACCCTAAAGGATTTAAATATGTCTAATATCAACAAGAGCTTACTAGTAAAAGATAGCGACTTTATACTCCCTCTCGGGTATGAACTTAGTGAGGAAGATAAAAAAAATATCAAAGAGAAAAATGTAAAAGTTAAGTTTAAAAATGAACAAGGAAAAATGTTTATTCTTTCTGAAAATACTGAGGGAAAACTTATTCCAATTCATGCACTTAAAGCAAAAAGTAACCTTCCGGTTTTTTCAGAGGATGACTTCAAAGACTTTCCAAAAGTAAAACTTGAAACCGCTTTCAATGCTAAAGATTCAATTTTTAAAGGTGATATTCAAATCAAATTTCGTGGTGAAATTGATGATACTCTTGCATTTGTTCTTTGGTTACAGAAGAAGTCAGAAAGTGAAACAGCTCGAATTTGGCTTAATGCTATTCACTCTATTTTACGAAATATAATGTCTGCTTCTTGCCGACATTCAGTATTGCAACCATTTGAAATTGCAGGTCTTAGCGCAGATACTATACATAGTTTTTCGCACAAACCTCTTCAACACTTGGGCTACGATCACATAATTCCAAGTGTAGATTTAAGTGAAGAAACTCTAAAAATCAACATGCTTAGAACAAAAATTAGAGCGATGGAAGTCACCGCTTATAATATTTATTGTGATGTTGAAACAGATGAATGTTCGCGCCCAGACCTTCTTTATACGTTAAATAGACTTTCGTCAGCTGTTTATGTCCTTATGCACATAGTTGAAAAAGAAGTAAGAAATTAGTTTGATTATAGTTGGCGACCAAAGAAGTTGAGAAGATTGTAAAATTCTTTGGTCGTCGAAATCAAATTAAATCAAACAAGTATAGATATAATCCATATCAAGACATTCACGAGTTCTCTTGGCAAGTAATGAATAATTTTCTTCTTTCATTGATTCATAATCTTGAATTTTTATACCGCTATTAGATTTTTCGCAAGCTGAGAGAATACTTTCAATAACTGTTTTATTGTCAAGAATTCCATGTATATAGCTTCCCCAACATTTATTTGAAAGGAAATAGCCATCATGTGAACCATTATCGAGCGTGCAGAGTGGATTTTTATTTATAGCTGAGTTATAGCTGATACCTGCATGAATTTCATAACCTTTTCCATGGCAATCTTGATTTAGCATAGTAAAAGAACATTGCCTTGTAGTTTTACCTTCTTCAATAATGCTTTGAATTGGTAAAATTCCAAGTCCAGGCATACTCTCTATGTCGCCTTCGATGTGTTTAGGATCGCGTACAACTTCGCCCATCATTTGATATCCGCCACAAATTCCATAAAGCTGTTTGCCAATATTATGATGATTTAAAATTGCCTTTGCTAGATTTTTTTCACGCAGATAAACTAAATCGCCAATGGTGTTTTTAGAACCTGGAATTATTAAAATATCCATGTTTTCAATATCTTCAGGATGTTGAATATAAATTAGATTTACACCTTTCACCATTTCCAACATGTTGAAATCAGTAAAGTTTGATATGCTTTTTAGTAAAATAACACCTACATTAATTTCATTTTCTTTTTCGTGAGCATTTTTTTTGAGAGTTTTTTCAAGAGCAACTGAATCTTCTTGTTCTATAAAAATATCTGTGAAATAGGGAAGAATACCTACAACCGGTTTTTGTGTTAAATTTTCAATAATTTGCTTACCTTCTTCAAAAAGTGTGATATCTCCTCGAAATTTATTGATTATTATACCTTTTATCAATGCTCTTTGTTCTTCGGGTAAAAGAGCAATGGAACCATAGACAGAGGCGAATAAGCCTCCTTTATCGATATCTGCAATAAGAAATGTAGCGGCGTTTGCATGTTGAGCCATTCGCATATTAACGATGTCTCTGCTCCATAAATTCATTTCTGAAATACTGCCTGCACCCTCCATAACTACTGGGTTATACAGACTATTTAATCTATCAAAGGATTGTTTTACTTCTTTGAAAAGTTTAGCTTTATTGTCTTTTAGAAAATAGTCAGCGGCACTTTTATTTCCTGCTGGTTTACCGTGTAGTACTAGTTGAGAAGATAAATTATTTGTAGGTTTTAGAAGAACAGGATTCATGTCGGTAGTGCAATCAATCCCACAAGCTTCAGCTTGAACGGCTTGCGCTCGACCAATTTCAAGATTATCTTTTGTGGCGTAACTATTGAGAGACATATTTTGGGCTTTGAATGGAGCCGGGGAATATCCATCTTCTTTGAAAATTCTACAAAATGCGGTAGTTACGATGGATTTTCCTACATCTGAACCTGTGCCGACAAGCATCATGGGCTTAAGTTTTTTCATAAATATCTATCTCAAAAGTTCTAAAATTTGTTCTTGTGGGATTAGCACTTTATGCTATAGTTGTCAAACAGCGATGCTTTCAAATAAATTCATAATGAGGTATAGTTGTTTGTAACTTAATAAAACTAATGGAAAAATTAGATGCTTAAATTTATTTTTGACTTAGATGGCACAATTACTTCTTGTGAAACTCTTCCCCTTATTGCAAAGCATTTTAATATAGAGGAAGAGATAGAGCAACTTACAAAAGATACCGTGCAAGGGCTTATTCATTTTGAAAAAAGTTTTGAGCATAGAGTTTCAATACTTGGCAAATTACCTGTTAATGAAGTGAAAAATTTTTTAGAAAATATTGTGTTGCTTCCAAAGATTCATAAATTTATACTCGATAACCCAGAGTGTTGCGTGATAGCAACAGGAAACCTTTCTTGTTGGATTGAAAAACTTGTCGCTCGTTTACACTGTGAAAGCTATTCATCTTCTGCTACGGTAAAAGATAATAAAATTAGCAGGCTAACGAATATTTTAGATAAAAAAGAAATCTGTACAAAATATAAAAAATTAGGTTATCATATCGTTTTTATTGGAGATGGAGATAATGATGTTGAAGCTATGAAAATTGCAGACATAGCAATAGCAAGTGCAGTTGTGCATAATCCTCCGCAAAGTGTTATAAATACAGCAGATTTTACTTTTTATGACGAAAATGATTTATATGCTTGCTTAGAAAAAATACGTAATGTAGAGAAATAAAAGGATTATTTTTCAGTGTTGACAGCTAAGAAATCCTATGTTCTAATCTCCTGATTGTTATTTACATAAGGTTCACTTCGGTGATTAATGGGGAAGTTGGGTGTAAATCCCACACAGAGCCGCTGCTGTAATAGTGTAGTTTTAAATATATGCCACTGGATTTTCTGGGAAGGTTTTTAAAACGTTGATGCTAAAGTCAGAATACCTGCCTTAATGTGATTGTGCAAAGATACTTTTCGGATTTTAGAAGTATTGCATGTTGCTATTATATTTAGCTTGTATTGTATGTAGAGTCTTAAATTCAAAAGTATTGTGAGTTTAAGATTTTTTTAATTAAGGTAATATATAGCATGAAAATTCTAAAAAGCAGACTATTTAACAGATTTATACAAGTGATTGTTGCATTATTTGGAATAAGTCTAATAAGCTTTTTAATTACTTATCTTTCACCTGTAGACCCTGTTAGAGCAATGTTTGCCGTGAGTGGACAAATTCCATCGGAAGAAATGCTACAGCAAATGAGAATTGAATTAGGTTTGAATAAACCTTTTTATATTCAATACGTTAATTGGTTTATGAACTGTATTCATGGTGATTTCGGCACTTCTTTTACGCACGGAGAGGCAGTGTCTAAGTTATTATTAGCTCGCTTGCTTCCAACGATAAATCTTGCATTATTAGCGTCAGTTATAATGATTATGCTAGCGTTACCGCTTGGAATTTTATCAGCAGTGAATCATAACAGTAAAGTAGACTATGCTTTACGCTTTGTTAGTTTTATCCAGATTTCTATGCCTAATTTTTGGGTAGGCTTACTACTTTTATATTTTTTTGCTTTGAAATTAGGGCTTGTAAGCGTTGTTTCCTCGAGTATGGGGTTTGAAAAAATATTCTTACCTGCCTTGACACTGGCTTTGGCTATGTCCGGTAAATATGCTAGACAAGTGCGCACATCAATTCTTGAAGAACTAAATCAGGATTACGTGATAGGGGCACGCTCTAGAGGGATTTCTGAAAGGGTTATTCTCTGGAAGCATATTTTGCCAAATGCTATGTTGCCACTTATAACTTTGCTTGGACTTTCTCTGGGCTCGTTGCTTGGTGGAACTGCAGTGGTGGAAGTAATTTTTTCTTATCCTGCTCTTGGAAGCTTAGCTCTTTCAGCTATAAAATCAATGGATTATCCACTTATACAAGGTTTTGTGCTTTGGATTGCTCTTGTGTATATGACTGTAAATATCATTGTCGATGTTTTTTATGAATATCTCGACCCAAGATTGCGGAAGGGAAATTAGATATGTTGTCAAGCAAAACAAACCTAAAGATTTTTTCATTATTAGCATTAACGCTTATAACTATAGCAATATTTGCACCTCTAATTGCACCTTTTGAGCCTAACGATGCTATTCTTAAAAATGCAAATCAGGCGCCTAATAGTATACACTTTTTTGGAACGGATAAACTCGGGAGAGATGTTTTTTCACGAGTACTTTATGGTGCAAGAACTTCGCTCCTAGCAACTTCTGTGCTTGTGTTTTCTGTGTTTTCAATTGGTGGTATTCTTGGGACAATAGCTGGTTATGTTGGCGGAAAGATTGATAGTTTTATTATGAGAATTTCTGATATGATGGTCTCTTTCCCTGGAATGGCACTTGCTATTGCACTGGCAGGTATGATGGGACCTAGTATTGTCAATGCAATTATTGCAATAACTATGGTTACTTGGACAAAATATGCAAGACTTTCACGTAGTCTTGTTTTGAAAGTGAGGAATATGGATTATATTGCAGCTTCAAAACTTTCTGGAAGTTCACATTTTACAATTATAATCAGATATTTAATACCATCAGTTTTTCCAATGCTTTTAATAACTGCAATGGCAGATATGGGTGGAATGATGCTTGAGCTAGCAGGTTTTTCTTTTCTAGGGCTTGGTGCAAATGCAACTTCCATTGAGTGGGGATATATGCTTAATGAGGGAAGAGAATTTATGAACTCTTCACCATGGTTAATGATTTATCCAGGGCTCGCAATCTTTGTAACTGTACTTATTTTCAATCTATTTGGAGATAGTGTAAGAGATTTTTTAGATCCAAAAAATGATTAGGAGAAGGATATGATAAATAAATTAAAAGTTGGAATAGCAATACTCTCATTACTTTGTATCTCAACAAATTTAGCTGGTTGTACTGATGAAGAAAAAGTTGTAACTGCTGGAAATCATCTAAATTTTGGATCTTACAAGTATTCAGATTCAATTGATCCTGTAGTCAATGTGAATTCAAGTTGGGGTGGCGTACGTTATGGCGTTACAGAGTGCTTGTTCAAGTTTGATGAAAATATTGTTGCTCAGCCAAATCTTCTTGATAAAGTTTCACATTCAGACGACTATAAAATTTGGACTTTACACCTCATTGATGATTTAAAGTTTTCTAATGGAAATCCACTTACTCCTTCAGCTGTAGTATCTTCAATGGAGAGGCTCTATAGAGAAACAAATGCCGCGCAAGGTGGAAAAGGTAATTCAAATCCAGAAGCCTATCTTATTTACGATAGTATAATAGCAAATGATAAAGATGGAATTATCACAATAAATTGTAATAAACCAACAGCTAACCTGCCTGGAATTTTAGCATATCCATACTTTGCCATTATTGATACATCTTCACTTAATGGAACTGTGATTGGAACTGGTCCTTATAAAGTTGAAAAAGATAATCTTGGTGTAAATATGGAACTTTCTAAAAATATATATTATAGAGAAAAAGTTCCTTATGATACTGTAAATATTATTTATATTGAAGATAACTCAACAAAATTAATGGCTTTACAAAGTGGTGATATTGATCTTGTTGAAAATATTACAGCAAGTGATGCTCTTTCTGAACTTTCTGCTAAACCTGAAGAATATAATATATCAACAGCAGTAGGTGTAAGAACAGCTAATTCATACATAAATTTCAAAAGTGAACTCGCAAATGATACTTTAAGAAAAGCAATTATGATGGCATTAGACGATAAAACTATGTGTGAAATAACTGTTGGCAAAATGTATGCTGAAGGTTTTTCACCTCTTCCATCTTCTTTACCATATAATTATGATAAATTGAAAAATCCTTACGAATTCAATAAAGAAGCAGCAATTAGTTTACTAGATGAAGCAAAAATCATAGATACTGACGGTGATGGATTTAGAGAATTAAATGGCGAAAATATTGATCTGAACTACATAGCTTATACAAGTAGAAATCTCAACGATTTTGCACAAGCAGTAGCATCACAGTTAGCAGAGATTGGTATAAAAAGTACTGTGAATATAAGAGATTATGATACAGCAACAGCACTTCAAAACGCTGGTGAGTTCGATCTTATAACAACCAATACAATGACCGTAGGCGTGGGTGATCCTCAAGATTATTTAGGGAATTGGTATTCTAAAAATTCTGTAAACTATGGCTATTATCAAAATATAGAATATGATGAACTTTATGAAAAACTTATGCTTGAACTTAATTCACAAAAACGTGTTGAACTTATTACAAAACTTCAACAAATTTTAATAGATGATGCTGCAACTATTATTCATGGTTATTATAGTAGTAGAATGTTTAGCAGAAAGGAAAAAATATCAAAAGCTGAAATTAGAGCAATTGATTATTATTGGCTTAGTACTGATATTTTGCCAGAGAAACCTATTTAATTAAAATATAAAACTGGAAAATTAAATGCTCGAATTTACAAATATTTCTATTAGCTATAAGAGTGAAAAATACGCTCTCAGAAATTTTAATCTTTCGATAGGTAAAGGTGAAATTGTTGCGCTTGTTGGTGAAAGTGGAAGCGGAAAAACTTCGGCTATAAGAGCGGCTCTTGGTCTTTTACCTACAGGTGGAGTAATAACTAATGGAGATATTATATTTAATGGTAAATCTATAATTAATTTAACTACAAAAGATTGGGAAAGTATTCGTGGTAGTCAAATTTCTATGATTTTTCAAGATTGTGGGGCAATGCTTAATCCAATCCGTACAATTGGAAGTCAATTTATTGAGTATATACGAACACATGAAAGTATTTCAAAAAAAGAAGCTTATAACAAAGCCGTTGTAATTCTAGAAGAAATGGGTTTGTACGACGGTAAAGTAATTATGGAATCAATTCCATCGAATTTATCTGGTGGAATGCGTCAAAGAGTTGGAATTGCAATGGCTATGATTTTTAAACCAAATCTTATAATTGCCGATGAGCCGACAAGTGCTCTTGACGTAACTATTCAAGCGCAAATTGTACGTCAAATGATGGAACTTCGTAAAGATCATAATACATCTATATTACTTGTTACGCATAATATCGGAGTAGCTGCGTATATGGCGGATAAAATAATTGTAATGAAAGATGGAGAAATGGTTGAAGAGGGTAGAGGAGTTGAAATTATTAATAATCCTAAGGAAATATACACAAAACAACTTATTTCAGCTATTCCAAATATAGAGGGAATGCGTTATGTCTAGTTCTATTCTAGAAGGTAAAAAACTCTCAAAATCATACTTTATTGGTGAAAAAGAATTAAAGGCTGTTAGAGGAATTGATATTTCTCTAAAAAAAGGTGAAACTCTTGGTCTTGTAGGTGAAAGTGGTTGTGGAAAAAGTACGGTATTAAAAATGCTTACTCGACTAGAAGAACCAACAAGTGGAAGACTTTACTTCAAAGAAAAAGATATTACAGACCAAAAGGGTAAAGAGCTTCGTCAAAATCGTAAACATATTCAAATGGTTTTCCAGGATCCATCGTCAGCATTTTCTCCTAGAATGCGTGTTAGAGAAGCCTTAGAAGAACCTTTAAAGAATTTTTATGATTTTACTAAAGTTAAGAGAGAAGAAAAAATCAAAGAACTGCTTGGACTTGTACAGCTTTCAAGTGATTTCATAGAAAGGTATTGCCATGAAATGAGTGGGGGGCAAAGACAAAGACTTGGGATTGCACGTGCGCTTGCTGCAGAACCTGATATCTTAGTGTGCGATGAGGCTACTTCGGCTCTTGATGTTTCAATTCAAGATAATATCATGAAATTATTAGCTGAAATTCAAAGAAAGAGAAATTTATCTATTGTTTTTGTATGTCATGATATTTCACTCGTGGCATCAATTTCTCATAAAATTATGGTTATGTATCTTGGCGATGTAATTGAAGAATTAGAAAGTGCTTTATTTGTAAGTAAAGCGTGTCATCCTTATTCAAAACTTCTGCAATCTTCCATATTTAGTGTTACAATGGACTTCACAAAAGAAATAAGAAAACTTGAAGGAGATGTTCCAAATCCATTAGATGTTATTAGTGGATGTCCTTTCAGAACAAGATGCTCTCAAGCAATAGATATTTGTAAAAGCCTAAAGCCTGAATTGAAAACTATAGGTGAAAATCATAAAGTTGCATGTCATTTAATTTAGAAACACACTTTAGAACGTTTTAGAAATGTATCTATGATGAGTTTACTTAGGGTATAAATAAAAATAAGAGCAAAATCTTTGAGAGTTTGCTCTTATTTTTAGAATAAAGTTTGAAACGTATATGCGTTAAAGGTGTAAATTATGCTTTATAGAAAGCAGCGTTTTTAGCTTGACAAACTGGGCAATCATCTTTGAATTCGCCAGCGTGTGTGTAACCACAAACACGGCAGAGATAGTAGTCAACATCAGCGTATTCAGCAGGGTTTGCTAAAGCTTTGCTGTAAAGATCTTCGTGAACAGCTTCTACTTTGTTAACCCATTCCATGTAGCCAGCAACTACGTTATTGCCTTCAGCTTTTGCATCAGCAATCATTTCAGGGTACATTTTGGTGTGTTCAAAGTTTTCACCAGCGATAGCTGCTTTTAGATTATCTACAGTTGAGTTTACGTATCCAGCGTTTCTTAAGTGAGCGTGAGCGTGAATTGTTTCAGCTTCAGCAGCTGCACGGAATAATTTACCGATTGCAGGGAAGCCTTCTTTATCAGCTTGTTGAGCAAATGCTAAATATTTACGGTTAGCTTGTGATTCGCCTGCAAATGCTGCCATTAAGTTGTCTTGTGTTTTACTCATTTTAAAATCTCCATTTGTTTTATAAAAATTGTTTTTGGTTTTGTTTATTAGTAACGATTCCTATTTAACTAAAATCCTAACTGTTGTCAAGTTAAAATTTTTATAGTACAAAAAAATTAGAGGAAAACTTATGAGTGTAAGATACTGTATACCGAACTTAAGGCTTATACCTATATTAAATACTTTAGAGGAATATATATCAAACAATGAAGATTTTGACAACTACTTTTATCAAGCTGAATTAGAAATAAAAGGAAGTCAATTTATTTGCACACTTGCGCACTGTGATTCAGTCGAGGGTGCACGCACTGCTATTGATTATATAAAGAAAAAATACGCCGATGCTACGCACAACTGTTCAGCTTTCCAGGTAGATACGCCTAAAAGCACGGCACATATAGGATATAGTGACGATGGTGAACCACACGGAACAGCCGGAAAACCTATGCTTACTCAACTTCTTTACTCTGATGTAGGAGAAATTGCAGCTGTAGTAACAAGATATTTTGGAGGAATAAAGCTTGGCACGGGCGGACTAGTACGAGCATATCAAGGAAGCGTAGCACATGCACTTGAAACTTTACCTCGTACACAAAAAGTTGAGAAAAAAATTCTGCAAATCATTTTAGATTACAGTCATGCTGGTTTTCTGCATCGCATGCTTGAACAGTTTGAAATCGAGATAGTAAAAGAAGATTTTGAAGCAGATATTACCTATACCCTTAGTTTACCTGAAGATAGAGTAGATGAATTTTTGATAGAATTGCAGTCGGTTACCGATGGTACTTATATTTTGCTGGATTAGAAACACATCCTAAAAAATATAAAATATAAAATAGTAAAAGTGAAACTACAATACTTCCTCTAAGATATACATTGTATAGTAACTTGCATTTTTTTTTGATATCGACTAGAGTCATTGAATATACAGAAAAAGGAGAAAAATATGAAGAAAAGTATTTTATCTATAATGGCGTGTTTTTTGTTATTTGCGGCACCTAGTTTTGCTGCTGAGGAAGCACAATCTCTACCTAATATTCCCACACAAAGCGTTGATAGAAGCACACCTATTGCAATCGAACACGAAGGAAATGATAGCATAGGTTCAGCTTTGGCACTGAAACTGAAAGAGCACTTTAATGAAAGTAATCTCTTCAAACTTGAAGAAAAAGATACTCCTAAGTTTCGCATACTTATCTCTACTGTGCCTGAGTTTGAAGATAGACCGGGAGTTGGTTCAGCATACGCTTTAGTATGGGTATTTTCACAGAGTGAAGCAACTTTAAGACACTTTATATCTCGTGAAGTAGGTGTTCTGACTGAAAGCGATATTAATAGTGTTGCTACAAAAATTATCGAAAAAACAGATGGTTTAGCTGTAAGGTATTCATATTTGTTCCCATCTAAAAAATAATAAAAACAAAGTACAAAAAAACTCATTCAAACATTTCAGCTTGAATGAGTTTTTTTTTGTATTACAATTTAGAAATTAGACAAGATTTTCTTATGAATACTTTTATTGAATTTATTGATTAGAATCTAGGGCAGTTATACATGCTATTGTGATCGCCATTACCATGTCCTCTCATTCCATCATGACCACCCATGCCGCCGTGACCTCTCATTCCACCATTACGGCCATGTTTACCCATTCCTGGGAAGTCGAATTTTTCTTGTAATTCTTCTTTGAATGTGTAATTTGAATCTGCCATTTGGTTTTGTAATTTTTCGATTTCTACAGCCATTTCGCCTGCCTTTTTAGGGTCAGGATTATCACCTTTCATGAAAGCTTGAAATTCTGCGCGTTTTTGTACTAATTGAATTTGTAAAGGAGTTATCTCTTCTTTATGCTTTTTAACAAGAGTTTCAAACTCTGCTTTTTGTTCTTCTGTTAGTTCAGGCATTCTTTTGTCGTTGCCATTATGATATTTTTGATGTTGCTCGCCTTTGTATCCTGGTGCTGCATCTGCGCTGACTACACCGTTAAAAGTAAAACCTGCAATTGCTAAAAGTGCTAATGATGAAATAATAATTTTTTTTGACATAAAATTCTCCTATAGATTTATGAATTTGTTTTGCGTATCACTTTTTGTTATAAATAGAGCACAAAGATTATATACAAAAAGCTTTTTAAAGAACTTGTATTCTTGATTCGTATATAGCAAAAGGCATGCCAAACAAGAAAAAACCTCTATTCTATTGAAATAATAATGTTATTGTGTTTTGCAACTAGTAGAGATATGTATAATATTTATACACATTCAATTTTAGTGTATAAAAAATCAGCAGAGTTAAATTGTATAGATATAAAAAAAGAGGAAAGACATAAAATCTTTCCTCTTGAATTGATACTTTTCGTAAAGTCGTAATCGGCTTAACGTTTTGAGTATTGGTATCTAGCACGAGCTGCTGCAAGACCGTATTTTTTACGTTCTTTCTTACGAGCATCACGAGTGATAAATCCAGCTTTTTTCAATACTGGACGAAGTGTTGGATCAGCAATAAGAAGAGCACGAGTAATACCGTGACGTACTGCTGCTGCTTGACCTGAGTTACCGCCGCCTTGCACATTTACTTTGATATCGTAAGCGTCAACAAGTTTAGTAAGAACGAGTGGTTGACGGATAATCATTTGTAAAGTTTTGCGTGGAAAATAATTTTCCATTGAGCGACCGTTGATTTCAATATTGCCTGTACCGGAGTAGATACGGGTACGGGCAACTGCTGTTTTGCGACGACCTGTGCCGTAATTAAATGATTTAGACATGATAATCTCCTAGTAAGGCATTGTCAAAGACTTAGGGTTTTGAGCAGTATGCGGATGCTCAGTACCGGCATAAATTTTAAGCTTTTTGAGCATATTACGACCGAGAGTATTACGTGGAAGCATACCTTTCACAGCTTCACGAATAACTTCTTCAGGTTTTTTTTGCAATTGCTTTTCTAATGTGATTGATTTTAAGCCGCCAACATAACCTGAGTGATGATAATATTTTTTATCTTTCAACTTTTTACCAGTAACTTTGATTTTTTCACAGTTTACAACTACTACGAAATCACCGTTATCCATATGGTGTGCAAATTCAGGTTTGTGTTTACCACGAAGGCGATGAGCGATTTGTGATGCAAGGCGACCTAAGATTTGGTCTTTAGCATCAACAAGAATCCACTCACGGCTGATGTCTTGTTCTTTAGGACTATAAGTTTTCATACAGAAAATCTCCTCAAAGTGAGATAAGTTTTTTTGTTAAAATTTCTACATCAAGTAGAAGTCTCGTATTGAGAAGCCATACTTTGACGCTTAGCTACCACACTGCGCCACGCAAACTTAGGAAAGATTGCCCAAAAGAGTGTAACGGCTCTTTTTGGTTGAACATTATGGCGATGTTCTGTTACCCGCTTCTTCAAAGATAAATATATGCATCTCTGTGTACATTCATAATTGACGAAGTCTGTTACAAAGACCGTTTTTTTAATATATTTACCTACTCTTGTCAAATTAAAAATGCACTAAAAACGAAAAAAAATAAAAATAATTTTAAAATGTAATAAAAATAATGCCTTAGAATCTAATAAAAAATAACCTACAGACTAACTTACACCTTTTAGTAAGGTTGTAAATCTTGACTTTTTACGTGAATTAAGTAATATTGAGCAAATGTTTTATTTTTAACCTTATATAAGGAATTACTATGCCCAATAAAGAAGCAGTAACCATTTGTAAGACCTTTTTGCGAAATGGTTTTGATGCCTATATAATCAATGCAAACTTGCAAGATGAAGTTTTTGGACTTACTCAAGCTAGGATATATGAAGTTGCTTGCGAAGCTGATTTTGAAACACTTTGTAAGCTATTTCCAAATGCTTGCGAGGCAAATGAAAATTCAATGTTTGCCAAAATGAACACTGAAAGTGGTGCTTTAGTTTTCTTCTATCCTATTATTGATAGCGAAAGCGCTCACCCAGACTTTAGCCATGTACGTGTTTCTCCCTATATGCTCGACGTTCTGCAGAAAAAAAGTGAAGCAAATTACAATGCGATTAAAGGTGGAGTATCAAACTCAAATATTGAAGATGCGTTTTTTGATGCAGAATGTGGTTGTATTCGTTTAAAAGGTTTATCCCACTGGTCTTTGCAAAGAAACTACAGGCTTGCAATTACAGCTCTACGTATGGCTGCAAATAGTGATTTGCCAATAGAACCAAGCACATGGCTTGCAATTTTGCGTTCTTCACATCAAATTTCTGATTTCTTACCGATGTCAGTATTAGTTGAAGAGATGCGATTAGTTTCTGCAAAAAGCTTGTGGAAGTTTATTCAATTGTTATCAGATAGCTTCATTCTTCATGCCGTTTTACCGGAAGTTGCCGCACTGCATGCAATAAAACAACAAAGAAATAAGAATGATGCACAAGAGATTACCGCGTTCGAGCACACAATCGCTTGTATGAAAGCATACCCTGAAGACGAGTTTGAAAACGATTGGCTTGGCGTTGTTGGCGTATTATTTCAAGACATAGGTAAACTCTATACAGCTGAAAACTATAAAGGTTTCTGGACATTCTATCAATATCACAGAGTTGGCGCTCAAATCACTCGCGGTATATTGAAAAGAATGCACTTCCCAACAGATGAAATTGATATCGTTTGCAACTTGGTGCGTAGCCATATCCGCTTCCATTCAATGATGACTGATAGAGGGATTCGCCGTTTCCTTGCTTTACCGGAAACTGAAAGACTTATAGCTATGACTCGCGCGCATATTATTGCGACTGAAACATCATATACTAACTTCAATCATAACCTAAAATACCTTGAAAGAGCTGATACTCCTGAAGCAATGCTTGAGCCACTCTTGAACGGTAATGAAATTATGGAAGTAACAAACCTACCGCAAGGCAGAAGTGTTGGTATCATTCGTGATGCACTTCTTGAAGCACAAAAAGCGGGTATAATTAAAACTTTAGAAGAAGCTAAAAACTTTGTATGTGAATACAAGGTAGAGGAAGAATAATTTATGTGCGGAATTTTTGGTATAACAGGGCATAAAGAAGCCTCACGTTTGACCTATTTTGGGCTTTATGCCTTGCAACATAGAGGGCAGGAAAGTGCCGGTATTGCTACATTTGATGGTAAGCATATGCACTTTCATATAGGTATGGGGCTTGTTCCTGATGTATTTACCGAAGATACTCTCTCTAAGCAGTTATCAGGTGAAACAGCTATCGGGCACATCAGATACTCAACTACAGGTAAGCCGGAAAAAAGAAATGCGCAGCCTCTTGTTGTAAGTATGCACGGTTCTTTATTTGCTCTTGCACATAACGGTAACCTTACAAACGCTTTTGATCTTAGAAGAGAGCTTGAAAATGAAGGTGCTATCTTCCAAACTAGTTCTGATAGTGAAATTTTTGTACATTTAATCTCTCGTGCCTTAAGTAATAGAACAATCGAAGAAGCGATTCTCTATGCAACACAAAAAGTTGAAGGAGCTTATTCACTTCTTATCCTTTATAAAGGGAAATTTATAGCAGTTCGCGATCCTCATGGATTCCACCCTATCGTTATGGGTAAAATTCCAGGAGTTTCAGAATCTTGGATTTTCGCGTCAGAATCATGCGCTTTTGACCTTTTAGAGGCTGAATTGGTTCGTAGCGTAGAGCCGGGCGAAATGATTGTTATTGAACAACACGCAACTGAATATACAAGCTATAGATTACCAAAACAAAAACCTGTAAAGCAGTGTATTTTTGAACTTATCTATTTTGCAAGACCGGATTCAAATATCTTTGGTGAAGATGTTTTCCAATGTCGTAAAAAAATGGGTGCTACAATGGTGCGCGAAATGCCTGCTGAAGCTGATATTGTTGTACCATTTCCGGATTCCGGCGTATACTCTTCTTTAGGTGCTGCACAAGAATCTAAAATTCCTTACGAACACGCACTTATCCGTAACCACTATGTTGGAAGAACCTTTATTCAACCTTCACAGCAGATGAGACAGTTTAGCGTTAGAGTGAAGATAAATCCTGTTAAATCAGCAATTAATGGAAAAAAACTCTTAGTAGTTGATGATAGTATTGTTCGTGGCACTACTGTTCAAACTCGTTGCGCAAAATTGCGTGAACTTGGAGCAGAAGAAGTTCACTTCAGAGTGAGCTGCCCACCTATTAAACATCCGTGTTTCTATGGTATTGACTTTCCATCTCCTTTTGAATTAGTAGCGAATAAACACAGTCTTGAGCAACTTTCAAAAGTGCTTGGCTTAGATACACTTCACTTCTTATCTTTAGAAGGGTTGAAAAGTTGTGTGAGCGAACCTGATAACTACTGTTGTGCATGCTTTGATGGTGTGTACCCTACAGAAATTCCTACAATGTCCGATAAATATTCCTTAGAGTCATAAAATTTTGCTAGTGTAAGGAGCATGTGATGAATTCAGAAAAGTTTTTTACCAAAAAAGTAATATTCGCCTTTGTATATCTATTTATAGTGATATTCTTATTTGTTGGTATGCACTACTTTAGTGGACGACTAAGTGACGATTTACTCACTTCTTCTTATGCAAGCATTGAAGAGCATACTGCCCAGCAAAAGAAGATAATTCTTACCGAACTTGATGCCGATTCTGATAATATTGAGCTTTTTGCTGCAATTTTGGAGCATTCTGACAACCTTACAGAAAGCATTTATTCAGTAGAAAAAGAATATGAAATATCTTCAGCACAAGATGATTTTTATCATTTAGATGCTAGCGGAATTGGTCATAATCCGGCTGGTTTACTCGTTGATATTTCATCTGAAGATTATTTTCCACTATTAAGAGCCGGAAAAACAATACTGTCAAAAGTGAAGTTTAGTGAAACTGGTAACACTTTCCTAATTCTTACTCCAATTATAAAAGACGAAGTTCTTCAAGGTATCTTGGTAAATGAAATTTCAACTCTTTATCTTGAAAATCTTCTTACTCCTGGCTTTGACGATATGCTTTATACCTATATCGTTGATGCCTTAGGTAATGTAATTGCTCTAAATAAAAATAATTATGTTATTCTACCTAGTGAACCTCTAAGAACCCTTTTACAGCGTGCGGAATACGATCAAGCAGCAGCAACAGTGAATAGCTTTGATGCTCTTCTTGCTGATTTTGCAGAAGGTAAAAGTGGTTACTTAAATATCTCTTACTATGATAATGTTCGTCTTGGATACTATACTCCATTAGGTTTAAACTCATGGTATTTAGTGTCATTCTTGCCTGAAGAATTTATTTCTGATACGGTCTTCACTCTTGAAACAAGTATGTTCATCATTAATATAGCTTTGCTTATAATCTTTATGATTATTGCAATGTATATTACGTCAATCTTAAGAGATAATAGAAAACTCAAAAAAAATCTTATACTTGAGCTAACTTCTCGTATTGAGGTTGACCCGCTTACAAAACTTTATACTCGTGTTGAAACTGAAAGCAGAATCACAACATACTTGCAGTATACACATGATGTGCAAACATCAGCGCTTCTAATTATCGACTTGGATGACTTTAAAAACGTTAATACAATGTTTGGTGAAGAATACGGTGATGTTATCTTGAAAGAGTCTGCACAAAAAGTTAAGAAGGCTTTCCGTGAAAGTGATATTGTTGGTAGAATAGACAGAAACCTCTTTATCGTTCTTTTACGTAACGTAAGTGATGAAAAAATTATCCGTTGGAAAGCAGAAACAATTCTTACATCGCTTGCCAATGTTGAACTTGGAAATACAGGTAGCTATATAACCGCATCAATTGGTATTGCTATGTGTCCGACTGATGGCAAAAGCTTTAAAGAAATCTATGAAAAAGCCGATGCTGCTATGTATCACGTAAAAGTGATGGGCAAAGCAGGATATGCTTTATATGATAAGAGCTTGAAACATCGTATTAAAAAGTTCACTCCATCGAAAGAAATGAAAGCTGATAAAGTTATTACTTCTGATGTGGATAACATTCAATCTAATATTGTAAACCTTGTATATGGTGGTCAAGATACTGCTAATACAATTACTGAAATGCTCAATAAAATTGGTAGTCATTATCAACTTGATCGTTGCGGTATCTTTGAACTTAATCCAAACACAAATACACTTGGTAATGTGTTTGAATATTATACAGAGAAAAATGGCCCAATTAATGATGCAGTTCAAGGTTTAGCCGGTAAAGATATAGTAGAATTTGTTGACGGAGTTGCGGGACTTGGCATTAAAGAATTTATCTTCTTTAATGAACTGCCAAATGAAGTTAAAAAATTCTTTGCTTTACAAAAGATTTCAAGTGCTATTTGTGGATCGTTTGAATATAATGGAGTAAAAGGCTTCATACTTTTAGCTTTCTGTGGTCAAGGCCGTAAAGCATGGGGATCTTCGTACTATGATATTATTACAACAGCTTCAAAGCTTTATGCAATGCGCCGTAAAATGAATTAGAAAAAATATCCCTCATAGTGCAGTGAAAACATTATGAGGGAATAAATCTTATCTTTTATACTTGAAAAATAGACATACTGAAACGAACAAAAGAAAAGGATTTAGGAAAAAATATGGCAAAAAAGTCATCCATTGTACCAGGGGAAATATCAGAGGAGTTTTATCAGATAAGCATAGAGATTTATATGTCATTTCCTAAGTATCGTCCCCCTGTCAGCTTATTTCAATTTAAAGAGAATATACCAACACTTTATCCCTTTTCCAAAAAAGATCAACGCCTTACAAATGAACAGATAGAAACAGCTATAGAACTATGTAAAGAAGGAAATCTTTTCGTATCAAGAACAGATTTGCCAATCTATGCCGAGCACATTGTACATCAGTTAGACCTTATTTTGCTTGATAAAAACTTTAAAGCTAATGAAGTTGCTGAAATTATAATTAAAGCACTAACAAAAAAATATCAGGATTTTATTGAACAGCCAATTAAAATTGTGTATGATGAATTGTATAGTGATATAATGGTATTTACAGAATATGTTTGGGAAGATATTTACAGATTACGTGGATTTCTTGGACGTTTATATACAGGTGAGCACGATTTCAGATATCATGCTGTTAATACTCTAGTGCTTGGTTTGTGGATTTTTTCAGAGCTTCAAAAAGAAAAAAATAGAAAAATGTTTGATAAAGTTGCTCTTGGCTTATATTTGCATGATATAGGCATGGGGAAGATATCACCATTTATCATTAATAAGAAAACTCCACTTACTAAAGAAGAAATTGAAAAAAATAAAACTCACACAATCGCAGGTGTGAAAATGTTACAACGTGTTGATGTTGCGGAAAAAGAAGTTCTTCAAGCCGTGTTTGAACATCATGAACGTCTTGATGGGTCTGGCTATCCCCAAAAACTTTGCCAACCTTTAAGCGTGATTGCTAGAATTACAGCCGTAGCAGATTCTATTTCAGCAATGATTCAAGAAAGACCGTATGCAAAGAAGATTGATATCAAAACAGCTATAGCAAGCGTTTGTAATGATAGAAGTAAATATGATAATAATGTTGCAACAGTACTATTAAATGGTTTAGTATCAGGTTATTTCGATAAGCTTTTGCCAGCAAAGTAAATATAAAAACATATTTAAAAAGCAGGGTATGGGCTACGGTTTATATTTTGTTTCCCCGCACTTGGTTTCTGTTATTTGTTCAGATCCATTCCCCAGCGGGGTTTTTTATTTTAAAAAAACTCTAAAGTACTCCATTATAACATGAAAAAAATAATGAAGTATATTTTCAAGGTAGATAGCCTTGTATGTTTCTAATATATTGATTTTATTTATAATTATTTTTCAAAAAATATGGTTTTTCCTTCAGGAAGAGATAAATTGAAATGATGTGTATTCTAGGTTTGCTCATAAATATTTATAGCTTGCAGTAATTTGGTGAATAAGTTAGGATTCACTTAAGAAATTAACACGAGGTTTTACATAATGAAAGGAATAATTCTAGCTGGTGGATCAGGTACAAGACTCTATCCACTAACCAAAACAACATCGAAACAGCTTTTGCCTGTTTATGATAAACCAATGGTATATTATCCTCTTTCAACATTAATGCTTTTTGGAATTAAAGAAATTCTAATAATTTCAACACCTCAAGATACTCCTAATATTGAAAAACTATTTGGAAATGGTGAAAAAATTGGTCTTTCTGTGCAATACGCCATCCAAAATGAACCAAAAGGTATTGCTCAAGCATTTACAATCGGTGCAGACTTTGTAGGTGATGATGACGTTTGCTTGATTTTAGGAGATAATATCTTCTATATGGGCGAACAATTCACAACTTTCCAAAGTGAAGTTGAACAAAATAAAGGGCAAAAAGCTACAATTTTCGCTTATCACGTTTCTGACCCTGAACGCTTTGGTGTGGTTGAGTTTGATAAAAATCATAAAGCTATTTCTATTGAAGAAAAACCAAAAAATCCTAAATCGAACTATGCTTCTGTAGGACTTTACTTTTATCCTCCTGATGTGGTAGCAAAAGCGCGTTCACTCAAACCATCTGCTCGCGGAGAGCTTGAAATTACAGATTTAAATAATATGTATCTTCAAGAAGGTAGAATGAATGTTGTGCCTATGCGCCGTGGTAATGCTTGGCTTGATGCTGGAACTCCTGATAGCTTGATGGAATCAGGGCAATTTGTTCAAATTATGGAAAAACGTCAAGGTTTGAAAATTGCTTGTATTGAAGAGATTGCATATCGCCGTGGATTTATTGACGATAGCAAAATGCTTGCAGTTATAGATAGTCTAAAAGACGGAGATTATAAAGCTTACTTGCAAAAAGTATATAGTGAATCTCACGAACTTTATTAAGATATGTTTCTAAATTAATTCTTTTGTATTTTATACTTAGACAAAGTCCTTTTCTATTTAAGTTATGTATGTTTTGATACATAGCTTTTATAAAAAAGGATTTATTTCTTGCTAAAATGACAAAATTAATTAATTTAGAAACACGCCTATACTTTGCTGTCAGACTCTAGGTTGATAACCTTACTATCTTGTTCGCCTGTATCGAGTATAAATTCTACACTTGTGTGAATGTAACTTACTGCTTTTGCATGATAAAATATTTCAGCGATAATTATAAATCAACTATATAAGCTTAGATATATTAAGTTGTAAGAATAAGAAAAACTACGGAGAAAGTATTTTTTTGACAAATACTATAAAAGTATTTATAAGAAATTGATATAGAGGTGAGTTTATAAAATAAAATCTTATAATACTTGCTTAGAGGAAATATCTATCTGAAATTATAAGCAATACAACTTATCAAATATAGTAAAAGTGTTGCTGTGGAGTAACAATGAAAGAAAAATCAATAGAATATTTACAAGAACTATTTAGGAGATTTCCTGAATTAGAAGATTTACATAATCCGATAGTAGAAGCTATTGAACTTTTGCTTAATTGTGTTAAGAACAAAGGAACTATCTTTGTATGTGGAAATGGTGGTTCTGCGGCAGATGCCGAGCATATTGTTGGTGAGTTGATGAAGTCATTTCTAAAGAAACGCCCTGTTAATATTGATTTTGCACAAGCTTTTGCAAACAAATACCCAATTCAAGCAGGATATATTAATTATAATCTTGAAGAACCGATACGAGCAGTTTCTTTGGTCAGTGGTGTATCTTTACCAACTGCTTATGCAAATGATGTTGCTGCGGATATGATATTTGCTCAGCAAGTATATGGGCTTGCAAAAGAAAATGATGTGTTATGGGCAATATCAACCTCTGGAAGCTCAGTAAACCTAAATAATGCTTTGAGAGTTGCCAATGTTTTAGGGTGCAAAGCATTGGGACTTAGTGGAAAATCCGGAGGAGAAATGGCACACTTACTAGATGTTGAAATACGTATAAACTCGAATTCAACTCCAGTGATACAAGAATATCATTTACCTATATATCATTGTATTTGTGCAGTGCTTGAAGAAGAGGTTTTTTAATACTAAAATAATACACTTTAGAAAAACAGCTTAAATTAAAAAAATATACTCTTATTAAAGATATTAGTTTGAACTTTATATATATCTTTCTTTTGATTTTAAGTTTCTATTTTATAGAAAAACAGTGGCAAAAGAATCATTTTTTTTTATACATTGTAATTTTTTTTATGTAATTAAAATAATATGATAAAGTGTAAATTTTCTAAAATGCTGTATTTTGTCTAATTTTAGCTTGTGTTTTATATTACTTTGTTGTACTTATTTTTTTATCTAATTTTTCTGTAGCGATGGTTAATGTCGACAGAGTTGAGTAGTTGCTGATTCTTTGATTTTTTATAGACGGCTACCTCATAAAGATGATAAAAGAAATATTTCTTATATCGTTCTTGTCTTTTGTGTAAAAAAGACCTTTTTATGTAAATTCTTGAGGATTTTTCCTAATAACCAGCCCCTTTCCTAGTCAATTTTTTATTAGGTTCTTGGCTTAAAGCTTTGAGGTGAAAACATGGCCACTTTAACAATTACTAAATCAGCATTAAACACTCCAATCATTATAACTGAGGAAGCAACAGAACTTTCATTCGACTTTAATCTTGCAGACGCCCTATTTGAGCGTGTCGATGATGATATGATTGTATCTCTTGATAGTGGAACAAGTATCGTTTTAGAAGATTTTTATGCAATATATTCCAGTGAATTCCTTCCGGATTTCCAATTTCAAGACACTGAAGTTACAGGCGAAGAATTTTTTGCTGCTTTAGATCCTGACTTAATGCCTGCTGCTGGTCCTGCAGCTACTCCTGCAGATAATGGCGGACGTTTTCGTCTTACAGGAACAACTGATGTCGCCGAAGGTATTGAATCTCTTGACGATAATGTTCCAACTGGTGGCTCAGAATATAATACTCGTCGTTCTGTTGGTGGAAATCGTGCAGCTAATGTTGATCCTGAAGTTACAAGCTTTACAAATTTATCAGTATTAGAAAACGGTAACGATAATAATTTGAATCCACTTATTTTTGATGCAAATGAAGAATTCACTTCGCCTAATATTGTTAGCGGCTCAATTGAAGCAGAAGACAGTAATGGCGACGATTTAATTATCTCATTAGTTGGTGATGGCTTTGGTACTTATGGTGTATTCACTTTTGATGCAACTACAAACATATATACTTACACACTAAATAATTCTGCTGCTGATAAACTTAGTGTTACAGATACTATCACTGAAACTTACACAATTCTTGTTGAAGACGGAGAAGGTGGCTCAGTTACTCAAGAAATCACAGTAACAATTCAAGGTAGAAATGATAGACCTGAACTTTCAGTATCTGCAAATCAAGCAACAGTTGAAAATGGTGAAAGTGTAATTTCTTTTAATGTTACTGAAGATGCAGGTATACTTGATACAAATCCTGATACTCCTTTAACATCAACAGAAGCATCTAGCTTAGTTGTTGGTGGTCAAGCTAATGTTTCTGATATTGATTTAGGCGCAGTATTGAATTTTTCAGTAAGTGAAGGTTCAGCTGATCAAAATGCAGCAGCTCCTTCAACAATAGCTTTCACAAATGATTACGGAACATTTGCAATTAATAATAATTCCACATCAGCTAACTATGGTCAATTTACATTTACATTAGATACAGCAAACTCAGTTGTTCAAAAAATGGGCGTAAATGACTCACAAGTTTTAACATTCACTGTTTATGCTTACGATGAAAATGGCGCATGGCAAGCACAAGAAGTTCAAGTAACTGTATTTGGTAACAACGATAAACCTACTATCGAAATTCTTGAAACAAAAAGTTTCCTTAAAGAAGCAGGAGTAGGTGGTGAAGGTTTAGATCCAAATGCTATATACGATGGCGATATCACTGCTAGTGGTACGATTTCTATGAACGATGTTGATGTGAATGATACTTTATCACTACAACACAACGGAATTAACGTAGCTGATGGAACATATTATGTTGTAGCAAATGCAACAGGTGGTTATGATTTAGTAACTCAATTAGAAAATACCGATTTTATAGGTAAACTTACTTTTGACGGTCTTAACTATAGATTTGAATTACATAATAATAGTGTTGCTGTGAATGAATTAAACGCTGGTGAACAACTAGATGTAAATATCACTCTTACAGTAAATGATGGCACAACTACAACAAGTGCAGACCTATCTTTAAATATTGAAGGAACTAACGATAAACCTACTATCGAAATTTCCCCTGCTAAGGCAATTAAAGAAGACGGTGTAAAAGATAAAGGGGAGCACGATGGGCCTAATACAGAATTTGATGGCGCAGCAGTTGCTAAAGGTCAAATCACTCTTGATGATGTAGATAATGGCGATTCAGCAAGCCTTACAACTGGTAGTTTCTTTGTTGTTCTTAGCGTAGATGGTAAAACTCATGAATTGGTTGAGACTTTAGAAGCTGGTCAAGAATCATTTGGTACTCTAAAACTTACAGCTAATTCAGATGGTACTTATGGCTATCGCTTTATACTAAATGATGAAAATTCTACAATTAATGCCCTTAAAGCATATGATGCAAATAATCCTGAATCTTACACTAATTTGAATATCCAGATTGTAGCAAAAGATAATAATGGTGCTGAAAATACAGCAAATCTCGAAATTAAAGTTCATGGTACTAACGATAGACCTACAATTTCATTTGTTGGTGGTACAGATGAAAAAGGTGGCAAAACCTTTGATTTAGATGCTGGTGTAGCTTCATGGGAAATGAGAGCTTTTGACTTAGATGATGATAGTATAGAAGTACTTGCAACTACAGGTAATATTACTAGCTTTGCTAAAGGTGAAGTTCCAAGTTCAGCAGCTTCAAGCGTAAATGGAACTTATGGTTTGCTTACAATCACACTAGGTGAAGATGGAAAATATAACTTTAACTATGAACTTGACCATGATAAAATGCCGGCAGCAGGCGAAAATACTCAACTTTCACCAGAAAAATTTACAGTTTATGTACAAGATGAGCATGGTGCATGGGTAGCTAAGAATATCACAATAAATGTAACTTCTTATAATAATTTATATGAAGGAACTAAAGGCAGTGATGACTATAGCGGCGGTATTGGTAACGATGAAATTTATGGCTACAAAGGTAATGACACCCTAAAAGGTGGC
>CAYJOR010000017.1:0-8479 GCA_964371865.1 uncultured Desulfovibrionaceae bacterium | reverse complement strand
TATTGGTAACGATGAAATTTATGGCTACAAAGGTAATGACACCCTAAAAGGTGGCCACGGTAATGATACCTTGTCTGGCGGCAAAAACGACGATACCATGTATGGTGACGAAGGTAATGATACCATGTACGGTGGTAGAGGTAATGATACCATGTATGGTGGCGCCAATAAAGATACCATGTACGGTGGCGAAGGTAGAGATACTATCTATGGTGACGAAGGCGATGATTTTATCTACGGCGGAGACGGTATAGATACACTTAAAGGTGGAGCAGGTAACGATACTATTAACGGTGATGGTGGTAATGACATTATCACAGGCGGTAAAGGTGACGATACTCTTTACGGTAACAAGGGCAATGACTTTATCTTCGGTGGTGAAGGTGATGACATGCTCATAGGTGGTCGAGGTAATGATACTCTAAGAGGCGGTAAAGGTAACGATATCCTCATAGGCGGCAAAGGCGCAGATACTTTCGTATGGAAATCTGAAGACTTTTCTGTTGGTGATGCAGATATCATTAAAGACTTCAATCTTAAAGAAGGTGATATGTTAGACCTTAGAGAATTTACTGATCCTGAAAAGTACAGTATGTCAATAAGCAGAAATGCAAATGACGATGCTGAAATTACAATTTTAGATTCAGATGGTGGAGCTCAAACAATCACTATTGAAGATATTAATTACGAGCAAATAGAAGATGCTTTCAATAACAGTTCACTCTTCATTAAATAGTTTTTTAAAGTAAAATAAATAGTCAAATAATAAAACGGCACTCGGTTTACATCGGGTGCCATTTTTATTAACTATTTAAAAATTATAATTGAATATCTTTTTTACAGGTAATTATCTAAAAATTTTATAGTATATCATAGTGTTGCAAAAAAATAAAAACTTATAAATAGAAAGTGAAAATAAATACAAGTTTTTTTATATATAAATGCTTTACAAAACATAAATATTATGTCAAAAATGTCGTGAACATGATAATCATGTCATAAGGGTATTCTAAATTTGTTAGAGCGATTATATATTAATCCAATTTCAAATTTATATGAGCTTCCCTTGTATTCTGGCACTTACTTTTTATAATTATCCAAACATCTATGGAGATAGGTATGGAGTATTCACGTCGTAGTTTTCTTAAAATGGCGGCAGCGTTTGGCGGTATGGCTTGTTTAAGCCTTGGCGCACTTGGCACTGCTGTTAAAGAAGCAAAAGCTTATGCTAGTTCATTAAAAATTGAAGGGGCGAAAGAAGTTATTACAATTTGTCCTTTCTGTTCAGTATGTTGTTCAGTTGTTGCGTATGTTCGTGACAATAAATTAATAAGCACAGAAGGTGATCCTGATTTCCCAGTTAACGAAGGTGCACTCTGCGCAAAAGGTGCGGCACTTTTTGGAATGTATACAGATAAACATCGTCTTACAAAACCAATGTATCGTGCTCCTAACAGCACTAAGTGGGAAGAAAAAGATTGGGATTGGATGATCAACACAATCGCTCGCCGTATCAAAGATACACGTGATAAAGATTTTATTGCAAAGAACGATAAAGGTCAAACAGTAAACCGTTGGGAATCAATCTGTCACATGGGTACATCACACGCTTCTAACGAAGAATGCGCAACTATCCACCAAGCATTACGCGGCCTCGGTGTTGTCCATATGGACCACCAGGCAAGGGTCTGACATAGTCCAACTGTACCGGCTCTGTCAGAGTCGTTCGGACGTGGTGCTATGACAAACCACTGGATTGATATTAAAAATGCTGACGTTGTTCTTATTATCGGTAGTAATGCCGCAGAACATCACCCTGTTTCTTTCAAATGGATTATGCGTGCAAAAGATAATGGCGCAAAACTTATCCACGTAGATCCTAAATTCTCACGTACATCCGCTCGTTGTGATTTCCATGTGCCTATTCGTTCAGGTACTGATATTGCATTTCTTGGCGGTCTTATTCACTATATTTTAGATAACAAAGCTTATCAGCATGATTATGTAGTAAATAATACGAACGCATCATTTATTGTGGCAGATGATTTTGAATTTAAAGATGGTCTCTTTAGTGGTTATGATCCGGCAACTCGTCAATACGATCGTTCAACATGGACTTTCAAAAAAGATGAAGACGGTACTCCATTACGTGACCCACATCTAAAAGATAAACGTTGTGTATTCAATATAATGAAAGATCACTATTCACGTTATACTTTAGATAATGTTTCAAAAACAACAGGTATTTCTGAAGAAGATTTATTAAGAGTCTATTCACCATACGCAGGAACCGGTAAACAAGATCAAGCAGGAACAATCCTTTACGCTCTTGGTTGGACACAACATACAAAAGGTGTGCAAAATATCCGTGCTGCAGCAATGGTTCAGCTTCTTCTTGGTAACATTGGTATAGCTGGTGGTGGTATCAACGCTCTTCGTGGTGAACCAAACGTTCAAGGTTCTACTGACCACGCTTTATTATACCACATTCTACCTGGTTACCATAACGTTCCACTTTCAACATGGCAAAACCTTGATGAATACCAAAAAGCTAACACTCCATCAACTAAAATGGATAAGAGCTTGAACTGGTGGGGTAATCGTCCTAAGTATGTAACATCGCTTCTTAAAGGCTGGTTCGGCGAAAATGCTACAGCTGAAAATGGATATGGTTACAACTACTTACCTAAATGTGAACCGGGTGTAGACTATTCATATATGTATGCTATGGATAAAATGGTAAATGGCGATATGCGCGGAGCAATCGTTGTTGGTGTTAACCCATTGAACTCATTCCCGAACACAAATAAAATGCGCGCTGCTATGGATAAGCTTGATTGGCTTGTTGTTGGCGAATTGCACATATCAGAAACTTCTGAAAACTGGCATAGACCAGGTGTTGACCCTAAAGATATTAAAACAGAAGTATTCTTACTTCCATCAGCTCACCGTATTGAAAAAGAAGGAACAACTTCTAACAGTGGACGTTGGTTGCTTTGGTTCGATAAAGGTGTAGATCCAGCGGGTGAAGCACGTAACTTTGGTGATATGTATGTTCCTATTGTCAATAAATTAAGAGAACTTTATAAGGCTGAAGGTGGCGCATATCCTGATGGTCTTTTAGCTCTTGATTGGCCAGAAAAATACGATGCTGACACTATGGCTCGTCGTATTAATGGTGAATTCACAAGAGATACTGAAATTAATGGCAAAATGTATAAAAAAGGGCAACTTGTACCTAGTTTTGTGTCATTACAAGATGATGGTAGCACCACTTCATTAAACTGGCTCTATTCAGGTGGTTATACAGAAGAAGGCGGTAGATTATTCAAACGTCGTGATTCTTCACAAACTGAAATGCAAGCTAATATTGGGCTATTCCCAAATTATTCATGGTGCTGGCCTGTCAACCGTCGTATTCTTTATAACCGTGCTTCTGTAGATATGAATGGTCAACCATTGAATCCTAAGAAAGCAGTTATTAAATGGGACGGCGCAAAATGGATTGGTGACGTGCCTGATGGTGGCGCAGCTCCTCTTGGTGAAGCAAAAGGAACACTTCCATTTATCATGCAAGCAGATGGTCATGCTCAGCTCTTCGGACCTGGTCGTGTAGATGGTCCTTTACCGGAACACTATGAACCTGCTGAAACTCCAATTGCAAAACATCCTTTCTCAAAACAGCTTACATCACCTTGTTATAAATTCCACGCCGGCGAGTTTGATAAGGTTGCAAAACCGGCAGACCCTGACTTCCCAATCGTTCTTACAACTTATAGTTTAACAGAACACTGGTGTGGTGGCGGTGAAACACGTAACGTACCTAACTTACTTGAAACAGAACCTCAACTTTATGTTGAAATGAGCCATGAACTTGCTAAAGAAAAAGGCATTGCAAATGGTGATGGCGTAATAGTTGAAAGTGCACGTGGTAAAGTAGAAGCAATTGCAATGGTAACAATTCGTGTTCGTCCATTCAAAGTTATGGGTGAAACAGTCCATCTCGTTGGAATGCCATTTGCTTATGGTTGGACAACTCCAGATTGTGGTGACTCAACAAACCGCTTGACGATTACAGCGTATGACCCTAATACGACTATTCCAGAAGCAAAAGCTTGTTGTGTAAACATCCGTAAAGCAGATAAACTGACTGAAATTGCATAAAGAGAGAGGATACTATTATGTCAAAAGCATTCCTTGTAGATACAACCCGCTGTACAGCATGCCGTGGATGTCAGCTTGCGTGTAAAGATTGGCATGAATTGCCAGCAAATAAAACTAAACAAACAGGTACTCACCAAAATCCACCTGATTTGAATATCAATAACTATAAAGTTGTTCGTTTTCACGAGCATTTAGGTGATAAAAATCAAGTAGTTTGGAACTTCTTCCCTGATCAATGCCGTCACTGTTTATATCCTCCTTGTGTTGATGTAGCAAACAGCATGTATGAAGGCGCAATGATACAAGATGAAAAAACCGGTGCTATTTTAGTAGATAAAGAACTCATGAGCAAAATGAGTGATGAAGATGCTGAAAGCTTCGACGGTTTTGAATATTCATGCCCTTATCAAGTACCACGCTTTGATCCTGTAAAAAAAATTATCTCGAAATGTGATATGTGCTTCGATCGTGTTCAAGCAGGAATGGAGCCAGCATGTGTAAAATCATGCCCTACAGGAACAATGCAATTTGGTGAGAGAGAAGAAATTCTTGCCTATGCAGAAAAACGTTTAGCAGTAGTGAAAAAGGAATTCCCAAAAGCTTTCCTTGCTGATTCAGACTCTGTTAATGTTATCTATCTATTAGCTGAAGAAGGCGAATTCTATCACGAATTTGCTTCAATGAATGGATAGTAGTTTGTAAATTGATTGAGATAGTGTCGTCAAGTTCATTTTTTTGCGTTTTTTCTGCCCAAAAGATGATTTTTTACTCGCTTTATGTATGTGTTTAATGCACTGCAGCTCATAAAAAATCCCTTTTAGTTGAAAATTCCACAAAATCTTTGAATTTGACGACACCATCTAGTAATTGGGGGAGGGAAAACCACAACTTTGAAAAGGAAACTTTTCTTATGTTAGGTTTTCCCTCCTCTTGATAAAAGCTAAAAATTATAGTATTTTTACAAAACGTTATAAAAAATTTTATTTTGAAATACTTATTTTGACGTCTAAGATAAAAATTTTTTTGTAAACTATTATTCCTTTTCCGATGAGGAACGAGTCGGGAAAGAAATAAGGTTTCCAAAGGAAATTATTTCCTTTGGCCGTCGGAGACAAAAAAGAAAAGAATTAAATTTATTCTGGAGATGATATGATTAGAACTCGTGAAAGTGTTGCTGAAACAGCGAAAAGAATTGTAGATAAACGCCCTGTACTTGAACCTATAATCAAGGCGTTTGAGGAAGTTTTTGAAGCACGAGCGAGTTTGCCAATGGATTTGCTTCCGCTAGTAAAAAAATCAAAACTTACTTTGCCTGAATTTAATGAAGATTATTCCGCTCATGGTCGTTCATTGTTGTCAGATATGTCACTTAAAGGTTTTGATGCAACTCTTACAGCATCTGCGAAGAAACTTCTTCCATTACTTGCAGATCAAGAATATTTACTACCATATATCCCAACATTAGAAATTTACTTTGGAACAAAAAAAGCAAGTAAAAAATCAACTAAAAAAGATGAAGTTGTTGAAGAAGAAACAGAAATAAAAGTAAAAGCTCCTTATAAAAGTTATGAACTTGCAGAAGCTTATCTTGCTAATAATGCTGATGTGATAGAAAAAACAGCAGAAGCAATTAATGTTCCTACTCAAGCTCTTTTATTTGCATTCTCTTGGATTTTAGCTCCTGCGCTGCAAGCACTTATGTTGCATAGCATTCCATTACTTCAAGATATAGAAGTAGAATCAAGTAGCGATGAAGATACAGAAGAAAACACATCAAATGTAAATGATAAAACAGCTCCTTGGGATAAAAACTCTCAATGGAAAGAGGGTTATTGTCCTATTTGTGCATCGTTTCCATCAATTTCATATCTTGAACGCTCACTTATTGATGAGAATAATCAATTCCTTGCAAGCGGTGGCGGCAAAAAATACCTACATTGTTCCTTATGTGGTACAGACTGGCACTTCAAACGTGGTGCTTGCCCGGCTTGTAAAGAAGAAGGCCCAGAAACTATTGAGATTATAAAAGAAACAAAAAAAGAAACCGGCGAACGCATCGACTGGTGTAAAAAGTGCAATAGTTACTGCCCAAACGTAGATTTACGCGTGGGGGGAATGCGCCCTAATTTTGATATGGTGGCACTCGGTATGATGCACCTTGATATGATAGCTGCTGAGAAAAAACTTATGCCATTAAACCCCTCTTTTTGGAATACCTTTGAATAGAAATAATATAAAATGTTATAATTTATACTTTAAATATAAACTTAAAAATTAAGTATACATTTCTATAAAAATTAGATATTTCTTTATATAGAAAGAGAGCTATTTAGGCTATGTTTCTAAACTAATTCTGTTGTATTTTTCTGCCCTAAAGATGATTTTTTATTCAATTTATATATGTTTTTATATTTTGTACTTCATAAAAAATCCTTTTTTCTTGAAAATTCCGCAAAATTTCTTAATTTAGAAACACACCCGAGTTTAAAGATGGAGGGAAACTCGTTTTGCAGAAAAACGTGATTTCCCTTTTTTGAAAATAATTATAAATAAGGATATTACATGAATATTGGAGCATATACATTTCAAGAGTTCAAACAACTTGCAGAAAATTTTCATGGTTATGCGGCACCAGGTCTTTTAATTGGTGGTTATATGGTTGAAAAAGCAAAATCTCTACTTCCTGAGGGTACTCTTTTTGAAGCCGTTGTTGAATCCGCAAAATGTCTGCCTGATGCAGTGCAACTCCTCACATTATGTTCTATGGGGAATATGCGTATTAAGGTAGAAAATACAGGCAGATATGCAGTGTCTCTTGGTGATAAGCACACAGGCGAAGGGGTTCGAGTAAGCGTAGATCCTGAAAAACTTGCGAAATTTTCTGAGATTTACGCATGGTTCTTCAAGACAAAAGCTAAGAAAGATCAAGATGTTGACCTACTTGAAAGACAAATTGAAGAAGCAGCTGATTCTATTTTAAAAGCAGAGTATGTTGTAGTAAAACATATTTTACTCGGTCATAATCACATGGGAACTATTGGAGTTTGCCCGCTTTGTAATGAAGCATATCCAATTGACGATGGTCCTATTTGTCGTGGTTGTCAAGGCGAAGCACCTTATATCCTTATAACTGATAAAGATAAAGATGTTTGTGAAGTAAGTCGTTCAGCAGGTGGAGATATTTCTTTAACCACAAGCAATTCAACAGGAATTAAAATTGTACCTGTTGAGGAAGCTGTTGATAAAATTGCCGCTCATGATATGACTCGTATAGAACCTGGTGTTTTCAAAGGTCCGGAGTTTAAAGCGGGGCAACGTATTTCTGTAGGTGATGTTTGCAGACTGCAGCAAATGGGGCGTTTTCATGTTGCAATTCAAGATGATAGCCAACCTAATGATGATAACCTTATCCATGAAAATGCAGTTGCAGAAATTTTTGCAAAGCGTATGGCAGGTGAGAACGTAGATTACGAACTTCCGCCAAAAGAAGGAAAGATTGACTTCACCGCGAAATGTGGCGGAGTGCTCTCAATTGATTATAAGCGTTTAGAACAATTCAATATGGTTCCTGAAATTATGGTGGCAAGTCGTCAGCATGGTATGCACATAAAAGGGGGAACACGTTTTGCCGGCACTCGTGCAATTCCGCTTTTCCTACAAAAAAAATATCTAAATCAAGCTTTAGAAATTCTTTCTGATAAACCACTTTTCAACGTTAAACCACTCCGTAAAGCGAAAGTTGGTATTTTAGTGACAGGTACAGAAGTATTTCAAGGCATTATTGAAGATAAATTTATTCCTATCATCACAAGCAAAGTTACAAATCTGCATTCAGAAGTTGTTGCAAGCCGTATAGTGCCTGATGATAAAGACATAATGATAAAAGCAATCAATGATTTAAGAGAAGCCGGTGCGGATTTACTCATAACCACAGGCGGACTCTCAGTTGACCCTGATGATATTACTCAATCAGTCCTCAAGGAAACAGGTTTAACAAATGTACTTTATGGAGTTCCTGTTCTTCCGGGGGCAATGAGTCTGATAGGGGAGATTCCTGCAACAGGAAACTACGTTGGAATGCAAGTTCTTGGAGTTCCTGCTTGTGCACTCTATACAAAAACGACTTTCTTTGATCTCATCCTTCCTCGTGTTCTTGCAAATTGCGAAATCACCCGTGCTGACTTAGCTAGAATGGGTGAGGGCGGTTACTGCATGAATTGTCACACCTGTTCATGGCCAAAATGTTTCTTCGGTAAGTAGTTTTTTTATGCCTTCGGCGACCAAAGGGGATAATCCCCTTTGGAAACCTTATTTC
>CAYJOR010000016.1:0-50892 GCA_964371865.1 uncultured Desulfovibrionaceae bacterium | reverse complement strand
TGGGCTTTATTCGTCCATGAAAAAATGGGCTTGCCCCTGTCTTTGGTTAAGAGCCCAAAAAATACAGTATGTAAAGGGGTTCAAAAATACTATATAATACTATAAAACAAGCGCAAAGCAAAGCCCCATGCGGTTTTTAGAACTACATGGGGCTTTATATTTTTTATAATGGTACCGAGGGCGAGACTCGAACTCGCACACCGATGGTACTGGATTCTAAGTCCAGCGCGTCTACCAATTCCACCACCTCGGCACACTTACGACTCGACATATGTGACACAAAATAATATAAAGGTCAAGCATTTTTTTTATATTTTTAAATTTTTGCTTCATTTAAAAAAATGAAAATACAACATATTGAAAATACACAATCATTTTTTATACTAAAATTTATGAATCTACAACTGATGTTTTTTTTATAGCAAATCAATTTTTTTGTGTTGACAATACATCTCTAGCAAACTAAAATAGAACAATCTAAAAATTTAATTTCTAAGGACATATATACTATGACAAAATTGTATGGTCAAGAATGGACAAAAGAAGAACTTCGTACCCGTATCGGACACGAATCACAACTTGGTGGCGTTCGCAAATTGGTTCTCAATGATGGCAATCAAAAAGGTAGTGAAGTTCTTGAATTCCGCACAGGTTCAGGCTTGAACTTCCAAGTTCTTCCTACTCGTGGACTTGATATCGGCATTGCAGAATATTGTGGAAAAGCTCTTGGCTGGCGTTCACGCACCGGTGAAGTAGAGCCTTCTTACCTTGGTGATGTTGCTTTTGAAGCACGCAGAGGTTCTTTTGGCGGTCTTATGTGTACATGCGGTTATTCAAACGTAGGCGTACCGAATGAAGATAATGGCGCTCAATACGGTCTTCATGGTAGAGCTCAGCTTTGTCCTGCTAAATCAGTGCGTTCAGATGCTTACTGGGATGGCAACGAATATGTTATGTATTGTGAAGGAACAATTGAAGAACTCGATAAATTTGGTGAATATTTTGAAAATCGCCGTCGTATCGAAACATCTTTAGGTTCTAAAACAATCAAAGTATACGATACAGTTACAAACCTTTCTTTCGATCCACAACCACATATGATGCTTTTCCATTGCAACATTGGTTTCCCACTTGTATCAGCTCATACAAAACTCTACGCGCCTAGCCTTACACGCAAAAATAGAGATGCTGACACTATTGACTTCGATTGGCAAACATACTATTCAGCTCCACAAAAACAAGCTGAAGAAGTGCTTTATCATACAATGCAAGCAGATAGTAACGGTATGGTTACAATGGCTCTTATCAACGAAACTCCAAATCAAGAACGTTGGGGCTTAAAGTTCTCTTATTCTCTTGACTCTCTTCCACGTTTTGTGCACTGGCGTCAACCATCCCCAGGTGCTTATGTAATCGGTCTTGAGCCTTCTAACTGTTGGGCTGATGGTAGACACGAACACCGCATGCGTGATGACCTTGTTATCCTTCAACCAAACGAAACACGCAAATATCATCTCGAATTTACAGTTCTTTCAAGCGAAGAAGAAGTAGCTGCTTGTATTGCTGAAATTCCACAGGTGTAATTATGTATCTTGATGTAAACCTTGAAGCCATTCTTGAAAAAAAAGCACCAGATAATATTCATAATTATCCTATGCCCGAAGATTCAACCTTAGGCGATTTACTCAAAGCTCTTAAGTTAGAAGAAAATGAAGTAATGATAGCCTTTATGGATGGAAATCAAGTAAACCTCAAAACAAAGCTGCACGATAAAGCAAGAATTTCTCTTTGCCCATATATCTGCGGTGGATAGTAAATAATTATATTATAAATCAAGAGGGTTAAAACTTTTTTCTGAATATAGATTAAAGTTTTTACCCTCTAGCTATTTCTTTTTTTGGAAAAGTAATTATCATAATTAAAGGATATTAACCTTTTTTAGAAATTTTTTGTTCAATTTTACACGGAGAACCATGATGAACGCACATTTTAAATACGGTTCAGGATACTTAGATATCACACTACCGGATAATGCAAATATTACACAAATGAAAGCGGTTGAACTTCCTGCTATAGAAAATCTTGCGCAAGCTCTTGAAGAAGCAATGAAAAATCCTCTTGATATGCCTGCTCTTAACGAAATAGCAATGCCGAAAACTATTGCAATAGCTATTCCTGATGAAACTCGCCCTACTCCAGTAAAAGAACTTCTTCCACCTCTATTAAAGCATTTGTTCCAAACTTGGAACAATTTAAAAGCTGAACAAATTTCTATCGTTATCGGTGGTGGGCTGCACCCTGCTCCTGATGCTGCACAGATTGAACGTATCATGCCGAAAGACGAAATCCTAGATGGAATCAATATCGTATCACATGATGCTATCACATCTAAGATGACTACTTTTGGATCTACTTCACGCGGTACGCCAATTGAAGTAAACTCCGCTATTGGTGAAGCTGAATTTAAAATTGTTATAGGACAAATCGACCCTCACCAATTTGTTGGTATGACCGGTGGTTCAAAGTGTATTACTATTGGCTGTGCTTCAAAATCTATGATTCAAGCTAACCATTCACTTATGGCATCACCAGAAGCAAGAGTTGGTAATATAAACGGTAATCCTGTTCGTGAAGATTTGAATGAATCCGGCGAGATTGTTGGTGTAAACCTAGCTATTAACGTTTGTCTTCGTGCAGATAAAAAAGCAGTTGCTCTTTTTGCCGGTAAACCTGTTTCTTGTCTAAATGCAGGAGCACCTATAACTGCTCAATTGTACGGACAAAGTTTTGATGAACCTTTTGCTATAACAATAGCATCTTGCGGTGGAAACCCTAAGGATTTATGTCTCTACCAAGCACAAAAAGGCTTAAATCACGCTTCACAGTGCACGAAAAAAGGAGGACATCTTCTTCTTTTAGCAGCTTGCCCTCAAGGCATTGGTGATGACCATTACTACGAGTATGTAAAACAATTCCCTTGTGCTCATGCTCAAATGAAAGAATTTGAAGAAAAAGGTTTCCGTATGGGTGCGCATAAAGCATTCATGTTCTCACGCTCAATTCTTAATTATGATGTAGCTGTACATTCAGAATTATCACAAGAAACTCTTGCTGAGTGCCACCTCACTAAAGCTGATGCACAAGCAACCGTTGATAAATGGCTTGCTGAAAATCCTGATGCTCGCATAGCTCTTATTCCTAACGCGAACACAATGTACTTTTATCAAAAATAGTTTTAAGAAGTCTCCCCGACGGACGGGAACTTTTCCCACAAGAATAATTCCTTTTAATTTTCTTGAAACATAAAAACACCCTAAAAAAATCTTCCTTTAATTTGTATTCACAGATTTAGAGAAAGATTTTTTAGGGTGTTTTTCTTATTTTAGAAACACAGCCTAGTTTTTATAGAAATTGTTTCGAGGTAGAAATATATAAACTACTCTTCTCTATACTTATAGCATTCTTTACTATGATCATTTATTATTCCAACACCTTGAAGATAAGCATAGATAGTTGTCGAACCTAGAAATTTAAATCCACGTTTTTTTAAGTCTTTTGCAATTTCATCTGAAAGCGGTGAAGTTGCAACAAGTACACCCTTTGTATAGATGACTTTATTATCAGTCCATTTCCAAATATAATTTTTAAATGAACCAAATTCTTTCTGAATTTCAAGAAAAAGCTTTGAGTTATGAATAGCAGCTCTTATCTTTTTTTCATGCCTTACAATACCAGCATTCAAAAGAAGTTCTTCTACTTTATCATCTTGATATCGTGATACTTTATTGATATCAAAATCATCAAATGCAAGTTTAAATGCTTCTCTTTTATTAAGAATTGTTTCCCACGATAAACCAGCTTGAAATGATTCAAGTATTAGCATCTCATAAAGAATTTTATCGTCGTAAACAGGTTCACCCCATTCATTATCGTGATAATCTATGTATTTATCATTTTTTAGATTTAACCAAAAACAACGTTCTTTCATTAATTTATCCTTTAGTCTTTTCAAAAAAAGCTAAATTTTTCTTAATGCGTGAAAATATCTACTTAGCGAACTAGATTTTCCATTCGGATGTTTCACGTTATATTCAGTAGAGTCAACAACTTCCCATAAATCAGGGCATATTGGCATAGCTTCATTCAGCATAAGAAGAAGAATTCCACCCTTTTTTACATGAGGATATACAAATTCTGCAAGTTCTTGATATGGCATAAATGCTCGACTTACTATCATATCTGCTTGAATATCTTTTGATTTTTGTTCATCGAAGAATTTTTCTGCTCTGCCCCAAAATACTTTTGTTGAACCTAGCGGATTTTTAAGCAAGAAAGTTGTAAGAAACAATGCACGCTTTTCACGAGATTCTACAAGTCTATAATTACCTTTTTGCCATCTTATACGAAGAGGGATACCCGGTAAACCTGCACCTGAACCCAAATCCCAAGTTTCTACATTTTCAGGGAGTGAAAGCTCTTCAAGAAATTTTGCAAGGTAAAAACTATCAAGAATAAGTTCAGAAAAAGTTTCTTGCCACTCCAAAGTACCCACAAGATTTATGCGAGTATTCCATAACATGAGTGTATCCATGTAGTTACGAAGATTCACTGATTCTTCATTATTGAGTTCAAGCCCTAAAATACTGCATTGCTTTTCAAATGCTTTTTCACTAATAGGATCAGGTTTAATCAAATGCTTAGGCTTTGGTTTTGGCGCGCTCTTTTGATTTTTTGGAGCATATTTCTTGTTATCGTTTTTTTTGTCATCTCGCCTAACGAATTTTTTATTTTGATTCTTATCTTGTGGTTTTTTATTCATTATTTTTCTCTTTATAGTGATAATTCTAAGCCTACTGGGCAATGGTCAGAGCCGTATACTTCGCTTTCAATCCAAGCATCTTTGATATTTTCTTTTAATCCTTGAGATACAAAGAAATAATCAATACGCCACCCAACGTTTTTTGGTCTTGCGCCGGACTTATATGACCACCATGTATATTTTTCTTCAATATCACCGTGTACTTGTCTAAAAGTATCGACATATCCTGCTTGAGTAAATTTATCTAAAAATTCTCTCTCAATTGGTAAAAATCCTGTAGATTTCGTATTTGTTTTGGGTCTTGCTAAGTCTATAGCTTTATGAGCTATATTAAAATCTCCACAGACTACAAGAGGCTTTACCTTTGTCAATTCTTCTACATAATTATAGAAAGTATCAAAGAATCCCATTTTATAAGGAAGTCTTTTGTGGTTTCCTCTAAGTTTTCCGTCTTCATCTGGAAGAGGTTCACCACCATTTGGAAAATATCCGTTAATATAGTGAAATTTTTCAAATTCTAAGTGAAGAATTCTACCCTCACCTTGATACTCTTCTTTAGGCAGTTCATATGTTACGTTGATTGGTTCTTCTTTCGAGAAAACCGCAACGCCTGAATATCCTTTTTTTACTGTAGAAGAGCAAAAGTATGCGTGATATCCACTAGGTGCATGCAATGATTCATTAATTTGAGATTTTTCAGCTTTAATTTCTTGGAGTCCGATTATATCATAATTTGATTCTTCAAACCATTTCCAGTCCGGTTTTTGCATAACTGCACGTATACCGTTGACGTTCCATGATGCAAATTTCATAGCATTATCCTTTTTAAAAGGTTGTTATTTTTCTTGTATTAATCCATCTTTTTCAAGCTGTTCTTTGATAAGTGCCGCTTTGTTGAATCCAATTCTTAAGCGACGTTGTAAGGCTGAAATTGTCACTCTGTCCATACTTGGAAGGAGTTCTAGCGCATCTTGATACACTTGTTCTTGAGAAATATCATTTGCTCTGCCACCGCCAAATTCTGTTGGGGCAACTTTTTCTTCTCCATAAACAGTAAAATCGAGTTTATAGTCCGGTTTACCTTGATTTTTCCAATAGTCCACAATTTTTTTCACATCATCGTCAGGCACAAAAGCACCGTGAAGACGTTGAAGTGAGCCACCAGGAGGCTTGAAAAGCATATCACCTTTTCCTAGCAAAGTTTCTGCTCCTGTTGAATCTAAAATGGTACGAGAATCAGTCTTTTGAGATACTTGGAAGGAGATACGACACGGAAAGTTAGCCTTAATAAGACCTGTAACAACATTCACGCTAGGTCTTTGAGTCGCAAGGATAATATGTATCCCTGCTGCACGAGCAAGCTGACCAAGACGAACAATTGAGCCCTCAACATCTTTACCGTGAGTCATCATTAAATCAGCAAGTTCATCAATAACTATAAGAAGATAAGGAAGATTTTCATGTTTTATTTTCTTTTCATCTTGATTTTCTTCCGTTTCATTCTCTTCCCCTATTTCAGGTTTAGGCATTTGCGCAACTTTTTCATTATAGCTTATAATATTACGCACTTTCATATCTTCAAGCAATCTATAGCGTCTATCCATTTCATCAATAGCCCAAAGAAGCGCATTTTTTGCTAATTGCATTTCTGTTATAACTGGGTGAACAAGGTGTGGTAAGTCTTCATAGATTGAGAGTTCAATGCGCTTAGGGTCTACCAACATAAGTTTAACATCATCAGGTTTAGCTTTATAAAGTATTGAAAGAATTATTGTATTCAAACAAACACTTTTACCCGCACCCGTAGCACCTGCCACGAGTAAGTGAGGCATTTTAGCTAACTCTGTAGCAAAAGGCGCTCCGCTTATGTTCTTCCCAAGTGCAAGGCTCAAGAATGAGGTAGAATTCGTAAATGCACTCCCCTCGATAAGTTCACGAAATGAAACATTTGCTCTTGTTTCATTCGGGACTTCAATACCTACTGTGTCATTTCCTGGGATAGGAGCCTGAATACGAATACTTACAGCTTTCAATTTCATAGCTAAGTCATCAGAAAGAGCAGCTATTTTACTTACTCGCACACCTGCCGCCGGATGAATTTCATACATTGTAATAACAGGACCCGGTGTTACACGAACAAGCTCAGCTTGAATATTATATTCGTTTAAAGCTTGAATAAGCAGTTGCCCTTTTTCAGTAAGAGCTTTAGGGCTATGTTTTATATCTGTTGCCGGTGTTACTGATAAAAGTTGAGATGATGGTAAAGTAAATCCTTGAGGTGGAGTTTTCGGCACATCTTTTTTCTTTTTAGAAAAGAGTGACCACTCACCTTTTTTCTTATCTTTTTTAGAGCTGTCTTCTTTTGTTTCTTTATCTTCTTTTGAATCTTCTATGACTTTGTCATCATTTGAAAGTTCTGTTATATCATCAAACTCATCATCATCGTCGTCAAACTCATCTTCGATATTGAGATTAAAAAGTGAAGTATTTAAATCTTCTTTTTCTGTAAAAGCATCTTTAGATTCATTTACATTGATATCCAAATTTTGTGAGTTTGGATCTTTGTCTTTTCTTTTCATAAATCCAAACAAAGATTTTTTCTCTTTTTTATCTTCACCTTGATAAAGAACAATCGGCATAACATCTGTTTCTTTTTTCTCTGGAACAAGGTTTGAAATTACACTCACTAACCCTATGAAAAAGTTGCGAAATAGCGTAAGCCAAGAAATTCCAAATATTAATTGAGTAGCAAGAAGAAAAGTAAATACCCAAATAAATGCTGAACCGGTAGGCGAAAAATAAAGCAAGGATTTTGTGTAGAGGTAATCTCCGCTAAAACCACCGCCAACTATTTGATTTATCGGTAATTTCCACGCAGATGCCAAACTAATTACATTTACTCCAAATAGGAAAAAACCAAAAAATCTTTTCCAAGCAAGCAGAAGCCACTTAATCAAAAAACCACTACCAAAACCAACTAGAATTACTCCCCATACATACGAACCAATACCAAATAAATCCACTAATAATGCGCTTAAGTACGCACCAATAAGACCTGCTTTGTTTGCAATAACAGCATTTTTCGGCAAGCTCGTATTTAGTGTTGGATCAGATGGCGAATACGTCACAAGTGAAAGGAATATTAACGCGCCAAGCAAAAGAAAAAATAATCCAATAAATTCAATTGTAAGTTTCTGACTTTGAGCTTTTGGTGGATTATTACTTTCTTTTGAGTCTTTATCTTTTTTGTCTTTTTTATCTTTTGATGTAAATTTTTCCATAAAAAAAAGATATACAATTCACTCCTTAAGGTCAAGCCAGAAATAATTTTTTTTAAGATGCCTTCGGCGACCAAAGGGGATAATCCCCTTTGGAAACCCTATTTTTTTCACCTCGTTCCTCGTTGGAAAGAAATAGTGCCTCAAAAATTATTTTCTCTTTCAAAAATTTGAGTTAGTTTCTATATTTTGAGACTAAAGTAAAAACTTTTTTTAAAATATATTTTCCTTTTTATGGACTTGCGAATAAAAAGCAAAGGGAGTTGCAAAGAAGAGCATTCCCGTGGAAAAAAGTTTCCGTGATTGCAGAAGGCATCTTAAAAAAGTCTAATCACAACATTTTATATCTTTGATTTTCATGTTAACTTGAGTGATATTATTGTAGGTGTCAAATTCTATGCTGTAGGCTACTTTCACATCATCACCAACTTTATGAGGAAATTTTTCTACATTCCAAAGCTTAGAGTGGAGTCTTTGACCTGAAATAGTATCGAGAAATTCAAGCTTTAAATGTTTTTTTGCATAACCAAAAGGCTCTACTTTAGTGACTTTAACACTTGTGCTTGCATAGACAGGTTCACTATTGCCTACTCCAAAAGGTTCAAGCATTTCAAGTTCTCGCAAGAAAGCGTAGTTTGAAACTTGCTCGAAAGTAACTTCATCTTCAATTGAAACTGTCGGAGTGCATGGTTTGTTTCCAAGTTTTTCGATAAAGAAATTATTAAATGCAGCTCTAAAAGCTTCTACATTTTCAGGCATAATTTTAAGCCCTGCTGCGTATTCGTGCCCACCAAAGGACATCAATTTCTCTGTAGAAGAACAAAGAGCATCATAAAGATGGAATTTACGAATTGAACGACCGGAGCCTTTAAAGTATCCATCACATTGATCTTTAGTGAGGATAAAAGTAGGTTTGTAAAATTTTTCAATCATCCTAGAGGCTACAATCCCTATTATACCTTGATTCCACGTATCATCTGCAAGCACTAGAGTTGGTTCATTTGCATATTTTGTAGCTTGTTCAGTTGCCATTGCTACAATATTTTCTTCTTCTTTTTTTCTTTCAGCATTCCACTCATCAAGCTTAACAGCAAGCTTTTGAGCTTCTCTATAATCTTCAGAGAGAAGTAAGTCGAGAGCAATTCTAGGATTATCCATGCGTCCTGCTGCATTAATTCGCGGTGCAAGACCAAATGATATTTGACCTGCAGAAAGTGCTACTGTTGGCGCATATCCAGAAACTTCTTTTAATGCTCGTATTCCAACTCTTTCAGCTGCTTTAATTTTAAGAAGTCCATTTTTTACTAGTATTCTGTTTTGACCAGTAAGAGGCATCATATCAGCAATAGTGCCAAGAGCTACAAGGTCAATAAAATCTCTCATATCGCACTTGGTTGAAAACTCTTTATTAATTGCGTTATTCAAATGACACATAAAGAAAAATGCAACCCCAACACCGGCAAGTAAAATATCTTTTTTAGTATAGTCTGAACTCACTTCAGAAAAATATGGGTTAATAAGCGCATGCGCGGGTGGAAGTTCATCTTGCGGAATATGGTGATCGGTTACAATGATTTTTATTCCCTGCTCACGAGCAAATTTTATTGCTTCAACATCAGCAATACCGCAATCTACGCTGATAAGGACTTTCACTCCCGAATCAATAAATTCTTTCAATCTTTTTGGATTTATTCCATAACCTTCTTCGCGGCAAGGCACATGATTCATAACTGTAAAGCCATGTTTTTTAAAAAAATCAGTGCATAAAGCTGTGCTTGTTATACCATCAACGTCATAATCGCCCCAGATAAGGATTTTCTCCTTAGCTTTTAGCGCAGTTGTGACAATATCACATGCAATATCAATATCTTTTAGAAATGTTGGGAAAAGCAGCTTTTTTAACGATGGATTAAGAACAAAGTCAAGAGTAGAAATTAGAGCTTCTTCATTATTTCTTTCTAATAAATGAGGGTATTGTCTAAATGTTCTATTTAAAAGAAGAAGTGCAAACTGTGGGCTAACCCCCAAAGCACGAGCAACATGTGTAACTTTTTGTAGCACATTATTTTCTTTTTCAAAAAAGCTCCACTGTTTTTCCATGCCTTTTACATCTCCATCATGATATGTTTATTATCTTATCACTCCACGTTAATCTAATATAAAACTTTGCAAGTAGTTTATAAAAGGGGAAAAACTCATTTTTATTAAAGAAATGTGCTTTTCCCCCTCAAGAAATTATAAATTAGAAAGGAGCGGATTAGCCCATATTCGTTGAATTAGGGTTAATTTCACCACTAGCAACTTTTTGCCTCATCTCACTCACACTTGCTTCAGAGAGAAGTTTTTTTGCTACGCTCCACTGCAATATTTTTTCTACCATATCACTTTTAGGGTTAATTGCTATAGCTTTACCTAGTGCAACTAGCATTTCTGGAAATTTTTTTGTTTCCAAATAAACTCTTGCCATATTAATGTGCAAGTTTTCATCTGCTTTTCCTAAAGATATCGCCCTATTATAGAAATCTATTGCTTTTGTGTACATTTTATTTTTTCTAAGGCTAATACCAAATTCATTGAAAAGATGTTTGTGCTCATCTTTAAAAGCAGCATCTAAGCCGACGAGTCTTTCAAAGATGTTATTTGCTTTATCTTTTTTCCCTTGTTCAAGGTATGTTAAGCCTATACCAAAGTTTGCTCGCACATTTTGAATATCGAGTTCGAGTGCACTTTCATATTCAAATTCAGCACTAAAAAGTTCGTTTTTTGCTCTATGTTCATCACCGGCATCAATGCTTGTATTCAGCTCTTTGATTTTTGGGTAAACTGTAGAAACATAGAATTCCATTTCTGGGGAAAACTTCTCTATAACCTCTTCACGAGTAATAGGTTTTTTATTTCCGGTAGGAATATATTTTGAGTTTAGGGACTGAACTGTAAGCTGGCCGGTTTCCTCATTTGTTTCAACAAACCAGTAAGTTTTTGAAATTGTCTTACGAGTTGTAGTACCTGTTCCAACTTTACGAACTTCTTGAAGAGAAAACACTCCGCGTAGAATTTCTGTGTTTTGCATCAAGCAACCTCTTTTATTGAATAGTCTTAATTCGTATATGTTTCTAAATTAATTTTTTTGGAGATTATACGTCGGCTAAATCCTTTTCTAATCAAGTTATGTATACTTCAACACATGTCTTTCATAAAAATGCTTTATTCCACGTTAAAATAACAAATTTTTATTTTAGAAACATACCCTAGCTTATTTATACTTCAATTATGCTGACATTTCAGCTTCTGCTTCTTGCATATTTGCTAAGATTGCTTCCGCTGCTACTAATGGATCTTGTGCTTTTGTGATTGGACGACCAACTACGATAAAGTCAGCACCATTTTTTACTGCTTGATATGGAGTCATAACACGTTTTTGATCGTTCGCTTCACCGTCTGCCATACGGATTCCCGGGCAGAGTGTAAGCAATTTAGGATGACGTTTTTTAATTTTCTCCACTTCGTGACCTGAACAAACAATACCATTCATTTCCCAATTATAAGCTTCGTCGGCAAGTCTTTGAGCTATTTCGGTTAAACTACCGGTAAAGCAAGGTAATTCACCATCCGAAAAGGATGTAAGGATTGTTACACCAAATAGAAGTGGTTGATGTTCTTCATCTTTCACGCAGTTTAATGCTTCTGTTACCATGTTTTCACCACCGCTTAAGTGGAGGGTAAGCATATCTGCTTTATGGCGTGCTGCGGCTAGAACTGCACCACGAACTGTATTTGGAATATCATAAAGTTTCAAATCTAAAAACACTTTATATTTCATTGCTTTCAGAGATTGAATTAAACGTGGACCTTCAGTTATAAAAAGTTCAAGACCAACCTTTACCCATTCAACTTTTCCTTGAAGGAGGTTTGCCATTTGCATTGCTTCGTGAGCATCATCGTAATCAAGAGCTACTATTAATTGTGCCATTTTCTACTCCATTTATTTCACATGAGAATATAGTATACTGTTCAAGAAACCTTTTTGACGACGTGGGTTAAGCTTTGCTGTAATAATACAGGACTTTAGTTGCTCGTAAGCCACATCTAAGTTATCATTTAATATCCAAGCATTAAACCAATGAGATTGTTTTATTTCTTCGCGTGCATTATTGAGGCGTCTTATAATAGCCTCTTCTGAATCTGTGCCACGCCCTCTTAGTCTACGTTCTAATTCTTCCAATGTAGGCGGGAAGAGGAAGACAAAATACGACTGTGGTAATGATAGCGAAAGTTGCAAAGCTCCTTGAATATCAATATCAAAAAGCAAATCATTACCGGCTTCTAGGTTTTCTTCTACTTCTTTAAGAGGAGTGCCGTAGTAATTTCCGTGCACTTCTGCCCATTCAGCAAAATAGTTCTCGGAAATTTTTTTCTCAAACTCATTTTTTTCTAAAAAGTAGTAGTCTTTACCGTGTACTTCATTTTCGCGAGGCGGACGAGTTGTGCAGGACACCGAAAATTGAAATTGTGGAAAATCTTGAAGTAACATCTTAACAAGTGTACTTTTTCCTGTGCCGGAGGGCGCAGTTATTACGAGAGGTAATCCATTCTCAATCATTCTTCATTCTCACTTTTGCTTTCAAGCCTTTGAATTATTGTTTCCGGGTTTATTGAAGATAAAATTAGATGATTTGAATCCGTAATAATAAATGAACGTGTTCTTCTGCCTTGTGTAGCATCAATCAATCGACCTTCCGATTTTGCATCTTCTTTTAACCTGCGCATTGGCGAAGATAAAGGACTTACAACCGTAACCACCCTTCGCACAAGCACATAGTTACCTAAACCTATACTTATAGCCTTATCTTTATTCAACATATTCCTTTCCGATTACTTGCCTACACAAAAGGTTGAAAAAATAGAATTAACTATTTCCTCTGTTACAATTTCGCCTGTAATCTCTCCAAGAACACGCACCGATTCCGCTAAGTGGATAGCCAGAGCATCCGGCGGAACAGCATACGCATTTTCTAGGAACTGTTCCAATTCTGTTTCTGCTTTTTCAAGTAAATGCGCTTGCCTTAAGTTTGGCGCAAGCTCATCACCTGATAAACCATCTACACTAAGTGCTTTATGAATTGACTTTGCAAGAGCATCTATCCCATTACCTTCCTTAGCAGAAATAGGACAAACAGCTTCTATTAAATCTTTCCTAAAGTTCTTAATATTTCCGTTTTCAACAGAATAAGGAAGTATATCACATTTATTCCAAACAAGCAAAACTTTTGCTTTAGGATTTACTTCTTCAAGAAATTCAATATGTTTCTTATCAATTTGCAAGTCAGATTTTGTATCAAGCATATATAGAATTACACGAGCTTCTTCAAAAAGCTTATAAGCGCTTTGAATTCCTTCAAGTTCTATAAGGTCACTTGTTTCTTCTTTTGCTCGAATACCGGCGGTATCGACTAATCTTATAGGAATATCTTGAATTTTCAAAACTTCCTCGATGTAGTCTCTTGTTGTACCGGCTTGCGCTGTAACAATTGCTCTATACCTACCAAGTAACGCATTGAAAAGACTAGATTTTCCCGCATTTACTTTTCCGGCAAGCACTACAAGAGAACCATCTCTCCACGGCGCTGTTCTTTCATAAGCAAGGAGAAGATTTTTTATCTGCTCTTGTATACCTTGAACGCTTTCAATAAAAGGTGAAATATCAGGTAGTTCTTCTTCTGAGAAATCAAGTTCGTATAGAAGATTTTGCATTATACTTTCAAGGCTTACTCGTAAATCTTTAATCTTTTTACCAAGTAGTCCGGAAAGTTTAGCTTCTGCCAGTCTTGAACTTTCAAGAGATGGAGCTGATATAATTTCTGCAACTGCTTCGGCTTGACTCAAATCAAGTCTACCATTCAAGAAAGCTCTTTTTGTGAACTCTCCGGCATCGGCAAGTTCTGCGCCATGCTCGAAGCAAGTATTCAATAACGCTGTCAAAAGGTTAGGATTTCCATGACAATGAAGCTCAACAGTATCTTCTGCCGTATAAGAGAACGGAGCTTTCATGAAGACAGCTAAACCTTCATCAAGATAATTCCCTTTTGAATCATTGAAGTGACCATAATATAGAAAGCGCGGCTTTATATCGTCAAGATTCTGTTTTGACACAAAAATCTTTCTCATTATTTCCAAAGCTTTCTCTCCGGAAATTCTGATAATTCCTATTCCACCTGATAAGGTTTGAGAATAGGCTGTTGCTATTGCCGCTATTGTAGACATATTATAACCCTGCGAGTTCTGCTTCAATTTTAGATTTTAAACCTTCTTGAAGCATTGTTGATTTAAGTGCTTCTTCCAAGTTCATTCTAGCTTTTTCTTTATCATTTAAATTATAAATATACAAGACTGCAAGACTATACCTTGTTGATGGGTTTTCTTGAAGTGACAAAGAACGCTCAAACGCTTGTGCTGATTCATTATATTCACCTAGTTGACTATGCGCAATACCTGCAAAATAGCCGGCTCTTGCATTTGTTGGTGCAAGCGCTGCTGCTCTGTTCGCAAAATTTAACATTGCAAGGTAATCTTCAGATTGATAGAAAAGAAGTGAAAGTTCAAGAAGAGTATCTACATCATTAGGATTTTCTTGCATTTTCATCATAAGTTCGCCGGCTCTTTTCGCCATTTCAGGATCAATATCTTCTTTGCCAAACATAGCTGACATATTCATTGGAGCACTTGGCGCATTTGAAGGCGGCATTTGCCCTACTGAACTATCTGCCATTTCCTGTGATTGGAAAGACATTGAAAACCCTCTTGAATCAAGTTCGTAGTATATGCTTGTTGCAAGAATCGCTATAAGACCAATTAATATTACTGATAAAGTTATTTTACGTGACATAATTATTTTTCACTCTCAAGTATTTGAATTTTTTTATTTAATGTTGATTGTTGACCTGCCAAAAAAGCAATATATCCGCCAACTCCTAGCCAAATTGCTACATTTACACATATTAGAGCTGTCATGCTATCCATGTTAGTTTCCTTTTTTATTGATATAGTTGATTAAGTACTTTTTCTTCAATTTTTTCGGATTGAATTTTCTGCATTGTTCTTACGACAAACAAAGCAAATACTAAAAACGCAAATACTCCAACTGATGATAATACAGTATGCAGCATTTCAGGCTCTAATCCGCCGCTTTTACTAGCAAAAACATTTGGATGAATTGAACGCCAAAGTCTTGCAGAATAAAAGACTAAAGGCACGTCTGCAAATCCTATAATCCCCACTACAGCCGCCATAATTTTAGCTTTAGGTGTTGGCATTGAGCGGATAAAAAGATAAGCTACATAAATAAACCATAGAATCAATGTAGTTGTAAGACGAGGATCCCAAGTCCACCATACATTCCATGAGTTTTTACCCCAAATTGAGCCTGTTACAAGTGCTAAAGTTGCAAATAATAAGCCAAGTTCTGCACCTGTTGTTGCAATATGGTCGTACACATTTTTCTTTGTTTTCAAGTAGATAATACTACATACAAAGTTCACAAAGAATGATACAAAACACCACCAAGCAACAGGTAAGTGATAATAAAATATCTTCTGAGCCAAGCCCATTGTCTGTTCTAGTGGAGCATAAATATAGATCAGATATTGGCAAAGTGCAAAGCCAATAGCAAATATAATAGCTGAAATTTTAGCGAGTCCTAACATAAGTCCTACTTTTTATTCGTCGACACCATAAATAAATTGGAATAATACCAACGCCATAGCCAAGAAGATACCGTCAAAAGCAAGCGCAAGCATAAGCCATGAACTTTCAACCACGCCGCCATCAACTGTAAATAGTATTGAGAAAGCTTCAATTCCGGCCAAAAGAAGAGGCGTCAATAAAGGAAATAACACAATACTAAGTAAAGATTCTTTTCCTGTCTGCCCTACAACTAAAGCTCCGAGTAAAGCTCCACAAGTTGCCATACCAATATCAATTAGTATGAGAAATGTCAAAAAGTCTAAAAACTGCCCATGTAATTGCGCATTACAAAAAACAATAAGCGCAAATAAAAAGATAAATTGTGAGACAAGCATAAAAGCAATACCGCTTATCCCTTTAGCAAGCCAAACAACCTGTAAAGATGCAGGCATTAAATGTAAACCTGTTTTTGCGCCGTTAACTTCTTCTAAGGCATGAAGATTATTAAAGATAAGCACCATTCCAAATGCAGAAGCAAGCCAAAATAGCGTCGCCAATGCTCTAGGAGCTACACTCTCTCCAATTCCTTGAGATAAAGAAAAAACAAATATCAACAATAATCCTAAAAGGATAGATTGCCCTATTCCGCCTCCTCTCATAAAAAAGAGAATAAAATCTTTTTTGATAAGTGAAACGAGTGCGGCTCTAAACATTTTTCACCTCATCAATCACTTTGGAAGTTACAAGGCTTTTATTTTCAATTGTATGTATAAAATCAGCATACTGTCTATCTCTATCAACATCGTGACTTATCCAAAATACGCATGCGCCTTCTTGCTTTGCTTCAAGAATTTTTTCTATAAGGAACTTTTTAGCTTCGGTATCAAGTCCTGTACTTGGTTCATCAAGCATATAGAGCTTCGGTTTTTGAGCGAGAAGTCTTGCAATTGTAAGTTTTTGAGACATACCACGAGAAAAAATTCTTACCTTTTCATGTGCAAATTTAACAAGTCCTACACTTTCAAGAATTGTCATATACTCTTTTTCTGTAAGAGTTTTTCCGGTATTCATGCTATGCCAAAATTTGAGATTCTCAAGCGCAGACATTTGAGGATAAAGAAAAGTTGCGTGTGCTAAATAGCCCACTTCTGAAAGATTTAATTCCGTTTTTACTTCACCGGCATCCGATTCAAGTAACCCACAGATAATCTTAAAAAGAGTGCTTTTCCCTACGCCATTTTTCCCTTCGAGTATATGAATAGACTGCGGAAATAATTGTAAATCCACATTTTTAAACAGGAGTCTATTCCCAAAGTTTTTAGCAAGGTTTTTTACTTCTAACACAATCTACTCGCTTTTGAACTTAATATACTATAGTCAATATTTCTAATCAATGACTTGAGACACATTTCTAAATTTTATGCTATCTGCCCTTTTACATAACCTGTAATCGTAACTACTGCAACCAAAGTTTCAGTTGCATCAGATACTTTTACTTCATAAACCACTAATTTTCTGCCGAGTTGAACTGGTTCGGCGGTTGCGAAAAGAGGTCCTACCCTACCTGCTGAAAGATAGGAAATTGAAGACTGCGCATTTACAATAATATCATGATGCGCGTGTGAAGCTATTGCAAAAGCCATGTCTGCCAAAGCAAAAATTGCGCCACCGTGAGTATTTCCCATTCCGTTTCTATGTCTATGATCAAAAGGCATTGAAAGCACCGCCTTATGCCCATCAACACTTTCAATTTTCATTCCTAAATGTTCTGAAAAAGTATCATCTTCAAAAAGCTTAAACCTTCTTTCATCTGACATAATATATCCTACTTATTTACGATTTTTTATGAGAAAATACTTCATTGAATCATAACGAATCATAAATATTTTTATAAGAAGTTTTGACGTCCACCAATATGACGATACGCTTTTTCTGTCGCCATTCTACCACGAGGAGTACGCTTTAAATATCCGCATTGAATAAGGTAAGGTTCGTAAATATCCTCAATAGTTCTTAATTCTTCTGATACTGCAACTGCAAGAGTTTTTGCTCCTACAGGACCCCCATCATAGTGATTTATGATGACAGAGAGGATATGCCTATCCATTGAATCAAGACCTTCTTCATCAATATCAAGTCTTTTCAGTGCATTTCTAGTGATATCTAAAGTAATACGAGCTTCTTCGTCTGAACCTTTTACTGCTGCAAAAGCGAAATCACGCACACGTCTAAGAAGTCTATTTGCAATACGAGGTGTTCCCCTTGCACGTTTTCCTATTTCAAAAGCTGCTTGTTCTTCAATTGAAATATTAAAAATTCGTGCTGCTCGTGATACAACAAGTGCAAGTTCTTTTGGAGTATAGAATTCAAGTCTTGAAATAATTCCGAATCTATCACGAAGTGGAGACGATAAAAGACCAAGTCTTGTTGTTGCTCCTACAAGTGTGAAAGGCTCTATATCAAGTTTAACTGTGCGTGCCGCAGGCCCTTGACCAATTACAAGATCGAGTGTGAAGTCTTCCATTGCAGGGTAAAGCACTTCTTCAACTGTAATCGGCATTCTATGAATTTCATCAACGAATAAGATATCGTTCTTATTTAAATTTGTAAGAATAGCCGCTAAGTCACCGGATTTCTCAAGCACAGGACCTGAGGTTGTAACTAAATTAACTCCAAGTTCTGAAGCAATAATTCTTGCAAGCGTTGTTTTACCAAGACCGGGATTTCCATAAAAAAGTAAATGATCAATAGCAGTTCCGCGATCTTTTGCCGCATCTATATAGACGCGTAAATTTGCACGCAGTTCTTCTTGACCGATAAATTCTTCAAGTCTCTGGGGGCGAATATGTTCTTCTGAGAAATCATGTTCTGCCATTGATTACGCTCTCTTACTTTGCGCTAGCGATTTAAGAGTTGCACGTATTGCCGCAGTCACATCAAAGTCCGGATTTGCATTCAGCACTTCTTTAATTACAGGACGAACATCTTCTTCTGCATAACCAAGATTTATAAGAGCTGCAATTGTATCTGTAAGAACTTTATTCGATTCTGAACTTGGTAGCTCAATGCTCGAACTTGCGCTCCCTTGTAGCTTGTATTGCAAGTCAAGAAAGATCTGCTGCGCTGTTTTCTTACCAATACCAGATACTTGAGTAAGTGCAAGGCTATTATTATCAAGAACTATTTGACGCAACTCATCAGGACTAAAAGTTGAAAGAATTGCAATAGCCGTTCTTGCTCCCACTCTATTAATTGAGGTAAGCACAAGAAATGTCTGTCTTTCATCCCAAGTCGTAAAGCCGAAAAGTTCAGCAGCATCTTCACGAACAACGTGGACGCTATAGAATGTTACAACTTCACCTTTAGCCGGTAATCGCGCAAGTGCATGATTTGGCAAGAAAAGTTCATAACCAATTCCGCCCTCTGTTAGCACTATAACTGACGTTTCTGTATGCTCTAGATATCTGCCCTCAACATATGCTATCATAAATTATCCAGCTTTTTTAAGAAGTAGACCTTTATCAGTCTTAAATACTTCAATTTTATATTGATGCATTAATCCAAGTACTGGTCTGCCAAATAAAAATGGAAGAAGTTCTGGTTTTATATCAGTTTTTTCAAGCACTAACTCTCTGAAAGAGTTATCAAAAGAAATTATTTCAACAAGCGATTGCTTAACACTTGGGTCTTCATCAACAGTAACAACATATTCAGCAAGTTTTGCTAAATCGCATTGTTCAGCGTGTGTATCAATAAGCTCTAACCACCAATTTGGTGATTTTGTATGTTCGATTAATTGCTTACGTGTTTGTCTGCCATCAGCAGGTAGGGCAAGTAAAAATTCAGGATTTCTGCAGTATAGAGCTCTGCATTCTGCCGGATGTTTACCGTGTAAAGCACATGAGTGAGCTTTATGTTTTTGAATGAGGAATCTGCATGTCCAATCGTGCTCTTGCGCATTTATAGCTGATGCAATTTTTACAACGTCAACTTCGAGAGGAATAATTTTTTGTAGAGATTCATCTCTTACGAATTCGCCCGGTCGGAATGTGATTAAATCTTCTAAGCGGATAACTCCACTTGAAATCAATTCTAAATCTTTATCATGTATTGCAGGCCCACCTTTTCTACAGCAAGTTCCGCATTGATCGCATTTTTTATCTTCGTTACTCATAATTCACTTCAAGCTTAAAGCTTTCTCCTCGATTATTTTTTCCAAATTATCAAAATTTCTTTTAACATTCAAGTTTTTTCGATATTTGAATTTACTTTTCTTTTCAAATCAAAAAAATAACAACAAAGGGAAAGAACCTAAAGTATTAAAAACTCAAGATTCTTTCCCTTGAAAAAATATTTTTTCTATCCTAGTAGTACCATTTACCTTTGTGGTAACGAGCTAGCTCTGTAATTCTTCTGGAGGATACACGTTTAAATTCTGAATCTTTATGACTTTTTGATTCTGAAAGCGCTTCATAAAATACTTCAGTATAGCGGATTTTCGCAAAGTAATCAGCATGTTTACTTTTACTTGGAGTAATTTCAATTTGGATATTCGATTTATCAATTTCTGAATAATAGAAATGATTTTTTCCACTTGGATGAGGTTTCATATCAGGTTTATTTTTTGTTGCTGAACCGTGATCGTCAACTCTACCTAAAAAATCAACTATAGCTAATTCTAGTTGAATTTTAACCTTTTCCATTGCATCTTTTGTAGCTTTCAAGTCAGCTTTACGTTCTTTTACAAATGAAGCTTCATCAGCATAGCCAAAAGTGAGTACGTTTGCGCTTGCAATTGATACAAGCATAAAAGAACAAACTAAAAAAAGTGAGAAAATTTTCTTTAATGACATAATTTACCCTTATTTATTACAAATTATAAAAAAGCCCAATACCATAACGGTATTGGGCTTTGAAATCAATATAAGTCGGTACTATTTGAAGAGAACTTCAGTACGACGGTTCAAATAACGACCTTGTTCAGTGCTGTTGTCGTATTTGTATGATTCGCCCATACCGATAGCTGTAAGCATATCAGCAGGAACACCTTGTTGTTCAAGGTAAGCTTCTACAGCTTCTGCACGTTTCATAGAAAGAGTTTTGTTGTAAGATTCGCTACCGATTGAGTCAGTCCAACCTTCGAGAATTACTTTTTTGTTTTCGCTTTCAAGAAGAATAGCAACTTCATCTAACATAGCTTTAGCAGCGCTGTCAAGTCTGTAAGAATCGAAAGCAAAGTTTACGCCACGAAGAACGATTGCATCTTCAGCGTGATAGAATACGTCTTTAACGAACTGTTCTGCATCAACATCAGAAGCTAAAAGGTCTAAACCTTTAACTTGAACTGAACAGTCTTTCATACCAGCAAGTTCGTCTAAAAGAGCTTGACCTTCTGCTGTGTCAGCAAAAGAAATAACGTGTAAGCAAATTTCAGGATTTACTTCAAGAAGCATACGTGCTTCAGAAATTGGATCGATACCTACGTTGTTTTCACCGTCAGAAACGATGATAAGAGCTGATGGATTAGCCATTTTAGCATAACCAGGAGCAAATTCAAGGATACCATTACCCATACCTGTACGACGGTTGAATACTTGGAAAGATGATTTTAAAGATTCAATACCAGCATTCATTGAAGCTTGATCCCAAGCAGCATAAGGAACAACTGTTGATGATGGTGAGAAGGTGTGTAAAGAACCTTCATAACCAAGATCAGGAATCATGCTGTTAACTTTAGTTAACACAGCTTTAGCAGCTTCAAGTTTTTTTCCTTCAAAAATGTCATTTTTAGGAAGTTGTTGCATCATAGAACCAGAATAGTCTACGAAGAAATCAAAACCGTCAATTTTGCGCGCAAAGTTATCTGCTTGCGCATTAGATGCAGCAAATACAAACATAGATGCTACAAGTGCGAGTGTACGAAGAAGTCTCATTAATGCCTCCACAAAAGTTTGTAAAATTATTTGAACTCAACTTACAATAAATAATTAAAACTATCAAGTAATTTTTTTTATTTATTGCAATACACATAAAACACTAAAATATTTAGCTTATTTGCCAAATTACTTAAATTGAGACTTGACAAATGAATTTTTATTTCATATCTTATAACTATAAATAAGATTAAGGAGACCATAATTTATGATGCATATCCCACCTTCCTCTTATTCAGCAATGAACGCATTCGCTGATGCTACACAAGTATATGCTAACAACGTTGCAAATGCAACAACAAATAGCTATTCCCCAACGCAAGCAACATTTAGTTCCGACAATAATAGAGTTTACATCACTACACAAAAACCTATGCTTTCCGAAAATGACATGAATAAACAAGACTTTGTAAAAGAAAGCGCAAATTCTATTATTTATGCAAACGGTTTTGAAGCAAATACAAAAACTGTTCAAGCTGTTGATGACATGATTGGTTCTGTTATCGATATGGTCGGTTAAAGTTATAAAAAGATTACTTACATGACTTTAAGCTAGGCGAAGATTTAACTTTATCTGTTTTTATGATGGAGTTTGATCTTCGCCTTTGTTTTTTGAGAGTAAAATAAACTTTATAATCAAAGCTAAATTCACTTAAAATTTTATACAGAAAGGCGAAAAGGCTATTTTGACGACACTATCTAGTAAGGAGTTTTAGTAAAAGCTTCCTTAATAGCATCTTCTAAGAATCCAGCCGGAATTTCTGTTCCGTAGATTTCTTTCATAGATTCAGCTAATGCGTAAAGCCCTGCTGCTATATCTGCCCAATCTAGCCAGCCCATGTGCCCCATGCGAATCATTTCTGAAGCCATTGGAGCTTGCCCTTGAGTCACTATGATCCCGTATTTTTCATACATATTTTTTACAACTGGTTTTGAATCTAGCCCTTTTGGCATAAATAAACCGGTTACACCCCAAGCGTAGTGTTCCTCCGCTGCAAGTTCAAACCCTAAAGATTGCACACCTTTACGAGTCATTCTAGTAAGAGCCCACTGCTTTTCATAAACGGATTCTAAACCATCTTCAAGAAGCATAGTTAAAGCTTCATGCAATCCAAGAATAAGCGTTACAGGGGAAGTAAATAAAGTTTGGTTTTTAAGGCAATTTTCTTTTTCTTTTTTAAGATTGAAATAAAAACATGTTGTATCAATTTTATCAGCTTTTTCCCACGCTCTTTTTGATAAAGATATTAAAGCAAGTCCAGGAGGTAACATTAAACCTTTTTGTGAACCAGTGAGTAAACAGTCTACACCCCATTCATCCATTGGGCAAGGGGAAATTCCTACTGCAGAAATTCCATCGGCAACAAGGAGCAGATTTCTTTTTCGTGTTACCGCTGCAAGTTCTTTAATTGGATTTTGTGCACCCGTACTTGTTTCACTAATTTGAAGAAGAACACCCTTAACATCTTTATTCGCGTCAAGCAAAGTTTCCAATTCAGGAGCGGTTATTGCTTTACCCCAATCTTTTTCGTGTTCTATTACTTCAAGTCCGTGTGTTTGAGCAATTTTTGTCCAGCGTTCCCCAAATTTTCCTATATTAACTACAAGAACTTTTTCACCTTTTTCAAAAAGCGTATGGACTGCCGCCGTCATAGCTCCTGTGCCGGAGCAAGCTAGAGGAAGCACAACTTCTTTTGTGCCGAATAGTGTTTGAAGAAGCTTTTGAGTTTCATCTAAAACTTTTACAAATTCCGGTTTTCTATGATGAATCATAGGTATTGCCATTGCTAAGCGAACTCTATCAGGGGTATCCGTCGGGCCGGGGGTGAGCAAACGCACCTTATTGAAAATTGCAGACATAAGTACTCTCTCAAATTTTTCTAGTTTTATGAATTATTATCTATATATACTTTAAAAACAAATTTATAAAAATATTATTTCTATTGTTTTAATAGATATAAAATAATGTTTCAAAGTATTTCTTTTGTTTAGTCAACAGTTCTAAAGTATACTTTTTTAGAATTGTAGTCAACTTTCATACTCTACTGATTTATAGATTTTGTGTTAGAGCTAACTTTTATAATTGAATATCACTTGCTTTAGTATTCTAATAGATGAAAGAATAAAGGAGTAGGTATGTATCTATTTTTGTTTGGTTACTTTTTAGGACTTTTTACAGTTTTTGCTTGGTATTTACAAAAAAGCGGCAAAGTAAATTTAACTTGGTATCAATGGGGACTTATAACTGTAGTTTTGTGCATTCTAGCATATGTTTTTCATAGATTTTTTTCATTTGAACTAGATCTTACTGAACAAACCTTTGGCTACACTATCAAAATATTTATTTTACCTGCAGTAGTAATTTTTATTGCTATATTATTACTACCGCACTGGTTCAAGAAAAAGGATAAATAAAATTTTTAATTTATAAAATATTCTATCCTATTAAAAATTTAAAGGCTAACTAAAAAACAGTTTGCCTTTTTATATTTTTCTCTTAGGCTTTAAGTAAGAAAACTTTTTTTGAAAATACCGAAGTAAATTCAAAAAAAGCAAACGTCATTATAAAAACCCTGTAAAACAGGGTTTTTTATAGTTTAGAATCTAGGTGGACGTGGTGCACGTGGTTTTGCTTCATTTACACGGAGTGTACGTCCGCCGAATGAAGAATTGTCAAGTGCTTCAACCGCAGCGCTAGCGCCTGGTTCTTCCATTTCTACGAAACCGAAGCCACGAGCTCTTCCTGTTTCACGATCGTTGATTAATTTTACAGATACTACTGAACCGAATTCAGCAAATAGGCTGTGTACTTGATCATCTGTTGCAGACCATGGCAAGTTGCCAACATAAAGGGACTTAGTCATAATAAACCTCTCAGAGTGTTATAATGCAAAAAAACAAAATTTATTTGCTTCCGTTGCATTCTTTAAAATGAACTATGACAAGTTAATTAAAACAAGTCAAGTAAAATATATAAATCTATCTATTTTTTTACGATTTTTTTTATACTTTCTAAGTGTTTGTATTTTTTGATTTAAGTCGCTTTTTCAAGTCAGATTGCAAAGTTTTCCAATCTGGTTCAGCAAAGATATTTCCCCTTAAAGGTCTAATAGTTACAGTGTGTTGAGTTTCATTTTTATAAATTATAACTTCTACATCATTATTTTTTTTAGAAAATTCCACTGCTTTAGGAGAATACGAGGCTAACATGGATGCCGCTTGACTTAAAAAGTCATTTGTGAAAACTTTATCGTGCAATTTTGGTCGGATAAGACCAAGCGGTGAAGGAAAACCATTTACTCGCATAAGAACATCATTTTCTTTTTGCAAATTCTCGAGCGATTGGTTATCATCTTTATTTCTTCCAATCACTAACCAATCATTACTTTCTGTATGCCAAAACTGCCTTCCAATATTAGCAAGAGCAAAATTTTCAGCACTTATTGTGTGCATAGTCATCACTTGAAGGTAGCGTGCCGAAGCATCTTTTTCAGTGAGTCTGCATCCACCGGCTGGAGTCGGAATATCTTTGACCCCAAGTTTTTCTGCTAAATCAAGCTGAGGTTGTCTTCCCCTTCCTGAAAAATTATGAAGGAGAGTTCTATCAACGAGACCTTCTCGTTCCGGTTTAGTTTCATCCATGTGATGCGCACAAAGCGGACGAAGAAGTATATCTTTAATATCCGCATCACGTTTTATTACATTTAATGTGTCTCTTCTTTGAGACATTGGTCTTTGCCCAAGCACTTCTCCAGATATAATGAAACTTGCATTATAGAAACTCAGTAGCTCACGAGTTTTATTCATCATAAGAATTTTACAGTCAACGCAAGGATTTAAAGTAGAGCCATAGCCATAAGTAGGGTCTTGCAACATAGTTGCATAATCTTCACCAATATCTACAGCTTCAATATCGAGATTATATACACTCTTCCAGTGCTCTATTTTTTCAGGAAAGCCAAAAAAAGGTGTCGTATAGTGAATACATTTGACTTTTAATCCTTGTTCCTGAATAGTTAGGGCAGCTAGAATACTATCTAATCCACCGGAAAAAAGAGCAAGAGCGTCATAATTATTATTAGTCATATCTATTTAATTTCCTTATATATCAATTTGTTCAGCAGTAAGAGAGTGCTGATGTGCACTCATAACTTTAGCTTGAATCAATGCACCCACCGCAGCATCTGTTTTAATATGTACTGTATTACCATAAATATCACGAGCTTGCGCCGTTGGTGATTTTTTACTTCTTCCTTCAATAAGAACTTCTAATGTTTTACCTACAAAAGTACTCATATATTCACCACTCAATTCTCTTTGAAGATTTTGTAATCTTTCAAGTCTATCCATCTGAACATCTTGAGGAATTTTATCCGGCATTACCGAAGCTTTTGTACCTGGTCTGTCGGAATAAGCAAAAGAATAAGAGAAAATAATTGGTGCTGTTTTCATAATATCAAGAGTATCTTGGAATTCTTCTTCTGTTTCACCTGGGAAGCCTACAATAATATCTGAACCGAAAGCCATATCAGGACGAATTTTTTGAAGCTTTGTTACAAGCTCCATAAAATCTTCACGAGTATATTTTCTATTCATTCGCTCTAAAGTTCTGTTTGCCCCTGCTTGTAAAGGTAAGTGAATACGAGGACATAAACTTTCTAATTCACCAAAAAGTTCAATTGTATCGTCAGCTAAATCTTTTGGGTGAGGAGTAATAAAACGTATACGTTTTACGCCGTCTAAGGCATCAATTTTACGTAAAAGCTCCGGGAAAGATATTCCATCATTTAATCTATCAAGACCAAAAGCATTTACATTTTGTCCAAGAAGATGTATTTCTTTCACGCCCTTATCAAGCCAAGCTTTACATTCATCAAGGATTGACTGCGTTGAACGTGACTTTGGAATTCCACGAGTATAAGGAACAATACAATATGCACAGTAGTTATCACAGCCTTGCATAATATTCACATAAGCGACAGCATGTTCTTTACTGTCTTCAGCAAGGTAATGCGCTCTATCTGGGAAGATTGAACTAAATTCAGTAAACGTATCTTTTGTGCGAATATTAAAAAGAGGATGCTCACTATCTTTTTGAAGAATTTCTTCTATATATTCTGGTGCGTTATAAAGAGTATCAGTACCAAGCACAAGTCGAACACTTGTGTGTTTTTGACATAACTTTTCGCCAAGTTGTTGAGCCACACAGCCCATTACAACTCCCCACATTTTAGGATTAACTTTTCTTAGCCTACCTATTGTACTATGCACATTTTTTTCTGGTTTATCGCGCACAGAGCATGTATTAAGGATAAAAAAATCTGCTTCATTAGCTTTTGTTTCTTTGTGCCCTTTTGCGGTTAAGGCTCTTGAAAGCCAAGAAGAGTCGTTCACATTCATCTGACAACCAAATGTCACTACATGAAAATTTGCCATATTTTTATTTACACCTATTTAGGGATATCTTTAATTTAATCTGTACCTAGATAAAGACTTTCACGACTTTTGTCAAAGATATATTACATCTCTAAAATGCGTAAAAAATCATATTTCTGCAAAACTTTATGACAATTCCTAACATTTTTCTAGATATTTTAAATAAATTCACTTAAAAAAAGCTTGCAATATGTGAGAAATCGCCTTATAGTCCTAAAAAAAATAGTATTTAAAGGAGAATAGCATGAAATCCGGCAGAGCTTTTTCATTCAGCAAACTGAATCTTGCAAACAAAATTACTCTGATGCGAATAATAGCTATTTTTCCAGTGCTTATATTTCTTTCTTATCCCTCACCTGTGAACTGCTTTTTCGCGACTTTCTTTTTTGCTCTTGCATCATTAAGCGATATTCTAGATGGTTACATCGCAAGACGTGATAAAGCTGTTACCAACTTTGGAAAATTTCTTGACCCTCTTGCGGATAAATTACTTATATGTTCAGTTTTTATACTGCTAGTAGAACTCTCTTGGGTTCCTGCTTGGTTAGTTATAATAATAATAATAAGAGAAATAGCTGTTACAGGGCTAAGAGCCGTTGCCGCTGACGAAGGTATTGTCATTGCTGCTGATAAGTACGGAAAATTAAAAACAATTTTTCAAAGCCTTGCACTGGGGCCATTAATCTATCACTATCCTGTTTTTGGCTACGATATAAATATCATAGGTTATATTTTACTAGCTGTGGCCTTTGCTCTGACTGTTTATTCCGGTTATAGATATTTTTATAATTTCTATGAATCTTGGAGTAGTGAGCAATTACTAGAAACTTCTACAACTGTTCCTGCCGCCGAGCAAGCTCAAAACAACAATATTCAACATGAAATAAAACAAGATAAATCTCAAGACGCAAGCAAAACTAGCGAGGATAACTCGTAATGGTTAATGATATGAGTTTTCTCATAAAATGCACCGTCTTGGGCATTTGCTTTTGTTTCAACGCCTTTGCGGCTTCTACTCTTTTATTCGGCGACCAAAGTATCAGCACATGGCAACAAGCTAAAGAAAGAGTACAAAGCCTAAAAACAGCATTGCAAGAAACTGATAATAAAAATGCACAGTTATCACATGAAATCCGCTTGCTTCAATCAGATTCAAGCTATTTAGAAAAGATTATTAGGCAACAACTCAACTATGTGAAAGGTGATGAAATCATTTACATTTTTGAGCAAGAACAACAAGACTCTTATTGGCCCGGAGCGACATCAAATGATTGATAAACTAGAGTTATATAAAGAAATTGTTGAGCTAGACCCAAATTCAAGGGTCTTCTTTACCTATGCTCAATTACTTGAAAAAGAATCAAGAGTTGATGAAGCATTAGACGCACTTGCACTCGGACTTGAAAAACAACCAGATTATATTGAAGCAAGACTTTATTATATTGACTTGCTCGCAAGAAACGATAAACTTGAAAGTGCTCATATCCAACTAAATAAATTTACAGAAATCTTCAAAAAATACCCTGGTTTTTGGTATACTTGGAGCACTCTCACAGCAAGTGAAAATCCTACAATTTCATCTACACTTGCTCTTTTATCTACATTTTTCACTAATCCTACAATTTCCTTTGTAGAAATTCTTCAAGCCGGTATAGATCAATACCAATCAGGTAAAATTTCAACACCTAGTTCCCCATCTAATGGAACACCATCTAATAACAGCCAAGAAGAACCAAAAGAAGAAATAACAACGACAGAAAAGATTGAACAAGTTCAACCTGCTGATATCATTCAAACTCAAGTAATATTAGAAGAAAACTCACCGCAAACTTTAGAACTTAATACTCATTCAGACATAAATACTACTGATGATTTTGTTGTTCTACTTGCGGAACCAAAACTTAACGAACTTGAAGACAATATTCTTGATGAATCCATTGATGAATCTATTCCAAAAGCCTCAATACAAACTCGCTCTATGGCAGATTTACTCGCCGAACAAGGGGATACTGTAGGAGCTGTAAAAATTTATTCCGAGCTCCTTGAAAAAGCAAATGGTATAGAAAAAGCTGAACTTATTAAACGTATTCAAGCTTTAAAAGATAATAAGTTTGATACTATAGAAACAATAACTGTTATTGAAGAGCCAAAACCAACACCCGAAAAAACAAAGGGAATGTCTGTAAGAATGCAGACAATGCTTGGGAATCTAGCTACTAGACTAGAAAAAAGAGCTACAATACAATAATTAAATCTTAAGGATATGCCTGTGAAAAAAAATATTTCTTTACTAGTAACATTAGCACTTGTTTTATTGGTTCAAGGGTGTAGCACTGTAAATGATTCTGCTACATGGAAGAAAACTCGTTCACTTTACTTCACTTATGTAAATGCTCCTGAACAAGTAAGCCTTAATAAGCAAATATCTATCACAGATGCTGAAACTCAGCTTGCTACAAACTTAATGAGAATTGACGATCAACTTACTAAGTTTGAACATGCTTTTGAAATTTTAAACCTCCCGCCTGCTGTTACAGAAATTCAAGGATTTTTCTATAAATTCCCTTGGATTGCAGGTATTATTCTTGTAAATATGGACGGAAATGTAACTGGAGCTCTTCCTGAACAATACCCATCTCTAGATTTCTCACCTTTAAATGAACTTCCACCAAACCAAAATGATAGAGATCCTAGAATTGTAGTCGACGAAGCTACACAACTTATTCTTGTTGCAAGACCGGCTTATGCTCCAAATGGCGAGCAAATGGGAATATTTATAGTTTACTTTGATATTCGCTCACTATTTAGATATGTTAATATGGATCCATCTATCTTTGTTTTAGCTGGAAATACTCCTCTTTGGCTTGGTGATTATACAATTGATCAAACACCACTTGACGGTATCGACTTCATAGAAGCTACAAAGAACAGAACACGTGATCAGCATTCAAATGATAATGGTTCAGCAATTTGGATTAACAGATACTTCTACTATCAACCTCTTATTTTCTCAATTATGCAACAGAGTGAAAACTTTAGCCTTGTTCCAGAATTCTTAAAATCTTCTGATTCTAACGAAGAAATTGAGGAAGAAGTTGAAGAAACTATCGAGGAAGTTGAAGAAGAAATCCACGAAGTTTCAGAAGAAATTACAGAAACAGCTGATGAAATAGTTGATGAAACAACAGAAACTATTGAAGAAACAGTTGAAGAAATTACTGAAGAAATCAGTGAAGCAACAATTGAAATAACTAGTGAAGAAGTAACTGAATAATAGTAAAGTTCATGATAATAAAAAAGTCCCTGCTTTTATAAGTAGGGACTTTTTTTATGTAGTATGTAGTTTCTATCTATTATTTAGCATAGTTGATAAAATAAACCCTAATGAGCTTGCAACCAATTCTGAGCCGCAGCATATTCAACTTTTAGAGGTACTGCAAATGCGCCTCCTTCTGTTTGTACTGATGACATAAGGTACGCTAATCTCTCACCTGCTTTTTCTGCATACTCTTTTGGAACTGAGAGTATCAATTCATCATGCACTTGTAAGAGGAAATCTGCTTTATATGATTTCAATTCTTCATCATTGTAAACAGCTAACATTGCAAGTTTAATTATATCTGCCGCTGAACCTTGAATAAGTGTATTAATTGCTTGTCTTTCAGCCAATGCTTGAGCTTGTCTACTTGCGCTTGATAAATCAGGGAGAAGTCTACGTCTGCCTGCAATTGTCACAACATAACCCTTTTCATTCGCTTCTTCTAATGTTCTGTCATAAAAGGATTTAATTCCTTTAAATCTATCAAAATAGGTCTCAATAAAAGTTTGTGCTTCTTTTGTGCTTACTTTTATATCTTGTGCTAGTTTTCTAGCTCCCATACCATAAAGGAGTCCAAAGTTAATCGTCTTTGCAGCTTGTCTTTGTTCCGTGGTAACATCTTTTATTTCTACACTATTTAAAAGAGCTGCTGTAGATCTGTGAATATCTTCATCATTTTTAAAAGCATTTAGAAGAGTCGGTTCTTGTGAATAGTGAGCAAGAACTCTCAATTCAATTTGAGAATAATCAGCTGATATCAATAGATGTTCTTCTTCTGCAACAAAACATGAACGTACTCTTTGCCCAAGTTCCCCTCTGATTGGAATATTTTGAAGGTTAGGGTTAGATGAGGAGAGTCTACCTGTTGCTGTTGCCATTTGATTAAAACTTGTGTGGATTCTTCCATCTTTATCAATCAATTTAGGAAGTGGTTCAAGGTAGGTTGAACGTAATTTTTCAAGTTTTCTGTAGTCGAGCAAAAGATCAATAATAGGATGTTTACCTATAAGCTTTTCAAGAGCATCTTGAGAGGTTGACATCTGCCCGCCCTTTGTTTTGCCAGAAATAGGAAGTGCTAAGTGATTAAATAAAATATCACCTGTTTGCTGTGCAGAGCGTATATTAAATTCTTTTCCTGCTATCGAATAAATTTCAGTTGTAATTTTTTCTAAATCTTTTTGAACTTCTACGAGAAAATCATCTGTTCTTTTGCTATCAAGTACAATACCTTTTTCTTCCATACTTGCAAGCACAGGCACGAGTGGAAGTTCTAGGGTTTTATATAAGTTCATAAGGTTAGCATTTTCTATTTCTTTTATAAAAATATCTTTTAAAGCAAGAGTTAAGGTGCATGGAGTATCAAAAGGAATGTTTCGTGTTTTATCTCTAAATTGAGTTGAAATTTTACTCCAAGAATAATCCCTTTGTTCTGGATTCAATAAATATGCAAAAAGTGAAATATCTAATACTTTAGCATTTAAATCTGTAAAAATTTCATTATTATTCTTGATAAGATTTTTATAATCAACACATACAATATTTTCAAATTCAGATAAAAATTCGCTTAAAAGCGATTTCTCACCTATATATTTAAACTCTTCATGTTCTGTTGAAAGATAGAAGCCTATTCCATTACGTTCCACTTGATAAGCTTCTAAGATAGCAACATTTTTACCTTTTGATTTAGGTAATTTTTTTCTGATTTCAACTTCTTTTTTTTCTTCTTGAGGGGATTCAAATATATCAAAAAGACTCATTTGATTACCTGAGGATTGAGAACTTTTTTTCTCTTTCACTATTTCTTCTGGTTTTTCAATTTTCTCTGTTTTTTCAGGTGATTGCTCTAAAACTTGGACGAGTCCTTTCTTTGCTAAATCGCCAATTTCTCTTTGAAGAGATGGCATTTCGTATGTTCTGAAAAAGGTCATACAAGCTTCTAAATCTAAAGGTTTTACTTCAAGATTTTCTTTTGTAATATGTTGGCAGCAATCAGTTTTTAGAGAAGTTAGTTCTCTATACATAAACATTGCGTCAAGATTACCATCAAATTTAGCTTTAACTGTTTTAGGCAGATTTTCAAAGTTGTCACGTATAGCTTCAAGCGTAGGAAATTCTTTGAATATTTTTTCTGCTGTCTTCTCGCCTATTCCCCGAATTCCAGGGATATTATCGCTTGAATCGCCTATAATTGCTTGAATATCAGCCCACTGATGCGGTTCAAGCCCTGTTGATTCTCTAAAAGTCTCAAGAGTAACAATTTTTTGTTCTTTACCGGATGGATCCCACATAAGAACGTTCGTATCGAGACATTGTCTTAAATCTTTATCTATCCCGATTATAACGATATTTCTTTCTGTTTTATGGCTATTTACTAAAGAAGCTATGCAATCATCTGCCTCACAATTACTTGAGATTTCCATATGGAGACCAAGAGCTTTAACAAGCTCTTCAATTGGTTCAAACTGCATTACAAGCTCTTCTGGAGTTGACTGTCTATTTGCTTTATAAAGTGGATAAACCTCATGCCTAAAGTTAGGGCCTTTTCCATCTTTAATAAAAGAAAAATATTTAGGCTTTTCTTCTTTCAAGAGTTTCAAAAGGATACGAGCAACTGTGTAGATTGCACCTGTTGGAAAGCCATCTCCTCTAGTCATTCGCATATTTCCATAAAAGCCCTTAAAAATAAATGCGGATGCGTCCATTACATATAGGGGGGATGTTTCAAAATTAAATTTATCTTTAAGTGCCATAACTACCTCTTTTCGTAATGCCTTTGATATTTCTAGCTACAGAATTTTATCGTTATCAACCAAAGACTTTTCAGAATGTACAATAAAAAAAGGGGAAAATCTAGCCTTTTTTCAAAGACTCATTTTCCCCTCAAATTATCTTATAAAACTATAAAACTATTCTTCGTCGATACCAAAGCTAGCAGCAAGGATAGGTCCGAAGTATGTTGCTACATCATCAAGTTCTTCTTCGATACGGATAAGTTGATTGTATTTTGCAATCCTATCTGAACGTGAAAGAGAACCAGTTTTGATTTGGCCAGCGTTTACAGCAACAGCTAAATCAGCGATGAAGCTATCTTCTGTTTCGCCTGAACGGTGAGAGATAACAGTTGTATACATTGCTTGTTTAGCAATTTCAATTGTATCAAGAGTTTCTGTAAGTGTACCGATTTGGTTCACTTTAATAAGGATAGAGTTTGCGATACCATCTTCGATACCTTGAGCTAAAATGTCAGGGTTAGTTACGAAGTTATCGTCGCCAACGAGTTGGATTTCATCGCCAAGACGTTGTGTAAGAAGTTTCCAACCTTCTTTATCCATTTCAGCCATACCGTCTTCAATAGAAACGATTGGGAAGTTTTCAACAAGATTAGCAAGGTAGTCAACCATTTCAGCTGATGAAAGAGACGCATTTTCGCCAGCAAGAACGTATTTTCCGTCTTTGTAGAATTCAGAAGCAGCACAGTCCATAGCTATAGTAATTTCTGTTCCTGCATTGTAACCAGCTTGCTCAATAGCATTTACTAAAAATTCAAGTGCGTTAGCATGGCTAGGAAGGTTAGGAGCAAAACCACCTTCATCACCAACGCTGGTTGCATAACCTTGTTCGTGAAGAAGAGCTTTAAGTGTGTGGAAAATTTCTGCACCGATACGTACAGCATCGCTGAAAGTTTCTGCACCGATAGGCATAATCATGAACTCTTGGAAATCAAGGCTATTGTCAGCGTGTGCGCCACCGTTGATAACGTTCATCATAGGAACAGGTAACACTTTAGCGTTTACGCCGCCAATGTATTGATATAAAGAAATTCCAAGGTATTCAGCAGCAGCACGAGCAACAGCAAGTGATACACCTAAGATTGCGTTTGCACCAAGACGTTCTTTATTATCAGTACCATCAAGGTCAATCATGGTCATATCAATAGAAACTTGACGTAAACCATCCATTCCGATAATAGCTTCAGCAATTTCGGTATTAACATATTCAACAGCTTTGGTAACGCCTTTACCTTTGTAACGTGCTTTATCACCATCGCGCATTTCTAAAGCTTCACGAGTACCGGTTGAAGCGCCTGATGGAACAGCTGCACGCCCAACATGACCTGATTCTAAAGAAACTTCAACTTCAACTGTTGGGTTACCGCGAGAATCTAAAATTTCTCTTGCCCAAACTGATGCTATTGTACTACTCATAAAAAACTCCGTTAGTTACTTTTATTTGTTTTAAGTAAAGCCAAACCTATTAATATAAGGTTAGGTTCTACTGTATTGATACTTGAAACATGCTTTGCAATATCACTTGCAAAACCGCCTGTAGCTACAACATAAGGCTTTTGTGGAAACACTCCTGAAAGATTTTTAAGTAATCCTTCTGTCATAGCGGAAAAACCATACACAAATCCATGTGAGATACTTAATGCTGTATTTTTGCCGATTTGCGCTCCACCCTCTTCAACTTCTAAAGCTATTCGAGGAAGCTTTGCAGCCTTCTCTGATAACGCAGCATGTGAGGATAATACACCAGGACAGATAAGTCCGCCAAGATACTTATTACCTTCTACACAGTCAAAAGTGGTTGCAGTGCCGTAATCAATCGAAATAATACTTTCCATTTCAGGATTTAAAACTCGTGCGGCATATGCCCCTACAAGTCTATCTGCCCCAACTTCTTTTGGATTATCGTAGCAATTTTCAAGAGGAACAATTATATCTTTGCCAACAACATAAACTTCGCAATTAAAGAATTTTTTACCCATTTCTTTAAATTGATTGTCATAAGAAGGCACAACAGAAGAAACGTAGAAATCTTCTACATCATCTCTTGTAAAACCTGAACATTGTAGCATTGTTATAAGCTGTAAAGCTATACTATCAATAGTGTGAAGATTCACAGCAGACGGTAAAGTAAAGCTTTCAAGAATTTTTTCATCTTGAACAAAGCCAAACTTAATCGATGTGTTACCTATATCAACGACAATATACATAGATTTTTAAGATACGCAATTCCTTTTAAATTTCCTTAATTATGCACATCTTTCACTTAATTGCAACAAAAAAATATTTTTCTACTTTTCTTCTAACATACTAATTTTACAACTTAAATACGTTATAAAAAATCTCTCAATATTGAATAAAAATAATTGATAGAAAATTTCCAAGTTAGACTAGACAACGTACTTGTTTTCTGATATATCTGAGTATCTTTTAAAAACTTTATATCTAACACGAAGGATTATAAAATGCGTACAAAAATAGTTGCAACCTTAGGTCCAGCTTCACAATCTATTGAAAAAATTGAAGCTCTTGTAAAAGCAGGCGTGAGAATTTTCCGCTTAAACTTTTCACATGGTAACGTTGAATTTTTCCAAGACTTAGTTAAGAATATCCGCGAAGTTGAAAAAAAATTAGAAACTCCTGTTACAATTATGCAAGATTTATCAGGACCTAAAATTCGTATTGGTATGCTACCAAACAACACCCTTACAGTTGTTGAAAATGACAAACTCCTTCTTGCTCCAGAAATAACAGAAAACGATGACGTTCCTTGTCTTCCTTTCGATAACTACCCAATTCTTGATTCTCTTGAAGAAGGTGATAGACTAGTTCTTGCTGACGGTGGTTTACAATTTATTGTTGAAAAGAAAATAGCTGAACACCGTTTCTACCTCACCGCTCTCGGTTCAGGTATGATTACATCTAAAAAAGGTCTTGCTCTTCCAGGAAAATCAATTCCACTTCCAGCTCTTACAGAAAAAGATAAAAACGACCTTAAAACAGGTATCGACCTTGGTGTTGATGCTGTTGCAATCTCATTTGTACAAACAGCAGATGATGTACGTCAAATGCGTGCTCTTTTGAATGAATACGGCAAAAAACTTCCTATCGTTTCTAAACTTGAGCGCCAAAATGCGGTTCTAAACCTTGACGAAATTCTTAAAGAAACCGATATTGTTATGGTTGCTCGTGGTGACCTTGGTGTTGAATGCCCATTACCACAACTTCCTAGCATGCAAAAACGTATTATTGCTGCTTGTAACAACGCTGGTAAACCAGTTATTGTTGCTACACAAATGCTTCTTTCAATGGTTAACAACCCAGCTCCAACTCGTGCGGAAACAACTGACGTTGCAAACGCAGTTTTAGATGGTGCTGACTGTGTTATGCTTTCAGAAGAAACTGCAATGGGTAACTATCCTGTTGAAACAGTTGAATATATGAGATGTATCACAAACGAAGCTGAAAATCTTCTTCTTGAACGTAATTCAGTTCGTGAACCTCGCGGTGGAACAGCAGAATTCCTTGCTTACTCTGCATGTTTACTCGCTTCTAAAGCAGATTCTAAGTACATTGTATCTCACTCATTATCAGGTTCAGCAGCTCGTATGCTTTCAGCTTGTCGTCCTGCACAACTTGTTTATGCTCTTACACCAAATAGACAAACCCTCCATGACTTAAACTTCTCATGGGGTGTTATTCCTTCTTACACAATGGACGATCCAGATATCAGTCACTTAGCACGCGCTCAACACTTTATTGCAACATCTCCGATATTTGCAAACAGTGAAGACGTAGTTATCACAGCTGGTCAGCTTAGCCCATCACAAACTCAACGTGGAACTAACCTCGTTAAAATCTACAAAAAATAGTTTGTCGATACTATAGATAAATATAAAAGCCACGTTCAATTCAAATTGAAATGAACGTGGCTTTTTTAGAAATGCTCTAAGCACTCGATATAATTATTTTCGATAGAGGGGAAAACTCATTTTCTCAAAAAAAGTACTTTTCCCTCATAAATTAACATCACAAGTAAAAAATTTATCCGCCGATTGTTACCATACGTTTTGTAGCTACAGCGTTTTTACGTTTCTCCAAAAGTTCTGAGCCTATTTGCTTTTCTGCTGTCGCACTTCTGAAGAATTCAATAAGTTCTTCGTCTGTAGTAGATGGTTCTCTTAAAAGTCCAACAAGGTCGTATTCATGATCATCAAAGAGGCAAGTGCGAAGTTTTCCATCAGAAGTAATGCGCAAGCGGTTACAAGTTCCGCAGAAATGTGAAGAAAGCGGGGTTATTATACCAAATCTACCCTCTCCGCCCTCTATTGAAAACATACGAGCCGGCCCACCGTTATCGCTATTAGGTTCACGTGGGATAGCTGTGAGGTTTACGTATTCACGAGCTTCTTTAAGAATATCATCAGCTGACCAATAAAGATTTTTTTGCCATATGGTATCTTCACCCATAGGCATAAATTCAATAAATCTTACATCAACAGGATTATTTTTTGCAAGGTCAAGAAAAGATTTGAGTTCGTCGCTATTTCTTCCATTCATAGCAACAGCATTTATCTTAAGGGGTATTTTCTGCTCAATCATAGCGTGCATTGACTCAAGAACATTAGGAAGTAAGTTTCTGCCTGTGAGACCTTGAAATTTTTCAGGAACAAAGGAGTCAAGAGAAAGATTTACTTTTACATCTAACTCTTTAAGAAGTGGAATATGAGGCTGGATAATCGTCCCGTTTGTAGTAACTCTTAAGTCAATCATAGGAAATTCATTACGGAGTCTAGTAAGAAATTCAGGGAAGCCTTTACGAACAAAGGGTTCGCCACCTGTCATACGGATTTTGTCAATACCATGAGCAACTGCAATACGAATACATCGTTCAATTTCTTCAAAGCGCAGAATCGACTGGTGATGAATATAGTGGCTTTCATCCACACAGTAAATACATGAAAGGTTACATCTGTCAGTAATAGAAACTCGTAGGTAGCGCACAACTCTGTCATGCTTATCAACAAAAAAGGCTGTCATTTCTCAATCCTTAATTTCTGATTTTTCAAAGAGGATTACATCTCTTTTTATTTTAACAGAAACATTATTATTTACACTCAAAATTTTATTGCTTTCATTAAGGCACAGTAAATCATCAAGTTTAAAAACAGATTCAGATTGTGGTTGACAACCTATTCTTCGTAAAGCTTCGGCTAGCACTCTCAATCTAATCGCTTTTTCTTCTTTTAGAATTTGTTGCCTATTGAGTGTAAGTTTGCGTTTTATCTCGCTTGAATCTCTAGGAATAAAAGCAGAAATTCTTTTATCCCAAAATTGCTTATCGCTTTGCCCCTGTAGCCAATTTGTACGAACATTTTTTAAGTAAGATGGATTTTCCTTTAAAAATAATGGAAGAATCGAATGCCTTACTCTATTTCGCATATAGTCATCTGAGGAGTTCGAGCTATCCTCAATCCAAGAGATATTACACGTATTCAAAAATTCCACAAGTTTTTTCTTCTCAGTTAAGAGGAAAGGTCGTATAATATGTCTTTTTCCATCAAGAGCAGACATTCCAAGACTCCCTTCTAAACTTGTTCCACGTATTTGACGCATAAGAACATCTTCGGCTAAATCATTTAAGTGATGCCCTAAAGCGATGTAGTTAAAATTTCTTATTCTTCTTTGCTCTTCAAAATGTTTGTAGCGCACAATTCTTGCACTCTCCTCAATACCTTTATGCCATGTTTTAGCAAGAAAATTCACATCTTCTTTTATAACTACGCATTCAATATTCAAGTCATTGCAAATTGATAAGGCATACTCTGCCTCCTCAACTGATTCCTCTCTTAAAGAATGATCTATATGTACAGCAAATAGTTCAAGGTTATATTTTTCACGCAGTAAAGACAGCAATAACAGTACCGCCATGCTGTCAGCACCGCCCGAGAATGCAATAATAATTTTTTTATCCTTAAGATAGAACTCTAAACCGTCAAGAAAGTGTACAGTATGTAAGCAAAAATGCGCCTCTTTTCTTGGTAAATCTTGTAACTTTAAAGGCTTAACTCTTTGCATATTGCTTTTTCCACTCCGCAAGGAAGAGAATTGAAGTTTCTAAAGAATCTAATGGTTTAGTTTCACTTCGCAATGAATGTACTACATCTTCAAAGGCAGTAGTTGCCGCTAAATCATGCTTTTTATAGAAATCTACCATTTGAGTTTTTAATTCTTCCGGCATATCGCCTAAATATGATTCTATCCCCTCTCTTTCTGGGAGGTTTGGCTGAATAATATCAAGCATCGTCTGCATTCTGTGCATGTAGGTATGCTCTTTTAAAATTCTTTCGTATGCCCTTTTTGTTAACTCTTCTCTTTCTTCAGGCTTTGCAAGATAATAATTTATAAGCGCCGGTACTTCTTCAAATTTTTCAAATGTGAGGAGTTCTTTATCGTCACCATCGCAAACAAAAAGTTCACTCATAAGGCTTCTTCTATCTACAAGTTGAAAAGCTTCCATGCTTGCAAGTTCAAATGTTCGAGGATTTACAAAATCCCCTACGCCGTCTCTTTTTCTTTCCACGCTTGAATGAAGATTTAGATTTATCTTTGTTGCGTTATAAATTGACACAGATTCTTCAGGGCTTACGCGAGCCCCATTATTTTGCAAATAAGGAGCCAGAACAGTGTCACCCTCCCAATCCGATCCCCAAATTTTGAAGTCGTAGGACATTAATCGTCTAAACTCATATCTTCTATTTGCGTAACCGGCACCAAGAAAAGCAACATCTGCACCATATTTTATTTTATCTTCCGCTGACAATTCAACTTTTTTATGGAAGTTTGGAAGAGCTGCCAATGGTAAATAATGAGCTTGGTTTTGCCCACCTTCTTTTAATTTTGACAAGAAAGGTTCTTTTTGAATTACAAAGAAGTAAGAATATAAATTTGCATATGCACGCCAATAAGTGAAGATTTCATAATCTTCAACAAACCACATTGCAGTAGGAATTTTATCTCTTTCAAATCTTTTTAATACAGCCCTCGAAAGAGGAGCTTGAGCCATTGCAAAAACAATATCAGGTGCAAATTTTTCTGCTTGAGCATATACTGCTTCCGAAAGCAAGTTTGCAAAGTTATTATGTAGGAAGTCTCCTCTTTCAGAAGAAATTTGTAGATTTCTTAATGCTTGAAATGAAGGTTGAAACTCCGGTGCATTAAAGATCTCTACCTTATGTCCTAAAGCTTTAAGTGCATCTACGCAATAGTGTCCAATTGGTAGAGAACCACCATACAAAGGTAAAACAACTAATATTTTCAATGCTTTTGACATTCTAAACTCCTAATTTTTCAGAAGCAAAAAAATTTGTATTATCAAATAAGTTTGCTGCAATCTCTTCAACTCTTTGACTATGTGCCATATTAACATCACCATATTTATACTCAAAAAGTAACGAGCGCATAATTTCAGCTTCACTTCTATCTTTAACAGTTCCATCTTTTGGAAGATAAATAAGTCCAACTTTATCAAAAGAGCTTTCTAATATTGTAAAGTTTTCAACTTCCTTGTTGGTCTTTCTTTTCGACATTCTAGCCAAAAGCGAAGGAGATGAAAAAATATCATGACATTTTATATTCTTACAATCTACCCTTTCAGCACAAGGAGCACAGTCTACAGTAGCTTGAATTGCTGTATGCCCAAGGCCATAAGCCCCTGTTTCAAAAGCCCAAGCAGAGGAACAGAAAAATGAAAGAGTTGGCGTGCCTAAAAATGCAGAGCAATGTAAAGTTCCTGTATCTGGTGAAAGAACAAGATCAGACTCCTCAATACATTTAAATAACTCGGCCATAGACGTTTTGCCTACGGTATTACGTAAGGAAAAGCTTTCATTTGCTTTAAAGTAAGAAAGAAATTTTTGAGCAAGTTTTTCTTCTTGCTTTGTACCTAGAAGAATAAATTCTGCTTTATTGAATCGAGTCGCAAGTACTTTTATTATTTGTGCATAGCTTGAAAGAGGCACAGATCTACGTTTATTTTGCCCTGAAAGTACCAAAGCAATTTGGAACACACCTTTTCCCTCTTGCCATCTATACATTTTATCAACTGCCGACGGATTCACAAACTCTGCAGAAATAGGATTATCCGACAAAAAAGCCCAGTAATCTACTATGTGAAGTGGCGACTGATAACGTTTTGCCATATACTTAAATGCAAGCTCTACCCATTCAGAACGCCTTTCTTGTGTATTTTCAATAAAATAACCTCTTACTCGTTCGGGAGTAAAAAGTCTTGAAAGCGCAAAAGTAAGTGGAGAATAGTTTAAAGTATAAACTTCATCAAAATTTGCACTTTTAATAGAATCGAAAAGTTTAATATTTTTAGAAAGGACTTCAACCTTATCTGCTTCAAAAGCATAAAGAGGTAATATTTCAACATCAGGATACGCAAGTTTTGCCAAGGTTTCTTGTGTTTTATCCACACATAAACTTACTTCGCCGTCTTGCTGTAAGCTTTTAATTAAGCGTCTTGTTTGTAGAATATCACCAAAGCGTGCAAGCTGTATCACTAAGTATTTCTTCATAATTACCTTTACGATTTCTTACTTTTCATTTTTAGTTTCAATAAGTTTGTATCTCATTTTTCTGCAAATTGAAAGTTAAGATTTATTTCTATTTTTTCCTGACCCCCAAGATATTCGGAATTACTACAGGAAAATCAAAAAAAGCCACCTCACTCATGCCGGAAAGAAAAGTTTGTTTATTTTGGGTGTTTATGTATATTCCAGCTTCTGCTCCACCCTCAGCGTAGAGAACCGTTTTGAATATAATTCCTATCTTTGAGAGAGAGAGCAAATATTCTGCAAAGTCATATACACTTGTTGGAGACTTTGAAAGCATAAAATATGTCATTCCATTTATATCTTCACCATAAGCTGATATAGAAAATTTTTTATGAGATGGTTTCCACATATTCTTACTTTTTTGTTCAATTTTATTAAAATCCCCTAAAATTCTATAATTTTGAACTATAATATCGTATTTATTAAGGAGTTGTTCCCAATTTGAATTTGTTTTTTCAACAAACATAGTTTCAATATCACGCGGGTTTTTTGCTTTTGAAAGAAAAAATCCACTCATTTTTGAAACAATTCTAGCATTATTGATTAAGTCTTCTTTTTTCATATATGCGGTACTTGTGATTCTATCGGGCAAATACATTGAAGCATTCAAAGCAACGAGTAAGTTTTTTTCTTTTCCCCATTGTGGAAGAGAATAAGATTTATTTTCTGTAAATTGACCATATAAATCAATAGAATAAATTGATGTATCTATTTGAATAATATGCAAATCAAAAAAAGTTTCTTCGGGAGTATTTGCTGAATCTATATGAAGTTTTTCATTTCGCCTCATATAATTCAACCCCTCTCCAAGAGGTAACCACTCAAAGGAAGATGCAAAAGTTATTTGAGCGTAGAAAAGTGTATATAGAAGTAAAATAAATTGAAATTTTGATAACTTAAGCATATACACTCCTATAAAGCTATTCAGTAAAGAAATTAAAGCTCGATGTTAAGTTTCTTCATTCTATACTGCAGAGTTGAACGAGGAATACCAAGCTTTTTCGCAGCTCCATGCGGACCGGAAATTCGACCATGACAATCTTTTAAAGCTTGTAATATCAAACGCTTTTCATTATCACGTAATGATAGTTCTGATATATTTTCAAAATAAGAAGAGCTCGCTTGATGAACTAATGCTGAATCTTCAATGTTTTGAGGTAAAGAAGTTTCACTCTTTTGTTTTGTTGGAATTGTATAAAGCTGATTACTTTTATCCAATAAAGATTCAACATCTTGAAGCTTTAACTTTTTATGCACGGCTTGTTGTATAAGCAATTGCTGAATAATATTTTTGAGTTCACGAACGTTTCCACGCCACGAATGATTTTTAAGAGCTTCCTTAACTTTCTCAGAGGGTTTAAGTCTTGCAATTCCTAAATTTTTTGAGATTTGTTCTCCTAAGTATGTAAATAAAGGAAGAACGTCATCTTTCCTTTCACGCAGTGGTGGAAGAGAAATTGTATAACTAGCTAGTCTATAGTAAAAATCGGAGCGAAGAGTTCCTTTTTCTAATGCTTCAGGAATATTAACATTTGTTGCAGTAATCAAGCGGGTGTCAACTGAAAGACTAGAAGTTTCACCAACACGTTCAAAGGATTTTTCCTCTAAAGCATGCAATAGCTTACTTTGCATTTCGGGTGAAAGTTCTGCTATTTCATCAAGAAATAATGTACCATTATGAGCGTGTTCAAATCTACCGATTCTTTTCGTGGCCGCACCTGTAAAAGCTCCTTTTGCATGCCCAAAAAGTTCGCTCTCAAAAAGTGATGGTACAAGAGCAGGACAATTAACTTTTACAAAATTTTTAAATTTTCGATTACTTAGTCTGTGTATGTGTTGTGCAAGTAAAGTTTTACCTGTTCCCGTTTCTCCAAGTATGAGTATTGGAATATCAAGTTTTGCTACAATTTGAACTTCTTGAAGCAAGTCATTCATTATACCGGTGCCTACTATAAATCTTTCTTTATCACTAAATTCTACATTATCATGTGGTTGCAGAATAATATCTGTATGTTCTAGCGTAAGAATAAGTGCTAAACTTGAAGCGATAAAAGGGCAAAGCTCCAAAAGAAACTCTGTATAGGCATATAGATAATCCGGTTCATGTTGGAATGAGCAGTGAAGCGTTCCCATAAGTTGATCATTCACAACGAGTGGGAAAGCCATTGTAGTTGATAAGCCGGCCTCAGTAAGTGGATGAATTTCGCTTTCAGAAAAATATCGTGCTATATTTGTAATTACAAGAGGTCCACGAGAAGCAATAACCTTTCCGGCTACTGTATTTTCGCCGGCTACGCGCAGAGAAGATAAAGAGGAAACTACCGTACCTTCTGCATCTGCAAAAAGTGTAAGTCTTCCTGTTTCTTGATTATAGAGATTTATGCAGAGTCGATCAAAATGAAATTGTTCCTCTAAAAGAGCTGTAAGCGTAGCAAAAAATTCAGCTCGTTTCGTTGGAGTCACAAGCTGATTTACCAATCCTTTAGCAACCTTAAATACATTACTTGATCTTATACTTTTTTGCGTATTATGCATAAAAATCCAAAAGAGAAATAATATATGAGGAGAAAGAAGCGCCTTCCTCCCCATATTTTGTTATTATACTGTTATAAGTTCATATTCGCCACTTCCAAGCCCAATTTGCTCGGAGTGTTTTATCTGACTACGCCAGTTTGTAGTTGGGTGAATTGCTTTAAAGTGGTCACCTATATGTCCATGATTACAACCGCAATCACTCATAATACTTGAACCAATTGCTGGAGCTGCATTAACTGCGTCAATACAAGCTTTATCAAGTGCTACAGGGTCAAATGATGCAAACATACCAATATCAGGAACAATTGCTGAATCATTTTCGCTATGACAGTCACAGTAAGGAGAAACTTGGTTTACTATACTAATGTGGAATTGTGGTCTATTTTGCACAACTGCAAGCGCATATTCAGCCATACGGCAATTAAGAGTATCGGAATTTGCATCAAAAGGAGCTGTAGTTGCGCTAAAGTTACACACGCCAATACATCTACCACAACCTGTACATTTTGTGTGATCAATAGTAGCTTTGCGGTCAGTTATGGTTATAGCTTCATGAGCACAGTACTTTGTACATACTTTACAGCCAGTACATTTTTCATGGTTCACAGTTGGTTTGCCGTCGCTGTGCATATCCATTTTACCGGCACGGCTTCCGCAACCCATACCGATATTTTTAATTGCACCACCAAAACCTGTCATTTCATGCCCTTTAAAGTGAGTAAGGGAAATGAAAATATCGGCATCCATAACTCCTCTACCTATTTTTGCACTTTTAAAGTATGTGCAATTTTCAAGAGGAACATCTACTTCATCAGTACCTTTTAAGCCATCTCCAATAATAACGTGGCAACCTGTTGAAAAAGGTGAATAACCGTTTTCATACGCTGCTGTAATATGTTCAAGCGCATCTTTTCTGCGTCCAACATAGAGTGTGTTACAGTCGGTTAAGTATGGTTGTCCACCAAGACTTTTTACAACATCAGCCACAGTTTTTGAAAAGTTAGGGCGCAAAAATGAAAGATTGCCCGGTTCACCAAAATGTAACTTAATAGCAACAAATTTGTTTTCCATAGCTATATCGCTTATTCCTGCTTTGCGGATAAGTTTTTCAAGTTTTCCTTGTAAACTAGTTCCTACAGGACAACGCATATCAGTAAAATATACAGCTGACTTAGTCATTAAAAACTCCTTAGAATGTAAAATCTATCTCTTTATTTTTTATAGCTGAATTAGTTTGAAATGTCAAAATTTTTGAAATATTTATCTCTGAATTCTGAGTATTTCTAAAATACTCTAAATACAAAGAGAGGGAAAAATTTACTTTTGCAAATAAAGTTTTCCCTCTCAAAATTTTACTTTAGTAGAAAATATTTTTCCTAAGAGAAGAATAATATCTAGATTTAGTGGCCTTTTGTAGAAATATTAAAAGTAAGTGCATATATTTGATGGAAGAAATCAACATACTCTACAAAAACATGATTTGGAACTGTTATGCGAGCAGCTGAAAAATTCAAAATTCCTTTTACTCCTGCATCAACAAGCTGAGTTGCAGCGCGTTGAGTTCTTTCAGGTGGAGTTGCGATAATACCAATTTCGATATTCTCTTTTGCAACTACTTCAGGAAGAGTTTTTGTGCATTGAATTTCTAAACCGTAAATATTTTCACCAATTTTAAATGGGTCACAATCAAAAGCAGCAACAAGGAAGAATCCTCTATTTCTGAATTCTTGATGATGGATAAGAGCTCTACCCATATTACCTGCACCTATAAGACAAGCTCGCCATGTTCTGTTTACATGTAAACAAGCCTTAATCGCTTCAAGTAAAAACGATACATAGTATCCTACACCTCTAACACCAAATTCACCGAAATATGCTAAATCTTTACGAACTTGTGATGCGTTTACTTCACATGCTTGAGCTAATGGATCAGATGCAATTACTTGCACACCTTCTTTATTCATATGTTCTAAAACTTGAAGGTAAGTTGCTAATCTTAGTAGCGTTGCACGTGGTATACGTTCATTTTTTGCTGAAGTCATAGTAAACTCTTACTTTATAAAATATTGTTAAATTAATCTCATGCTAAAATAAAAAACAAGCGGGAAGAGGATATCTTACAAACCCTTCCCGCTTTATTTATCAAAGATTATCTTTCAATCTTACTAATTATGCCAAGAATGGGTTAGCAAAAAGAAGGATAAGATCTACAAGCAATGCGTAGATACAAAGTGATTCGATAAACGCAAGACCAAGAATAAGTGATTGTGAGATTTGTCCAGCTGCTTCAGGGTTACGTGATGTACCTTCACAAGCAGATTTAATAGCAAGACCTTGTGCAAGACCACAACCAGCTGCTGCAATAGCAATACCGAAAGTCATACCGATTGTTGAAAGACCAATTGCTGTTCCGTCAACGTCAGCAGCAAAAGCAAGGCTAGCAACAGCTAAGAAAGCAACAGTGTTTAAAGCAATAAGAACCAATTTACGCATGATATACTCCTAAAAGTAGTTTATAATTTTGACCAGATGGCCATTCCCCATAATGTGAGTAACTAAAACCTAACACTAATTTCTAGTGTGCGTGCTCTAAAGCACCTTTGATGTAGGTCATAGTAAGAATAAAGAAGATGAATGCTTGAAGAGTTTTAGCAAGCATAAATAAGAAATATAGTGGAACTGTTCCAACTAAAGCACCAACTGAAATTGCTGCACCAAAGCTAAAGAAGATAACAAGTGTAATCTCTTCACCAAAGATATTACCGAACAAACGCAATGTAAGCGATAAAGGACGTGCAACATGTGATATAATTTCAAGTGGGAACATTAAAGGAATCAAAGCTTTATTTGTTCCAGTAAAGTGCTGAATGTAGTGTGAGCCATGTGTTTTGATACCAACAATATTGTAGTAAACAAATACAAAAAGAGCCATAGCAGCAGTTGTGTTTAAGTTAGCAGTTGGAGCATCACAACCAGGCACTAAACCAATAAGGTTCATTGTTAGAATAAAGATAAAAATACCGCAGAGTAAAGGAACAAAACGTCTTCCTTTTTCACCAATGTTGGTGACAATAAACGTTTCTAAAGTATCAACAAGAAATTCAAAAAATGATTGAAGTTTTCCTGGAACCATACGAACATTTTTTTTCACCAAATAGCCAATTCCCGCAAGAATAGCAAGACCCACCCATGTATAAAATACATGAACAAATCCAATAGTAGCGCCGGCAATTTCAATCTCATACAAGTTCGCCATTTTAGCGAACAATAGGGTAGGTGGTAAACCTGCTGCAGCCATTGTGTCCTCCAAACTACATTTTTAATATACAATCTAACTCACTGTTAGTAACAGTTTAAATATTTAATTGCAAGTTTAAATTTACAAGTTTTGAATTTTTACTTTAACTCTCTAGATTTCTTGAACCTTTGCTGTACAATTGTCCCTCCAACAATAAGAAAAATTCCTATTACAGTAGTCCATAAAATCGGTTCTTTTAAAATTAGACTTACAAAAATTAGTGATAAGAAAGGTGTAAAAAATGATAAAGAACTAATCATAGGAATTGAGTTAGTAAGTCGTAAAGCTAAAGACCATGTTAAAAACGGTATTCCCCACTCAAATAATCCTAGATAAACGACAGAAAAAAATGATACTATTGTAAGATTATCGAAACTAGTCTGACTCACAACTAATGTAATAAGTGCCAACATTGAAGCTACAAAGAAGCCTAATAAAAGTGATAGTTTATGACTAAGTGAACATCTATTATTAATAATCCAGTAAGCACCTAAAAAGATAGTACAAATAACAGAATAACCAATTCCTATTATATTAAATCCAGAATCACCAGCTCCTGCCCCACCAAGAGCGATTACAACAACGCCCCCGTAAGCAATCATCATCCCAAAACCCTCTCCTAACGAAAATTTTTCTTTCAATACAACTGTACTCATAAGGGCAAGAACAAATGCCCAAGTTGCGTTTATTGGTTGAACAATTTGTGCCGGAAGTAGTTCATAAGCTGAAAACAACAATAGGTAGTAAAAGTATAATGCTAGTCCTTGAGCAAAAATATTAATGCAATCTTTTTTTGTAATTACTTTAATAGCTTTCCATTCGCCTGTATATAAAACATAAGCGCCAAGTATTATACTTGCAGTTAAAAGACCAAGAAAAATTAATTGAAACGGTTCTAAGGTATCTAGTGCAATTTTAAAAGCTGTTGATACACTAGACCACATTAAAATAGTGGAAACACCCAAAATGAGTGCTTTACGAGGATTTTTTTGAAACATTTTTTTATCCAAATGCTATTATTTTCGAGATGCTAAAATTCCGCCAGAAATAATTATTATGGCTCCGATAAAAGTCATATTATCAATACTCTCACCAAGAATAAAGTAGGAAAGAGTAAGAACAAATAAAAGCTGAAAGTAATTAAATGGTGCTAAACTTGATGCCGGTGCCTTACTAAATGCTTTTACTAAAAAAATTTGTCCACCAATTGTTAAAGAAATCATCGCTGTAATCGTTACAAAAAAGGAAAGAGGTAGACTGCTAGGAAGAGAATCAAGAAGAGGAAGCGCAAATAAGCCCAACACTAAAGCTCCAATATTTCCATATAGGATTTGATGCCAAGGGCTTACTTTAAAAGAAAGTTTACGTGTATAGATTTGTAAAAAAACATAACAAACCATCGCAGTTAAAATCCATAACACACCTGTTAAATCTGCTTCAACTGTAGGGCGTAGAATAATAAACATTCCAACCATTCCAACTGAAACAGCAGTCCACTGCTTTAAAGTTACAGACTCTTTCAATACTAGTGGAGATAAAGCCACAATGAAAAGAGGAGCTGTAAAGTAAAGAGAAGAGGTTAAATTCAAAGGAAGAGTTTGCACAGCGAACAGATAAAACAAACCAGTTCCGCCTTGAAAAATACCTCTAAGAATTAGATCAAACCTATCTTTATGTTTCAACTCAGCCTTTCTGTTTTCTTTTCCCATAATTAAGTAAACAGCTAATATTAAAAGAACATATCTTATAATATTAATAAAGACCGGCGAACCATAACTTACAATTAGCTTTGAACAAATATCAACACCTGAAAAAAACAAAAGGGAAGTCATCAAGCAAAGCACGCCTTGCATGTGTGGTGATGACATATTTTTTTTAGGCTGACTACTCATTACTAGCCTTCTTCTCTCCATGCTCTATACGCAGAAATCCACTGATGGAAAGGAATGCGTTGAGTATAGTCTTGAGTTTCATCCATTTCTTGAACCCAACTATGAAACTCTAAGAGTTCATCTTGGAAAAATTCGCTTACAGAAACTTCTGACGCTGTTTTTTTGTATTCATAGTCGTCAGGATCTAAGCCCATAAGAAATGCTGCTTGCTCAACAACAGCTGCTCTTGACTGCTCAAAAGTGATTGCTTTATCTTGCAAAGCATTTAACAAAGGTAAAAGTTCCGGATTATTTTCTTGAACTTCTTTCACAGTTTCTTCTGGCACATGCAAAACTGCCGGCTCTTCATCATCTGCATCGTCTGGAATATCCAAGAAGAAAAAGCGAAGATATTGTTCAAAGCAGAGTGCTATTAAAAGTTTTTTTGCAAACTCTACAGGGCTCGCTAAAATTGCTTTAGACATTTTTTGACTCCTTAATTTTATATCAACATGAATTTGAGAAAAATACTTTTTTTCATTTGTGTCAACTCTTTTTTTTGCTTTCTCACATGTGAATTTTTTAGTATACAATTTTTCGTATTTACACAGTGTAAATTTACAATTTTGTCAAAAATTTCTTTTTTTCTTGATTTTTAAATTATTCTCGTATAGCTTCAAAAAACACGATTATAAAATAAAGTTATTATTAAGGGAGAAAAATAATGGCTCAATGGTTAAAATCAAATGATGTTTTAGCAACCACCAACCGTGGTACACCTTGTGAATCTGGACTTTGCACACTTTGCCGTGCTGATTGTCAAGGTAAATGTGAAACTTGGTTAGGTTCTATGGTTGGCAGACAACTTCTTTATCCTAGAGATTTCGGTCTTACAACTGCCGGTGCTGTTAGCACAGTTGCTGAAGGTGTTTCTTACGATTCTTTACGTATAGATGGCAACCTTTATGGTGCAAAAGGCGCTGACTCTGCTAAAGCTGCTGCTGGTAATACTCTTTTCACTGACGTTTCAATCGAAACCAGCTTTGGTAATGAAGTTATCACAAAAAGCCGTTACCCTGTAATGACTGGTGCTCTTGGTTCAACTTTCATCGCTGCTAAATACTGGAACTCATTTGCTACTGGTTGCGCTATTTGTGGTGTACCTGTAGTTATCGGTGAAAACGTTGTTGGTGTTGATAAACAAGCTGTTCTTGAAAACGGACGTATTGTTAAAGCTCCTGAATTAGAACGTCGTATTGATGGTTACCTCCGTTATTATGATGGTTATGGTGCTCTTATTGTTCAAATGAACGTTG